>DASXVQ010000115.1:0-22006 GCA_036504155.1 Myxococcales bacterium
CATGCCCTCCCCGCCGCATTGGGTCCTTCCCCTCGAGGGCCCAGTCGCCGTGTTGCTGCGGGTCGGGGGAATCCGAGCATCCCGGTGTGAGCTAGCGTGCGCAGCGAAGCGAAGGTCAGAAGCTGTTGCCAAGCCCGAAGATGAATTCGGCGACGACGCGGTGCCCCGGGGAAACGACCTGCGGAGTCCTTCCCCTTATGTGCCCAGTCGCCGCGTTGCTGGGGGTGGGCGGAATCCGAGCAACCCGGCGCGCGCCAGGTGCGCCGCGCAGCGAAGGTTAGAAGCTGTTGCCCAGCCCGAAGTAGAAGTCGTCCAGGCCGAGCCCACTGCGGTCAGCCGACTCGAGCACCCATCGGCACCCGGCCCCGCAACCCGCGGTCATCACCAGGCTTTTCGGGCGCCTTCCAGACCCCGGCCGCCAACTACCCGTACTTCCTCGAATTCCTGGAAGCAGCCCGCAACGATCATCAGGGTGACGTGGCGCCAGACCCGGTCCTGGCCTCGCACCAGGCCAGCACGTCGCCGAAGCGGCGCTCCTCCCAAGCCCCGAACAGCTCGTGCTTGCCCAGCTTCGCCGCCGACAGCGCCGGGCTGGAGAGGCCGCACAGGAACCGCGCGACCTGCCGGGGCTCGGCGAGCGCCTTCTTCCACTTGCCGCGCAGCTCCGTGAGCTTGCCGAGGTCGAGCCCCGCGGGCAGCGCAGCCGCGGTCCGCGACGAGGGCAGGCTCTGCACCTGGCGCGTCTGGCACCAGCTGCAGTGGCCGCACAGCCCCGGCCGCTCCTCGCCGAAGTGGCGCACCAGCGCATGCACCTGGCAGCCGTCGTGGGTGAGCAGCGAGAGCACCTGCTGCAGCCGGATGGTCTCCTGCGCCTCGCGAGAGAGGAACCGCTTCATCAGCTCCGCGGTCAGCGCGCTGGCGTCCTCCGTCTCGCGCAGGCGGGTGTAGCGCTGCCGGACCTCGGAGGCCTTCAGCTCGATCCACCCCTGCTCCGCCACGTACTCCAGCGCCTTCACCACGCGCTGCCGCGGCTCGCCCAGCGCCGCCGCGACCTCCGCCGCGTCGAGCGAGTACCAGATGCGCCCCGCCTTGCACTTCTCGAAGACCCTCTGCAGGAACTGGCCGCGCTCCCCGGGGAAGCGGCCGACGATCCTCGCGAGCTTCTCGATCTCCTTGAACTGGTAGCCGGCGTAGTACGGCGTGCCCTGCCGCAGCGCGCCGAGCAGCTCGAGGTAGGTCAGCGCGGTCCGCAGCACCAGCGGCCGCAGGTCGAAGCGCGACGAGAGCTCGAACTGGCTGACGTCGAAGGCCTGCCCGGCGCCCAGCACCTCGTCCACCAGCCCGCGCAGCGCGGTCTCGGTCGGCGTGTCGCCGTAGGCGAAGTTCTCCAGGACCGGCACGTCGTCGGCGCAGCAGAGCACCTCGACGATCGACGGCGCCCCGTCGCGCCCCGCCCGGCCGATCTCCTGGCTGTAGGACTCCAGGCTCTTGGGCAGGTTGTAGTGGTAGACGTAGCGCACGTCGGCCTTGTCGATGCCCATGCCGAAGGCGATGGTCGCCACGACCACGCGGTCGCGGCCCTCGCGCCACCAGTCCTGCACCGCGGTGCGCTCCTCGCTCTCCATCCCCGCGTGGTAGGCGCGCGCCGGGATCTCCGCCGACGCGAGCAGCTTGGCGACGCGCTCGGCGGTCTTCTGCAGCGTGACGTAGACGATGGTGGTGCCCGCGGGCCGCGTCCGCAGCCGGTCGAGCAGCGCCTGGTCGCGCCCGCCGGCGGTGACCGGCATGGTGAGCATCTCCAGATTTGGGCGGTAGAAGCCGGTGACCACCGCGGCCTCGCGCGGGATGCCGAAGCCCTTGCAGATGCTCTCCACCACCGTCGGCGTGGCGGTGGCGGTCAGCGCCAGGATCCGCTCGACCTTCAGGTCCTTCGCGAGCTGGGCGAGCTTGAGGTAGTCGGGGCGGAAGTTGTGGCCCCACTCCGAGATGCAGTGCGCCTCGTCCACCGCGAAGAGCGAGATGCGGCACTCGCGCAAGAGCGACAGGAAGCGCTCGTTGTTGAAGCGCTCGGGGGCCACGAAGAGCAGCTTGAGCTCGCCCGAGCGGACCCGCTCGACCGCGCGGCGCGACTCTTCCTCGGGCAGCGACGAGTCGAGCCGCGAGGCCGGCACGCCGCGGCTGGCCAGGAAGTCGAGCTGGTCCTTCATCAGTGCGATGAGCGGCGAGACGACCAGGGTCAGGCCCGGAAAGGTGAGCGCCGGCAGCTGGTAGCACAGCGACTTGCCGGCCCCGGTGGGGAAGACCGCCAGCGCCGCGCCGTGCTCGCGCAGCGCGGCCAGGACCTCGCGCTGCCCCGGACGGAAGGCCCGGAAGCCGAAGCGCTCGGAGAGGAGGGATTCCAGGGTCTGCTCGGCCAAGTCTTCACCCGTCGTCGTGCGCGGCAGCGGCAGCGCGAACTGGCCTGCAACCTGTTCCGGATGCCGCCCCGGTGCAAGCCCTGCCCGCCTGCCCGGCTTGGAGTCCACGCGCATCGACACGTTCCCCGACACCTCGCCCTTCACCTGCATGTGCCCCCCTCTCGCTTCGCGACCGGCGGAAGTGCCGGATTCGCGGGCGGCACCGTAGCAGCCGGGTCCGACATCGCCGGACGGCCCGTCGCGAAAGAGCTGCGATTGCAGGCCGTTGGCCATTCGTCCCCGCCGCCGCGTCACATCCTCGTCCTGCCCCGTCCATCCGTGTGCCAGGCCTTCGCCTTCGAGGACGACGATGAAAACGCTGCGGCTCTCTCCCCTGCTCTTCGCCAGCCTCTTCGCGGCTGCCGCTCTCGCCGCGAGCTGCGGCGCAGCGACCGATCCCGTCCCCGCGCCGGACGCCGGGCCGACCGAGGCCCCCGACGCCTCCGAGCCTCCCGACGCGGCGCTGCCCGCCGGCCCCGACGCCGCGGTCCCGGTGGACAAGGCCGCGAGCTGCGCCTCGACCTTCGGCGCCTCGCTCACCAACGCCTTCGGCCGCCTGGACGGCACCGTGCTGGCGATCGTCAAGCCCACCGACTCGCAGTGCCCCATCCCGAACAGCGACCACCTGGTCATCCAGGTCCAGGTCGCCGGCGAGGCCTACCGGATGGTGGTGAACGTGGTCTCCGACGGCCGCAACGGCACCGACACCCGCCTCAAGTACCTGGAGACGCCGCACGCGCTACAGGGCGATCCGTGGTCCGAGGGCTGGCACCCCGGCGCCTCCGTCGACTACCCGGGCGACCTCGGCGCCCACGTCGACGCCTTCACTCCGCACGCGATGACCGAACTGGTGGAGCTGGTCTCCGCGCGCCTGAACCTCGGCGACCGCATCAGCATCTACGCCACCAGCAAGGACCGACCCTCGAGTGCGCATCTCATCCACCGCAACCAGGGCGGCGCGGCCAACGACGACGGCGCCATCGTCATCGGCCCGGACACCGCGGAGCCGCTGTGGCTCGTGTTCGCCTTCGACGGGACGAGCTTCTGAGGCGGGGGGGCGCCAGGCGAACCGTCGCCCTCGCCGGCAACGCCCTCCTGGCCGGCTGCTTCCCAGGCCGCGCGTGACCGCTGCAGAGGCCGTCAGCGGCAATCGACGCGCACGGTCCCCGGCGGCGCGACCACCGTCTCCACGGCGAGGTCCTGCGTGTTCCCGGAGCCGAGCTTGCCCTGGTCGTTCCTGCCCACGCAGGCCAGGGAGCCGTCGTCGTAAACCGCGCACAGGCTGTTCGTGTACGGGTTCACCGCGAGAGCCAGGACCGGGCGCAGGGAGAAGCGCTGCTCGGTCGTGTACTCCTCGACCGGGTAGTCGCTGCTCCGATCGCACCGGACGGTGCCCCGATCGTCGAGGGCGCAGACGTCTTGACCGAAGTTGGGCTCCGCCATCGGCTGGGTCTCGTTTCCGTCGACGATTCCCGAACGGACGATCGAGTGGCGCGGGCAGGTGAGTCCGGTGGCGGTCACCTGGCACTCGGACCTGCCGGCGCCTGCGCGCAGGACCGCTCCGTCGTCTGCCGACACATTGCCGAAGGTGGTGACCCAGAGGCTGCGATGGCCGGTCCCCGGCTGCGCCACCGGGGTCGACCCGAACCCGAACCCGGAACAGAGGACCACGCCCGATTCGTCGAGAGCGCACATCTGGTCCCAGGTCCCCGTCGCGAGCGCGACCAGTCCGCCCCGCCCGCCCCACTGCACGAAGGTCTCGTGCCCCGCGGTGTCGCCGACGCCAAACTGGCCGTGGGTGTTGGTCCACGAGCCGGACCCCATGCAGTGGATGGTCCGGTCGGTGCGGTGGATGCAGATGCCGTTGCCGTCCTCGCTGTTGGCCGTCAGCGAGAGGGTGATCTGATCGACCCCGGTCTGCCCGGTGGCGGCGAAGGTCGTCCCGTAGTTCGTCTTGTAGATCTTCCCGGCGCAGCGCATCGAGTCGTCGGCGGCGACGAAGCAGAGCGCGCGGTCGCCCATGGCAATCGTCACCCGCCCGCGGCAGGGGACACCCTGCGCGGTCACGAACGACTCCTGCAGGCCCTGCCACATGAAGGTCCCGGGCGCCGGCGCCCCCGGCAAGAGCCCTGGTCCCAGGAACGGGCCTCCGTCGGGGTGCGAGGACCCGCTGTCGGGCCGCGATGGGCCCACGTCGGGAAGGGACGAACCGCCGTCGGGCAGGACTACCGCCGAGCTTCCATCCGGGATGGCCGTTCCCTCGGGCCGGTCCTCGACGGCGCTGAGGCAGCCCAGGCCTGAGGCGAAAACGAGCGACAAGACGATCGAGACGATCTGGACTCGGAGCATGGCGCCCTCCCGACAGTCAGTGTACAGCGACCGCTAGCGGGCGGCTTCGGCGTCGGACGCGGTCTGCAGGTCCGACAGGATGCTCACGCTCGGGTTGGCCTGGCCGCAGGGCTCGCCCTTCCAGCGGCAGAACCCGGTGTGCAGGCCGACCACCCGCCGGTCGCGGTCGAGGACCAGCGCTCCGCTGCTGCCGGGACCGGGGACGTTGCCGACGTAGAGGAGGTGCGTGGGGCTGGACTCGACCACCTCGACCTCGTGGACGTCCTTGCCGAACGCGACCTGCAGCTTGGCGCCCACCGGCGCGACCGCGTCCGAGAGCGTCCAGCCCATCGCCGGCCCGTCGACCACGAAGGCCGCCAGGTCGTGCGCGGCGCCGTCGAGGCCGCCGCCCATGGGCGCCACGCCGGGGATGACGAGCGGCTTGGTGGACTCGTAGGTCTTTCCGGTGAGCTGGTCGGTGAAGGCGGCGTGGGTGACCTGCGCCACCTCGGTGCCGGTGAGCTGTCGCCCGTAGCCTCCGGCGGGGCCGAGGAGATGGACAGCGGTGAGGATGAGCGTGCGGCCCCCGTGCGCGACGAGGCTGCCGGTGCCCGCGTCCCAGGCCGCCGGCGGGAGCGTGAACTCCATCGTGCCGGTCAAGAATCCCGCCTCCGGGGGCGTCTGGCCCGAGGCGGGATCGAACTTCATCGCGCGCAGGCGGGTGCGGGCCATGCGCCCCAGCGGGACGCACGCGAGCAGGCACGCCAGCGCCACCACCGCCCAGGCGATCTTCCGGTCGCGCCCGCTCACCTCACGGCTCCAGGGTCCAGACGTTGCCGTGGAACGGCGTGGCCGCGAACGCCAGCGACCGCCCGTCGTGCGAGACCAGCGGGTGCGTCAGCCAGGCCCACTCGTTGGCGAGCAGCATCGTCTTCGAGCCGTCGAGGCCCCAGCGCTCCAGCGTGGAGTAGCGCGCCCCGCCCAGGGTCGACACCACCAGCGCGGTCCCGTCCGGCATCCACGAGGCGAACTGCACCACGCCCAGCTCCGGACGCAGCTCCTGCAGGACCTTGCCGTCGAGCCCGGCGATGACCAGCCGCCTGCGCGCCTGGTCCGCGATCGCGACCTTCTCCCCGTCCGGCGCGAGCGCGAACCCGCGGGTCCACGGCACGTCGATGGCCCCGCCGAGCGGGCGCAGCCCGGCGTCGGCCCCCAGCTCCTCGAGCGTCACGCCTTCGCCCTGCTGCCGGGCCAAGACGCACCGGCTCGCGGCGCAGCGCACCCACGACTGGCGAGGCGGCGGCCGGCCCGCGCCCTCCATCCCGCCCGGGTCGACGAAGAGCGTCGTCGCGGCGGCGGCGCCGGAAGGATCGAGGCGCCAGAGGTCGGCGCGAGGGCTGGGCGATGCCGGGTCGAGGCGCCAGAACAGCACCGTCCCGCCGGCCGAGAGGACCGGCCAGGTGGACCAACCGTCGGACGAGATCAGCGGGGTGGTCACGCCGCCGGCGGCCGGGACTCGCGCCGCCGCGTAGCCGCGCTCGCCCTCCGCCAGCACCAGCAGCTCGCGGTCGTCCCCGGACCAGTCCGAGGGCCACTCGTCGCGGTCGCTCAAGGTCAGGCGGTGCGGCTCGGCCAGCGCGTTCGCCTCGAGACGCCCCAACCACACGTCCGCCTGCTTGGAGAGCCCGACGAAGGCGAAGCGCTTTCCGCCCCCGCTGCAGCCCAGGTGATCGATGACCGGCCGGTGGAACGCCGCCAGCACCGGACCGGGACCCTCCGCCGTCCCCTCGTCCGGGATCTCGAGCGAGTGCAGCTCCTGGAGGTCGCCCAGGCGAGGCGCCCCAGCCCAGGCGAGCGTCCGGTTCGAGATCCAGGTGAACGCCGCGGTGTACGACTGCTGGTGGAGCGCCGCCGAGCGCAGTACCGTCCGCGTCTTCCCGGAGGCGACGTCGGCGACGAGCAGCGAGGCGTCGCGGACGTCGAAGCGTCCCAGGTACCTGCCGAATAGCAGCCGAGCGCCGTCGGGAGACCAGGCCAGGTGCGAGAAGATCCGCTCCTCGCCCTCGGCGTGGAAGAGCGGCCGCAGCTGCTCCGGGTGCGCCAGCTCGAAGATCCCGACCTCGGCCTTGCCGCCTGCCAGCGAGCGCACGTACGCCATCCGCGAGCCGTCCGGCGACGGCGCCGCGAAGCGCCAGGCGTCGGGCGCGCCGAGCGGCTGCGGCTTCCCTGCTGAATCCAGGGCCACCAGCTGCGCGATGCCGGCGTGCTCGCGCAGGCGCACCAGCAGTCGCCCGTCGGCGAACCAGGAGAGGATCGAGAAGAGATCGACCTCCGGGCCGGGCAGGAGCTGACGCTCCTCCTGCGTCGCGAGATCGAGCAGCAGCAGCCCGCGGGTGTCGACGAAGGCCACCTGGCGGCCATCCGGCGCGAGCGCGGCCTGAGACACCGGCGCCTCCACCGAGTTGTGCGTGACCTGCGTGACGCGGGCGGGCCTGGGAGCGCCGACGCCGAAGGCCCAGGCGAGCACCGCGGCGCCAATCGCGAGGAGCGCAGCGGCGGCGGCGCGGCTGAGATGCAGCCAGCGGGCCCGCGCGGGCGAGCACTGCTCGAGCGCGGCGGCGAGCTCGGCGGCATCCTGCGGGCGGCGACTCGGATCCGCCTCCAGGCAGCGCGCGACCAAGCGGCCGAGCGCGCCGGGGACCTTGCGCGGCGCGGGATCGCCTGCCTTCGCGGGTGAGCCGGTCAGGAGCTCGTGCAGCATCACGCCGAAGGAGAAGACGTCCGAGCGGCGGTCGGCATGGGCGCCGGCGTCGAGCTCGGGCGCCATGTAGCGGGGCGTCCCCGCGGGCGCGGCGCCGGGGCCGCCCTCGCGGTGGGCCAGGCCGAAGTCGAGGATGCGCGCGGTGCCGTCGGCGGTGACCATCACGTTGTCGGGCTTGAGGTCGCGGTGGACGATGCCCAGCGAGTGGGCGTGCCTGAGGCCCCGGGCGATCTGCTCGGCGTGGCGCCAGGCCTCTCGCCAGGGCATCCCGCCAGGCGGGACGAGCGTGCGCAGCGTCTGCCCGGGCACGAACTCCATGACGAGGACGGTGCGGCCGTCGTGCTCCTCGACGCCGTAGACGGAGGCGACGTTGGGGTGGATGACCGCGGCGGCGGCGCGGGCCTCCTGCAACACCGCCTCGCGCTCCGGGAGGACGCCGGCGCCGGGGCGCACGAGCTTGAGGGCGACCTTGCGCAGGAGCTTGGTGTCCTCGGCGAGGAAGACCGTGCCCAGGCCGCCCTGCCCCAGCACCGAGACGATCTGGTAGTGGCCCAGGGACTTGCCCACCAACGCGGTGGCGGGCTCGGCGGCGGGCTGGCTCGGGCCGCGCGCCAGGTCGCGCAGCAGCGCGTCGAACTTCTCCGAGCTGTCGGGACCGTCGGGCATCGGGGCGGAAGCTTATCCGCAGCGGCGTGGTAGCGTCCCCTGCCGATGGAGAGCGAGAGCGCACCCGAGAATCCGGTCGAGGCATCCATCCGCGAGCGCCTGGCCGCCGGGGACCTGACCGAGGCGGCGAAGCTCGGGCTGAACGCCTACGGCTCGGAGCTCTTGCGCTTCGCGGCGGCGATGCTGCGCTCGCCGGACGCGGCCGAGGACGCCTTCGGCGAGGCCTGCGAGAAGATCTGGGCGGGCTTGCCGAGCTTCCGCCGCGAGTCTTCCTTCCGGACCTGGGCCTTCGTGGTGATGCGGCGCATCTGCTTCGAGCACCTGCGCAGCCCGCGAGCGCGCAGGCAGGCGCCGCTGTCGGAGGCCGGGCCGCTGAGCGGGATTGCGGCACAGGTGCGGACGGCGACGCAGCCATTCCTGCGCACCGACGTGAAGGACCGGCTGCGCGCGCTGCGCGAGAGCTTGAGCCCGGAGGAGCAGGCGCTGTTGAGCCTGCGCATCGACCGCGGGCTGCCGTGGGCGGAGATTGCCGTCATCCTCCACGACGAGGAAGCGGACGCGGCGGAGCGCAAGAGGCGGGAGGCCGCGCTGCGCAAGAAGTTGGAGCGGCTCAAGGACCGGCTGCGGGAGCTGGCGAAGAAGGATGGGTTGCTGGGCGGGGAGTAGCTACTGGGGAGGCATCGGCCAGCTCAGAAGAGGGGTGAGCAAGAAGATGCAGGCAGGCGCGGAGGCCTGCCTCCACTGGCCTTCTGCCTACTTGCTGATCACATCCAGCAGCGTCTGCCACTTCTCCAGCACCTGCTCCGAGCTCCCTCCCGCCCTCCACACGTCCTTGTCCAGGCTCCCCAGGTCGAAGTGCCGGAACCGCCCGCAGTCCTGGCTGATCTCCCCGTAGACCTTCTTGCCGTCCTCGGTGATGAACAGGCACAGGTCGTAGAGCACGACGTCGCGCACGCCGAGGAAGTCCTGCACGGCCTTCTGCACTCGCCGCGCGGTGATCCGCGCCTCGGCCACGTCGATGAACCAGTCCGCCATCTCGTCGCCCAAGACCTCGTCCGCCAGCCGCTCGCCGGTCTTGGGGTGCTTCATCGGGTTGCGCCAGTCGAAGCGCACGATGGGCGCCGGGTAGCCGTCCTCGGGCCCGAAGGTCTTGCCGGCGAAGAACGGGTGGCTCGGCCGCACCGGAGTGCCGGCCATCCCGAAGTAGCGGTGCTTGCTCGTCCCGGAGTGGAAGGCCTTCACGACGATCTCGATCGGCGGCGGCTTCTCCACGAGCTCGCTCAGGATGTAGCGCTCGCCGACCTCCTGGTACGCGTGCGGGATGTCGGCCCGGCGCAGCACCTCCAGGAAGATCTTGGTGGCCTTCAGCCGCAGCAGGTCCGAGCCCGGAACCACGCCGGCGCGGTTCTGCGTGAACGAGTAGATGGTCGGCTTGAGCTTGATGAGCACCACCCCCGGCTCCAGCAGCCGGATGTGCTTGCTCTCGCCTTCGACGACGAGCGGCAGCTTCAGGAACTCCTCTTCGCTCATCCGGTCCCAGTCGGCTCTCATGCCGCGCCTCCGCCTCGAATGGCCTGGCCGATCTTCGTGTGCTCCAGGATCCCGTTCGTGCGCTGGATCAGGACCGTGGTGCTCTCCAGCAGCGTCTCCAGCAACACCAGCCCATTGGCCTTCATCGTCTCGCCGGTCTCCACGACGTCCACGATGACGTCCGCGAGGTCCGGCACCCACGCCTCGGTCGAGCCCCAGCTCGACAGGATGATGTGGCTCAGGTTCTTGCCGAACGCCCAGCGCGAGGCGAGGTGCGGGAACTCGGTGGCGATGGCCACGGGGCGGTCGGGCGGCCGGTTCACGATGTCCGCGCTCGCCGCCCCGACGCACAGCTGCACCTTCTGGATGCCGAGGTCGTGGAAGACCTCCAGCCGCTCGTCGTAGCCGCTCTCCAGCACCAGGTCGCGGCCGCAGAACCCGGCGTCCAGGAAGCCCAGCGCCACCAGCTGCGGGATCGACCGCGGCTTGAGCAGGTAGTAGCGGATGCCGCCAACGGTAATCGCGAGCTGCCGCGGCGCCAACGCGGCGAAGTCCACGCCCGCGCGCTTCAGGACCTCCGAGACCGCCGGCAGCAGCCGCCCCTTGGGCACGCCGACGCGCATCGGCCCGGACAGCCCCAGCTGCTTCAGCGCCCACGCCACGGTCTGCTCGATGGGCCCGCTGGAATCGATCGCCTCGACGCCGAAGCCCTTGGCCACGCCGAGGTAGCGCTCCCGGTAGAAGGTGAGGTCCTCCACGGTGTGGTAGCGCTCGGTGAGGTCCTTGCCCGCCGCCGCCAGCCGCTGCCGGCTGACCTCCACCGGCACGTCGAGGATGAGGTAGCGCTCGCCCTTGGGCCAGGTCTCGCGCGGCGGCACGCCGTCGTCGCTCGCCTTGGTGGGCAGGCCGCGGTCCTTCACCAGCAGGCCCAACGCGTCCAGCGCCTTGACCAGCGTGCTCTTGCCGGTCCCGTCGTTGCCGTCGATGACGATCATCGGTCGAAGACGTCCGTGTGCTTCGAGAGCCAGAAGAACAGCTCGTCCATGACGCGCTTGCGGTGCGACTTGAGGTTCTTCCGGACCGGGTCGATCTCCGCGTAGGTCTTGCCGAAGGTGTCCTGGCCCACGAAGACCGGGTCGTAGCCGAAGCCCCTGTCCCCGCGCGCCTCCTGTGCGATCCAGCCGTGGCTCTCGGCGGTGGCGCTGAAGAGCACCTCGGCCCCTCGACCGGCTCGGGCTGAGGCGGTGGCCAGCACGGCGGCGGTGCGGAACAGCGCCGCGCGCCGCGGCTGCTCGAAGCCCTTCATGCACTCGAGCAGCCGCTGGTTGTTGAGCGGGTCCATCACCTCGCGCGGGCGGCAGGAGTCCTTCAGCACCTTCTTCGCCGCCAGGTCGACGTCCGCGAAGCGCGCCGAGTAGATGCCCGGCAAGCCGCCGAGCGCGGCGACCGCGAGCCCGGAGTCCTCGGCCAGCGTCACGCCGCCGGAGATCCTGGCGTAGGCCAGGGCCTTGATCCGCGCGTTCTCGGCGAAGCCGTCGAGGAGGTCGGTGCTGGGCTCCTCCACCTCGTCCGCGCTCCTGGCGACCTTCACCGTCAGGCCCAGCGGCCCGAGCAGCGCCACGAACTCCCCGAGCTTGCCCGGGTTCGTGGTCCCGATGAACAGCGTGCGCGCCATCGTCTGGCCTTCCCGTGTTTCAGGCGTTGAAGCGAGACTACAGCACGACTCGGGCGGCGCCGGTCCGCGGATGATTACTGGCCGCGGAGCCGTCGCCGACCGCGTCGCCGGCGCGAAGCCGCCGGGGGCTGAAGCGCCCCGGCTCTTCGTGGACCGAGATCGAATCTGGGAGGAAGCCCGCTGCGCGGGCTTGCGAGTCGCCGCAATCCCGGGTGTCGCAACAGCCGGCTTCAGCCGGCTTCCCAAATCGAGCCGGGGCGCTTCAGCCCCCGGCGGTTCGTCCCCCCGGGCGGTTCGTCCCCCCGGCGGTTCGTCCCCCCGGCGGTTCGTCCCTCCGGCGGTTCGTCCCCCGGCTCTCTTGCCGCAATCACCCCGGCTTCGCGTCCCCCGGCCGCCGCGTCACCCGCCGCGCGCGCTGCTCGAGGATCCGCTCCACCTCCTCGAGCGTTCCCCCGGCCTGCAGCAGCCGCACGAGCGAGAAGTAGACGACGTCCGCGAACTCCTCGGCGGCGTGCTCTGCGCTCTTCGCGTCCGCCAGCTCTCCGGCCTCCTCGATCAGCTTGGAGCGCAGCAGCGCCGGGTCCGACAGCAAGCGGTGCGTGTACGAGCCGCCCGGCTTCGCGTCGGCCACCGTCTTCAGCCGCTCCTCCACCCGGCGCCCTTCCGCGGGGATGCCGATGCGGTCGCCGAAGCAGGTCTCCCACCCCTCGTGGCAGAAGCCGCGGCCGTGCTGGCGCACCGTGAAGCGCAGCGTGTCGCGGTCGCAGTCGAGCGCCACTCCGAGCAGGTCCTGCCGGTCTCCGGAGGACTCTCCCTTGATCCACAGCCCGCGCTGGCGCGACCAGTAGACGCCGCGCCGCGTCTCGACCGCCTTCCGCAGGCTCTCGCGGTTGGAGTAGGCGAGCCCCAGCGCGATTCCGTGCACGTCCACGACCAGCGTGGGCCACAGCCCGTCGGGCCGGTCCGACGGCTTGAGCGGCGCGGCGATGGCGTCCGCGAGCAGCAGCTTGCCGGTGTGGAAGGCCATCCCCACCTGCGCGTCGAACCCGTGCTGGTCGGCGACGCGGATCTCGGCGGCCGAGGTGATGCCCCCGGCGATGGTCACGTCCATCTCGCGGTACCTGGCCAGCCGCAGCAGCAGGTTCTGGTCCAGCCCCTGCTCGCGGCCCTCGCGGTCGACGCTGGTCACCAGGAAGCCGGAGACGTGCGGCGCGAGCCTGGCCATCCCCTGCTCGACGGTCAGCTCGGTCTGCTGCTGCCAGCCGTGCGTCACCACGTGGCCGCCCGACTCGTCGAGCGCCGCGATGCACCGCTCCTTGGGCAGCCGGGAGAGGAGCTCCGGCGTCGCCGCCGTGCCGAGGATGACCTTGGTGGCCCCGGCGTCGAGCAGCCGCATCGCCTTCTCCACGCTGCGGATGCCGCCGCCCACGCGCGCCGGAAAGCGCTTCACGAGGCTGGCGATGAGCGCCTCGTCGTCGCCGGTGCCCAGCGCGGCGCCGAGGTCCACGATGGCGATCTCCCCGGCGACGCTGAGCTTCTCCGCCAGCGCCATCGGGTCGCCCAGGTCCAGCGCGCCCGGCGCACCGGGCTCGCCGCCCACCAGCTGGACCGCGCGCCCCTCCAGGACGTCGACCGACGGGACGATCATGGCCGCACCTCGTGCACGCAGCGGATGGGGCTGACCGCGAAGGCCTCGGAGCAGCCCAGGGCGGTGCAGCAGTGCGCGCCGAACCGGCAGGCGCAGGCGAGGGCCTCGCGCCACCGCTCGACCCCGGGGTCCGAGCCGCACTTGAACAGGTGCGCGACGAGCCCGGCGGTGAACGCGTCGCCGGCGCCGGTGGTGTCGACCACCTTCACCTTCGGCGACTCGCAGCGCAGCTCCAGCTTGCCGACCAGCGCCGCCGCGCCTCGGGCACCCTGCGTCAGGACCACCGGGGCCTGCGCGTTCAGCTCCCGCAGGCTGGCGAGCGTCGGGGCGAGCCCGAGCGCCACCAGGTCCTCTTCGCTGGCGCGCAGCACCGCGGCCTGGCCCGCCAGCCACCGGCAGCCTTCGATCATCGCCTCGCGGCTCGACCACAGCGGCGCCCGGACGTTCAGGTCCACCGCGATCGGCACGCCCCGCTGCTGCGCGCGGCCCACCACGTGCCGGAGCGCCGAGACCATGGGCTCGCGGGTGAGCGAGCCGCTCCCCACGACCAGCCAGGAGGCTCCCTCCAGCGGCTCCGGGCGGGCCCGGTCGAAATCCGCGGGCGAGAAGTCGTACTCCGCGCCGCTCTCCGCATAGCCCAGGAAGGAGCGCGAACCGTCGAGCCCGACCTGGATGAAGACCATCCCGGTCTTGCGGCTCGAGCGCGCCATGCCGCTGGGGTCGACTCCCGCCGAGCGCAGCCCCCGGACGATCCGATCGCCGAGCGGGTCGGCCCCCACGGCGCCGACGAAGCGCGTGGGCACGCCGGCGCGGCCCAGCACCATCGCCACGTTGAGCGGCGCGCCGCCGGGCTTGGGGACGAAGACCTCCGCGTCCTCGAAGGTGGCGCCCACCGGCGAAGCGAAGACGTCGAGCAGCGGCTCGCCGAAACACGTGATCATCGAAGAGAACCCCCTGGCCACGGCGCATCGTGACGGCTCGGACGGCCTCCCGGCAAGCCCCGCCGGGCGTGGCGGCCGCCGCGCTATCATCGGGGCCGCCGACCCCCTTGCCCGCACGAGGCCTCGCCATGACTCCATCCCTCCGCGCCAGGCCTCGGTGGGCGCCGCTCGGTGCCCTGGTCCTGCTCGGCCTCGCGGGCTGCCCGGGCGATCCCGCGGCGGTCGGCTGCAAGACCGAGGGCGACTGCCTGCTCGGGCAGGTCTGCTCCGGCGGCACGTGCGTCAACGCGCCCGACGCCACCGCGATCCCGCCCGACTCAGGGACCGCGCCCGCGATTGACGGAGGCGTCATCTTCGAAGAGGACGGCGGGACCCTCATCGGGCGCGACGGCGGCGCCCTGACTCCGCCTGATGCCGGCGCGATCCGTCCGGACGCCGGGGGTGCTGGTCCCGATGCCGGGCCCGCCTGCGGCGCCTACTGCGACCCCTTCTCCGTCGTCCTGCTGCCCGACACGCAGTACTACACGAGCAAGCAGACCGCGGGCGCCTCGAACACCTACTACAAGCAGACGCAGTGGATCGTCGACCACCGCGCCACGAACAACATCAAGTTCGTGATCCACCTGGGCGACGTGACCGGCTCCAACCAGGACTCGCAGTGGCCCATCGCCGACGGCGCGCACAAGAAGCTCGACGCCGCCGGCATCCCCTACTCGATGCTGCCCGGCAACCACGACTACATGGTCGCCGGCAGCGACTGGGCGCGCGGCGACACCCAGTTCAACACCTGGTTCGGGCCCACCCGCTTCGCGGGCAAGACCTGGTACGGCGGCCACTACGGCTCGGGCAACGAGAACAACTACACGCTCTTCGAGGTCGGGCCGATGAAGTTCATGGTCCTCAGCCTGGAGTACGGCCCGCGCAAGGAGCCGCTGTGCTGGGCGGAGAACGTCATCGCCGCGCACCCCGACCGCCGGATCATCATCGCCAGCCACTGCATCCAGACCAGCGGCGGCGGCTTCGACTCCAACTGCCCCAACGTCGACTACCTGGTGCCCGGCGGCAACGGCCAGACCATCTGGGACGAGCTGGCGCGCCGGCACAGCAACGTCTTCCTCATGCTCAGCGGGCACGTCAACGACTCGGAGCACAAGTTCGCCACCGCCATCCCCGGCCAGACCATCCACAAGATCCTGACCGACTACCAGATGGAGGCGGCCTGCACGCTCTCCAGCGCCGCGGCCTGCACCAACCACTGCCAGGCCGGCACCTACACCGGCAACGGCTGGATGCGCGAGCTGGTCTTCAAGCCGCTGGAGAACCGGGTCTACGCGCGCACCTTCACCGTCGAGGACGGCAACACGTCCTTCTTCCCCGGCGGCAAACCGGCGTTCTTCTGCAACGACTACCCCTCCTCGCCCGCCGCGATCGACCACCAGTTCGACTTCGCCTACGACCTGGCGACCAGCTCCAACGACGTGCGCGACGACGGCGGCCTCCTGGCGTTCACCGACCTGACCGCCAACTCCGCGGGAGCCGGCGACCAACTGGCCCCGGTGCTGGGGCTGACCGCCGCGGGCGGCTTCGTGATGGCCTGGGAGGACGACTCGTCGAGCGCGGACGGCGCGGGCATGCACGACATCATGGTCCGCGGCTTCTCCCCGGGCGGCTGCCAGTCCTTCGCGCAGAAGGCGGCCAACGCGGTCACCGCGGGCCAGCAGCGGCTGCCTTCGATTGGCGTCGCGGGCGACGGCCGCTTCGCGGTGGCCTGGGAGGACGACAGCGACGCCAACGGCAGCTTCCAGATCTACGCGCGGGGCTTCGCCGCCGACGGCGCCGAGCGCTTCGCCACCCTGACCGTCAACGCCACCGCCGCCGGCCAGCAGCGCAGCCCGGCGCTGGCCATGGCGCCCGACGGCCGCTTCGTCGTGGCCTACGAGGACGACCAGGACGGCGACGGCAAGTTCCAGGTCCGCCTGCGCGGCTTCACCGCCGCCGGCACCCAGAGCTTCGCCGACCGCTCGGCGCACGACGACGCGCTGGGCATGCGCGCCAAGCCCTCGGTGGCCATGGCCGCGGACGGCTCCTTCGTCGTCGCCTGGGAGGACGACTCGGACGGCAACGGCAGCTACCAGATCCACGCGCGGGGCTTCGCCGCCGACGGCGCGCCGCGCTGGGCGCGAGCCACGGTGAACTCGGTCTCCACCGGCCAGCAGCGCAAGCCGGTGGTGGCCGCGGACGCCCTCGGCGGCTTCGTGGTGGCCTGGCAGGACGACCAGGACGCCGACGGCAACTACAACATCCTGGCGCGCGGCTTCGAGCCCGCCGGCACCCAGCGCATCGCCGACTTCCCGGCGCACCTCGTCCTGGGCGGGCAGCACCTCAACCCGACGATCGGCATGGCGCCGGACGGCTCCTTCGTCATCGGCTGGCAGGACGACGCGGACGCCAACGGCACCTACCAGATCCGCGCGCGGGCGTTCTCGCCCACCGGGGTGCAGAGGAAGGCCGAGTTCACGCTCAACCGCCTCGCCTCGGGGCAGCAGCGCCTGCCGGCCGTGGGGTTCGGTTCGGGCGGAAGGCTCGTCGCCGGGTGGGAGGACGACATGGACGGCAACGGGAGCTACCAGATCCTCGCCGGTGGGGACGACCTGACCGGGTTCTGATCGGCCGGACCCGCAGGCCCTCGAAGCGGCGCGTGCGCCACGTGCGGCATGAGCCTGCGCCAAGCCTGGCACACGGACTCGCCCGCTTCGCCGTCGCCCGGCCGCGGTCGCAGGCTTGGCATGGTCACTGCTCTGCCCACAGCCGGAGGGCTTCCATGACCCGCGGCGCCTTGGTGGCAAGCGATGGCTCTTTGGTTGGCGCGACCTTCAGGCTGATCAGACCAAGCGCAGCGAGAGGGGGCCCGACCGTGAAGACCGTCCTGACCGCCATCGCCTTGGCGCTGCTCATGCCCGTCGTCGCGTCTGCGCAGCAGGCCGCCGAGCTTGGGAGGTCCGCGGAACAGGCTGAGCTGCCACCTCCTCCGCCGCCCATCGCGCCTCCGCCCACATTGCCGGTCGAAACGTCGCCCTACTTCGAGACCGGCGTTCTCGTCTGGTTCGGGGCCGATCTCGCGGGCGAGGTGCACTTCATCACCTTCGAAACGGGCGAGAAGCGCCAGACGCCCTGCGAGGTGAGGCTCGCGCCGGGCAAGCACCGACTCCAAGTCGATGACGGAGAGTACGAGCAGAACGTGAAGGTGAGGGCCGAAGGTGACCAGGTATTCCTGGTCGGGAAGCGAAAGATCAGGAGGCCACGCGCCTTCGAGGCTCTGCCGAATCGGCCGCCCGAGGTCCCCGAGCAGGCCACCCCGGTGCCCCGCGTTCGGTTCGGCGTCAACCTCGGCTTGTCGCCTCTGGGCTGGGTGCAGTCACCGGGAAAGAGTCGCGACCTCGAGGGAATCGTCGAAGCCGCCTTGCACCTGCGCCTCGGCGCCCAACTGACCGAGAACCTCGCTGTCTATTACCAAGGCTCGGCCATCCTTGGGCTGACCACGAAGGTCTGCGCTAGCTACACCACTTTTTCCTTTGGGGGAGGGAGTAGCAGATCGGGTTGCACGTACGGCCAGCCCAACTACTCGACGCAGATCCACGCCAGCAGCGCCGTCTTCGAGGTCACCCTGAGACATAGGCTCCAGATCGCCCTCGGCCCTTCGCTCTTTGTTGGCTTGTTCGGAGGCCAGCCCATTGCATCGGGTCCGGTGGGCGGCGGTGGCGTACTTCGGATCGGCGCCGCATTTCCCGGGAACCATTCTCGACGCCAGGGTTTCTCCGTCGGCCTGCAGGGACATTTAGCGGCCTTCCCGGGCAACGGGCTGTTCGCGGACGTCGCACTCGTCCTGGGCTACGAGCTCTTCTGAACCTCGGTCGTCCGCGCTCGCCACCACGCCCCTCGCCGGCGAGGACGACCTGACCGGGTTCTAGCTCGCTACACCTGGGTTGGGAGCAGGCCGGGTACAATGCTCCCGATGATCCACCGCTCGCTCGCCACGCTGTTCATCGTGGGGCTCGCCTTCCTGGCGCAGCTCTCGGCGACGGTTTTCCATGCGCCGCCTGAGATCACCTGCAGCGCCGAGAGCGCCAGCGTCGAGGCACAGGCGGAGCACGAGGAAGAGGTCGTCCAGGACGTCGCGCTCTCGTCCGAGGGCACGCGGGTTCATCGTTGGCGCCCCGACGATCGGCTGCCGCCTGCGTCCGCGCACCCCGACGAGATCCTCCACGTCCCCAGGGCCTGAGAGCGAAGCGCTCGCCGCGTAGGCCGCCGTCCACCTGCGCGCCGCGAGCGGAGTCCGTCGTCCCACGCCCGGCCGCACGCCGCGCGGACCCTTCGCCACAGGTCGCCCCATGAGTCCCCTGCGCATCGACGTCCCTCTCCCCCTCACCGCGCCGTCCTCTTCCCGCACCGCTCCCTCGACCGCCGACCCCAGCGCCTTCCAGCAGCGTCTGCAGCAGCGGGCCGTGGGCGGCTCCACCGCCGCTCCGCCCGGCGACGCCCACTCCCAGGCGCTCGCCCTGCTCGCCGCGCAGCAAGCCTCGAACATGCAGTACCTGAAACTCCAGCAGGACCTGGCCAACCCGAAGCACTCGGTCATCTCCAACGTGCTCAAAGTGCGCCACGACACGTCAAGAACGCCATCTCCAACATCCGTTAGCCCGCCCACCTCGAGGAGTCCGTCATGTCGTCGCTGCCCACGGAGCACCCCGCCCGCCTCGGGCTCACCGAGGCGGAGGCGGCCCGCCGCCTGGCCGCCGAAGGCCCCAACGAGCTGCCCTCGCAGAAGCCGCGCGGCGTGCTCGCCATCGCGCTGGAGGTGGTCAAGGAGCCGATGTTCCTGATGCTCCTGGCGGCCGGCGGGCTCTACCTGGCCATGGGCGAGCCCGGCGACGCGGTGCTCCTGCTGTGCTTCGTCTTCGTGGTCATGACCATCACCATCGTCCAGGAGCGCCGCACCGAGCGCGCCCTGGACGCCCTGCGCGACCTGTCGAGCCCGCGGGCCCTGGTGATCCGCGACGGCGAGCGCCGGCGCATCGCCGGGCGCGAGGTGGTCCGCGGCGACCTGCTCGTCCTGGCCGAGGGCGACCGGGTGCCGGCCGACGCGCTCCTGCGCGAGGGCGCGCACCTCTCGGCGGACGAGTCGCTGCTGACCGGCGAGTCGGTGCCGGTGCGCAAGCACGCCTCCCCGTCCGCCACCGCGCTCGACCGCCCGGGCGGCGACGACCTGCCCTCCCTGTTCTCCGGGACGCTGGTGACCGGCGGCCAGGGGACGGCGGAGGTCGTCTCCACCGGCTTCGCGACCGAGCTGGGCAAGATCGGCAAGGCGCTGCACACCATCGAGGCCCAGCAGACTCCGCTGCAGGCCGAGACCGGAAGGCTGGTGAAGCGCTTCGCCGCGGTGGGCCTGGGCCTGTGCACCCTGGTGGTGCTGGTCTACGCGCTGGCCCGCGGCGGCTCGGCGGACGTCTGGAAGCAGGGGCTGCTGGCGGGCATCGCCATGGCCATGGCCACGCTGCCCGAGGAGTTCCCGGTGGTGCTCACGGTCTTCCTGGCGCTCGGCGCCTGGCGGATCTCCAAGAGCCGGGTGCTGACGCGGCGGATGCCCGCGGTGGAGACGCTGGGCTCGGCCACCGTGCTCTGCGTCGACAAGACCGGGACGCTGACCCAGAACCAGATGACCGTGGCGCGCCTGGTCGTGGGCAGCGAGGAGCGCGAGCTCGCGGGCGGCAGGCCCGGCCTCCCGGCGCCGTTCCTCGAGGTGGCGCGCGCGGCGGTGCTGGCGAGCAAGCAGGATCCGTTCGACCCGATGGAGCGGGCGATTCACTCCGCGCTCGCGCTGCTGGAGCCCGGGGCCCAGCCGTTCTCCGGACGAGACCTGGTCCACGAGTTCCCGCTCTCCCCGTCGCTGCTGGCGGTGACCCAGGCCTTCACCTCGCCCGGCTCGGACGCCGTGCAGCTCTTCTGCAAGGGCGCGCCCGAGGCGGTGGCGCGGCTGTGCCGGCTCTCGCCCGAGCGCGGCGCGGCGCTGGACGCGCAGGTGGCGGCGCTGGCCGCCCGCGGGCTCCGGGTGCTGGGCGTCGCCCGCGGCAGCGCGGCGAGCGAGGCGGCGCTGCCCCAGGCCCACGCCGACCTGTCCCTGTCGTTCGACGGCCTGGTGGGGCTCGAGGACCCGCTGCGCCTGACCGTGCCCGCCGCGGTCCAGGAGTGCCAGGCGGCCGGGATCCGCGTGGTGATGATCACCGGCGACTACCCGGCCACGGCGCAGTCCATCGCGCGGCAGGCGGGGCTGGCCTCGCCGGACCTGGTGATCACCGGGCCGGAGCTGGAGACCCTGAGCACCGAGGCGCTGCGCGACCGGCTGGCCGCGGTGAGCGTCTTCGCGCGGGTGGTGCCCGAGCAGAAGCTGAAGATCGTCGAGGCCTTCAAGGCGCGCGGCGAGGTGGTGGCGATGACCGGCGACGGGGTCAACGACGCCCCGGCGCTCAAGGCGGCGCACATCGGCATCGCCATGGGCGGGCGCGGCACCGACGTGGCCCGCGAGGCGGCGGCGCTGGTGCTGCTGGACGACGACTTCTCCTCCATCGTGGCGGCGGTGCGGCTGGGGCGGCGCATCTTCGACAACATCCGCAAGGCCATCGCCTTCGTGGTGGCGGTGCACATCCCCATCGCCGGCCTGTCGGTGATCCCGGTGTTCTTCCCCGGCTGGCCGCTGTTGCTGCTGCCGGTGCACATCGTCTTCCTGGAGCTGGTGATCGACCCGTCGTGCACCCTCATCTTCGAGTCCGAGGAGGCCGAGCCCACGGTGATGGCGAGGCCGCCTCGGGACCCGCGCGAGCCGCTCTTCTCGGCGAAGGCGCTGGGGCTGGCGGCGGCGCAGGGCGTGGCGGCCCTCGCCGCGTGCCTGGCGATCTTCCTCTACGGCAAGGCGGCCCACGGTCCGGACGCCGCCCGGGCGCTGGCCTTCGCGACGCTGGTCGTTTGCGCGCTGGGCATCATCCTCTCCAACCGCTCCTGGACCCGCCCCTTCTGGCGCATGTTCCGGGTCCCCAACGCCGCGCTGCGCTACGTGGTCGGCGGCTCGGCGTTGATGCTGGCCCTGGTGCTCGCGTTGCCGCAGGCGCGCAGCCTGTTCCACTTCGCCCCGGTCGACCCCGCGGACCTCGCAGTGGCGCTCGGAGCCGGCGTGGCGTGCCTGCTGGGCTCGGAGGCGCTCAAGCAGCTCCGGGCCCCGGCCGCCGCGGGTTCGCCGCCGCGCCCCGCCGTGGATCCTCCGGCCGCCGGGCGCTGAGACGCCTCACTCAGCCCGGGACCTCGACGCGGTCGAGGTTTCCGGGCCCGGTGCCGACGGAAACGACGCGGTTGGGCCACGGGGCCTGGACCGCCTTCAAGTACGCGCGCGCGGCCTCCGGCAGCGCCGACCACTCGCGGACACCTCGCAGGTCCTGCGTCCAGCCGGGCCGCTCCGTCAGCTTGGGCTTGGCTTGCGCGACCAGTGCGGGATCGTCTGGCCGTCGTTGCCGCAGTGCCCGGCGTTGGTCGAGGCGTTGACCCGCGGCACGGCGTCATCATGGTCGTGGCCCACGTAGCCCACGAACTTGCCCTTGCCCTCGTCGCCCCACAGGGCCCCGACGATCACGTCCGCGCGCAGCATCGGCCACCCCCAGGAATCGAAGAAGCGAAGGCGCCAGCCTAGCACCCGCTTCCGCCGCAAAGGCCCTTCGGCAACCCTCCGCAGTTCCTTGGCTTTCTGGAGGGGCGGGAAAACCGATAGTCGCAACCCGCCGTCACTCCTGCGCTTTCCGGAAGCGGGCCCGCATCCTTTATATGGAGGGATCCGGTTGGCTCAGTGGCAAGGGAATGTCGGGGCCAGGGCCTAGTCTAGGACTTGGGTGAAGGGGCCGGATTGAGAGCTGCGTCGTGGAGATTCCCGAGGACTTCCCGAAGACCCTGCCCGAGTTCGAA
>DASXVQ010000116.1:0-24220 GCA_036504155.1 Myxococcales bacterium
GTCGAGCGCATCCTTACGACGATTGCCACCTTGCGGCAGCAGAACCGCAACGTCCTCGAGTTCGTCACGGCCGCCTATCAGGCCCGTCTCCTACGCATTCAGCCGCCGTCGCTCCTGCCCGACAATCGGTGAACGGTTACCATTCTTCCTAGGCGCATGGCTGACCGGGACCCGGCGGCTGTCCGGCAAGTTGGCTTGTCCGTTACTAACGGACAGGCGTGGCCTCGACCCTCTCGCTCCGGACTGACGCCCCGCGGGTCTGCGCGCGCGTCCTCCTTCACTGACCAACCCGCCGTCCCGACCCTCCCTGGTGGCCGCGCCTCGCAATCGTCTATCCTCACTCCCAGTTCGAGGGGCGGCCCGGCATCGGGCCTCGCCGACTGACCTTGCGAAACCGGCCTTCACCACCACCTGGGCTACCGTTTCTCACTGGGATTTCCAGCTTCGCTTTTCCTAGGCGCGTGGGGAGCGATTCGGTATCCGCGATACACAAGCGCCAGTCTTAGTGAAATTGCGCAAGGACTTCAAAGATCGAGCCCCATGGGGCAAGGCGGGCCCCTTGCTCCGTGGTTTGGCATCGTCGGCCTGGCATAGGACAAGGACCCGCAGTGACCGCACGAGGGCCGGAATGGTGGACCTTTCCGTTGATTCGCTCCGGACCGAATGGAGAAAGAAGCTCCTGCATCTAGATGCAAGGGGCCGCGTGGCCTTCTCTTCGTCCTGCGCGCAGAGTTTGCTGCCGCTTCGTACGGAGTACGGGCGGATGCACAAGATTCATCTCGTAGACCTGACGAAGGAAATGGAGCGTCTATGGGCATGTGCAGCGACGAAGGAGGCGTTCGGGGCCATCGACAAGCTCAAAAGACGATTTGATGCTGAGTGCCCAGGCTTCGAGGAGGATGGCAGCATCCCGACTGAGATGATGACGTGGGCGCTGAACGCCTTCGAGAATGCTGTAGCCGTTGCAGACACAGGAGGAATGGAGCCCTGCGAGCTCGCAATGTGGAGCGCGATTGAGTGCGCAGGGCTCGAGCTGACTCTTCGTGTTCCCGGAGCCCGTACAACTCTAAGCGATGAGGATTTCTTCTCGGAGCGCGAGCTGCGGGCTGAGTACCAACGATGGGAGTCGGCCTACGATATCCTTGAGGGCAGGCGGCTCGATTTCCTCGGGGAGCTGCGTAGGCTCGCTCAGAAATGGGGAGATGAGCGCCTCGCCGCCGTGAGGCAGTACGGGCCGGCATCGCCAGCGTGACCGGCAGAGAAAACGTGAACTGACTCGATAAGGCCGTAGAGGGCTGCAAGAAGTAGCGCGTCTTTCAAGACCAAGAACACCCAGTCAGGCGTCCTGCCGCCCAGCCCCGACTGCTTGCTCGCCGAAGCCGTGGAGGACGAGCGCGAAGCCTGCCCTGAGCCCGCCGAAATGGGTCCGCTGGGCCGACCCGATGCGCAAGGTCCACGGCCTCGAGGTCCTCGACTGCGCCTGCGGCGGCAAGCGCAAGGTCGTCGAGCTCGTCCGCGAGCCCGAGAAGAACCGCGCCACCCGCGAGCGCCTCGGCCTGGCCTTTGCCCCGCTGAAGTTCACCAGGGCCCGCCCACCGGTCCGCAGCGCTTCGCCTTCCCGCACCTTTCCGACTTCGACGGCCTCGACCCATCCCGCTCCGGACTGACGCCCCGCAAGGATCATCGTCCGCTCAGGGCCCGCACCGCCCATCCGTGCAGACCTCGGAGCAGCAGTCGGAGAGCTCGACGCAGGGCTCGCCCTGCTTGAGGCACTCGTACCGCACGCGGACCTCGACGTAGTCCATCGCCACCCCGCCCGTGCCCATCCCGGCGGCGCCTGCCTGCCGGCACTGGAAGGCGGCGACGGCCGGGCCCTCGACGAGGTAGCGCCTCGCCTCCGCTTCGTCCGCCGCGGAGAAGGTCAGGCGCGCCGCGGGAGGCGCGGGGAGGTACGGCTGGGACGCTCCGACCGCGACGGCGTTGGCCGCCGCCGGCCCCAGCTGCAACCACCCGCCCGCCCCGATCCTCGCCAGGCCGCCCGCCGACTCGCCCCAGTTCCATCCGTAGAGCTGGCTGCCGGTGCCTCCCGCGAACGTGCCGCCGCAGTCGGCGCGCACCACCAGTTCGGCGGCATCCGTAACGCTGGCGCTGCAGACGCGGCCGAGGGTCGGCTCGCGGGTCGGGAGCGCTTGGCGGGCCTCTCGGCGGCAAACAGGGCGATGGGTGCGACCGAGAAAGGAGATACGGCGCCGCTCGGAGACGAGCAGCACCGAGCACAGTGCAGGCCAGTAACCGTGTCCAACCGCTGGACGATCACTTCGGGAGGCGCGGCGTCCAAAATGGAGGCCGCCGCAGGGACAAGACCTTGTGCGCGTCCGAACGGCCGATTCAAGGAACCGAGAACACGCTTGCTGCCGGAGGCTCGGAGCCCGCCGGCGAACCTTCACGCGCGTGAAGGTCCTCCTGGGATCCCCTGGCGACAGATTAATGATGCGGGCGCTCGAGGCGTCTCCAGTGAAATCGCAAGGTTGGACGAACGGCCTCGAGGAAAATCGAGGGGTTACCGATCAGGAGCCGCGAGCCGCCGAGAACCTTCACGCGCGTGAAGGTTCTCGGAGCCGGCTCAAGGCTTCTTGCCCGGCATGGCCTGCGAGTCGAGGAAGCCGTGCAGCCCGTGATTCGGAGGGGGCGCCGTTGGCTGCAAGCGGGGCATCCAGGGCTCGGAACGGCCGGTCCCGTGCCGGTCGGCGCGGCGGCGCGAGGGGCCGTGACCCTCCGGGCCGGCGGAATCTCCGGACCGAGATTGCGCCTGTCTCGCCTGCCCGGCCATGAAGCTCCCCGCTGCCCCCCACCTCGATCCGCACCGTGCCGGCAGCTCAGGTCGGCGACCCGCGGGTCGTTGGCGTCGGCCTGCAGCGCGGCGGTGCTTAGGTAAGGGCGGAGAGCGGCGCACAGCGGGGAGGCGGCATGCGTGCGAGGGCGATCGTCTGGGCGTTGGGGCTGTCGCTGGCCGCGTGCTCGAGTGTCCCGGTCCAGCCGTCGACGGCGCACGGCGCCTCCAAGCGCCTCGAGGGCTACCGCACCTATGCGTGGCTGCCCGGCCCGCTGTGCCTGGGAGACGGGGACTCGGGGGATTCGGCCGCCATTCGAAGCGCCGCCGACCGGGAGCTCTCGGGCAAGGGCTACCGGCGCATCGACAGCAGCACCGCCGACTTCTACGTGCGCTCGAGCGTGACGGTGACGGAGCGGACCTCGGTGGAGGCGGTCGATCCCTCGGTGAACGAGCGCGTCTGGGAGCCGCTCTTCGGCGAGCCCGTGGGCGGCAGCGGCGCCGAGACCGGGTCGATCGTCCGCTACGAGCAGGTCCGGGTGGGCCTCGAGGTCATCGACGGGGCGAGCCGAGCGGTCCAGTGGAGCGCCAGCGTCTGGACCGATCTCCGGCCCGAACCCAGCGAGCAGGAGAAGCAGAAGAGCGTCGAGAAGGCGGTAAGGGAGCTCGCCTCGGCCCTGCCCGGCTGAATGGGATCGGGCCGCCCGGCCCTCGCAGCTCGGCTCACCGGCGCTGCTCCTTCGACCTTCCCGCGAACCGAAACCGCTCCCGGGTTCTCTCTCGGCCACGGTCGGCTCCGGGCCGACGTCGCCACGAGCGCGCCAGCCACTTGAAGCCTTTTCGGCGACACCGTTCCGCGAAGGAGGGCGCTCGCGCCGCGAGTCTCACTAGAATGCGAGAGCCCATGGGCGCCAAACACATCGACCCGCTCCCGCTCCCGCTCCCGCTGGCGCTCGCGCGCGCCACCGCCGTCGACGTCGCAGCAGCGGCGAAGGTCCAGGAGCAGGCAGATGGATCGGGCTCGATTCGGAGATCACACCCAACGGGCGGCTCCGGCGACAATGCGGCGGTCTGCCAACCCTCTCGCCCGGTCGCACCTGCGGCGCCGGGAACCTGGAGGTAGTCGATGAAGGCCTTGGTCAAGAGCAAGCGTGAACCCGGTCTGTGGATGGAGGACGTCCCGGTGCCTTCCATCGGCCCCAACGACGTGCTCGTCCGCATCCACAAGTCCGCCATCTGCGGCACCGACATGCACATCTGGAACTGGGACGCCTGGAGCCAGAAGACCATCCCGGTGCCCATGACCGTGGGCCACGAGTACGTCGGCCGCATCGAGAAGGTGGGCGACGAGGTCGAGGGCTACAAGGTCGGCGACCGGGTGTCCGGCGAGGGCCACATCGTTTGCGGCCATTGCCGCAACTGCAAGGCCGGCAAGCGCCACCTGTGCCCCAACACCAAGGGCGTGGGAGTGAACCGCACCGGGTCCTTCGCCGAGTACCTCAGCCTGCCCGCCACCAACCTCTTCCGGGTGGCCGAGAGCATCTCCGACGAGCTGGCCTCGGTCTTCGACCCCTTCGGCAACGCCGCCCACACCGCGCTCTCCTTCGGCCTGGTGGGCGAGGACGTGCTGATCACCGGCGCGGGACCGATCGGCGCGATGGCGGCGGCCATCTCGCGGTTCTGCGGCGCCCGCTACGTGGTCATCACCGACGTGAACCCCTATCGCCTCGAGCTCGCCAAGAAGATGGGCGCCACGCGCGCCGTGGACGTGAGCAAGGAGAACCTCAAGACCGTCATGGCCGAGCTGGGCATGACCGAGGGCTTCGACGTCGGCATGGAGATGAGCGGCAACGGCAGCGCCTTCAAGTCGATGCTCGACTCGATGGCCAACGGCGGCCGCATCGCGTTGCTCGGCCTCTTCTCCGAGGACGTGGCCATCGACTGGGGCAAGGTGATCTTCAAGGGCCTGCGGCTGAAGGGCATCTACGGCCGGGAGATGTTCGAGACCTGGTACAAGATGGCCGCGATGATCCAGGGCGGCCTGAACATCGCCCCGGTCATCACCCACCGCTTCCCCATCGACGACTTCCGCAAGGGCTTCGAGGTGATGGGCAGCGGCGAGTCCGGGAAGGTCATCCTCGACTGGGGCGTGAAGTAGGCGACCCGCGCTTCCCGGATCCTCGATCGCGTGCCCGGAGCCTCGGGCACGCTCGAGGTCCCCGAGGTCAGTCAGGCGGACGAATTCGGCGGCATCGCGACCTGCGCGGCGCGGCGCGGCGTGCGGGCCCCAAGTTCGTTCCGGGATGTGCCGCAACGTGAAAGCCGGCGACTGAAGTCGCGCCTGACCTTGCGATGCCCGCCTTCGCGGGCTGCAGCGGCCTCGGGTCGCGAAGTCGGAAACCTGAGATTCAGAAGTGCGAAGACCTGAACTCGGGCGCCCTTGTCGTCGCCCATGACATCCGTCGACACCTGGTCCGCGAAGGCGGACCTCGAAACGTCAGGCGCGGCTTCAGCCGCCGGCAGTCCCGACCGGCCTTCTCGAACCCCGATCGAACTTCCGGGTGCTCGTACTAGCCCGGTGCCGCCGGCGCGACGTGCTCCGTGTAGCTGGGCTTGCGGTGGTTCTGGTCGGGGTTGTGAGCATCCCAGCAGGAGTCCGAGCAGAAATAGAGCTGGAAGCCCTTCCGGTTGCAGGTCGAGATGGCGCACTTCAAGTAGGGCCCGCCGAAGGGGATGGGCTTCTTGCAGACGCTGCACTTCTTCCAGAACGTCGTCGGGTCAGGAGTAGGAGCAGGCATCGGTCCTCCAATCGGAGTGGGACTCGGGCATCGACTCGCGTTTTGCCGGGGAACACGATGAGGCGGCCCGCCGCCGAGCGTCAACCGGCAGGCCGGTCCGGTCACCTCTCTGGCGCAGCGGATGACGGTCGTCGAAGGGCAGGGCGCGCACGTCCGTGTCGGCGCGGGTCGCTTCGAGAGATCGGGGTCGCCGTCCCGGTCCGTCTGCGGCGGGAGCGAGGCCGGGCCGCAGGGCGATCCTCACGCGCAGTGCGAGGTTGAAGTCTCGAGGGGGCTGGACGATTATCTCGCCCCTGGGAGCCGGGGGCCGATGGAAGACGCCGCAACAGCGCTGGGTCAGAACGCCGTCGTGCAGGCGCTCGAGGCGTCCGTTCGCGCCCAGGACTGGGGGCTCGCGGCTCGGCACGCGGTGACCCTGGGGCGCCACCTCGACGCGGCCAAGTACTTCCTGGTCGCGCGCCAACCCTACGAGGCGGCGGTCTGCTTCCAGAAGGCCGGCGCGCAGAACGAATGCCTCTCCGCGCTGATGCAGGTTCCCCCCTCTTCCCCCAGGTACCGGCCGGCCTGCGTGCATGCCGTGCGGGTCGCGGCGTCCCTCGGTACGCCCCTCACCAGCCTGTCGGACCTGGTCGCGCGGTTCATCGGCACCATGCCGACCTCTCGCGCCGAGGCGGCGGCGTGCTGCCAGCTCGCCGCGAGCATCGCCCAGACGAACCCCCATCTGGCGCGCTCCATCTACGGCCTCGTCTTCCTGGCCTTCCCCGACGACGCCGTCGCCAAGGATGGCCTCGACTCGCTGCGGCCTCCCCCCGGCGCGGTCCCACCGCCCGCGGCCGCCGCCCCGGCGGCTCCTCCCCCCATGAGCCGGGCCGCGACTTCACCGCCCATGGCGGCCGCCGGACTCGCGAGCCGACCGCCGTTGGCCGGGCAGGCGACGCCCATGCCCTTCACGCCTCCGGCCGCCGGCGCCGCGGGCCGATCTCCGTTGGCCGGGCAGGCGACGCCCTTGCCCTTCACGCCTCCGGCTGCCGGCGTCGCGGGCCGATCTCCGTTGGCCGGGCAGGCGACGCCCATTCCCTTCACGCCTCCGGCTGCCGGCGTCGCGAGCCGATCTCCGTTGGTCGGGCAGGCGACGCCCAGGCCGTTCACGCCTCCGGCCGCCGGCGCTGCGAGCCGACCTCCGTTGGCCGGGCAGGCGACGCCCATGCCCTTCACGACTCCGGCCGCTGGCGTCGCGGGCCGGCCTCCGCCGGCGGGACAGGTCACGCCCTTGCCCTTCTCGCCTCGGGCCGTGTCCTTGAACCCGGCCACCGATTCGCCGGCCGGCCGCGGGCAGCACAAGCAGGGGCTCCGGGAGATCCTCGCCTCGCGCGGCAGCATCCCCGCCGAAAAGCTCGAGCGCCTGATCAAGGAGCAGCCGGAGGCGACCGCCTCCGACACCAAGCTCGCCGACGCCATCGTCGCCGCGGGCCTGCTCACCGACATCGAAGTCGTCCGCGCGCTCTCGGAGCACACGGGGATTGCGCACCTCAGCGAGGAGCAGGTGCTGGCCTCGGCCGTGCCCGAGTCCGCCGTCGCTCTCACGCTCAAGCAGGCCGAGCGCTGGACGGTCTGCCCCATCAGCCTGTTGGAGCGCCGCCTGTGGGTGGCCATGCGCGATCCCCGGGACATCGCGCTCATCGACCAGCTGCGCTTCGCCTCGGGCGTGAACCACGTCACCGGGGTCTTCGCCACGCAGATGGGCATCCTCCGAGGCATCCGCAAGCTGTACCGCGGCGAGGAGCCCGAGCAGCAGTCCGCCGAGGACTGGAAGGGCAAGGTCTGGGACTCCGACGCCGAGCCGCCGACGCCCTTCTCCGACCGCTACACCGGGACGCGCGAGCACCAGTTCGACACCCAGGACCTGACCAACCGGCTCCTCGCCGAGGCGGCGGCGGATGGGGAGACCGCCGCGCCCGCGCCCGCGCCAGAGCCGGCGCGGGCGAAGGCCGGCGCGACCCTGGCGATGCAGCTGCGCCCCGCGGGCCCCTCGGTCGGCACCACCATCGCCAACCGCTACCGGCTGGAGGCGCTGCTCGGCGAAGGCGGGACCGCCACGGTCTACAAGGCGACCGACCTGGAGCTCGGGGAGTCGGTGGCGATCAAGCTCTTCCGGCCGGCGACGACGGACGAGGCCGAGACCCTCGTCACCCGCTTCAAGCAGGAGCTGTCGCTGTCGCGGATCCTCAACCACCCCAACATCGTCCGGCTCTACGACCTCGGGAGCCACGAGGGCTGGCGATACCTCTCCATGGAGCTGCTCGTCGGCAACGACATGGCCCAGCTGCTCGCGGGGAACAAGACCTTCCCCCTGGTCCAGGGCCTGCGCTACCTGGAACAGGTGTGCGCCGGGCTCCAGGTGGCCCACGACCACGGGGTCATCCACCGCGACGTCAAGCCGCAGAACCTGTTCGTCACCGGCGACGGCGTGGTGAAGGTCATGGACTTCGGCATCGCCAAGAAGCTGCTGAGCACCGGCGTGACCGTCACCGGGACGGTGTGCGGGACGCCCGACTTCATCTCCCCCGAGCAGATCCGGGACTTCTCCAACGTCACGCCGCTGGCCGACCTCTACGCGCTGGGAGGCACGGCCTTCATGATGTTCACCGGGACGCCGCCGTTCACCCACCCGGACCTGATGGGCCAGATCATGGCGCACTCGACCGAGGCGCCCCCTTCGCCGCGCCTGAAGAACCCGCAGATCCCCGTCGAGCTCGAGGCGGTCATCCTCCGCCTGCTCGAGAAGGATCCGGCCCGGCGCTTCCCCTCCGCTCGCGAGCTGGGGCAGGAGCTGGTCAAGATTCGGCGGATCCTCGAGGCGCACGAGCAAGCCGTGGGCGCCAACCCGTGAAGAGCTTCCTGCTGTCGGCCCTGGCGACCCGGTACCGGGGAGCCCCGGCGCGCTTCGCCGCGGACTTCCCGGGGGATTGGCTCCTCTGGGAGCCGGGCGCGTGGATTCCACCCGGGCCGCGGACGCTCAGCTTCAGCTCGAACCCCAGCGCCGCCAGCGCGGCCGGGGCGAGCGCAACGCTGGCCATGGTGCTCGAGCGCGGCCGCCCGCAGCAGACGCTGGGCCGCGACGAGAGCTGCGACCTGACGATCAACGACGGGACGCTCTCGACCCGGCACCTCGCCCTCCTCTACCGGGCGGAGGACGGCTGGACGGTCGAGGACCTGGGCTCGCGCAACGGGACGCTGGTCGACGGCAAAGGGCTGGCCCCGGGCACGAAGGTCGGGTTGAAGACCGGCACGCAGGTCGTCGCGGCGCAGGTGGTGCTGACCTTCCTCGGCCCCGAGGGGCTCTGGCAGCGGATCGAGTCGGCGCGCTAGTACGAGCCTCCGGAAGTTCGATCAGGGATCGAGAAGTCCGGTTGGGACTGCCGGCGGCTAAAGCCGCGCCTGAGGTATCGAGGTCCGCCTTCGCGGACCAGGTGGCGACGGATGTCATGGGCGAGGAGGAGGGCGCCCGGGTTCAGGTCTTCGCACTTCTGAATCTCAGGTTTCCGACTTCGCGACCCGAGGCCACTGCAGCCCGCGAAGGCGGGCATCGCAACGTCAGGCGCGACTTCAGTCGCCGGCTTTTACGGGGACGCGGGCGCCCTTCGGGGCCGACGCTCGCCGGGCCCGGGTGCGACGGCCAGCTCCGACGGCCGCACCCGCCGGGTCACTTCGAGAGGTAGGGGTTGCTGTCCAGGTCCGGCTCGAGCCGCCCGGTCTTTCGCCCAGCGTCCGGGGCAGCCGACGCCCGGCCAGCGTCGGCCGCGAGCGGGCGGCGCACCGGCCGGATCGGATCGACGACGTGGCGGACGCCGCGGGGCCTGCCCGCATCGACCAGCGAGGCGTCGGGTCCGTTCACTTCGGCGTCCCCGGGCTCGGCGGCGTCGGCCTGCTCGCCTGCGTCCACGCCGCTGTCGGGGCCCTGCGCCGCTGCGGCGTCGAGCGCGGCGATGGCCGTGGCCGCGACAGGCGCGCTCCGCCACACCACTGCGCCGACGAGCGCCGCCAAGGCGAGGACTCCGGCGGCGGCCCCGCCGATCACGAGCGCGCTGCGCCGCCGGGGCGGCTCTCGCTCCGTCGTCGCGCCCGCCGCGGGTGCTGGTGACGCCGCCGCCGAAGGTTCCGCCGGTGGAGGGCTGGAGCCCTTGGGGATCGTGTCGCTGAGCAGGTCGGCCGGCGCCGCTGCCACCATGCCGCGCAGGTCCGGGGTCGCCACGGCCGACGCGAGCGCCGAGCGCAGCCGTGCGGCCGCCTCGGCGGCGTCGGCTGGCCGGTTCTGGGGCGCCTTGGCGAGCAGATCGTCCACCAGCTGCGAGAGCGCTGGGGGCAGGTCCGGGCGCACCTCGCCCAGCGGCCGGTGCGGCTCGGTGAGCAGCTTGGCGACGACCTCGTTGTAGCTCTGGCCTTCGAAGGGCGGCGCGCCGGTGAGCGCCTCGTAGAGGATGCCGCCGACGGCGTACAGGTCGGCGGCCGGGCCCGCGGCCCGCGCGCTGCGCGCCTGCTCCGGCGCCATGTAGGCCGGCGTGCCCAGCACCGTCCGGGTGGAGGTGAGCGAGGGCTCCTCGTCCTGGTGGAACTTGGAGATGCCGAAGTCCAGGATCTTGACGGCGGTGCGCGGGCTGACCACCAGGAAGACGTTGTCGGGCTTGAGGTCGCGGTGGACGATGCCCTGCGCGTGGGCCGCGCCGACGGCGTCGAGCAGCTGCAGGACGATCCACGCGGCGACGTCGAGCTCCAGCGCGCCGGCGCGGCGCATCCTCGCGCCCAGCGACTCGCCCTCCAGCAGCTCCATCACCAAGAACGGCTCGCCCGCCGGCCCGGTGCCCACGTCGAGCATCTCCACGATGCCCGCGTGGTGGATGGCCGAGGCGGCGCGGGCCTCGTTGCGGAAGCGCGCCAGCAGCTCGGGGTCGAAGGCGAACTGCGGCAGCAGCACCTTGAGGGCGACCTTGCGGTTGATGCCCAGGTGCTCCGCGACGTAGACCGCGCCCATCCCGCCCTGGCCGAGCAGCCGCTCGACCCGGTACTTGCCCGCGAGCTCGGTTCCGGGGGGATAGAAGGTGGACTCGGGAGGCATCGTCGGGGGCGGTGGTCAGCGGGTGGCGAGCACGGCGGCCGTGGTCGCGCCGCCGGCCACGACCACCGCGGCCACCGTCCAGACCCACCAGTGGTGGTACCAGCGCTTCGGCTCGAGCTCCAGCTGCACCGCGCGCTCCTCGCCCTGCAGGTCCAGCTTGACGGCCGCGGGCAAGAAGCCGTCGAGCTCGGCGCGCAGCAGGTGCTGGCCGCGCCGGACCTCCCCGGACCACGGGGCCCGGCCCACCGGCTGGTCGTCGAGGAGCAGCTCGGCGGCGGTCGGCGCGGTCTCGACCGAGAGGCGCACCCGCGCCGGGGGCCCGCTGGGCTTGACCGGGTCCAGGCGCAGCGTCAGGGCGATGGACTCGCCCGCCGCGAGCTCGCGCGAGTCCAGCGCGTCCGGGCAGCCGGAGCGCACGGCGCGGAAGCTGTGGCGTCCGGCGTCCAGGTGCTGCAGGGGCACCGGGCTCGGGCCGATCTTCCTGCCGTCGACCTCGAGCTGGGCCGGGCCGCCCACGACCTCCAGGGCCACCTTGGCCACGTGGCGGTCGAGCTCGGCGAGCGCCTCCCCGACCTGGTCCCGGCGCTCGGCGGGCACCTTCTGCGCGCCGTCGGCCAGGTAGCGGGTGAAGGCCTCGTGGGCCGCGGCGTAGTGCCCGAGCTTGCGGTGGGCGACGGCGATGTTGAAGAGGGCCTCGAAGCGCGGGAGGAGGGCGTAGGCCGCCTCGAATTCGACCAGCGCGGCCGGCATGTCGCCGGCCTTGAAGTGCTCCACGCCCTGGCCGTAGCGGGCCGCGGCCGCCTGCTCCCTCTCGGCGGCGCCGGAGGCGGCTTGCGCCCCGGCCGCCCGCATCGGCAGCAGGGTCAGCAGGGTCAGCAGGGTGGCGAGGCCGCAGGGTGCGAGGGGGCGCATCGGGCCAATAGAAGCACAGCTTCCCGCCGGCCGCATGCGTCCGCCTCCGTGCTAGCTTCGGGCCGCACCTCTCGCCGAGCCGAGGCCCTTGGGACATGGAGCGAGCGACCAGGCCAATCGTCGGGCGCGCCGCGCTGCTGCTGGCCGTCCTGGCCTGCCCCGGCTGCTCGCGGCTGCCGTTGCCGTTCACCGCGGCGCTCCTGGAGGAGGTCTCGGCGCGCCAGAGCCCGGGCCCGGTCCTGGTGCACTACCTCTCCCAGGCCGACGCCGATCCCTCGGTCTGCGACCCGCACCACTCCGCGGGGCACGTCGCGCGCCTGGACCCGGGCGCGGCGCAGGACCTGGTCGACGCGCTGGTCGAGGGCCGGGTGGCCCCCGCGGTCTTCGAGCGCTGCGCGCTGCTGCTGTGGCCGGAGGCGGCGAACCCGGTGGAGGCGCGGCTGCTCGCCGCCGTCGCCGAGGCGATCGCCGCGGAGCTGCCGGGGGTGGATGCCGACGACGCGGTGGCGGACCGGGTCGAGGCGCTGCACCGCTTCCTCGCCCGGCGTCCGCCGTCCGAGGCGCTGGACTGCCCGGCGGGCCCGGACCTGGCGAGGCTGGTCGGGCGCATCCGCCAGGCGCGGGAGCAGAAGCGCCTGCGGCCGCGGGCCCGGTCGCTGGGCGCGGCCATCGTGGAGACGGTGGAGATGGACCTGGGGCTGCTGCGCGGGGCGAAGGTGGACGCCGCGCTGCTCTCCTCGCTCGTCGACGAGCCGCTGCTTTCCCGCCTCGCGGCGCGCCTGCCCACCCGGACGCTGCGCGACGAGGCCCGGCGGAGGCGGGTCCGCCTGCACCTGGCGGCCTCGCCGTTCCCGGACGTGCGCGAGCGTGCGCCGCAGGTGGAGGCGGCGGTGATGGAGCTGGGGCGCAACCCGGTCGCCCCGCAGGGGTCCGCGCTCAAGCGCAGCTGGATCGAGCCGGTGGCGCTCGAGCGCGGGGTGCTGGTGCGGCAGGACCTGGTGCGCCAGACCACGAGCCTGCTCTCGCACCGCGGCGACGCTCCCGGCCAGGCGGTCCTGCCGACGCTGGATCTGCGGGGCCTGCTGCGCCTCGACGTCGTGGGGGTCTCCCTTCCCATCACGCTGTGCTCTCCGGCCTCGGACCTGGCGGTCGAGCCCTGCCTGGACGCGCGCTCGCTCGAGGTCGGCAACCCGGCGGCGGCGCTCGACGAGGACGGCGTGGTCCACTTCGTCGACGGCCTGGCGATCGACACGGCGGTGCAGCTCGCCCGCTCCGGCGCCGGCTTCGCGCTGCGGCCCACCTACGGGCAGCGCGTCCTGACCTCGGTCGAGCTGCCGCTCTGGTTCGAGCAGCCGGCGGACCTGGTCCTCCAAGGGCGCGCCGGCGCGAAAGGCCCCGACCTTCGAGTGGTGATCGACGCGCTGCCCGAGCGGCTGGTGCTCTCCACGCAGGAGGTGGGCGCCGGGAAGACGCTCCTGGCGGTGGTGCAGCTGCGCGACGCGCCCGCGTTCCACGTCGTCACGCTCGGCGGGCAGGGCACCTCGGGGAGCACCGGCAACCACGGCAGCGACGGGACCACCGGCAACTCGGGAATGCCCGCCAGCTGCCCCTCCTCGCCGGCCACGTCCGGCAGCGCCGGCGGGCAGGGCGGGCCCGGCGGCAACGGCGGACCCGGCGGCCGCGGCGGCGACGGCGGCGAGGTCGAGGTCGAGCTGCGCTGCGAGCCGGCGCGCCGGGCCGAGCTGGAGGCCCTGGTCGCGCAGATGGTGCTCAGCCAGGGCGGCGCCGGCGGCGCGGGAGGCCAGGGCGGTACCGGAGGGCAGGGCGGCGCGGGCGGGCAGGGCGGCAGCGGCACGAGCTGCTACCAGGACAACCGGTCGACCTACCTGTCCTCGGGGATGAGCGGCATGCGCGGGGCGAACGGCGCGAACGGCAGCAACGGCTCGGCGGGCGTCCGCGGCAACCCCGGCAAGGTGGTCATCCGCGCCCGGCGGTGACGAGCGCGCTCGGTCTGCCGAATGGTGGGCCCACCCCGCCTCGCCAGCTGCGCCGTCGTCGGCATCAGCAGGAGCATCCGGAAGTTCGAACAGGGTTCGAGAAGGCCGGTTGGGACTGCCGGCGGCTAAAGCCTGCTGGGCACCCCACATCTCTCCCAGGAACCTGTTTCACGGGGCAATTAGCCGGTGGCGCCCAGCGGGGCTTTTCAAGTCGATCAAGTCGATCGAGTCGATCGAATCCATCGAGTCCATCGAGTCCATCGAGTCCATGCAGTCCATCGAGTCCATGGACTGAATGGACTGAAGGATGGACTGCATGGACTGCTGGGCGCCGGGGTCGGTCGCAACGGCAGGACGGCCCGTCACAGAAGGCGCCCCTTCACTGCCGGACTGCAGCCTTGCCGGGGGCTGAAGCGAGCGCTGCTGTCACCCCACATCTCTTCCAAGATTCTCACCGGTTCCCCCGCATGAGGCGGCGATGGGTAGAGCCCGGCCTCCGTGCCGGGGACGTGTCGGTCGGTTGGTCGTGCCAGCGGCCGAGAAAGGCCGCCCCCGCCACGGAGGGCGGGTTCTACCCACCTTCCGCCGACTGAAGGTGTGGGGTGACAGCAGGGCTGAAGCGGCAAAAGCCGCGCCTGAGGTCTCGAGCCGCCTTCGCGGACCAGGTGGCGACGGATGTCCTGGGCGACGACAAGGGCGCCCGGGTTCAGGCGCTGTCAGCGCAGCAGTCCGTCGTCCCGAAGTCGGTCGAGGCCCCGCCGCACCTCGCGCAGCTGGTCCCCGAGGATCCTGCCGGTCGCCTCGGATCCGTTGAGCGCTTCGAGGAGCGCGAAGCTTCCCACCGGGCCCCAGGCGTCCCCTCCCTGCGGCGCCTCGACGCGCGTCTGCTGCTCCTGGTGCCAGCGGCGAGAAGCGGGGTGCGCCTCCGCGGAGAAGCGAGGCCCGAGCGCCGCCAGCGCGAGCGCCAGGTCCTTCGTCGCGAGCGGTCGGCGGAGCTGCTCGGCCCAGCGGACCACGAACGCCAGGCCGCGCAGCGCGTCGTATTCGTAGAAGCGCGGAAGCGCCGGCTCGAGCCAGCCGGGCTGCAGGACCCGCGCGCTGCCGTCCGCGCAGACCAGCCGGTGCCGGAGAAGGTACGCCGCACCGCGATCCAGGACCGCGATCTCCTCGGCGGCGAGCGGGCGCTGCCTGCCCAGCGCGAGCAGGTACTCCAGCGGCGGCAGGGTCGAGACGAGGGAGCTCTTGGGCACCGGTCGCGTGTAGGCCTTCTCGTCGCAGTTGAAGCCGCCGTCCGGGAGCTGGTAGCGGACGAACCACCCCTTCGACCAGGGGAGGCGCGCTTCAACGTCGAGACCGCAGGCGAGCAGCACGCGCAGGAGCGAGCCCAGGCCGCAGTGACACATGACGTGGCGGTACCAGTCCTTGCCGGCGGGCAGCTCGGACTCGCGGGTGGGGAAGAAGGGCACGTAGTGGCGGCTCGTCGCCGTCAGCAGCGCCTCGGCCGCGCTCCGGGGGACGGCGCCGATCTCGCTTGCCTCGTCCAGCGCCAGGACGTGCCACCAGGGCGAATCCCACTTCGGCCAGTACGGGTCGCGCGCGAGGCTCGCGCTCGCCTCGGCGCTTCCAAGGTAGGCGACCGACCGGGCCACGGCCGCACTGACGAGGGGGTCCTGCATCGCGGCTCTCTAGTTCGGCCCGGCCGGAGCCGAGGTCGTCGACCCCGCGCCCCAGAACGAAGGCCCGACCGGCGGGTTCGGTACCGGGATGATCGTGGTGGGCAGCCCGGCCTTCGGCGAGACCTCGAACATCTTCCCGCCGTCGGTGAAGCCGTAGACCTTGCCCGCCCAGTAGGCCAGTCCGAAGACGTCGGTGTAGCCGATGGATCCCAGGTTCTCGAGGAGGTCGCCGGTCTTGGGGTTGACCTTGATCGGGCAGTCGTCGCAGCCGGGCCCCTTCACCGTCAGGAAGGTGGCGCCGCCCTTGACCGAGACGATGTCGCCGCTGGAGGAGTGGCCGCCGGTCAGCGCGCCGACGATGGTGACGACGCCGGTGGTGGTGTCGATGCGCACGTAGTCCGACCCGTTGTAGCCGACCAGCGCCTCGACGTTGGGATCCAACGTGCCGGCGGGGACGAACGAGAGCGAGTTCGGGTAGGTGCCCGAGGAGACCAGCGTGCACTGCGCGTTGGCGGCGTCGATGCGGTAGAGGCCGTCGAACGCGGTGGCGTAGAGCGTCGAGTCCTTGTCGAGCGCCTGGTCGATGACGTCGCTGCAGCCGGAGAACGCGCCGACGACCGTGACCGCCTTGGTCGTCGGGTCGAGCTCGTAGAGCGTTCCGGAGCTGTGGCCGTAGACGATGGACGGGCCCTCGTAGTCGCTGGCGTCGGGCGGCACGCCGGCGTCGGGCGGCACGAAGACGATGTCCCCGGCGTCCACGCCGCCGTCGGCCGCGCCGTGGGGGCTCCCGTCCGCCGTGCCCTCGGGCTCGGTCGAGCAGGAGCACAGCGCGGTGGTGGCGCAGGGGCAGACGCAGGAGAGGCCTGCGAGCGGGGCGTGGCGCATGGGCCGGCATTGTAGACCGGTCGGGTGCCGGGCCGAGGTCAGCCGCGGGCGCCCTGCGGCCGGCTGACCGGCTGACCGCTTCGCATCGAGGTAGGGGCGAACCGCGCGGCCTTTGGCTACGATTGCGGCATGACGAAGCGCCCGACCGACGGCACCAAGGAAAGCACCAAGCCCGCGCCCGCCGCAGCCAAGCCCACTGGAGCGAACCAGCCGGCCCGCGGGCCCGCCCTCGCGCCGCCGATCCGGACGAATCCCTTCGGAGTCGCGCCCGCCGCCGCCGCGAAGCCGGCGGTCCTCGCCCCCGCCAGGCCCACCATCGAAGGCCGGCCGTTCGCCGATTCCGGCGCGGCCAGGCCCACCAAGACCGATCCCTTCGGAGCGAAGCTCCCCGGCGAGACCGGAGGACAGAAGGGCTGGAGCGACTCCACGATGATGGTCCAGATTCCGGACGACCCCGGAATCGGGAAGCTGCAGGCGGAGCTCCCGCAGGACAACCTCGGGGCCATGCAGAAGGTGCTGGCGCGCTGCGAGGTGAGCCACGTCAGCCCGGCCCTGACCGGCTTCAACTTCAAGAACTTCGTGCAGAACCTGAAGGGCATCAGCAAGGTGGAGCTGGGCGAGGTCAAGCTCTACGCCCTGCTCACGCGCCACAACGCCTTCATCCTCGCCAACCTCATCGCCGAGCAGCTGCACGACCTGGTCAAGGGGCTGATGGACCTGCACCTGGGCGACCGCATCATGCTCAAGGACGGCGACAAGGTCCGCTACCTCTACAAGGTGCCCTCGCAGCAGATGGAGCGGCTGCGGACCATCGCCAACCAGAACCGCCTGCTCACCGCCAACGGCTTCCCGTTCCGCGACCTGGCGCAGTTCCGCCAGAAGCTGGGCGCGTGCGTGGCGCCGGTGGGGTTCGAGGAGCTGCGCTCGTTCGCGGCGCGCGTCATGGCGGTCAGCAGCCTCTACACCGACCGGGACAGCAACGGGTACCACCTGCTGATGCTGAACGACGGGATGGCCTGGCAGCTCTTCGTGAATCCCAAGGCGGAGGTCCCGGGCGCGGTGACCCTCGTTCACGGCTCGGCACGGCTGGCGCTGGTCGGGGCCTGAGCCCGTCGCCGGCCGATCGCGGCCGCGCGGCCTCCAGCCATCGGCGCGGACATCCCTGGTAGGCTCGTTCCGGTTTCCCGCGGAGGTGCCCGTGCGCTGTCCATCGTGTGGCTTCGAGCAGGCGAAGGCCAAGGCGTGCTTGCGGTGCGGCGAGCCGCTGGAGGTCACGAAGCACGGCGCGCTCTTCTGGCTGGCGGTGGCCGGGGGCGGGGTGGTGCTGCTGGGCGTCGGCGGCTACCTGGCGATGCTCTTCATGATCATCGGCTCCGAGGAGAGCGACGTCGCCGAGACCTTCGTGCTCCAGAGCGCCGACGTGCGCAAGGCGGTCGGCGGCGAGCCGGAGGTCGCCTGGCTTCGCGACGGCTCGATCACCTCCACCGACAGCGTGAACGGCAAGGCGCGCTTCGTGCTGACCGCCACCGGGCCCAAGGGCGAGGCGAAGGTCGTGGTCAACCTGATGCGCTCCGGCAGCGCCTGGGGAATCACCCAGGCCGGCATCATCGGCGGCAACGGCTCGGTCTCGGCCATCTCCCGGGACCGCGTCCGCGCGCCCTGAGCGGCGCGCGGATTTTAGGGTCCGGCCGCTCGGACCTGCGGCTTCGCTGCGCGGACCTCGCTAAGAAGAGGCAGGAGCCGCGCAAGCCGATGGCCTTCAAGCGGATGAGAGGTGTCGAGGGGCTGGTCTACGTCCCCGACGAGGGCGGGGCGAAGAAGCATCCCTGCCGCGACTGCCATTTCTGCCAGTGGTGCAGCGACGACCGGTGCGGGATGTGCCGGAAGACCGGGCCGCGAAACCCCGGCGGGTGCGCGAAGGGCAAGGGGCGAAGCTGCCGCAAGGAACCCTAGTACCACCCGCCCCAAGTTCGTTCCGGGTTGCGCCGCAATGAAAGAAGCCGGCGACTGAAGTCGCGCCTGATGCTGCCAAGCCCGCCTGCGCGGGCTGGGTGGCGACGGGTCGCCGGGGGCGGGAATCCAAGAGCCCAAGTCCAAGTGGACTCTGCCCCTCGTGTCGGCGCCCCTGCGTCTGTCACCACTTGGTCCGCGAAGGCGGACCTCGCAAATTCAGGCGCGGCTTCAGCCGCCGGCGCTCCCAGGATCGAACCAACGGCTGCGTGTCCTGGCCCGCGGTCGCCTCACGGGCTCACGACCGGGAAGCAGGCCCCGGACTGGCACTGCGTGCCGAAGACGCAGCTGTGTCCGCAGGCGCCGCAATTGCTGAAGCTGTTCTGCAAGTCCTGGCAGACGGAGAAGCCGCCGAACGACGTGCAGAGCGTCTGGCCTGGGCGGCACGTTCCACCGGCTTGACCCGCGTCGGGTGGGGTTGCGACCTGCAGCGCGCAGAACCCCGACTGGCAGACCTTCCCGAACGGGCACCGCACGTTGCAGGCGCCGCAGTTGTCCTGGCTCGTTTGCAGGTCCTGGCATTGGAAGAACCCCGTGCTCGAAAGGCAGAGCGTTTGGCCGACGGGGCAGGTTCCCGGGGCGGGCCCCGCGTCCGAGGGCTGCCCGGCATCGGCGAGTTGCCCGGCATCGGCGAGCTGCCCAGCGTCCGGCGGCCCGCCCGCATCGAAGGGCTGCCCGGCGTCCGACAGAGCGCCTGCTCCTCCTTCGCCGCATCCCAACGTGAGGCTCACGGCGAGCGCTGCTCCGCTCGCGAAGATCGTGGCCAGCCGCATGAGCGTCCCTCCATTCCTCCCGAGCGAAGGCGGGCGCCCCAAGGTTTGCCACCGAGCCGGCCAATTCGCAGCGCCCGTGCGAAAGCGGCAGGCACACGGCAAGGCGCCCGCCGCGCAGGTGGGCAGGCGGGCCCTCTCGGCCACGCTTGGGTCCGGGCATCGGGGTCGATGCCGGAGGAAGCGTGGAGGTCTCCGCCGCCGTCGAGCCACGCGGACACTCCGGCCGACCGACTCGAGTCAGGGCGCGAAGTACGCCAGCGCGCGAAGCGCGGGCTGCTGCTCGGTCACCGAGAAGTCCTCGCCGCTGCGGATGAGCTCCTTGGGCTCGCCCAGCCCCACCGCCGCGGTCAGCGCCGCCTCCGGGAACTCGGTCGCGGTCCAGGCGACGAGGAGCCAGCCGCCCGGCGCCAGCACGTCCCGGCAGGCGGCCACCAGCCGCGGGAAGTCCTTGACCCCGTCGGTGCGCCGGCCGCGATCGCCGCCGGTCACCAGGGGCGGCGCGTGCAGCACGATGCCGTCGAACCCGGCCTTCGACTTGCGCGAGCGCTTGAGCGCCTCGAGCACGTCGCTCTTCAGGAAGGTGCGGCCGTCGTGGCGCAGGCCGTTGAGCTCGTAGTTGCGCCGGCCCCGCTCCAGCACGCTCGGCACGGCGTCCACGTTGGTGGTGGCGCGGGCCCCGCCGGCCGCCGCCGCGACCCCGAAGGCGCAGGTGTAGGCGAAGAGGTTGAGGATCCGCCTGCCCTCGGCGTGGGCGCGGACCCAGCGCCGGGCGTCGCGCGCGTCGAGGAACAGGCCGGTGTTCCGGTGCGGCAGCAGCCCCACCTCGAACCGCAGCCCGTGCTCGGCGACCACGCGCTGGCCGGCGTCCGGGCCGCCCATCGCCTGGTGGCCGAAGCGGTAGAAGAGCTCGGGGGGATCGCCGAGCGCCTCGCGCAGGGCCGGCAGCAGTGGCGCCTTCTCCGGGCCGCCGCTCGCGCGCAGGGCGGTGCCGTAGCGCTCGATGACCAGGCGCGGGACGCCGTCGGCGCCGCGGTCGAACAGGCGCACCGGGAAGTCGGCGTCGGCGAGCGAGGCGCGGCGGGCCACCGCCTCGCGGATCCGCCGGGCAGCCTCGGCCGGCTCCAGCGCGGGGGCGGGACCGGGCTCGTCGTCGAGCGTGTCGTTCAGGCTCTCCATGGGGGCGCCACGTTACGCCATCCGGCGCCGGCTGCGTCGACGCGGCGACCGGCTAGGCCGGCTTGGGCCCCGCGCCGATCCCGCGGGCAGGCCCCGTTTCGCCGGCCACCGGCCCGCCGCCGGGGCAACAGGAAGGGCCTCCAAGCATCCGATGAGGGCGGGACGGCTCGACGGATGCCGATGTCCCGCGCGAACCATCTCAAGTGTCTTGGAGATCGAGGCCCACGTGAGCGACGAACAGCGAGAGCTCGTTCGCCTCTACGAAGAGCTGGGTCCGGTCGTCTACCGCCGCTGCCTGCGGCTCCTCGCCGACCGCGAGGCGGCCCGCGACGCGACGCAGGAGGTGTTCGTGAAGGTCCTTCAGCACCCGGAGCGCTCGAAGGACCCCGTGGCCGCGGTGCCCTTCGTCTTCGCCGTCGCCACCAACCACTGCCTGAACCACCTGCGTGACGGCCGCCGCCAGGCCCTCAAGCTCCAGGCCGAGGCGCGCGAGCCGGCCCCCGCGCCCGCGGCTCCTGCCGAGCCCCTGCTCCAGGGCGCGCTGGGCGGGCAGCTCTTCGAGGGCGTCGACGACACCACCCGCGCCATCGTCGAGGGCGTCTTCGGCCGGGACCTCGAGCGGCAGGAGGTCGCCGCCGAGCTCGGCGTGTCGCGAAAGACCGTCACCCGCAAGCTCGAGCGCTTCTTCGAGCGGGCCCGCGAGCTCCTCGGCGGAGGCGAGCCATGACCTGCCCGTCCGACCTGGCGCTGGAGACGTACCTGGTCGCTCCCGGGCGCACGCCCGCCAGCGGGCACTTGGACTCGTGCGCGGAGTGCCAGGCGCGGCTGGCGCGGATGCGCGCCGAGGGCGAGGAGTTCCGGCGCGAGGTGCTGCCGGCCACCGTGGGCGCGGTCCTCGAGGCCGGCGCGCCCGCCCGCGCGAGCCGTCGCAACCCGTGGTTCGTCTGGGCCCCCGTGCCCGCCTTCGCCGCCGCGGCCGCCGCGCTCGCCTTCCTCATCGTGCGGCCCGCCTCTCCGGGGGCGGACTACCTGGGCGTCAAGGGGGCCGGCCTGGTCCTCGCCGCCTTCTCCTCCTCCTCCTCCGCGGGCGGACCGGGCCAGCCCGTCGAAGACGGCGCGACGGTCCCGGCGACCGCCGCCCTGCGCTTCCGCGTCCGGGCCGCTGCTCCCTGCTGGTTGTGGCTCGTCTCCGTCGACGCCGGCGGCCAGGTCTCGCGGCTCTACCCCGTCGACGGGGCGAGCGGCGCGCAGGTTCGCGGCGAGCAGAGCCTGCCCGGCGGCGCGGTCCTCGACGGCTCGGCGGGACCCGAGCGCCTCTTCGCGGTCTGCACCGCCCAGCCCTGGCCCTTCGCGAGCCTCGAGGCGGCGGCCAAGGCCTCCGTCGGCGGCGACGTGCGGCGCGTGAAGGCGCTGGGCGGCGCGCCGGCCGGCGCCGCGCAGGCGAGCCTGCTCCTGGAGAAGCGGCCGTGAGGCCGGCCCTGCGCCTGGCCCTCGCTGCCGCGGTCTCGCTCCTCCCCGCGACCAGCCCGGCCGCGGCGCGTCTGGCGGTGGTGGTGGGCAGCAACGAGGGCGCCGCCGGGCGCGTGCGGCTCTGGTTCGCCGAGCGCGACGCGGAGCGCCTCGCCCGCGCGCTGGTCGAGCTGGGCGAGTTCCGGCCCGCCGACGTGCGGCTGCTGAAGGGCGTCAGCGCCGACGAGGTCCGCGGCGCCCTGGCCGCCGCCGAGGCGCGCCTGCGCGACGCGCGCGCCGCCGGCGAGCCGAGCTTCCTGGTGGTCTTCTTCTCCGGCCACGCGTCGGCGGGCGGCCTCGAGCTCGGCCCCGACAAGCTCGCCTTCGACGAGCTGCGCGGCCTGATGTCCGCCTCCGCGGCGGACGCCCGGGTGATCATCGTCGACGCCTGCGAGTCGGGGACGCTGACGCAGGTCAAGGGCGCGCGCCCCGCGCCGGCACTCGACTTCGCTCTGCCCCGCGACGACGACCCCCGGGGCGTGGCCTACATCGCCTCCACCGCGGTCGGCGAGCCCGCCCAGGAGTCGGCGGCGCTCGGCGGCAGCTTCTTCACGGTGAACCTGGAGACCGCCCTGCGCGGCCCGGCCGACGCCGACGGCGACGGGCGGGTGACCCTGGCGGAGGCCTTCCGCTACACCTCGGCGCGGACGCTGACCGGCACCGCCGCGACCGACGCGGGCCCGCAGCACCCCACCTTCGACATCCGGATGTCGGGCCGCGGCGACGTCGTCCTGACGGACCTGCGGCGCGCCGAGGCGAAGCTCGCGCTCCCCGGCACCGCCGACGGCACCTTCCGCGTCACCTCGCACGGCGGGCTGATCGCCGAGGCCCCGGGCGGCACGACGCTCGCGCTGCCCGCCGGGCACTACCGGGTCGAGACCGGGCGCGGCGCGCTCCACCGCGAGGCCGAGCTGGACCTGGCGCGCGGCGAGGAGCGCGGAGTCCCGAGCCTGTCCATCGCCGGCGTCGAGGCGAGCCAGGCCAAGGGCGGCGAGGAGCTGCGCCGCTTCGCGCTCTTCACCGGCCCGTCGATCGGCCTGGGCACGCTCCCGGGGATGAGCTGGAACGCCGGCTGGCGCGTGGGCGGCACGGTGCGCGTCGGCGCGATCGATCTGCGGCTGCGCGCGGACTGGCTGACCGCCCGCGGCGACGACCAGGGCCTGCGCTACACGTTCAGCTCGTGGGGCGGCGGGCTCGCCGTCCTCTATCCGTTCTTCGACGGGCGCTTCAAGCTCTCGGCGGGCGTCGACCTCGGCTACGCCTGGAACACCCAGAGCGTGGACGGCCTCCAGAGCTTCGGCGCCGGCGAGTTCGCGGCGGGCCCGGCCGTGCACGCCGGCGTCGCCCTCGGCCCGGTGCTCCTGGGGCTGCAGGCGGGCGGCAGCGCGCGGGTCTTCAGGCTCGACGGCGCGGCCACGGTGAAGGGCCGCGTCGACGGCTGTCTCTTCGTGGGAGTCGCGCTATGAGGCTGCGTCCCTGGCTGCTCGCGGCGTTCCTGCTCGGCGCCTGCGGCGACACCCTGGTGGACCGGGCCGGCGTGCCGCTCGAGGGGGCCGACGCCGACGTCGTCTTTCCCGGCTCCGACGCCGGCGCTCCCGCGCCCTTCGACGGCGGAGTCGCCGGATCCGATGCCGGAAGCGGTCTGGCCTGCGCGGCCGACGATCCCTGCACGTGCACGCCCTGCACCGCCACCGCGCAGTGCGCCGCCGGACTGCAGTGCGTCGAGGGCAAGCGCAAGGGCGTCAGCTGTGGCTTCAGCGTCTGCATCTCCGGAGGGCACTAGCCCCCTGCGAGGGTGGGCTGTCCCGCGGGAGCGCGGTCCGGGGTTCCTTCAGACAGACAAGCGGCAAGGAGGAACACAATGGTTCGCAAGGCTCGGATGGTGGCGGCGGCGGCAGCGGTGGTCGTGGTGCTGGGCGCGGTGGGCTGCGGAGGTGCGGCGAGCAGCGCGAAGGTGGGGCCGGCGGGCGGCGTGGTGCAGCTGCAAAGCGGTCTCACGCTCCAGGTTCCCCCGGGCGCGCTGCAGACCGAGGTCGAGATCGGGATCCGCGAGGTCGAGGCGCGGCATGGCCGCCGCGAGTTCGAGATCGAGCCGGCCGAGACCCGGCTCGCCATCCCGGCCCGCGTGAAGGTCGAGGGAGCCGAGCCGAACGACCAGATCGTCGAGGTCGAGGCCGAGGTCGAGAAGCAACTCGAGCACGAGAGCGAGCAGGACGGCATGGCGTTCGCCGAGGTGCGCCACTTCGGCACCCTCGCCCTGAACAAGAAGGGCGATGAGGCGAGTGCGGGCGCTCTGGCCTGCGTGCCCGGCTGCGCCGCCGGCCTCGAGTGCGACGACGGCGCGTGCAAGGCGACCGACGGCAGCACCGACACCGGCTACTGGGGCGCCAACTCGGGCGGCGTCAACGCCGGCAAGGACGACGGGACCGCGAGCGATCGCAAGACCGGTGGAGAGAGCGGCAAGAAGGGTGGTGGCTATGGCGGGTAGTGCGGACCGCTCTCGACGAGTCGCGGCGGCCTCGGGACTTCCGGGGCCGCCGC
>DASXVQ010000117.1:0-11625 GCA_036504155.1 Myxococcales bacterium
ATACACCCTTCGCGGTGATGTCCTTCTTGGTAGTCTTCCCCATGGCGCGTTCCTCCGGGTGGCCGCCTTCCAAGCGGCCGGTTGTTGCCCACCGGAAGAATGCGCCATTTCACTTTTCCCCACGACTCGGGACACCACCGGAACGGCTCCCCTTCCTCCGGCGGCGGCTCCTGCGCCTCCCACGCCGCCAGCCGCGGCTCCATCACCTTGCGCCACAGCGGAGTCGGGCATCGAGCCGAACACGAAGACGGCCGTGGCCAGGTTCCACGCTCCGCCGGCGGCCGCTCCGCAATGCCAGCGCGTGAACCAGATAAACGACCGTGCAGGGAAGGGCACCCATCGCCGGATGGATTCGCAGGCCTGTTCCACGTTGGACCGGTTGCGCTCCCCCGAGGATTCGGCCTAAGACTCTCGGCACGCCCAGAGCGGGCGAGCGGTTTCACCCGAGCACCGTGAGGTTGTCATGCGACTGACGCACCTTGGTGGCCTTTGCCTCGCCCTGGTCTTCGCGACCGGCTGCAGCTCTGGGCTCAAGTACGTGATCGACGGGCAGTTCCTGGGCGACGTGCCGGTCGAGGAGAAGAGGAGCATCTTCGACGCTCAGGTCGCCGTCCTGCACACCCAGGACGAGGTGTACGTCGCGCGCTACCAGGTGTCCTTGACCCAGAAGGAGATCGAGGTCACCAACCGCGAGTATGACGCCGCCAAGATCGAGCTCGACCGCGCCAAGGTCGAGAAGGACTTCGCGGTCACCACCCAGGACCAGAACAAGATCGTCCCCGCCGAGACCAAGGTGGAGATCGCCCGCCTGGCGATCGACGCCGCCGCGCTCAAGAGGAACGTGGTCAAGGCCAAGGCCGAGTACGCCGCCGAGCAGGAGGCGCTGCTCAACAAGCGCGTGACGGTGGAGTTGGCCAAGGTCGAGCAGGCCCGCGTCCAGCTCGTCGTCGCCAAGGGCAAGAAGCCCTCCGCCGACTTCGACCCCAAGGTCTACGACCAGCAGGTGGCCGACCTGCACCAGGAGTTCGAGGCCGCGAAGCTCGACGTGGACAAGAAGAAGGCCGCGGTGACCGAGACCGAGAACGCCTACAACGAGGCCAAGCGCGCCCTGGACGCCAAGACCGGCGTGACCGTGACCCCCGCCGCTCCGGTCCACGCGACCCCGCCGACGACCCCGACCAATCCTCCGCCGGCGACGACGCCGCAGCCCGCGCCCGCCCCGCAGCCTGCTCCGGCCCCCGCGCCGGCTCCGGCCACCAACCCCTGAACTGACGCGTGCGCGCAGCCGTCGCAACGCTTCTCCTCCTCGCCGCGGCCGGGCTCTCCGGCTGCGGCGAGCCTGCATCTGCGGGTCATGCGGACGGTGGCCCGAGGCCGGATGCGGCGACGGGTGAGGCCGATTCGGGACCGGCGGAGATCGACGCTTCGCAAGGTCCCCCCGACGGCGGCGCAGGGCTCGACGCGGCGAGCGCGCCCGCGGACGCCAGCCCGCTCGAGCCCGCGGACGCTGCGCAGGCGGGCCCGGACGCCGAAGTGGCCGGCCCCGATGCAGCAGCGCCAGGGACGGACGCGGCGCAGCCCGGGCCCGACGCCGGCCCGCCGACGGGCTGCGTCCAGGGAACGTTCACGGCGCGCTTCGGCGACCTCCATGCGCACACCAGCTACTCCGACGGCGAGCAGACCCCGGCGGACGCGTTCGACTACGCGCGCAACGTCGGCAAGCTCGACATCATGGTCGTCACCGACCACCTGGAGCAGGTGAGCATCCCGATGCGCTGGTGGAACTGCCGCAGCCAGGCGGACGCCAGGGACGCGCCCGGCCAGTTCGTAGCGGCCTGCGGCTACGAGTACGCGAGCTTCGACCCGCTGCCGATCTCCACCGGGCACGACAACGTGTTCTTCAACTCCTCGCTCTTCAACGCGACGCGCACCGACTTCCACGACTTCTACGCCGACCTCGCCGGCTGCGACTCCTGCGTGAGCCAGTTCAACCACCCCGGGTCCGAAGCGACCCAGACCTGGAACGACTTCGAGTACGACGCCGCGGCCGACCCGAAGATCGCCATGTTCGAGTTCAACGGCGGCGGCCCGGTCTGGGACCTCTACTTCGCCGCGCTGGACAAGGGCTGGCACGTCTCGGCGGTCTACAACCAGGACAACCACAGCGCGAACTGGGGCACGGCGGACACGCACCGCAGCGGCTTCTTCATGGCGGACCTGACGCGCGAGGCGCTCAAGGAAGCGATGCTAGCCCGGCGCAGCTTCTCCACCGAGGACGCCAACGCGTCGATCCGGCTGATGGGGCAGGGCGTCTGCTGGATGGGCTCGAGGCTCGCCGGAGTCGGAGCGACGCTCTCGGTGCACGTGGAGGCCGAGGACCAGGATGCGACCGAGTCCTGGACGACCCTCGAGCTGTTCGGGCCCGGCAAGACCCCGCTAGGTTCCCAGTCCTGTGCGGCCGGGGCGACCTGCGCGGCGGACTTCCAGGTCGCGCTGACCGGCGGGACGTACGTCGTGGCGCGCGCCACCCAGGCCGATGGCGAGGTGCTGGTGTCGGCGCCGCTGTGGGCGGTGCCGTAGCAAACCTCGCTCCGGCTCCCTCCAGCGGAGCTGCTGGCATCGCATTCCACCCGGCTTGATCGCGATCCTGCCAGCCTGATCGATGGCTCAAAGTCGAAGCACGGACGTGTCGGTGCCAAGAGCTCCTACCGCGTCGCCGAAGGCAACCAACGGCCCCCCCACCAGCTCCGCTGGAGGGGGTTGGGGGGAGGGCGGTTTTTACTTGAACAACCCCTTGAGCAGCTTCTCCCCTTCCTTCTTCGCCACGTCCTGCACCTGCTTGCCGACCTCGCCCTGCAGGCAAGCCTGGAGGAGTCCTGCGATGACGGGCTCGGCGTTGGGCCTGAACTCCGGCGCGGTGATCGTCCCGTTGATGGCCACCGGCACGCGCAGGTCCGAAGTGGCCTTGCACTTGTTGCTGGTCAGCTGGTTCACGAGCGAGGCGGGCACGTAGTAGTCGCCGGTGAGGAACAGCTTGCCGCCGATGCCGATGGCTCCGCCGAGGACGACCTTGTTGCCGTCGAGGTTCAGGTTCAGCGGCTTGGAGAGGTTGAGCTTCCCGTCCCGGATGTCGATGGCCGCGGCCAGGTTCTTGATGGCGTTGTCCGAGACGATGGCCTTGGCCACCTTCTGGGTCTGGACGCCGGGCACCTTGTCGAGGGCCGTGAAGCCGCCCAGCACCGACTGGGTCAGGCTGGCCTTGGTGAGCTTGCCGTCAATGAGCCCGAGCCGGAGCGAGCCGAGCAGCTTCTGCTCCAGCTCGGCCGTCTCGAAGCCTTCGCCCGACGCCTTCAGGTCCAGGTCCGCCTTGCCGTGCAGCGAGTTGGCGTACTGGGTCTTGGAGGAGAGGACCTTGTTCATGTCCAGGCCCTTGACCGTCAGGTTCGCGGTGAAGGGCATGCGGCCCTTCCAGATCTCGGCGCGGGTCCCGGTGGCGCTGACGTTGCCGTCGAACGCGCGCAGGTTGCACTGCTTGAGCGTGAGCACGCCGTCCACCAGCTCGAGGTCGCCCTTCACGTCGGTCAGCTCGGTCTTCGAGACGATCACCCTCTTCAGGTCGACCTTCCCGGTGAACCGGTAGTCCTTCAGGGAGGGGTCGTCCTTGGGCGGAGTCTTCGGCCCGGGCTGGCTCGGGCCGCCGGGCGCCGCGGGCTTGGTCGCGGCCTGCGAGCCCTGCAGCTCGTCGAGGTCGAGCAGCTGCGAGCGCACGTCGATCTGGGCGCGCGGCTTGACGAGGTTGGCGATCTTCACCGTGCCCTGCAGGTCGCTGCGGCCGATCCGCACGTCGAGCGAGGTCAGCTCGACCGCCATGGTCTCGAGCTTGTTGGGGTTGCCCACCACGCCGATGTTGGCGTCGAAGAATGCCTTCTTGGCCTTGTCGGCGGGGATGGCGGTCACGGTCTTGGAGAGCTTCTCCAGGTCCACGCGCGGCATGGACACGTTGAGCGCGGTGGTGCCCTTGCCCAGGTCGAAGGTGCCGGTGGCGTCGAGCTTGAGCTCGGCGAAGAGCACCGAGAGCCGCTTGAGCGTCACGAGCTCGCCCCGGCGGTCCGCATCGAGCTGCACGAGCATCGGGGTGGCCGCGGTCTTGTCCAGGGTGTCCTTGATCTTGATCACCGCCTTGTCGGCGTCGACCACCACCGCCGCCCGCAGGTCGCGCTTGGGGTTGCCCACCACCGCCACGCTCACGGTGAGCGCGCCGTCGAGGTGCGTGTCGGGGATGTCGAGCTTGACGCCGGTGAGGCTCAGGTCGAAGGCGGCGTCCAGGTCGGTCAGCGTGCCCTTCACGTGTCCGGCGATGCTCCCGTCGCCGGAGGCCTTGGCGTTCTGCTCGGTGAGCGCCTGGCCGGCCTGCGGCAGCAGGCGGACGATGCGGTCGAAGCTGAAGGGCTTGGCGGCCAGCGTCAGGTCCAGCGTCGGCTTGTCGAAGTTCTTCACCGTGCCCTTGACGCCCAGGTCGAGCTCGTCGAGCACCAGGCCCAGCTGGCGCAGGTTGGCGTCCGAGGCGGTGAATTCGCCGTTCACCGAGAGCTTGAGCGGGGTGCCCTTGGGCTTCACGAACGTCCCGGGGATGAGGACGTGCAGCGCGCTGAGGTCCGCTCCGGCGACCACGGTCTGCTTGCCGGCGTCGCCGCTCGCCCTGGCGTCGAGGGTGGCGATGCCTTCGAGCTTGGAGCCGGGCGGCAGGGACTTGGCGGCCGCGGGGTAGTAGGCGAGCAGCTGGTCGAGATCGAGGGTGGTGGAGCGGACCGTGAAGTCCTTGAAGCGGGGAACCTTGGCCAGGTCGAGCAGCGCTCCGGACATCGCCAGCTCCACCGTGCCCACCTTGAGCTGCAGCTTCTCGATCTCCATTCCGATGTTCTTGAGGTCGGCCTTGGCCTTGGCCTCCAGCGACAGGTCGAACTTCTGGCCGCCCACCAGCTGCAGCTGGCGCACGGCGAGCGAGCCGGCGACGGTCACGGGCTTCTCGAGCGAGACCTCGCCCACGTCCCACTGCGTCGAGAGCAGGGCGGAGGCGACCTTCACCGGGACGGCGGGGCCGAGGTAGGGGGTGACCTTGCCCAGGTCGACGTCGGAGATGCGCACCTTCACGCCCGCGATGTGCGGCAGGCCCTTGAAGTCCAGGTCCTGGGGCAGGGGGCCCACGGTGGTCTCCAGCTCGAAGTTGGGCTTCTCCGCGAACACGGCGGCCTCGAGCTTGACGCGGATGGGGTCCGACAGCCGCAGGTCGTTCAGGCGCAGGTTGAGCTTGCGGACGTAGTCCTCGGCGAGCTTGCCGGTGGGCGTGTCGTGGTCGGCCAGGCGGATCTCGGCGTCGACGACGCGCAGCGCGTCGACGGAGACGGCGCGCAGGTACTCGAGCACCTCCGGGGAGAGCGGCTTGGAGTCGCCCTTCGCCGCCGCGGCCGGCTCCTCCTTCGGCTGGCGGTCGAGGATGTCCTGGTAGCTCAGGCGCCCGCCCTTGTAGCGCACGAGGTTGACCTGCAGCCCCTCGACGTAGAGGTCGGTCACGACGATGGACTTGCCGCGGCTCTTGAGGGCCTCCCAGAGCGCGATGTCGAAGCCCACCGACTTGATCTTCAGCAGCGGGCGGTCGTCCTCGGGGTGCGTCGGGTCCGGCGCGATGGCGACGTCGGCCACGCTGCCGCCGAGGACGGGGAAGATGCGCGTCGCCACGGTGCCGACGGCGACCTTGCGGCCCAGCTTCTCCTCGATCTTCGGCTTGGCCTTGACGATCTGGTCGTTGACGACCTTGTCGAGGTCCACGAACAGCGCCACCAGGACGGCGGCGACGACGACGAGCAGCACCAGCACACCGATGCCGATGCCGAGGATCTTCAGGACGCGTTTCATGGTCGGTTCCCTCGCTGAGGCGGCGGGAAGCCTATCCCCCGGCTCCCCCCGTGCCAACGGACGGACGCGGGAGCGCGCGGTGGACGGCCGGGAGGGCGGCAAAGGTGCATCTCAGTGCGTGCGAAGGAGAAAACTGACGAATATTGACCAGAAATGACCGCGACTCCTAAAGTGCGCCCTCCCGGCCCGTCGGCCGGCCCTCGAGGAGGCACCATGTCGCGTCGTCTTCGCATCCTGGCACTCAGCGCCACCCTGGCCCTGGCCGGATGCTCCCAGCAGAACGTCGACCCAGGTAAGGACGCCGGCACCTCCGGCGGAGCCGATGCGTCCGCGCTCGCACCGGACGGCGGCACCGTCGCCGACGCCTCGACGGCCAGCCCGGACGCGGGCGTCGTCTCTTCGCGCGCCTACAAGGGCCACGAGAACGACGTCGACACCAACAACTTCGTCAACGCCTACCCGGCCACCGTCGGCACCCGCCTCGACGACTGCCAGACCTGCCACAAGGGCGGCACGCTCACCGACACCGCGACCACCAAGAAGTTCACCAAGAACGCCTGCGACTTCTGCCACCTCATCCAGCACCCGATGACGGGCACGTTCGACCCGGTGCAGCCGGCCACGGTCGCCGACACCCTCAACCCCTACGGCGCGGCGTACAAGGCGGCGGGCAAGACCAAGGCGGCGCTGACGTCGATCGACAAGGACGACAGCGACGGCGACACCTTCGCCAACGGCGCCGAGATCGCCGACGGGAAGTATCCGGGCGACGCCACCAGCAAGCCGGGCCAGCCCAACGCCCCGCAGAAGATCTTCACCATGGAGCAGCTCGAGGCGCTCACGTCCCACTCCGAGTTCCTGCTCGCGAACTCCAACAAGCAGCAGTACGACTTCTACGCGACCTACCAGGGCGTCAAGCTCAAGGACCTGCTCTCCGCCGTCGGCGTCGACCCCACCGACGCCAGCATCACCGGCGTGTCGATCATCGCGCCCGACGGCTACATGATCGACGTCACCAAGGACGCCATCAACCAGCAGTACCCCAAGGCCCAGTTCTGGGCCGGCCTGGACACCGCCACCAAGGGCGCCACCTGCGGCTTCGTGACCTACCCGGACCCCGTCCCCGCCGGCCTGATCGACGGCGGCGAGGTCCCCGACGAGCAGTGGGTCATGCTCGCCTACGAACGCGACGGCGCGCTGATGGACATCAGCAACCTCGACACGACCTCCGGCAAGATCAACGGCGAGGGCCCGTACCGGCTCATCGTCCCGCAGGCCACCCCGGGCAAGCCCGACCGCGGCTCGCAGTACTCGCCCACCACCTGCAACGACGGCCTCGACTACGACTCCTCCGCCGACCACAACGCCGGCTCCATGGCCCGCGGCGTGGTGGTGGTGCGCATCAACCCGCTGCCCGCCGGCTTCGAGGACTTCGACGCCAAGAACGGCGGCTGGGCGTTCATCGCCAACTCGACCGTGATGGTCTACGGCTACGGCATCACCCAGTAGCCGATGCGCGGTCTGCCAAGCACGCTCGCCGGCGCGCTCGCGATCACCACCGTGGTCGCGGCCGCGCCGGCGCACGCCTACCAGTTCAACGAGTACGTCGAGGCCTACGGCTACGCCCAGGTCTGGCTGACGCTCTGGGAAGAGATGGAGGACGCCAAGGGGCTCTTCCAGCAGCCCAGCAAGCACGAGGCCGCCGACGCGCTGTCGGGCTTCAGCCTGGGCAAGGCGCGCGTCGGCCTGCGGCTGGCCTACCCGGACCTGGACCTGTCGCTGCACGCCCAGGTCAAGCTGGAGAAGGACTTCCAGTTGCTCGACGCGGATGTCGGCTGGGCCCCGGTGCGCTGGTTCACCCTGCACGTCGGCCAGTTCAAGGTCCCGGGCAGCTTCGAGGCCCTCACCGAGGACCGCGCGCTGGACTTCATCCTGCGCAGCGACATCACCACCGGCATGGCCGACTGGTCGCTGTCGAAGTCCCAGCACACGGTCTCGCTGCTCTACGGCAGCGCTTCGAACCTGCGCGACCTGGGCCTCGCCGTCAAAGGCGAGGTGGGCGGGCGCCGGGTGCAGGGCCGCTACTTCCTGATGGTGGGCAACGGCCTGGGCGCCAACATGTACTTCGGCGGCGCGACGAAGAAGGAGTACTGGATCACCAACAAGGCGCAGTTCTACTACGGCGGCCGCGCCGAGATCTCCGTGGCCGGGATCGCCGCGCTGGGCGCCTTCGGCAGCTACAACCGGCACGACGACATCGTCTTCAACAGCGGCCGCGCCGTGTACGACCTCAACCGCCGGATGGTGGGCGGCGACCTGCGGGTGGAGATCCCGCGGACCGGAGTGCGCCTCTATGGGTTGGGCGGCGGCGGGCAGATCCGCGACGACTTCAACGGCGACGGCAAGGTGGACCTGCGCTACTCGGGCTGGGCCGCCGCGGCCCTCTGGAACCTCTTCCCGGCCATCGACGCCCTCTTCGGCTGGCAGCCGCCCGAGGGCCACGCGCTGGAGCTGGCCTTCCGCTTCGACCGCATCGACACCCAGCAGGACGAGGCGGACGCCACGGTGCGCGAGGACCACTACACGCTGGGGATCAACTACCTCGCGGGCGAGCACGTGAAGGTCCAGCTCGACTACATCCTGCGCAGGAACCAGGACCCGCTCCACGTGGAGCAGGCGGCGCTGAGGAACGACATCGTCTTCCTGAACTTCCAGGCGGCGTTCTGAGCCTGCGGTTTCAAGGGCTGCTGTCACCCCACATCTTCAGTCGGCGGAAGGGGGGTAGAGCCCGCCCTCCGTGGCGGGGGCGGCTGTTGCCGGGCGTCGACCACGACCGACACGACCGACCGACGCGCCCCCGGCACGGGGGCCGGGCTCTACCCAACTCGCCGGCTCGTTGGTGGAAATCAATCGAAGAGATGTGGGGTGACAGCAGGTTTTAAGGGTGGGGGCCCGTCGGACTTCCGGTTACCCTTCGGCTCCCAGTGGAGCGGCACCCCGAGGCCCCCGATGTCCGACCAGCTCTTCAACACCAAGGAAGTCGCCAAGTACCTGGGCATCAACGAGAAGCAGGTCTACGCGCTCATCAAGGCCCAGCGCATCCCGGCGACCCGCCTGACCGGCAAGTGGGTCTTCCCCAGGAAGCTGCTCGACGAGTGGATCGAGGCGGACGCGCGCCGCGCGCTGGGCCAGGCGCGCGAGAGGAGCCGCCGCATCGACGGCGCCATCCTCGCCGCCGGCAGCGACGACCCGGTGCTGGGGCTGCTGGCCGGCGCGCTGCGCCGCGTGGACCCGGGCCTGGTGCTCTTCGTCGCCGCCGTGGGCAGCACCGAGGGGCTCAAGGCGCTCAACCGCGGCTACACCGACGTCGCCTTCTCGCACCTGCTCGACCCCGAGACCGGCGAGTACAACGTCCCGCTCCTGCCCAGGCTGGTGCCCGACCGCAAGTCGGCCGCGGTCAACGTCTTCCACCGGCAGATCGGCCTGCTGGTCGCCAAGGGCAACCCCAAGGGCGTGCGCGGCGTGGTGGACCTCAAGAAGAAGGGCCTGCGGCTCATCAACCGGCAGGCGGGCTCGGGCACGCGGCTGCTGCTCGACGCGGAGCTGGCCAAGGCGCACCTCGAGGCCGCGAAGATCGAGGGCTATGACAGCGAGGTCTGCACCCACCACGAGGTGGCGCTGGCGGTGCACGCCGGCGAGGCGGACGTGGGCCTCGCCGCGGCCTCGGCTGCCCGCCTGCTCGACCTGGGCTTCGTGCCGCTGCGCGAGGAGCGCTTCGACATGGTGGTCGACCGCGCCGCCTTCTTCGAGCAGCGCATCCAGGCGCTCATCGACCTCTTGGGCTCCAAGGACTTCCGCAGCCAGGTCTCGCGGCTGGGCGGCTACGACTTCCGCGACTGCGGCAAGCTCCTCACCCGCGAGCCCTAGCCAGGCCGCCGGCGCACTCCTCCTTCGCGGCGCACCGATTCGCACTCGCCGTCTCCCTCCTGGGGCGCGAGAATGCCGCCCATGTCAGACCGAATCGCGATCGTGGCCGGGGGCACAGGGCTGGTGGGCAGCCTGCTCGTCGAGGAGCTGCTCGCGCGGCCCGAATGGACGAAGGTGGTGACGGTCGGCCGGCGCAAGACGGGCCGCGAGCACGCCAAGCTCGAGGAGCAGGTGGTGGACTTCGCCTCGCTCGGCGCGCAGGCGCTGCCGCGCGCCGAGGCGGCCTTCTGCTGCCTGGGGACCACCATCAAGAAGGCCGGGAGCCAGCAGGCGTTCCGCGCGGTGGACCTGGACGCCGTCGTCGCCTTCGCCCGGGCCGCCAGGGCGGGCGGCGCCGAGCGCTTCTTCGTGGTCACCGCCGCGGGCGCCGACCCGCGCTCGCGCATCTTCTACAACCGCGTCAAGGGCGAGGCCGAGGAGGCGCTGCGGCAGGTGGGCTTCGCCTCGCTGGGCATCGCCCGGCCGTCGCTGCTGCTGGGCGAGCGCGCCGAGTCCCGCCCCGGGGAGCGCTTCGCCGTCGCCGTCTCCCGCGCGCTGCGCCCGCTGCTGGCGCCGCTCGCCGCCCGGCCCATCGAGGCGCGCACCGTCGCCCGGGCGCTGCTGGCGATGGCGAGCGCACCGCCGGCCGGGCCTCGCGTCTACTCCAACGCCGAGCTGCACCTGCTGGGCGCGTGACGAAAGTCGCTACCGCACGCACCCGGGGCGGGCCTGGCGGGACAGGCGCGCCGCGAGGCGCGAGCGCATATACTGCCGACCAGCAGCGGGCCGCGAGGGGAACCAGGCGATGCGAGGGGCAAAGAAGCAGGGGGATGGGACGATCCGGTTCCGGATCGCCTATTCGCGTCCCGAGGCGCTCCTCGAGGAGTTCACCCACAGCGTCAACCAGGGCGCCTCGCCGCTGACCGTGAGCAAGCCGGTGCCGGTGGGGACCCGCTTCATCTTCGAGCTGCTCGCCGGAGGGGTCGGCAAGCCGGTGGAGGTCTACGCCGAGGTGCTGAGCGTGCAGCCGCTCGGCAACGGCCGCTACCGCCTGAACCTGGGCTATCTGCCCGGCGGGCGCGGAGGCCTGGACGAGGTCGTCATCCGCGCCCTCGACGCGCAGAAGCACGAATGGACGCGCAAGGCCCCGCGGATCCCCCTGAACATCCGCGCCACCGAGGAGGCGCCCTACTCGCCCGGCTACCTGGTGCGGGACATGTCCCTGGGCGGCGCCGGCTTCGAGGTGGAGGCCACGGCGCTGCCGAAGTCGGTGACGCTGGGCGCGCCGATGCTGCTCGAGCTGACCCTGCGCGAGGACGCGAAGCTGCGCCTGCGCGGCGTGGTCGTCTGGGCGCTGCAGGGCCGCGGCAAGCGCAGCCCGCTCAACTCGTCGTTCGGGGTCCAGTTCGTGGAGGACCTCGACTTCGACGCGCTGGAGATGCTCGACAAGGTGGTCTCCTTCAAGAGCATCCCCCGCGGGGCGCGCGTCACCTTCGGGTCCGAGGCTTACTAGTACCGGGTGCCCCAAGCTCGTTCCGGGCTACGCCGCCCTGAAGAAGCCGGCGACTGAAGTCGCGCCTGACGTTTCGAGGTCCGCCTTCGCGGACCAGGTGGCGACGGAAGTCATGGGCGACGACAAGGGCGCCCGGGTTCAGGTCTTCGCACTTCTGAAGCTCAGGTTCCCGACCTCGCGACCCGAGGCCACTGCAGCCCGCGAAGGCGGGCTTCGCAGCGTCAGGCGCGACT
>DASXVQ010000118.1:0-39409 GCA_036504155.1 Myxococcales bacterium
GACCGGCGCGGCGCGACCGACCGCGGCACGGAGGCCGCGCTCTACCCCCCGCTAGTCCTCGAACAGGGCGATGAGATCATTGCCGTGTGGCAAGTAAGCGCCGACGGAGGCAAAAGCCGGGGCGTCCGAGGGGAGGCAACTCCGGCCACGTGGCCGGAGTTCATGCCGTGTGGCAAGTAAGCGCCGACGGAGGCAAAGGCCGGGCGTCCCTGGGGGAGGCAACTCCGGCCACGTGGCCGGAGTTCATGCCGTGTGGCAAGTAAGCACCGACGGAGGCAAAGGCCGGGGCGCCCGGCCCGCTAGTCCTCGAACAGGGCGATGAGCCCGGCGACGATGTCGTCGTACTCGACGGCCTCTTCGGTGGACTGCTTGAGGTAGTTCTCGATCGCCTCGTAGTGGTCGATGGCGTAGTCGGTCTTCGGGTCGCTGCCGTACTGGTAGGCGCCCAAGAGGATGAGGTCGCGCTGCTTCTCGTAGGTGGCGAGCGTCTCGCGCAGCTTGCCGGCGGCCTTCTTGTGGTCCTTGGCGACGATGCCGCTCATGACGCGGGAGAGCGAGGCGAGCACGTCCATCGCCGGCCAGTGGTTCCGCTCGGCCAGGGAGCGGTTGAGGATGAAGTGGCCGTCCAGGATGCCGCGCACTTCGTCGGCGATCGGCTCTTCCATGTCGCCGCCGGCGACCAGCACCGTGTAGATGGCGGTGCAGAATCCCTTGTCCGAGTTGCCGGTGCGCTCGAGGATCTTCGGGAGCATCGAGAACACCGAGGGCGGGTAGCCCTGGCGGGCCGGGGGCTCGCCGACGGCCAGGCCGATCTCGCGTTGGGCGCGGGCGAGGCGGGTGACGGTGTCGAGCATGAACATCACGTTGCCGCCGCGCTCGCGGAAGTACTCGGCGATGGCGGTGGCGACGAAGGCGCAGCGCAGGCGGACCAGGGAGGGCTGGTCGGAGGTGGCGCAGACCACCACCGAGCGCTTCATTCCCTCCTCGCCCAGAGAGTCCTCGATGAACTCGCGGACCTCGCGGCCACGCTCGCCGACCAGGCAGACGACGCAGAGGTCGGCTTTGACCTGCCGGGTGATCTGCCCCATCAGCGTCGACTTGCCCACGCCGGAACCGGCGAAGAGGCCGATGCGCTGACCGGTGCCGACGGTGAGCAGGCCGTCGATGCACTTGATGCCCAAGGAGAGCGGCTTGTCGATGCGGCGGCGGGTGAAGGGGTCGGGGCAGTCGCGGTCGACGGACCATTCGATGAGGCCGTCGGGAAGAGGCTTGCCGTCGATGGGCTCGCCCAGGCCGTTGAGGAGCCGCCCGAGAATTCCGTCCCCGACCTTGATGGTCAGCGGGCGTCCGGTGGGCACGACCTCGCTCGTTGGGCCGACGCCGTGGAGATCGCCCAGGGGCATGAGCATGACCTCTTCGCCCTGGAACCCGACGACCTCGGCCTTGACCCACCGGCGCTTGGAGCCCTGGACCTCGACCACCTCGCCGACGCGCACGCCGGGGACCGAAGCCTTGATGACCAGGCCGGTCAGCTCGGTGACGCGGCCGCGCACCCGGACGGTCTGGGCTTCCTTGACGAGCTCGTGGTAGCGGGAAAAGTCGATGGCCATGGTCACCTTGTCTCCGAGGACGCGATCATGGCCTGGAGCGGGGCCGGGCGCCAGAAGCCGGCACCTTCGGCCTCCCCGCGCCTCCCAACTAGAAGCCCCCTCGCCCGACTTCGGTTCAATCCTTGTTCGGGCGAGGGGGTTTGGGGGTGAGGGCGGCCTATAGTTCTCACCATGTTCTCCGCACCTGAATTCGCCGACTACCTCGTCGCCAGCACAAGGCTTGGCCCGGAAGAACGGCAACGGCTCGTATTCCTCTGGCTGGATCGGTGCATCCGCGTGCACGCCGCTGCGGCGCTGGAGCGTTCCGGCAGCGTCGCCTCAGCCGAGGGCATTCGCCAACTCGCCGAGATCGAAGACGAAGCCCAGTTGAAGCTCGCGAGACAGCAGTGAAGGAGGTACCCGTCCAGGCCCCCGGCGCGACAGACTTGCTCGCCTGCTACTGCGTATTGGCCGGTGGCTTGCCGAGCGACCGCACCGAGTCCGTCTACGACCTCAAGAGCGTCATCATCACCATTCTGACGACCGCCCGTTGCGCGGGCGCGGAGCATGAGGAGCACGACATGCTCGCCGACGCGGTGGCGACCCATGGACCATTGCATTGAGCGTGAGGGCGGATAGCCCATCGAGTACTGACGGCTTCCCTCACCCCTAAATCCCCTCGCCCCAACACGGATTGAGCAAGGTGGGGCGAGTGGACTTCAACGCGCCGGGGCTCGCAAGAAACTTCAGACGCGCGGGAGAAGGGGGCAATGGGGGACTTCAAGGCGCTCCGGGCGGAGGGTCTCAGCAGATTCGAGGCAGCTGCTCGGTCGCCAAGATGTCGTACAGCCGCGTCCCACCGAAGGTGGTCTGCAGCACCACGGGCCCGGGTCCCGCCGGCGCGATCTCGCCGATGGCCCGCGCGTCCTTGCCTTCCGGCAAGCTCTTGAGCGCCTTCACGGCCGCCTCCGCCTGCTCTGCCGGCACCACCGCCACGACCCGGCCTTCGCAGGCCAGGTACAGGGGATCGAACCCGAGGATGTCGCAGACGCCGCGCACCGAGTCGCGGATGAACAGGTCGGCCTCGCGCAGGCGCACCGTCACCCCGCCCTCCCCCGCCAGCTCCGCGCACACCGTCGCCAGCCCGCCGCGAGTCGGATCGCGCATGAACTTCGGCCGCACTCCCGCCGCATAGAGCGCCTCGACCAGCCCCGAGACCGGGCCGCAGTCGCTCTGCAGGCCTTCGAGCTCCATCCCCGAGCGCAGCGCGCCGATGACTGCGCCGTGATCGCCGACCGGGCCGCTGACCAGCACCACGTCGCCCGGCTTGACCGTCTTCGGCCCTTTCGGCGCCTCGGGGCGCAGCCGCCCGATGCCCGCGGTGATCACGTAGACGCCGTCGCCGTGTCCGCGCTCGACGACCTTGGTGTCGCCGGTGACGACCTGGACGTTGGCGACCTGGGCCGCCGCCGCCATCGACGCCGCGACCTTTTCCAGATCCGCGAGAGGGAAGCCTTCCTCGAGGATGAACGACGCCGAGATGTGCATCGGGATGGCGCCGGTGACCGCCAGGTCGTTCACCGTGCCGACGATGCCGAGCTTGCCGATGTCGCCGCCGGGGAAGAACAGCGGCTTGACCACGAAGCCGTCGGTGGTCATCGCCAGCCGGCCGTCGATGGCCGGCAGCGCCGCGGCGTCGCCCAGCTCCTCGAGCGCGGGGTTCTTGAAGTGGCGGACGAAGACGTCGCGGACGAGCGCCTGGGTGAGGCGCCCGCCGCTGCCGTGTCCGAGCGTGACGACGCTCATGTCAGGGGCTCCGGGCCGGGTGGCCGTGGCGGAAGCGGGCGTGGCAGGTGCCTTCGAAGGCGACCATGCACGGGCCGATGGGCTTGTCGGGGTGGCAGGCCTTGCGGAAGAGCGGGCAGTCCTCGGGCTCGATGCGCCCGAGCAGCACCTCGCCGCAGCGACAGCCTGGGTGGATGTCCTTCAGGTCCGGGTCGGGCGCGATGCCGAAGCGGCGCTGCGCGTCGTGGGCGGCGAACTTCTCGCGCACCCGCTGGCCCGACCTGGGGATGACGCCGATGCCGCGCCAGGCCGCGTCGCAGTCCTCGAAGACCTCGGCGACGACCCGCCGCGCCGCGGGATTTCCGTCGGGGCGCACCAGCCGCGAGTAGCCGTTGAAGACCTTCTCCGGCCCCCTCGACTGCGCTCGGGACGAGTCGCTGCGCTTCTCCTGGCCGCGCCGCGCCAGGTGCTCGACCGCGAGCAGCAGGTCGACCGGCTCGAAGCCGGCGACGGCCATGGGGATGCCCTTCGCGGTCGCCAGCGCCTGGTAGTCGGCGAGGCCGGCGACGGCGGTGACGTGCCCGGGCAGGACGAAGCCGTCCAGCGACTCGCCCTCGGTGGCCAGCAGCGCCTCGAGCGCCGGGGGCACGATGCGGTGCGAGACCAGCACCGAGAAGTTCTTGGGCAGCTCGCGCGCGAGCGCCGCGGCGGTGGTGCAGGCGGTGGTCTCGAAGCCGACCGCGAAGAAGACGACCTCCTTGGCGGGCTCCTGCGCCGCGAGCTTGATGGCGTCGTCGATGCCGTAGACCACGCGCACGTCGGCGCCCTGGGCCCGCGCCTCGAGGAGGCTGATGCGCGCCGGCACGCGCACGACGTCGCCGAAGGTGGCCAGCACGACCTGGTGGTCCGTCGCCAGCCGCGCCGCCATGTCCAGATCCGCCGCGGGGCAGACGCAGACCGGGCATCCGGGGCCGGCGACCAGCCGCACCCACTTCGGCAGCAGGTCGCGCAGGCCGAACTGGCAGAGCGCGTTCTCGTGCGTGCCGCAGACGTGCATCAGCCGCAGCTCGCGGCCCGGATCGAGCTGCGCGATGGCCTCGGCGAGCCGGCGGACGGCGGCGGCGTCGCGGTATTGGGCCAGGATCTGTTTGGCAGGCGCGGAGGAAGCCATTACGGCACGGTCTCGAGGCCGACCTCGGCGAGCAGCTCCAAGGTCTCCTTGGCGCTCCTCTCGTCGAGGATCTGGATGGCGTAGCCGGCGTGGACGATGACGTAGTCGCCGAGCTTCGCCTCGGGGACGAGGTCCAGGCCCACCTTGCGCGACACGCCGTCGAGCACGGCCTTGCCTTCGCGGCCGTTCAGCTCGACCAGCTTCATGGGGACGCCCAGGCACATGGCTTCGCTCCTAGCGCTTGGCGGCCTTCGCCTTGGTCTCGAGCCAGCGGTACCAGTCCTCGAGCCCCTCGCCGGTGCGGGCGGAGATCTTCAGGACCTCGAGCTTGGGGTTGAGCGCGCGGGCGTCGTTGATGGCGTAGTCGGTGGAGAAGTTCGTGTACGGCAGGAGGTCCACCTTGTTCAGGAGCATCAGCTGCGACTCCTTGAACATCAGCGGGTACTTGGCCGGCTTGTCGTGCCCTTCCGCGCAGGAGAGGATCATCGCGCGGCCGGTCTCGCCGAGGTCGAACTCCGCCGGGCAGACCATGTTGCCCACGTTCTCGATGATCAGCAGGTCGAGCGTGGTCAGGTCGAAGGCCTCGCAGGCCTTGGCGATCTGGTGGGCCTCGATGTGGCAGGCGCCGCCGGTGTTGATCTGCGTGACCGGCACCCCGTGCTGGCCGATGCGGTCGGCGTCGCGGCGCGTCTCGAGGTCGCCGGCGATGACCGCGGTGCGCAGCCGGCCCTTCAGGGCCTCGGCGGTGCGCTCGAGCAGGGTCGTCTTCCCGGAGCCCGGGCCGCTCATCAGGTTGAGCACGTACAGGCCCAGCTTGGCGAACCGCTCACGATTCACCTGGGCGTTCTTGGTGTTGTCGTTCAAGACGTCTTGCGCGACGGTCACTTCGGTCATCGATCCTCCATCAGGCGCCGAGGCCTGAGGCTCCAAGACAGGCGCGGAGCCCCGAGGCTCCACAAGTCTTCAAGTCCCGTTGGCGGCTGGCTTTTCTTCGAGATCCACGCTCTCCAGCCGCAGTTCGCGGCCCTGCAATACCTCACATCCCAGAGCGTGACAAACCGGGCACGGCTCCAGCAGTTCGCCCTCGTGCTCGCCTGCGCAGGAGCGGCATTTCAGCTTGGCCGGAACGTGGACGATCTCCAGCTTGCAGCCCTCGGCCAGCGTCCCGCGCGAGGCGATCTCGAAGGCGAAGCTCAGGGTCTCGGGCTCCGCGCAGCTGAGCGAGCCCAGCAAGAGCCTCGCGCCCAGGATCTTGGGGCTGCCGTGCTGCTCGGCGACCTCCAGGGCGATCCGCAACATCCTCTCCGCCAGCGACACCTCGTGCATGCCCGTCGTGCTCCCTGTCCCGTGTCGTCCTCGCTGCAACACCGCGGCCGTCGCGGCCATGCCTGCCGGCCCGCTCAGGCCGCCTTCCCCTCGCCGTGGCGCTCCTCACCCTCGCGGCTCGCCGGATCCAGCCGGCGCTCGAGCGATTGCCGGATGGGGTCGCAGGAGATCACCCAGTCGCCCCAGAACGGGTTGTCCAGGTCGGCGACGACGTAGAGGATGAAGGCGATCGACCCGGCGAGCGCCGAGGTCATCAGCGCGTGGGCGGCGAAGGACTCGAGCCAGAACAGCCACATCGAGCCGATGGTCAGCGCGCCGTCGGCGACCAGCAGGCCCCACATGGTGCTGGGCAGGCGCACCTTGCTCGCGAGCAGGCGGTGCGTCCTGGCGTCGGAGAGGTCGTTGTAGCGGGCGAGCGCCTCGCCGAAGAGGTGCTGCTCGCGCTGGGTCGTCGGCTCCCAGACCTCCAGCGCCAGCCAGATCTCCTCGAGAGCCCGCTCCGCGCTGCGGCTGTGCTCCCCCTTGCCCATCCGGCGCCACTCCTCCACGACGACCGCCTGGACGTAGGCGTTCAGGTGCCCGCGCACGTGGGAGCGGGTCGGGTCCGGGAAGCCCTGGAGGATACGGTCGAGGTCGCTGATCTCGTTGGCCTCGCTCTCGACCGAGTTGCGAGCGTCGTTGAACTGCTGCCAGACGACGAAGACCACGAACGCCAGGAGCACGGCGTAGATGGTGCCCAGGGTCTGCAGGTAGTTGCCCGCGACCTCGTTGTTGGCGCGCAGCCAGGCGGCCGGCGCGAAGGACCGGACCACGGCGAGGCCGGCGACGGCGAGCGCCACGCTGACGGCGACGGAGGCCAGGATTCGCAGGAGCGTCTTCATGGGCCGCAGACAATAGCCGAAACGGGCTGCCGGAGAGGCGCCAGCCATCCGCCGCACTCGGCAGGGAGCCGGGCGATCTCCGGGCACTGGGCGTCCGCGAAGAACCGCCTGGCCTCGTCCGGGACGAGCCAGCGCAGCGCTGGTGCCGCGGCGGCCGCCTGCAGCCGGGTCCGCTCGACCTGGCGCGTCGAGGCTAGCGCTCGGCCGAGCGGTTTCGTGCTAAGCCCCCCGCTCCCATGGTGCGCAGCCTCGCCGAGCCCTTCTTCGTCGCCTTCGCGGTCTCCGCGGCGCTCTCGCCTGCCGGCATCTCCGGGGCCTTCCTGCTGCTGCCCTACCAGGTCAGCGTGCTGGGCCTGACCGGCCCCTCGGTCACGCCGACCAACCACCTCTTCAACATCCTCGCGACCCCGTCGGGCATCACCCGCTTCTTTCGCGACGGCCGCTTCGCCTGGCCGCTGGCCGCCCTCATCACCCTGGCCTGCCTGCCCGGCTCGGTTCTCGGGGCCTGGGCGCGCATGCATTTCCTCAGCGATCCCAAGCGTTTCTACCTCCTGCTCGGCTTGCTCCTCGGGTTCTTCGCCTTTCGCCTCGGCGCCTCTGCGCTGCGCCGGCAGGCCGCCGCCGATCCGGGCGGACCTGCCCCCGAGGCGCGCGTCGGCGGCGGGCGCCTCGGCCTCTGGCGGCTGCAGTACGAGTTCGCCGGCGCCACCTGCAGCGCCTCGGTCCCGGCCTTGGCCCTCGTCTGCCTCCTCGTCGGCGCCCTCGGCGGCGCGGCGGGAGTCGGCGGAGGGGCGCTCATCGCGCCGCTCCTCGTCTCGCAGTTCCGGCTGCCGGTCCACTCGATCGGCGGCGCCACGCTCACCGGCAACTTCGTCACCTCGGCCGCCTCCCTGACCACCTTCCTCCTGCTGGGAGGCCCGGGCGATCTGCCGGACTGGCGTCTCGGGCTGGTCCTGGGACTGGGCGGCCTGTGCGGCACCTACGTCGGCGCGACCCTGCAGAAGCGCGTGCCCACCCGCGCCCTCGTGGCGCTGCTGGCCTTGGGCACCCTGGCGCTCGCCTCCTCATACCTGCTGCGGCTCTAGCGCGGCGTGGTAAGTAGTCGGCGACCGAACGTCGTGGGGTCGAAAGGCAACCGATGAAGCGCTCCCTCGCCCTCCTCTCCATCCTCGGCCTGCTGGCCCTGGCCACCTCGACCGCCTGGGGCCGCGCCGGCGGAGGCAACAGCTACTCGGGGGGATCCTCGTCGTCGCGCTCGTCGTCTTCGGGCTCGCGCTCCTCCTCCAGCGGCTGGCACTCGTCCGGGTCGAGCCACCACTCGTCCTCGTCCTCCTCGAGCGGCGAGTTCTCGCCCGGCGCCTGCTGCGCGGTGGGGATCATCTTCCTGATCGCGATGGTCGTCGGCATCGTCCAGACCTTCACCAAGAACAAGTCCAACCAGCAGACGAGCCAGTCCATCGAGGCGCGGGCGGCGCAGCGCAGGGCGGCCAACCAGCAGAGTGACCAGCAGATCGCCGAGGGGCTCGCGAAGATCGCCGGGCGCGATCCCTCCTTCAAGGTGGACGAGTTCCTCAGGGAGGCGCAGCGCCTCTTCGTGCAGATGCAGCAGGCCTGGTCCCTGGGGAGCTTCGACGCCGTGCGCCGCGGCATGTCCGACGGCGTGCTGCGCCGCTTCTCGACCCAGGTCGCGCTCAACCGGTTCCACGGCACGCGCAACGTCACCGCCGACGTGAAGGTGCGCCGCGCCGCGGTCGCCGCGGTCGAGAGCGACGACGAGTTCGACACCCTGCACGTGCGCGTGGCCGCCTCCGCCCGCGACTGCGACGTGCCCGCCAACACCCCCGACGCCGAGGCCTTCTCCCGCGCGGCCCGCGCCCAGGAGACCCCGTTCGTCGAGCACTGGTCCTTCGTGCGCCGGCTCAACCCCGACGTGAAGGGCGGGCGGCTCTCCGAGGGCAAGTGCCCGTCCTGCGGCGCCCCGGTGCCCAGCCAGGCCACCGTCGCCTGCGAGTACTGCAAGGCCATCCTCAACTCCGGCAGCCACGACTGGGTCCTCTCGGAGATCACCCAGGAGGACGAGTTCGAGATGCGGCCGCAGCGCCAGGGCGGCGGCTTCGCGCGCCTGAAGGCCGCCGACCCCGCCGCCAACTGCCAGGTCCTCGAGGACCGCGCCTGCCTCGTCTTCTGGAAGTGGATCGAAGCGCAGGCCACCGGGACGCCCCAGCGCTTCGCCCGCCTGTGCACCGCCGCGGCCCTCAACGAGATGCTCTCCTCGCAGGGCAAGCCGACCGAGAACCTGGCCAAGGCCGCGGTCGGCTCGGTGGATCTGGCGCACATCGAGAGCGACGCCGACTACGACCGCGCGACCTTCGCGGTCCGCTGGAGCACCACCGGCGCCGGCACGGGCCTGGTGCGCAGCTCCATGCTGACCCTGGCCCGCCGCGCCGGCATCAAGACCAGCGCCAAGACCGGCCTCGCCACCGACCGCTGCCACAGCTGCGCCGCTCCGCAGACCGACGGCGAGGCGGTGGAGTGCAGCCACTGCGGATCCCTGCTCTCCCAGGACTGGGCGTTCGAGGAGCTCCTGCCGGTGGAGGCCTGGCAGGCCCGCCGCAAGGCCTCGAACCAGGCCGCCGACGGGCTCGCCGACCACGTCATCGACATCGCCGACCCCTACGAGCGCAGGCGCGCCCTCTCGGTGATGGTGGCAATGGCCCGCGCCGATGGGGTCGTCACCGACAGCGAGTACCGCCTGCTGCGCACCTGCGCCAAGCGCTGGGGCATCGATCCGGTGGACCTGCAGGCGCTGCTCGCGGCGCCCGTCGCGGAGCTGACCGAGCTGACGCCGAAGAGCCGCGACGAGGCCAAGGTGCTCTACCGGGCCCTGGTCTCGGCGGCGCTGGTGGACGGGCGCATCGACGCCGAGGAGCGCAAGCTACTGCTGGCCATGGCCGCCCACCTCCAGCTCCCCCAAGAGGAGGCCCAGGCGGTGGTGCAGGAGATGAAGGACGCCTCGGACCGGCTTCGCCAAGGCTGACCTCGAGGGCACTCTCGTCTAAACTGGACTCCTCTCGTGCCCGGGACCGCCGACCCGCGCGCCACCACTCGATTCGGAGTCCCATGTCGCCCGCCCCCGCGCCCATCCCGGCTCGCCACCTGACCCTGTTGGCCAGCAGCCTCGGCATCGCCGCGCTGGCCATCGGCCTCGCCGCCTGTCCCACCGTGGCGCCGTGCGAGGTCTCCTGCGGCCAGGGCTGCTGCGCGGCCAACGAGACCTGCAGCTCCGACTTCACCTGCCAGTGCGCGCCCAGCTGCGACGGGAAGGGCTGCGGCGAGGACGACGGCTGCGGCAACGCCTGCAACGACCCCTGCACCCAGGGCGACACCGGCCCCGGCAGGGACGCGGGCAAGCCCGATGCCGGCCGGGCCGACGTGGGCACGCCCGACACCGGCCCGAAGGTCGACGCCGGGCCGGTCGGCGCCCCGGTGGCCTTCAAGGTGATGGACTGGAACGTCCACGATTTCTTCGACGAGAACGACGACCCGGCCAAGAACGACACGGTGGTGAGCGCGACGTCGGTGACGAGCAAGATCGCCAAGCTCGCCAAGGTCATCAACGCCCAGGCCCCCGACATCGTCACGCTGCAGGAGGTCGAGACCGAGGACCTGCTGCGCCGGCTCAACGACAAGCTCACGGTCAAGCTGCCGAACTACAAGCTCATCCCCGGGCGCGACCCGCGCGGCATCAACGTCGCCATCCTGTCCAAGTTCCCGCTGCTGCTGACCAAGACCCACCAGAACGAGTGGCTCTACACGCCCGACGGCCGCGGGCCCTACAAGTGGTCGCGCGACTGCCTCGAGGCGCACGTGGACCTCGGCGGCAACCGCGAGGCCGCGTTCCTGGTGAACCACTTCATCTCCCAGGTCGACGACAACGTGGACACCGACCTCAAGCGGCAGGCGCAGGCCAAGGCCGCGCGGGACCTCGCCGACGGCATCCGCAACTCCACGCCTTGGGTCGCGGTCATCATCACCGGGGACATGAACGACGACCCGGGCTCGGCCTCCACCCGGCTCTTCTTCGACGACGGCATGTACGTCGACTTCTGGGCCGGGCAGTCGGCGAGCGCCGCCTGGACCTACAAGGACGGCAGCACGCCGCACCGGCTGGACTACCTGATCCCCGACAAGACGACCGCCGGCTGGAAGCAGTCGGCGACGCTGGTGCACTCCATGGACGTGACCGCGGCCAGCGACCACTCCCCGGTGACCGCCAGCTTCACCTACCCCTGAGGCGGCGTCCGGGCGCGACCGCGACCGCGGCGCCGTGAAGATCCGCAGGCGGTCTGCCGTCACCCTGCCGGCCGGGCTGTCGCCCTCTCACGCCGTCGCCCCCACGGTCCCGCTCATGTCCCCACGCCTCTCGGCACTCTGCACGCTGCTCGCCTTCACCGCCTGCGCCACCCCCCGGCCGGCCGGCCCACTGCCCGCCACCGCCCCGCTTCCCACGCCGGCAGCTCCCGTGGCGACGACGGCGCCGCCGGCCGCCTCGGCCGCCCTGCCCGAGGCTCCCCCGACCTTCGCCGAGGTCCGGGCCGGCTTCGGCGGGTTCTGCGGACGGACCGCGGCCGGGGCGATGTGGTGCTGGGGCCTGGTCGATCTCCCGGGCGAGGCGCAGTGGGTCCAGCGATCCCGGCCGACTCGCATCGAGGGCCTGCCGGCGCTCTCGGGGTTCACGCTCGTCGGCCGGTCCATCGTGGGCTGGGAAGCGAACGGCTCCGCCTGGGTCGTGGCCCGCGACCCGTACTCGCGTGGCGACAAGACGATCGCCGTGCACCCCACTCTCCCCGTCCAGCGGGACCGCCCAGCGGGCGGCGTGCGCTTCGCGCCCCAAGCCATGCCCGCGAAGATCGCGGCGGCCGCCGGCAACTGCCTGAGCACGACCAGCGGCGAGCTGCTGTGCGCGCTCGACATCAAGCCGGACTTCGTCCGGATGCCCTTCCCAGTTCGCGCACCCGGCTCCGGTCCGTGCGCGATCGACGCGGAGGGCTTCGCGATCGCCTTCCACTTGTCGGAATACACGGTGCTGCAGGTGGGGGCCAAGAACCTGCCGGTGCCGGCGTACACCCCGGTGCGCATCGAAGCGCTCGGCCAGGTGTCGTCCGTCGCCTGCCGCCTCGTCGGCAAGGGCGGCACGACCGTCGAGGGCTGCGGGCTCTCGGTCGACGGCGTGCTGCGGTGCTCGAGCGAGCGCCTCCAGGCCCTGGCCGACGGGCTGCGCGAAGGCCGCGCCGCGACCGCGGTCTCGTCCGTCGGGAGCCTCCTGTGCATCCAGCGGGACGACGGTCAGGCCCGGTGCGACTCGAGCGAGGACGTCCTGCGCGAGGCGTCGGCCGGGCTGGTCGGGGTCGACGCGCGACGCGGCGTGGCCGCGACGTACGACGGCGTGATGTGCACCGCCGGCGGCGACGGGACGGTGCGCTGCTGGGGCGAGGTGGGCAGCCCCGCGCTCGGCGACGGCTCGGTGCCCGAGCTCGCCGCCCCCGTCCACCTGCCCTCCTACGACGGCGCGGATCTCATCAGCCACGAGGGCGGCATCACCTGCGTGCGCACGGCCCCGACCGAGCTTCGCTGCTTCGGCAGGATCATGTTCGCGCGCGTCGAGCCGGCGCCCGTCCCGCTGCCCGAGCCCATCGACCGGATGGTGGGCGCCTTCCCGCTGTGCGTGCGCGGCGCGAAGAGCCGTTCCTGGTACTGCCGCGACCCCTACTCGACCTTCTTCGCGGGCTCGCTCCCCGGCGGCTGGGAGGCGATGCGCGACGCTCGCGGACAGCCGCTCGGCACCGCCGTCCGCAGCGTCGCGGTCAGTTCCGCGACCGGCATCCACGCCGCGCTGGCGAGCGGCGAGCAGGTCGCATTCTTCTTCCGCGGAACTCGCCAGCGCCTGCTCTTCTCGCCGGCGAAGCTCTACGACGGGCCGGTGGCCGAGCTGACCTCGATCAGCAGCGCGCTCCGGCCCGACGGGTCGGGTGTCGTGCGGCGAGCGGAGGGCCTGAAGGCAGTCCCCGGCCCGGTGACCGCGCTGGAGCCACCTTGCCTGATCCGCGGCGCCGAGCTGAGCTGCTGGGACAGGCACGACGCCTCGCTCGTCGCGACAAGCATGGCCGAGGACGTCGTCCAACTGGCCTGGCTCGGCCTCGCGCTGACCCGCGACGGCCGCGTCCTCCGTCCCAAGGAACTCGACGAGCCCGTGCGCGGCCTCGAGGTCGTCGCCGGGCTGCCGCCGATGCAGTCGATCGCCGGGCGCTGCGGCCTCTCGAAGGAGCGCCAGGTCTGGTGCTGGGGAACGCACAGCGAGCTCGACGGCCCGCGCGCGCGCCTGGAGGCGAAGCCGGTCCTCCCCGACGTTCGCTGACCGGCGGGCCTACTTCCGGCGACCGAGGAGCGCTCGCAGCTCCGCCGGCGTGTTGGCCCCGCGCACGCATCCGGCGGAGCAACCCTCGACGATGACCGTCTGCGGCGCCGCCTGCTCCAGCGCCACCCGGAGATTCGAAGCGCGCGAGCGGGCGACGCGCTCGGCGGTCTGCGCCGAAAGAGCGATGGGATGGCCGGGCTCGCCCCGATGGGCGGCGATGGCCAGGTCGGCGCCTCCCAGCGAGCCCAGGACCTTGGCGACGTCCGCCGGCCGAATCAGCGGCTGATCGACCAGGTGGAGCACCACGCGCGAAGCGGCGATCGCCAGCGCCGCCCGAAGCCCCGCCTGCGCGCTCGAGAGCTGCCCCGATTCCCACCGGGGGTTGCGGACCAGCAGCGCGTCCTCCGGCAACTCCTGCGCGATCTCGGCCACGTGGCGGCCGCCGACCACAATCACCGCCCGGCAGCCGCCCCGGCGTAGCGCCTCGACGAGCCTCTCGATGAACGTGCGTCCGGACTCGTCGCGCAGCAGGGCCTTGGGCCGTCCCTTCATCCGCGAGGAAGCGCCGCCGGCCAGCAGCACGCCGACCTGGAACTCGCGCGTCATCTACTTCGGGCCCATCCCGTGCCGGACCGCGACCAGCTCGGCGACGATCGACACCGCGATCTCCTCCGGCGACTGCGCTCCGATGGCGACCCCCATCGGGCTGCGCACGTCGGCGATCTCCTTCTCGGCGAAGCCCAGCTCCTTGAGGCGCGAGCGCAGCTTCCCCGCCTTGCGCTGGCTGCCGATCATCCCGAGGTACCGGTGCGGACGCTTGGCGAGCATCTGGACGAGGTCCTGGTCGAGCCCGTGGTCGTGCGTCATCACGCAGAGGAACGAGCCCTCGTCGACCTCGACCTTCGAAGCCGCCTGGAGCGGATCGCCCAGGAGCCGCTCCGCCTCGGGGAAGCGCTCGGGGCTGAGCCACTCGGGTCGGGCGTCGGCGACGGTGACGTGGAAGCCCGCGGCGCGCGCCAGCTCGTAGAGCGCCTTGCCCACGTGGCCCGCCCCGAAGAGCAGCAGCTTCTCGCCGGGCGAGAGCTTCTCGAGGAAGACGGCCATCTCGCCGCCGCAGCACATCCCCAGGTCGTGCGTCAGGTGCGTGCGCACCAGCTTGGTGGCGACGCCTTCCTTGAGCAGGTCCTTGGCCATCGCGACGATCTGGTGCTCGATGGCGCCGCCGCCCACCGTGCCGCGCAGAGTGCCGTCCGGCAGGACCACGAGCTTGGCGCCGGCCTTCTGGGGGCACGAGCCGCCGGTCTCGACGACGGTCGCCAGCACGAACGGGCGGCCTTCTGCGGTCAGGCGAGCCATCTCGGAGAACAGGTTCATGGGCTTGGGGCCTCGGCTGCGGCGTTGTTGAAGTGCGGACATTCTAGCCGCGCGGCGCGCGGGACCCGACACCCTTCTGCGGACGTCCGCCTGGTTGCCAGAGGCACCCCACTGGTTACGTTCCGGGCACGTTTCGGGCCGCGAGGCCGTTGAGCTCGAGGCGGGGGGCGTAGGAGAGCAGGCCATGACGACGACTTCGAGGACCCTGCCGACTGCCCCCACCTCGCCGCGACGCATGAGCGGGCACCGGCTGAGCAACTACCTGAAGACGGCCGTGCTGATGGCCGGCCTGACGGCGCTCTTCCTGGCGGTCGGCGAACGGCTGGGCGGGCCACAGGGCATGCTCTGGGCCGGCGCCTTCGTGGTGGCCCTGAACACCGTCACCTTCTGGTTCAGCGACCGCATCGCCCTGGCGCTCAACCGCGCGGTCCCGCTCGAGCCCGGCCAGCTGCCCTGGCTGCACGATCTGGTCGGCTCGCTCGCTCGGCGGGCAGACTTGCCGGCGCCCCGGCTCTTCATCATCCCCACCGACGCGCCCAACGCCTTCGCCACCGGGCGCAGCCCGAGCCATGCCGCGGTGGCGGTCACCGAAGGCATCCTGCGCATCCTCGACCGGCGCGAGCTGGCCGGAGTGCTGGCGCACGAGCTTTCGCACGTGAAGAACCGCGACACGCTCATCTCGACCATCGCGGCCACGCTCGCGGGCGTCATCACCCAGGTCGCGCGGCTGGCCTTCTGGTTCGGCGGATCGTTCCTGGGCGGCGGCCGGGACAGGGACGACGACCGCGGCGGCGGGGTGCTGGGGAGCCTGGGAATGCTGATCGTGGCGCCCATCGCCGCGATGCTCCTGCAGCTGGCCATCAGCCGCTCGCGCGAGTACGGCGCGGACGCCTCCGGGGCCGCGCTGTCGGAGGATCCCGACGCGCTCGCGGACGCCTTGGAGAAGCTGGAGCGGGGCGCGCAGATCCTGCCCTACGACCGCGCCCCGGCGACCGCGCCGCTGTTCATCGTCAACCCGCTCACCGGCGGCGGGCTGCTGCGGATGTTCTCGACGCACCCGTCCACCGAGGAGCGGGTGAAGCGGCTGCGGGCGATGAGCCGCGGCGGGTTGGTGCGCTGATCAGCGGACGCAGCGCGTCAGGAAGTTGTTCTGCGACGCCTTGAACGTGGTGATGGTGTTCCCGTCGTAGAAGAAGACCATGTAGACCCGGCTGGGGTCCTGGCCGGAGACGGTCGACGTCCAGAAGTAGCTGTACCCCGACGTGTTCGGGAAGGCCGCGGTGTCGATGCAGGGCAGCGACGTGCGCAGGTCGACCAGGCTCTCCAGCTCCTTCTTCGTCGGCAGGCGCCACCCAGTGGCAAAGCCCGCGAGGTCCAGGGTCTGGCAGTAGGTGCCCGCCTCGGCCCACGAATGGTTCGCCTTCGGCACGGCGCGTTGCCAGGTCAGTCCGGTCTTCGTGTCCAGGACGGTGTCGGCGGCGACGACGTACCTCCCGGCGGGCGCGGCGGCGCGCACGGCCAACGCGGCGAATGCCGAGGCCACGAGCACCACTGCGACGACGAGGGTCTTCGGGAACTTGCGCATGGGGGAGTCCATTCTCCTCAGCGGACGCACCGCACCCAGTAGTAGTTGGGGATCTTGTCGGCCGTCGCGGTGCCCCCGGAGAAGTAGACGAACCACGCGGAGGTCGGGTCCGGCGCATAGGGAACCGAGGTCCAGTAGTACTCGACCGGCGTGTTCGGAAACGCGTGGGTGTTGATCGAGGGGTCGGCCTTCGCGCTGTCCACGATGCTGAGCAGTTCGACCAGGCTCGGGAGGCGCCAACCCGTCTGGCCGCCGAGGACCAGGCAGGAGCAGTAGGCCTTCGCGCCGCTCCAGGTGAAACGGTCCTCCGGCACGGCGCGCTGCCAGACCAGCCCAGTCACGTTGTCGGTCACGATCCCATCGCCGATGGTGTAGTCGGTCGGCGACTCCGGAGGCACCGGCGACCGCGCCCATTCGCAGTCCACGCCGCAGGTGTCCGGGGTGCACAGGTAGGCGGCGTCGAACCCGGCCCCTCCGCCGTCGCGTGCCGAAGCGTCGGGCGCCGCGGCGTCCGGCGCGACCGGCGCGACCGACGCGTCGGCGGCGAGCGCGGCATCGGGTCGTCTCGCGGCATCGAGCCCGGCCGGCCCCGCATCCGCTCCTTCTGCCGAGGCGTCAGGCTCCTCGGGCATTCCCGCGTCGGGCAACGAGGCGTCGGCCGTAGGGCGCGCCACGCAGACCCCCGCCTCGCAGGAGAGGGTCCCCATGCACGTCGCGTTCGGGAAGCATTCCTGGCCCTCGAGGCCGGTCGTCGACGCGGGCACGAAGCAACCCGCCGCAACGAGCGCCAGCGCCCACGGCGCCAGGGCCGATCTCTTCGGTCCCATCAGATCCCTTCCACGGAAAGCGTTGTCCGCAAACAGCCGGACAGAGGATATTCCGGCTGCCCGGGGGCTGAAGCCGAAAATCTCGCCGCGGCGCCGGGACCGCGGGCCTCAGTGCTCGGAGTACCGCAGCACCACCAGCAGGCAGCTCCCGTCGCCGATGACGTTCAGGCCGGCCTTCTCGGCCCGTTCGATGGCCGCCGGGCTCTCCGCGCCGGGCTGCATCCACAGGTGCTTGATGCCCTTGGCGATGGCGGCGTCCACGACCTTCTCCGTCACCTCGGGCGGGGTGATGATCGACAGCGCGTCCACCTCCGGGGGCAGGTCCTCCACCCGGGCCACCGCGGCGAGTCCCTCGACGGTCTTCTCCCTGGGGTTGACCGGGACGGCCTTGCGCCCCGCCTGCAGGTAGCAGCGCAGCACCTTGTTCCCGTACTTCTCCCGGTTGGTGGAGGCGCCCACCACGCCGAACGCCTTGGCCTTCAAGAAGGTGGAAATCCGGTCTTCCATGGTGCCTCTCCAACCGCCGCCGTACGGGGGATCCGCCGGCACGCCGCCGGTACTCTGCCATTAGATGAGTCGGCCTTGCCGGAAGGTTCGGCGCGGGCGTAGCATCGCCGCGATGCGAAACGCACTTTTGCCCCTGCTCTCGCTACTTTGGCTTGTCCCCGGCGCCGCCCAGGCCAAGGACGACGGCTTCACGACCGACGAGGAAGTGCTCGACGGCAAGGCCCCCGCGGGCAGCAGACCCAAGGCCAAGAAGAAGGCCGACGGCTCCGCCCCCACCCTCGCCGGCGAGCTGCCGCAGGGCCCGCTGGTGGTGGTGATCGTCCCCAAGGACCCCGGTTCGACCGAGACGGCCACCGCCTTCGAGGCGGCGGTCGCCAAGTACGTCGAGAACGACGGCCGGCTCCAGAGCGTCGACCTGCTCAAGGCGCTGGGCGGCGAGCCCAAGAGGGCGGAGACCCCGCCGGCGGCCGTGGAGTCGTTCAAGAAGGGCAAGGACGCCTACGACAACCTCGACCCGGAGGGCGCCGCCAAGGAGTTCATGGAGGGGCTGAAGGTCCTGGCCGAAGACCCCATCGCCGCCCAGCCGGCCAAGATCGCCCGCGCCCTGACCTGGGTCGGCGCCTCCCACCTCATCAACGGCGACAACGCCAAGGCCGGCGACTCCTTCACCCGCGCCTTCGTGATGTCCCCGAGCTACGTGCCGGACCCCAACGAGTTCTCCCCGGACATCCTGGCGGCCTTCAAGGAAGCCAAGGACAAGGTGTCGGCGGGCCCCAAGGGCGACGTCACCGTCTCCTCCAACACCGCCCCCACCTACGTCTCCGTCGACGAGGTCGACCGCGGCGTGGCCCCGGTCACCATCAAGGGCCTGGCCGCCGGCCGCCACCACGTGGTGGTCAAGTGCCGCGGCCACCAGCCCTGGGCCACCTTCGTCGACGTCCCGGGCGGAGGCGGCACCACCGCCGCCGCCGACCTCAAGACGCTTCCCGAGGCCGACCGCTTCCGCAAGGCCGTGGAGATCGCCCAGACCGAGCTGAAGGAGACCAAGCCCGCCTTCGGCGTCCAGGAGCTCGCCGCCGCGCTGGGCGCCCGCCACGTGGTCATCGGCGTGGCCTCCTCCGCCGCCGGCGCCGGCGCCACCATCGAGCTGGTCGCCTTCGACGTCGCCGCCCGCCGCCGCGCCACCGGCCTGAAGAAGGACCTGATGGCCAGCGCCGCCACCTTCCCCAGCGACTCGCAGATGATCGCCACCCGCATCGTCGACGACCTCTTGCGCAACGACCCCATCGGCGCGGGCCCCACCGTCCCGGTCACCTCCCAGTCCTGGTTCTGGCCGGTCATCGGCGGAGTCGGGGCGGCCCTCGTGGCCGGAGCCGTCGCCGGCGTGGTGATGGCCACCCTGCCGGAAGGCCACAAGAGCGGCCTCACCATCACCGGGATTCCCTAGATCCTTCCGGGCCGCAGCGCGGGGACGACGGGTGCGGCCGGACGGGCACACGGCTCCCGCGCCAACCCGTTGAAACTGCTGGGCTTCGTCTTCGGCATACGGGTCGCATCGGTCATCGGGTGGACGCGGAGATCCATTGCGCCCCCTCGTCCGTTGTAAGGAACCGGAGTGCTCGCCGTGGTTCCTAAGGGGGCGGGCCCTGGCTTTGGGAGGTCGTCATGAAGAAGACGGCGGTGATGTTCGGTCTGGCAGCGGTCCTCGGCGTCGTCGCGCTGATCTTGATGCTCCTGCCCAAGGTTCAGCCGGCGGTCAGCACCCCCACCCCGCCCATCACCACCACGACCCCGGTCGTGGTCGCCCCGCCGCCCGGCCCGCAGACCGGCGGTGACGTGCTCAAGCTGACCGCTTCGCTCTCCGACCCGTACGTGCTGGCCGGCAGCCCCCGCGAGGTGTTCCTCAAGGCCGACATCGAGGCCACCAACGTCACCGCCGCCACCGGCCGCGCCCCGGTCAACCTCGCGCTGGTGCTCGACCGCTCGGGCTCGATGGCCGGCGAGAAGATCGAGCAGTGCCGCCGGGCGGCCCGCCAGCTGGTGGAGCAGCTCGACTCGCGCGACCGCTTCTCGCTGGTCACCTTCGGCTCCGACGTGACCACCCTGATCAGCTCGACCCTGGCCACCCCGGACGCCAAGGCGCGCATGCTCGCCGCCATCGACTCCATCGCCGAGCTGGGCGGCACCAACATGAGCGGCGGCGTGGAGGCGGCGGTCGGCGAGCTGGACCGCTACCGCAACGACTTCGGCGTCTCCCGCATCGTGCTGATGTCCGACGGACAGGCCAACGAGGGCATCGCCGACCCGTCGGGCCTGGCGAGCCTGGCGCGGCGCATCTCCAGCCAGAACCTGACCCTCTCCTCCATCGGCGTCGGCCTGGACTTCAACGAGCGGGTGATGGAGTCCATCGCCGAGTACGGCGGCGGCAGCTACCACTTCCTCAACAACGCCGAGCAGCTGGGCAACATCTTCGGCGGCGAGCTCAAGCAGGCGGTGGCCACGATCGCCATCGGCAGCGCGCTCACCATCACCCCCGGCGCCGGCGTCACCGTGGCCGACGTGTTCGGCTACTTCAGCGAGATCGGCGGCGGCGCCACCTCGATCCGCCTGCCGGACTTCACCAGCGGCCAGAAGCGCAAGGTCGTCGTCCGCCTGCTGGTCCCCGCCTCGAGCCCCGGCAACGTCGAGGTGGCCAAGGTCGCCCTGACCTACGTCGACGTGAACAAGAACCACGCCGCCGGCTCGGTGCAGGTCGCCATCGGCGCCGCGGTCACCCCGGACTCGACCATCGTCCTGACCCACCGCAACAAGGACGTCGCCGCGGTCGCCGCCCACGCCAACGCGCTGCAGGTCATGCGCAAGGCCAGCGCCTTCGCCCAGGACGGCAACGCCAAGGAGGCCGAGCAGAACATCGAGCAGGCCAAGGCGGTGCTGGAGAAGGCCGAGGCCGAGTTCGGCAAGAACGCCGAGCTGGACCAGGCGATGGGCGAGGCCAAGGCTTTCGAGGGTGCGCTCGCCGCCCCGGCCGGCTCGGCCGCGGTCAACGCCGGCGCCAAGCGGATCCACGCCTTCTCGAACAGCGCACGGTAGGATTGCTGGACTCCGACAGGCACTGAGGCCTGTCGCCGCGGGCAGCCCCAGGAGACCTCGTATGCCAGCCGTGACCTTCGCCGATCACGAGGGATTCCAGAAGACGGTCCTGCGCGCGTCGGCGGGCGGAGCGGCGGCGGGCCTGGCGATGTACGGGCTGGCCAGCCTGCCCTACCCGCTGGCCATCCCCGACGAGTTCACGCTGCTGCCCTTCGTCTGTGCCGCCTCAGCCGCCGCCGCCTGCGGCAAGACCTGGAAGGGCCGGTTGGCCTACGGCCTGCTCGGCGGCTTCGCGGGCCTCCTCCCGTGGCTGGCGGGGGCCCACCCCACGTTCTGGCTGGCGGCGGCAGGAGCGAGCGTCGGCTCGATGTTCGCCCACTTCCGCCAGAAGGAGTCGGGCAAGGAGATCTCGGTCGGCAAGTCGCGGATGGGCAAGGCCTCGTACGTCGCCGCGGCTGCGCTCTCGGCGGTGGCGATTCTCGCGGGCCGAGCGGTGGTCGAGGCCTTCACCACTCGAGGCCTCCTCGAAGGCCTGCTGCCGGCGCCCCTGATCGCGATGACCATCACCGCGCTGCTGGCGTTCTTCATGTCCCTGGGCAGCGCCGGCGCGCACGTGGCGCAGGACCCCGACCCGGTGGAGAAGCTGTACGCCGTGATGCAGCCCGAGCTGACCGGCGACCTCAAGCAGCTCGCCGGCCGGGCGATGACCAACTACCGGCGCTGCGCGGAGATCCTCGCCAACAGCGAGCCCGGCTTCGCCCGCCAGCAGCTGAACAAGTCGCTCAACGAGGTGACGCTGCGCATCCTCGAACTGGGGCGGCGCTGGCAGAACATCGACCGCGAGCTGGGCGAGCGCGCCGAGACCGAGATCAACCAGCGGCTGGCGGAGCTGCGAAAGCTCAAGGAGAGCCTCAAGGACGAGTCCGCCAAGAGGCAGCTGGGCGGCGCCGAGGCCGCGGTGATGGCCGAGCTGCAGCAGCTCGGCCGCATCCGCGCGGGCCGCGAGCGGGTCGTCGCCCGCCTGCACGGCGAGATGGCGGTCCTGGACCGCACCCGCCTGTCGCTGCTCTCGCTCAAGACCTCCGACGCCCACCTGCGCGCCGCCGAGCTCTCCGCGCTCTCCGACAGCCTCTCCTCGGTCGCCCGCGAGATGGACTGCGAGGCCGAGGCCGTCGACGAGATCATCAGCAAGGTGGTGGACCCCAGCCGCGACGTGTCGTCGCCGCCCGCCAAGGCCGAGCCGGTGATGGAGAAGATCGCCGAGATCCAGGCCCCCGCCGCCGCCGAGGCCGCCGTGGCGAGCCCCGCTCCCACCGAGAAGGCCAAGGCGTAGACTGCCGCGCATGCCTGCCCTGACCTGCCCCGGCTGCAAGGCCGAGATGACCGAGAGCACCTCCGGCGGCCTGTCCGTCGACGTCTGCCCCAGCTGCAGCGGCCTGTGGCTCGACCGCGACGAGTTCGAGAAGCTCGGCGGCGAGCTGCCCAAGGGCGGCGTCTGCTACGGCGGGGACCGGCGCTGCCCGCGCTGCGACGCGCCGATGGAGATCCGTCCCAGCAAGGTGGCCGAGCTCGACCTCTGCCCGCACTGCAAGGGCATGTACCTGGACAAGGCCGAGCTGAACCTGCTGGTGCGCGTGGCCCAGGTCGCCGCCGAGGACCTGGCGCGGGTCGAGCCGCCCCGTCCGGCACGGAGGCCGGAGGCTCCGAAGAAGACCGCCAGCGACGACCGCTTCTCCAAGATCACCAACAAGACCACCGAGCCACGCTTCGTGTGCGCCGAGTGCAGGCAGCCGCGGCCGATGAGCGAGCAGGTCATCGGCGCCCGGTCGACCATCTGCACGGGCTGCGCCGGGCTCAAGCACATCGAGAGCGACCCCGTGGCGCGCCGCCAGGCGGAGCTGGCCAAGGCCAAGCCTGCGGCGCCGCGCCCTGCCCCCGCTCCGGCCAAGCCTGCCCCCAGCCCGGCCCGCGCCACCCCGGCCGACGACGACGACATCGTTTCCGACCTGCTCTTCGGCCGAAAGCGGAAGGCCGGCTCCGACTTCGACGTCGCGGCCAGCGGCCTCGTGGACCTCATCCACCACCTGCTCAAGTGATGCCCTTGCCCTTGCCCATGCCACGGTCCGCGGCGCTGTTCGCGCTCTCCGCCCTGCTCTCCCTCTCCTGCACCGATTCCCGCCAGTCGCCGGACCGCGCCAACCCCACTCCCGCGACCGCGACCGAGCCGGAGCCCCCCATGCTGAGCCAGCGAGGCAAGGTCGAGATCAAGACCCGCGACGGCAAGGAGTACCTGCTGGACGTGGAGATCGCCTCGGACGATCCCTCGCGGGCCCGGGGCCTGATGTTCCGCCGGACGATGCCCGAGATGGCGGGGATGATCTTCGTCTTCCCGGAGGTCGCCTTTCACAGCTTCTGGATGAAGAACACCCTGCTCAGCCTGGACATGCTCTTCGTCGCGGCCGACGGGACCATCATCGGCATCGTCGAGCGCGCCGAGCCCAAGACGACCACCGGGCGCGCCGTCGAGGGCGACTCGAAGTACGTGCTCGAGGTCAACGGCGGTTGGTGCGCGCAGCACGGCGTCGCCGCCGGCGACCAGCTCAGCCTGATGGGGATGTACGACCTGAGGTAGCGGCGCTCAGGTCCCCGTGCCCACCAGCTCGATCAGCGCCAGCTCCGGCCGACACAGGAAGCGGATGGCGGGCGCGGGCCTCGGCTCGAAGCCGACCCCGCGGTTGACGTAGAGCGTGGTCCGGTCGACCTGGTAGGCACCCGCCTCGTACTTCTTGTCGTGGCGCGAGAGCGTGACCAGCGCCCCGTAGAACGGCATGCGGACCTGGCCTCCGTGCGTGTGGCCGGCCAGGTAGAGCGTGGGCCCGAGCGGCGCGAGGTCCTCGACGAGATCCGGCGTGTGGTAGGCGACCAGCGTCGGCACTCCGGCCGGCGCCTTCTTCAGGCAGTCGTCGAGGCGCTCGCCGAAACCGAAGGCCGCGCCACACAGGGTCAGCTCGCCGCCGGCGGTGGCCGCCGGGCGGCCCACGAGCTCGACCGCCGCGTCCTCGAAGACGTTCGCGTCGAGGTTCTTCCACGTCTCGTGGTTGCCGCGCACGAGGTAGCGGCCCAGGCGCGCGGGCATCTTGCGCAGGATGACGCGGAACTTCTCCAAGTCCTCCTCGTTCGTCGCGGCGTCGCCGGTGAAGACGACCAGGTCGGGCTTCAGCTCGGCGACGCGCTCCGGCAGGGAATCGATGAGGGGGCTGCGTCCATCGATGTGCGTGTCGCTGAAGTGGGCGATCCGCAGCCGCTTCCCGGCAGGCAGCAGCGGCGTCTTCACCTCGAGATGGGTGACCTCCAGCCACCCGGGCTCGACGAACGCCGCCCAGGCCAGGCACCCGACCTCGGCCAGGAACAGGCTGCCGAAGCCGAGGGCCGACAGGCGCAGCTCGCGGGTGATCGCCCGGCTACGGAGGCGCGCGAGGACCAGCCGCGCGAGAGCGGACAGGCCGAGCCCGGTGACCACCGCCACCAGCAGGCCGACGACCCCGGTCCGGAAGAGGCCGGCCTCGAACGACGAGCCCATCGGCGGGTCAAGCCTCGGTCTTGGAGTTCGCCAGGCGTTGCTCGCGGCGCAGCTGCGCGGCGGCGAAGGCGGCGCGCTCCTCGTCGGTCTCGAGGACCAGCGGCGGGACGCGCATCGGGGCCCGCTGCTCGTCGAGCGCCACGAAGGTGAGGAAGGCGCTCGTGCACAGCTTGCGCACCCCGGTGACGAGGTCCTCGGAGTGGACCGTGACGCCGACCTCCATCGAGGTCTTGAAGGCCGCCAGCACCCGCGCCTCGAGCATCGCCACCTCGCCGACCTGGATGGGCGAGTGGAAGTTCAGGGCGTCCATGAGCACGGTGACGCAGGGCCGGCGCGCGTGCCGCGAGGCGCAGATGCCCGCGGCGATGTCGATCCACTGCATGACCTTGCCGCCGAAGATGGTGCCCAGCGGGTTGGCGTCCGAAGGCAGCACCAGCTCGGTCATCTCGACGCGGGACTCGCGGGGGGACTTGCCCTGCAGCATCGGGGCCTCCGGGATTCGGGTAGCAGGCTCCGAATGTAGTGCCGCGGCAGGACGGCCGCATGGCTGCATTCGGGTCCGGAGCCTGGCACCGGTCCTGCGATCTACGCCCGCAGGAACGTGTTGACCCGGTCGAGGAACTCGTCGCGAGTCGGGCGCTGGCGGATGTCGATGTCCGAGACGTCGATGGTCAGGCAGGGAATGCCGTACTTGCTCTTGATGACCTGGGAGAACGAGTTGTAGTAGCCGTTCAGCCCACGCAGGAAGTCCTTGCTGATGCCCTTCTCCTCGACGCGGCCGCGGGTGCGGATGCGCTTGAGCAGCACCTCCACGTCGGGGACGTCGAAGGCGATGACCCGGTCGGGCTTGGGCAGGTTGCGGTTCAGGCGCTCGAAGTACTCGTAGTAGAGCTCGAGCTCGCCGTTGGTCATGAAGCCCAGGCCATGCAGGTACTTGGCGAAGATCTCCGGGTCCTCGTAGAGGGTGCGGTCCTGCACGCAGCTCTTGTTGACGGTGTGGATGAGCTCGTGGTGCTCGACGCGGCGGATGAGGAACTCGAGCTGAAGCGAGAACGACCAGCGCTTCATGTCGGCGTAGTAGTCCTTGAGGAAGCGGTTGTCGATCACCGGCTCGTCGAAGAGCTCGAAGCCGAGGCGCTGGCTGATGAGCTTGGCGGCGGTGGTCTTGCCGGAGCCGATGTTGCCCGCCATGGCGATGAAGTGCTTGGGCTTGAGCTTGGCCTTGGTCTGCGGCTTGGCGGCGTGGGCGGTCGCCGACGGAGAAACCAGGTTGGTGCGGACCGACGGAAGCACCGGTGCCGGGGAGGCCGCTGCCGTCTTCTTGAGGTGGCGGTTCTTGGGAGTCTTCGCGCGGGTGGGCATCGGGAGCCTCGGGAGAAATGGGACGCGGAGTAGACCACGGGGCGACGGGGTCGCCAAGCGACGACACCCCGAGCTTGTCGAGGGGCGCCAAGCGACGACACCCCGAGCTTGTCGAGGGGCCAGAGCCCAGTCCATGCCATCCTGCGGACGAGCGGGTGGCCGACGACCGGAGACAAGCTCAGCCGGCTTCAGCCGGGTTCCCAAGAGGAGCCGGGGTGCTTCAGCCCCCGGCGGATGCGGTCCCTGGCGCCGATCTCAGCTCTGCTCCGGAGCGTCGCTTCGCACACCTGGGGCCGGAGCTGAATTCAGCGGCCCGTGCCCGCGAAGCTCCCGCGGGACGTCACTCAATCTTGGTGAACCTTGCTCGACGCGATACCTTCACTGCACGGGGCAGGTGTCCTCCGCGCGCTGACGCTTGCGGCTCCGCACGTCCGCCGCGCGCGCTCACTCCCGCAGGTAGTGGCAGGTGTACCCGCCGGGGTTCTTCTGCAGGTAGTCCTGGTGGTAGTCCTCGGCCAGCCAGAAGGTCGACGCCGGCACGATCTCGGTGACGACGGGCCGCTTCCACTTGCCGCTCTTGTCCACCTTCGCCTTCACCTCTTCCGCCACCCGCTTCTGCGCCTCGCTGTGGAAGAAGATGGCGGACCGGTACTGGCTGCCGATGTCGTTGCCCTGCCGGTTGCGCGTCGTCGGGTCGTGCATCCGGAAGAACCACTTCTCCAGCAGCTCGGCGTACGAGACCTTCTTCGGGTCGAAGGTGATCTCCACCGACTCCGCGTGGCCGCTCAGCCCGTCGTGGGTGTCCTCGTACTTGGGGTTCGCGAGCTTGCCGCCGGTGTAGCCGACCCGCGTCGAGAGGACTCCGGGGATCTTCCGCAGGAGTTCCTCCATGCCCCAGAAGCACCCGCCCGCCAGCGTGGCGACCTCGGTCTCCTGCTTCTCCGGCTCCTTCGACGGCGTGCCCCCGAACAGCGGGAGGAACCTGCCGTAGCCCTCCGCCTCCAGCCTCGCGACCGGGATGAACCGCAGGCTCGCCGAGTTGATGCAGTAGCGCATCCCCGTGGGCGCCGGGCCGTCCGTGAACAGGTGTCCCAGGTGGGAGTCGCCGTGCTTGGAGCGGACCTCGGTGCGGCTCATGCCCCAGCTGCGGTCTTCGCGCGAGGTCACCGTCCCCTGGTCGATGGGCCGGGTGAAGCTGGGCCAACCGGTGCCGGAGTCGAACTTGTCGGTCGAGGAGAACAGGGGCTCGCCGCTGGCGACGTCCACGTAGATGCCGGGCTCGTGGTTGTCCCAGTACGCGTTCTTGAACGGCGGCTCGGTGCCCTCGTTGCAGACCACCTCGAACTGCTGGGAGTTGAGCTTGCTCTTGAGCTCCGCCTCCGAGGGCTTCTGGTACTTGCCGTCCATCCTCGCCTCCTGCTTCCCGGCCAGCGCCGCGCCCGCGCCCGCCGCCAAGCCGACGGCGACCACGACGTACAGGGACAACAGCGCCACCACCGCCTTCATCGGCGTGCCTCCTGCTCGGGCTCGAGTGTTCCGATGCCCCTCCCGGGCAGCCGTTGCGCTCGCTCGGCCTGTGGAGGGGCCCACGGCGCAGGCCCCGGCGAGGCAGCGACCGGCAGTCAAGGGGCGACCTTCCGTCGCGGCCGACCGACCCCGGCGTCCAGTCCATGCAGTCCATGCAGTCCATGCAGTCCATGCAGCAGTCCATTCAGTCCATGGACTGGATGGACCCAATGGACTGCATGGACTTGAGAACTGCCCCGCCGCAGGGAAAGCACTGCGCCGGCGCCCACCGGCCTGGCGCTTCCACGAGAAAGACGAAGGCGAGCTATGCGTTCACCGCAGCGCCGCTTGCCAGGCGTTCCCCGCCTGGGCAATGGGGCTCTTCGCCGCGGTCACCAGCTCGAAGTCGCCGCGCAGCGCCTTGATGGCGCAGCGCTCGCACTCGATCTCCCGGCGGGTGCGCAGGCCCACCCGGCGCAGCAGGGCGACCACCACCCCGCTGCCGCTCGCGGCCGCCTGGAGCAGCGAGGCGCTGGACAGGACGGCGAGCCACCGCCAGCCGGGGCGGCGCAGCGCGGCCAGGTTCGCAGCCAGAGCCACCGTCGCCAGACCGGCGAGCGCCGCGCGATCCAAGCTCCAAGTCCGGTCCAGCCGGCCGAGGTGCGCCTCTTGCTCGGCGTCCGACCGCGTCGCCAGGTCCTCGATCCTCCTGGCGATGCAGTGGTCGATATCCTCGTTGAGCTTGGCCGGGGTATGGGCCCGGATGCGATCCACCCGCTCGAACATGCGCCGCTCCCCGGGCGCAAACACTCGCGCCACCGGTCACGCTATGCACGCCGGGGTCGGCCTGCGGCGAGTGCCGGAGCGCCTACGGGATCGTCTCTTCCGGCACGTCCCGCGGCGGCGCGCGGAGGAGCTCGTAGCTGGCGGCCTTGCCCTTGAGCGTGAAGATCGCCGCGAGCCCGTAGCTCGTCTTCCCGTCGTTCATCTTCCACGGCAGGGAGCTGGCGGGCCCGGGGTTGAGGAAGAGCTGCGGGTGGAACTTGCCCGCCGCCAGCGGCTTGCCGGCCAGGTCGGTGGCCCGCGCGCCGGCCTCCAGGATGTGGCCGTGGATGCCGAAGGCGATCTTCGCCTCCTGGATGGCGAGGGTGACGTCCTTGTCGCCCACGTTGCCGGCGCCGGGCACGAAGTCGATGCTCTGCTTCCCCTTCTGCGCCGGCGGGCCGTGCATCAGCAGGATGACCGGGTGCTTGGCGTCCTTGGCCAGCGCGGCGATCGACCTGGCGTCCTCGGGCTTGTACAGGCAGGCGCCGCTGCCCTTGACGTAGCCCTTGTCCGAGTAGCCGCCCAGGGCGACCACGTCGAACGCCTCGGCCTCCAGCTTTCGGGCGAGGTCCATGTTCACCAGGTTCGGGTGGGCCTTGGAGACCTCGCGCACCGCGCGGTTGAACGGCGCCCGGCTCTCCCAGTTGCCGATGACCGCGTAGGTCGGCAGCTCGAAGGCGGCGACGTAGGCCAGCACCTCCTCCAGGTCCATCTCGTTCTCCGCCGAGTCCCCGCCCAGGAGCACGCCCTCGACCTTGGCCGCCTTGAACTTCGCGAAGAAGTCGTCGAGCGAGAGCTTGGTGGCCTTGTCCAGCTCCTTGATGCCGGAGAGGACTCCCAGGCGGACCTCGCCGGCGACCGCCGGGCCGTCCAGGCGCTTGACCTTCAGGCTCGAGCCCGCGAACGCGTACTCGAAGCCGGCGTGCTGCTTCACCTCCGGCGCCGGCAGCGCGTCGGCCGGCCCGACGCACGAGAGGCTGTGCACGGCCTGGTACTCCTCCCAGGTCTTGGGAGGCGGCTCGTCCTGGGCGGCGGCGAGGCGCGGCAGCGACAGGCTGGACAGGAGGACGGCCAGGGCGAGGGAGGGCGTTCGCATGGGCGCATCCTCCCCTCCCCGCGGCCCCGGCGACAAGCTCCGGCCGCCCGCCGGGAGGTTGAAACCGGGCGGGGCTCGCGTTCACAATCCGCCATGGCCGACTTCTACGAGGCGGAGCTCCCCAGCCACCTGCGCAGCATGCCGCGCCAGCCTCCCAAGCAGCTGGACGAGGCCCTGACCCGGCTGGGCTACCGCGGCCAATCGGCGGCCCGCCGCGCGCTGGCCCTGACCGCCTACCGCCACGTCGAGCGGCTGCGGCGCATCCACGTCGACGGCTACGACCGCGCCGACCTGCCGGCGCGCACCAACGTGCTGTGCATGGGGCCCACCGGCTGCGGCAAGACCTTCATCGTCGAGCTGCTCTTCGGCCGGGTGCTGCACCTGCCGCACGCGGTGGTGGACATCACCGGCTACTCCGAGACCGGCTACGTCGGCGGCGACGTGCACAGCATCCCCACCCGGCTGGTGGAGGCGGCGATGGGCAACGTCGACGTCGCCCGCGGCGGGGTCATCGTCCTGGACGAGTTCGACAAGCTGGCCACCAGCGAGAACCGGGCGGTCTTCGCCGGCGCGGAGACCACCAAGGACGTCTCCGGGCGCGGCGTGCAGCGCGAGCTGCTCAAGATGATCGAGGGCGGGCTGGTGGAGTCGCAGTACGGCATCTCCAACCGCGACCGGATGCAGTTCGACACCCGGGACCTGTGCTTCATCGCCTGCGGGGCGTTCTCCGGGCTCAAGCTGACGGCGGCGGCGGCGCGGGAGCTGGGCTTCGGCAGGAAGGTGGCAGCCAAGCTCGAGCAGAAGATCGCCGTGCGCCTGGAGACGCGCGAGGCCGAGGACACCGAGTCCCTGGCCAAGTACGGCTTCCTCCCGGAGCTGATCGGCCGGTTCGGGCGCCTGGTGGTCTTCGAGCCGCTGGAGCGCGACACCCTGCGCGAGATCCTCGCGCTGGAGATGGACCGGCACCGCAAGGAGTTCGCGCTGGAGGGCTTCGCGCTGGACATCGAGCCCAAGGCGCTGGACGCGGTGGTGGAGTCGGCGTTCCAGAAGCAGACCGGGGCGCGCGGCATCTCCTCGGCGCTCTTGCGGGCCATCGAGGACGCGGCCTACGAGCGCTTCGGCTCGGGCGAGACCGGGACCATCGCGGTCGGGGCGGACGCCGAGGGCCAGCCGGCGGCGCGCTTCGAGCCGGGAGCGGCGCCCGAGCGGCCGGCCGTGGGCAAGAAGTCGAAGGTGCGCTACCCCGACTTGGACAAGGACGTGGAGCCCGAGAAGGCCGTGTTCGAGATTCGGGTCAGCCGCAAGCCGCCGAAGCGGTGACGCCCGCGCGCAGGGTAGAGCCCGGCCTCCGTGCCGGGGGCGTGTCGGTCGGTCGGTCGTGTCGGTGGTCGTCAACGCCCGACAACTGCCGCCCCCGGCACGGAGGCCGGGCACTACCCCCCTGCGCCGTCGTGTGGGGGAAGTGGTGAGAATCTTCAGAGGAGATGTGGGGTGACAGCAGGGTTTCAACCCCCGGCGACCTACCGCACACACTTGTAGACGAACCTCTCCGTCACCGCCGCGGGCGTGCAGTACCCGTCGGTGAAGCTCACGGTCTGCGCGTAGTCGGTCGGCCCCAGCCCCGGCGTCGAGGCCCACAGCCACTGCGCCGGGGTGTCGGGGAGGGCCGCGACGTCGATGCAGGGCGAGAGCGCCGTGTCCTCCACCACCGCCAGCAGCTCCTTGAGCGTCGGCAGCCGCCAGTCGCTCGCGCCGCCCAGGTCCAGCGCGTCGCAGGTCGCCAGCGCCTCCTGCCAGGTCGCCGCGGGGTGGGTGATTCTCTGCCAGGTGATCCCCGTGGGCCGGTCGAGCGCCGTGTCGGCCTGGATGTCCCAGCGCGGGGCCGCGGGGTACTTGCCGTCGGCGACGCAGCGCACGCGGCCGGAGACCTTGGGGTCGTGGTCGTAGACGAAGCCCTGGTCGAACCGCACGCCGAACGCCAGGCTGCTGAACATCGCCGGCGAGGCGCTCCAGTAGAAGTCCGCCGGCTCGTCGGCGAAGACGGCGGGGTCGAAGGTCGGGTTGAAGCGGCCGACGTCGAGGATGGTGGTCAGCTCCACGCGGCTGGGCAGGCTCCAGTCGTCGCGGCCGGCGAGGACGAGCCCCTCGCAGTACGCCAGCGAGCCCCACCAGTCGTACGAGTCGGGCGGCGAGTGGCGCTGCCAGAGCAGGCCGGTGACCTCGTCGCGCACCGTGTCGGCGGTGGTCGTGTAGTGCGGCGGGTTGAGGGTGGTGTTGCCGTCCTGGCCGTAGAACGGCGCCCCCGGCTGCGGGCACGCCGCCGCGACCTTCCCGTCCGTGCACGCGGTCGTCGCCGAGTCGGGGATGGGCCACGCGGGCGAGGTGCGCAGCGGCTTGGCCCCGGCCTCGCAGCGATCGGAGAGGAGGAGCTCGCAGACCGGCAGCCGCGCCGGCTTCTCGCTCCCGGAGGCGGTGCTGGCGAGGTCCAGCTTGCCCGCGGCGAAGCCCGTTCCGGTCAGCTCGATCCAGGCCACGGTGCTCGCCAACGGGAACTGCGCCAGGACGTCGAGGCTCGCGCCGGCGGCGACGGTGAGCGGGCCCTTGGGCATCGGCACCGTCACGAAGTGCTTGCCGGTGCCGGTGTCGACCACGCCGCCGGCGGACGAGAGCGGGCAGTCGAGCTGGACGCTCGCGAACTGCGTGTTCGAGGTGCCCGCGACCTGCACGCGGACCACCAGCTCGCCCGGCACCCGGTTGCGGCCGTCCGCCGCGACGTGGGACTCGGTGGCGACGTCGAACTCCGCGGTCCCCGCAAGGTTCATCCCAGCCTGGTGCGCGACGATGGGCACCGTGAGAGAGCCCCAGGCCAGCTCGTAGCGCAGGTGGGTGTAAGTCCCGGCGGGGACGTCGCCCTGCGCCAGCGGTCCACCCGCCACGAGATCGACGTCCAGCCGTGGCTGGCCCAGGGGCAGCGCGGCGGGCGCGAGGTCGTCGCGCTTGCGCAAAAGCTCGATGGCCACGATGCCGGCGCGGGCGCCGGTCGCGGTGGTGGCCGACATGCCGGGAGGAATCGGGGACTCGACCGGACAGTGCTCGACGGTGGCGACCGAGAGGCGGACGTGGCCGGTCGCGGGCCCGGCATCCGGCGAGGCCACGGCGGCGTCGGCGGAGGCCGGCAGCCCCGAGTCGGGCACGGTGACGACCGCGGCGTCGGCGCCGGGCAAGGTCGCCGCGTCCGAAGGATCGACCGACGTGCCGGTGTCGGGTGGGTCGGTCACCGGCGGGTTGCAGGCCGCCGCCGAGAGGAGGATCGCCAGAGCCCAGAGTCGTCGCATGGTTCGTTGCCTCCCACGCGCCGAGTGACGCTGCTGCTCGGCCGCATTCAACGAGACGAGGTTTGATCGGTCCGGCGCACCAAGGCACCCAAGAGCCCGTGCGGCAGCACTCGGCTGACGGCCACGAAGAGCCGGTTCTTGAGCCCGGGCACGCAGACCACCTTGCCGCGATCCAGGCAGCGCAGCGAGCAGGCGGCTACGTCCTCGGCGCTCATCCACAGCCAGCCCGGCTTGGCGCTGACGTCCAGGCCCGCGCGCTGGTGGAACTCGGTGTGGGTCAGCCCGGGGCACAGCGCCTGGACCTTCACCCCGCTCCCGGCCAGCTCGACGGACAGCGCCTCGGTGAAGAACGTGAGGTAGCTCTTGCTGGCGCCGTAGGTGACGCTGCCGCCGCGGGGCAGGTAGCCGGCGACGGACGAGACGTTGACGATGGCGCCGGAGCGCCGCTCGACCATCCCCGGGAGCGCCGCGCGGGTCAGGCGCACCGTCGCGGTCAGGTGCACGCGGATCATCGCCTCGTGGGCGTCGGCGTCGACCTGGAGGAAGTCCTTGCCCGCGCCGAAGCCGGCGTTGTTGACGAGCATCGCGAGCCTCGGCTCGGACGCGAGGCGATCTTCCAGGCGCTTCAGGTCGGCGGGGTCGGCCAGGTCGCAGGGGAAGGCCTCGGCGGCGACGCCGTGCTCGCGCGCGAGCGACTCGCCCGCGGCCTGCAAACGATCCGCGCCGCGCGCCACGAGCAAGAGGTCGTGGCCGCGGCGCGCGAGCTGTGCGGCGAAGGCCGCGCCGATGCCGGCGGAGGCGCCCGTCACGGCTGCGAGCGGGCGGGGCATCCGGGTCGGTCCTGGGCGGCTACTGCTTGGCGAGGCTCAGGCACATCTTCTCGACCTTGGCCGCCTGCTCGGCGGTGGTCGCCGTGGCCTCGCACTGGTAGGCCTTGCCGCCGAAGGTACGGCGGATCCAGACGAAGTAGTTGTCGCCCATGGCGCCCTTGTTCTGGAACTGGATGTTCCAGCCGTCCTCGAGCTTCACTTCCTTCTGCACGTTAGTCGGGCTGTAGTCGTTCTTGGCGAGCTTGGCCTCGTCGAAGGTCTTCACCGCGTAGTCGTTGGTCGGGCCCACGGTGAAGGCCAGCCCGGCGTCGTTGGAGACCATCACCTGGCCGTTCATGTCCTGCTGCGCCATCTTGATCGTCCCCTGGAACCTCAGGCCCAGCTTCGGGATCTTCTGCAGCTCGGTGGCCTCGGCCTTTTCGGCGGGCTTGCCGGCGTCGGGGGCGGGCGTGCCGGCATCGGCCGTGGCGGGCTTCGCGTCTGCCGGCTTCGCATCCTTGGCCGGCTCGGCCTTCTTCGGGTCTTCCTTCTTGGCCTCGGTCTTGGCCGGCTTCTTGGCGGCGGCGGCGAAGGAAGCGGCAGGGACGGCGAGCATCGCGACGGCGGCGACGGCGATGAGCAGACGAGTCATTTCGGGCTCCGGGGCATTGAGGCGGGGATTGTTGCCGATTGTGGTGGGCAAGGGAACCCCGAGTTTCCTACATCCACCGATGTAGGACGGCGCGGGTGGGAGGTCCTTTCACTCCCCGATGAGGCCCAAGGGATCGGGCCGCTTTTCAGCAGCAATTACCGATGGTTCAGCAGCCAGTTCGACGTCCCCTCCCCCCTCCCGCGGAGCGGGATGGGCGCTCGGCTCTGCTCTAACCGCTTCTCTGCGGAGCTCTTGGCACTTCGGGTGCGGATGCCAAGCTCCGGCGCCCAAATCCAGCACACACGTGGCGGTGCCGGCGAGCTCCTATCGGACCGCCGAAGGCAATCAACGGCTCCCCCTCCCGCTCCGCGGGAGGGGGCCGGGGGGCGGGCTATAGTCCGCCCATGTCCCGCGCCCATCGCATCCTCGTCGGACTCCTCGGATTGGCGGTCGGCGTCGCAGTCTGGTTCCCGCTGGTCCACCTCCCCTTCCGTTGGCTCGCGCCGGCCCCCGAGTACCAGGGCGACGGCGTCCCGCCGCGGGCCCGAAAACTCGCCGCGCGGCACCTGCGGCTCTGGACCGACCCGACGCTGCGCGCCGGCGAGCTGAATCGCATGCGCGCCAGCAACGCCGAGTGGGACTTCATGGGCCGCAGCTTCCTGGCCTGGTCGCTCGCCAACATGGCCCTGCGCGATCCGGCGACGAAGGCCGACGCGCTCAGGGTCATCGACCAGATCCTCGAGGAGACGCTACGGCTCGAGCAGGAGAAGGGCCCCGAGTTCTTCCTGATGCCGTACGCCAGGCGCGCGCCGTTCGTGATGCAGCCCGCGCGCAGCCAGTTCCTCGACGGCGAGATCGCCCTGATGCTGGCCATGCGCCGCACGATCGAAGAGAAGGCCGAATTCAAGGCGCAACTCTCCGAGCGCGTGCAGCTCATGGTGGACCGGATGAACCAGAGCCCGGTGATGTCCGCCGAGAGCTACCCCGACGAGTGCTGGACCTTCTGCAACGCCATCGCGCTCGCGGCGATCCGCATGAGCGATTTCCTGGACGGCACCGACCACTCCGCGCTCCTGAAGAAGTGGGTCGAGACCGCCAAGGTGAAGCTCGTGCACCCCGGGACCGGCCTGCTCGTCTCCAGCTACAAGGTCGACGGGACGCACCTGGACGGCCCGGAGGGCTCGTCGATCTGGATGGCGGCGCACGCGCTGCAGGTCGTCGACCCCGACTTCGCCCGCGACCAGTACCAGCGGGCGCGCAAGGAGCTGGGCGTGACCGTGGCCGGCTTCGGCTATTCGCGCGAGTGGCCCAAGTCGTGGAAGGGCCCGCTGGACGTGGACTCCGGGCTGGTCGTGCCGCTGCTGGAGGCGAGCCCGGGAGGCAGCGGCCTGGCGCTGGTGGGCGCGGCGAGCTTCGGGGATGCGGAGTACCTGGCGGCGCTGCACGCCTCGCTCGACTTCGCGGCGTTCCCGACCGAGTCGGGCAACGGCGAGCTCAGGTACAGCGCGAGCAACCAGGTCGGCGACGCGGTGCTGCTCTACTCCACCACGCTCGGACCGATGTGGAAGAGGGTCCAGGAGGGCCGGCGATGATCGGGCGGCTGTGGCGAGCGTGGAAGGCCTGGACCACCGCGGATGCGTTCTCGGCGCGGGCGCTCGTGCTGTGGGCGGGGCGCTTCGTGCTCCTGTTCGCGGTGCTGCATCTGCTCGGGCTGCGCGAGCACACCACCGTGCTGTCCGGGACGGTCGTGGGGAAGAGCTCGATCGTCTCGGGATTCCTCGGGCTGATGTACCTGCTCAGCTACTTCGCGGCGATCCTGCTCGTGCCGCCGGTGCTGGTCGCGGCGGGGATCGCGAAGGTTGCGGAGCGGGTGCTCGGGAAGAGGTAGCGGCTACTTGCGGTGGAGGATGGCCGCCGTTCCGACACGACCGACCCGGCGCGGAGGCCGGCAGCTACCGCTCCTCAGTCCACCTTCGGTGGCGGCGCCCGGCCCGTCAGGCCCCGGGCAAGTGGGTGAGAGCTCATTTTCACTGGCGGTGCGGGCTTGACGGCAAGGGCGCTTGCCGGCGGGAGGACTTGCTCCACCGTGGAGCAAGTCCTCGACGCGCGGCGAGTCGGTGATCGCGTCGTCGATGGCACGTGGGCGAGCTCTGGCCAGCGGGAGGACTTGCTCCACCGTGGAGCAAGTCCTCAGCGCGCGGCGAGTCGGAGGTCGCGTGGACGATGGCACATGGGCGAGCTCTGGCCGGCGGGAGGACTTGCTCCACCGTGGAGCAAGTCCTCGGCGCGCGGCGAGTCGGAGGTCGCGTGGACGATGGCACATGGGCGAGCTCTGGCCAGCGGGAGGACTTGCTCCACCGTGGAGCAAGTCCTCGGCGCGCGGCGAGTCGGTGATCGCGGCGGACGATGGCGCGGGCCGAGCTCCGGCCGGCGGGAGGACTTGCTCCACCGTGGAGCAAGTCCTCGGCGCGCGGCGAGTCGGCGATCGGCGCCTTTGGTCAGCTGCGACACGGCCCCGGTGTAGCCTCACGGGCCGTTCAGGCCTCGGGCGGCCCGGCAAAAGGGCCTCGCCGCCGTACCCTGCGCCAAGGCCTACTCGGTCAGCTTGTTCCGCCTCGGCCTCCACGGAAGACGCGTTCTTTCTTCCTTCGCGCAATTGACGGTGCACCGGGGAACCGGTGAGTATTCCCACCTGCCATGCACCGGAGGGGGTCGATGGTCCAGCTCAATCCTGCCGTCCTGTTGGTGCTCGCGCTCCTCGCGACGACCGCGTGCAGCGAGCCCGGCTCCCCTGCCGATGCTGGAGGCGAAGCCGCCGACGCCAGCGTGCAGCGAGTCGACGCAGGTCCTTCCGCGGACGCCGGCATCCAGGCCCTGTCCATCAACGCCACCAGCGTGAGGCTTGCCCAGCATCCGACCAATGGCGACAGCGTGGCCAACGGGGCCATCGGCGTCGTGCGCGACGGCGCCTTCGTCAGCACGGCCACGGTGACGGTCAACGGGGCCGCGGTTCCTCTTCACTCGACCATCCTGGGCGGCTTCTACGACCTGTCGCAGGCGACCGTCCCGAACCTCACGCCGGGCGCCGGCAGCCCGGTCGAAATCGTCGCCGTCGATGGCTCGGACCGCGCCGAGCTCGTCCTGGCCTGCCCTGGCGCGATGACCTTCACGAGCCCGGTCGAGGGTGCAGCCCTCTCGGTGGGCGACTTCACCGCGACCTGGACCGGAAAGCTCGACTACAACTCCGGCGCGACCCAGAGCCAGATCAGCGTCTTCCCCTACGACGCGGCCGCGGCTACCACGGGCCAATTCGTCGACGAGACGAACACCTTCCGATACCTGGATGGCGCCGCCACCAGCGCCCAGCTGCACAACCCCGGGGGATCGCTGCCGGGATACCTCCTGGAGATGCAGGTCGACGGAGTCGCCGTCCAAGGGCCCGGCGGGTCGGGCAAGTGCAGGACCCAGTTCCGGATAGCGCTGTCGAAGCCCTAGCAGGCGAGGCCGTCCAGGCGCCGCTCCTTCGCCCAAGACGCCCCGAGCACCACGAGGACCGAGTTGGCTTCACTGCCGTGCTCGTTGGCAACGCGCTGCGCGTAGGCGACGCGCCCGCTCTCGAGGCCGGTCACGTCAGCCTACGGGTCTCCGGCCGCCTCGACCTTTCCGAACCGCAGGTTCGACGTCCTCGACCTGCCTGTCGAAAGCAAGCCTCGACCCCACCGCGACCGTGGCCCTGGAGCTCGAGCCGCTCGCGCTGGCGCGTCGCCTGGCCGCGCTCCTTCCGCCACCAGGCCCGGTGAGCGCGCGCGAGAAGAAGCCGCGCACTTTCACGAAGCAGTCACAGCCCTCGAGAGAGCCGAAGTCCCTGAGGACCGGCGCCAGGACAGTCATCGTGGAGCGCCTCCGAGGCGAGCCTACTGTGCTCGCAGGAACCTCGCGCACCGGTCGGTCGCAGTGCAGCGCGCGGAGGATCCTCCTCGTCGCGCGGCACCGCGCATCTGTTTCGCGCCATTGCCACCGCTGGTGTTGCCTGTGCGCCCTGCTGGTGTAGGCTGCCGTCTCACTTCGTCCCGGAGGGGACCATGCGCACCACATCCGTGATCGTCGCTGCCGCGATTGGCCTCGCGCTGGCCTGCGATGGTGGGCCCAAGGAGGGGGACTACTGCGAGAACGGCTGGCCGCAGTGCCAGGACGCTCACACCGCGCTGTGGTGCGACTACGGGGGGGCTTTCCGGCCCTTCAGCTGCCCGGGTCCCGACGGCTGCAGGACGACGGCGGTGAACGGCCAGACCGTCAACTCGTGCGACGTCACGGGAACCAAGGCGGGCGACCGCTGCATCACGCTCTACTCCGGCTTCATCATGTGCCAAACCGACTCGAGCGCCCTCAAGTGCAACGGCACGAAGTGGATTGACGTCGAGTGCGCGACCGGGATTTGTGTGGACGGCGAGGCCGGCATCGGCAAAGTCGAGAGCCGCGGCAGCTGCAAGTAGCCGTTCGCGCGCAGCCGCCAACTTGCCCCACGGCTCGAACTTGCCCCACGTGGAGAAAGTTCGGCGTTCCCGGCTCCCGGGGACTCGAAGGACCCGTTCAAGGCCGCCTCGCTCAACGCGCTGGCCGCCCAGGACGGCATGGTCGACGCGGGCTGGGACCACCAGAGGCTGGGCAAGGCCACCGAGCTCTCGCTCATGGCCAAGAAGCACAACGACTTCCGCGCCTGGCGGTTCCTGCGCGTCAGCCACTACGAGGAGGTCTTCGGGCTCGAGCCCGACAAGCAGCGCGCGCTCCTCGACCAGGCCGACCAGGGGAAGTGGTCGGTCGTCCGCCTGAAGGAGGAGGCCGGCAAGGCGAAGCCCCCGCACCCCGCGCGCGAGCCCGGCTCGGCCTAGCCCGACAAGGCGCTCGGCCGCGTCCGCAAGGCCATGGGCGACGCCACCGCGCTCGCCAAGCAAGGCACGGCGCTCGGACCCTGCCTCGTCGAGGCGGGCCTCGACGGCGGCGAGGCCGCGAAGTTCAGCTCGAAGATGGACGAGGCGTTCGCTGGGTCCACTCTCTGGCCTCAGACCGGTGTATGGGGCGGCTTCCGGGATTCGAAAACTCCTCGCGAACACCCCCTTCTCTCGGGGCTGCTGGGCGCCCGACCGCGACGAAGATGGCTTGCCCGTTCTCCCCGTTGCTGTTTGCTTCATGCCGTTTCAATGGGACGAGTCGGCATCGGAGCTCTGGTTGCTGACGTCTGTCGGGGTATCAGACGCCGAGCAGAACCAGACGCGCTCAGGCCTCGTCATGCCTCGGCGATGTGAATTCTGCGCGCTTTTCGCCGCGGATTCGGAAGGAATGAAGCCCCTTCGCGAGATGTGGAACACCTCGACGTGGGACCTTCCGGGCGTGCCAGCCCTCATTCGGCAATTTGCTTTTGGAGGGATCCGGTTGGCTCAGTGGCAAGGGAATGTCGGGGCCAGGGCCTAGTCTAGGACTTGGGTGAAGGGGCCGGATTGAGAGCTGCGTCGTGGAGATTCCCGAGGACTTCCCGAAGACCCTGCCCGAGTTCGAAGGGTGGTGTCCCGCATCTGGTGGAAAAGCGCGCGTAGCGCCCTACCGGCGGGCCGTTGATGGCCTGCGTGTATAGCAGGTCGGTCGGACATGCCTCAATGCACCTAGGCGGCGGCTTTCTTGTCTGCCCGCTGTTCACTC
>DASXVQ010000119.1:0-94481 GCA_036504155.1 Myxococcales bacterium
CTTCGTCAGCCTGGGCGATGCCACCGGACGCGTCCCGGCGGTGACGCCGGTCGCGCCGCGGCTGCAGCTCCTGGAGGACTGCCACGACCGGGGCCTGCACTCGGTGATGCTCCTGCGGCCGCTGGTGCGCGAGTGGACCGAGCCCGCGGGCCTGCGCCGGCTGCTCGCCTCCGCCGAGGGCTGCTGCGACGAGGCGGTGCTCTCCGGGCTGCAGCTCTCGCCGCCGGTCGAGGCGTCCCTGACGGCTGCCGGCTGGCCCGTCCCGGAGATCCCCGCCGGGGACAACGGCGGCCTCGCCCCGGACTTCCGTGCCGTGGTCCGTGCGCTCGCAACCTCCGTGGTCCGCTCCGTCCCGGTCTCCGAGCACCGCAGCTGCGCCATCAACCGCAAGCTGCGCCTGCGCTGCGTCGTCACGCGGCAGGCGAAGCCGGGGGCCGGCCCGGGAGCCTCGGCGCTCTGCGTGATGGCCTGCTGCGGCCCGGACATCACCGCCGGCGCGCCGGTGCGCATCGACGGCTACTGCCGACTGAAGGTCGCCGCATGAAGGGCCTGCGCCACCTGGCGGACCTCGACCTGGGGGACGGCGCCGAGGTCGGCTCGAAGGCGGCGGTGCTCGGCGCCCTGCTGCGGCGCGGGCTGCCCGTCCCGGACGGCTTCGTGGTCGTGGACGCGTCTCGATGGAGGGGCGCCAGCCCGCTCGAATCGGCGACCGGGTTCATCGCCCGCTCGTCCGCCGCGGTGGAGGACGGCAGCGCGGCATCGTTCGCGGGCCAATTCGAGAGCCTCGGAGGGCTGCGGACGAAAGCTGCGGTGCGCACCGCCGTCCGCAGGATCTCGCAGCCCGGCGCCCGCGCCAGGGCCTACGCCGCCCGTCTTGGACTCCCGCTGCCGAGCCGCATCCCCGTCCTCGTCCAGCGGCAAGTCACGGTGACCCGCGCCGGAGTCCTCTTCACCGTCGATCCGCTCGGCCAGGACCCCGAGGCGTTCGCCATCGGCTGGGGCGGCCCTTCGGCCGTCACGGATGGCCGCGAGGGCCAGTTCCGCAGATTTGGTCCTCTCGCCGCCCATGCCGCCGCTTCCTTTGCCGACCCGGTCGTCGCACGCGCGCTGCCTGAGTTGGTCGAGCACGCCTTCGCCGCTCTGGGAATTCTGTCGCGAGACGAGCCTCTCGACCTCGAGTGGGTGGTGGACACCGGCGGGCGGCTCTGGGTCGTCCAGGCGCGGCCGGTGACCACGAAGGGCCTCCGCGGAAACGAGGCGGTCGAGCGGCTCGTCTCCGAGGGTTACCTCCTCGTCTCTCCACGTCCGCCTTCTCGGCTCGCCCAGCACCACTACGTGACCGCCGCCGAAGTGGACCGCCGCGCCGCCGCCTTCCATCACGCCCACTTCGAGCGCCGCATCGAGGGAGGCTGGCTCCTCGCGCGGCGGGTCAAGACCTCCTCCCGCAAGAAGATCGATGCGGGCAGCCCGCTCGCGTTCGGCGCGCGCTTCCTCTGGCACCGGCGCCGCAACCTCGCCTTCGCTCTGACGTACCTCTCGGAGTGGGCCCTGGCGAGCCGCGTCACGACGGGCTGGGCCGAGCGCCTCCTCGCGACCGACCTTCGCGACGCCTCCGGCCGGCGAGTCGACCGGCTGCTGGCCGATGCCCTGCGCACCTATGACCGCGTCCGGCGCGTCCACGCGGCGCTCTGGTACCCGGTGGATCTCGCCAAAGACCTCGCGTCCTTCGAGAGCCGATTCGGCTGGCCTGGGCTCTTCGCCTCCCTGCCGTCCCCTGCTCGGCGAACCTCCCGCGACCGCGAGACCGCGCAGCTCGTCCTGCAGATCAGGCAGGGACATCAGGGCGCGACCCCGCGCTGGAGCACGCTCTCGCCCGCGGAACGCAAGACCGTCCTCGGCCACCTCGCGCGCCATCCCTACGCCTTCGGCTCCGCCGCCGAGGTGCAGGACCTGGCCGGGTGGTCTTCGTGGATTGAGCAACCGGAGCGCTGGTGGGCGGCGCAATCCGCGGCGAAGAGCGCCGAACTCGAGCGGCTGGCGCTCGCTTCCAGCCGTCGTCCCGCCTCGCCGCCAGCGCCGGCTTCGCCGCTGACCCGGCTCGTCGGCGGAGCGCTGTGGCAGGTCGCGGCACGCTTCGCGCCTCTCAAGGACGACCGTGTCGAGCTGCTCGCGCTCGCGGCCTCGGCGCTCCGCCACGTCCTCGTCGAGATCGAGCGGCGCGCAGGGACGAGCGAAGCCGATCGCGGATGGGTGTTCGAGCTCGAGCCGGCCGAATTGCTCTCGCTCCGCACCCGGCCCCAGCTGAAGCTGACCGCCGTCGCTCGTCTGCGCAGGCGGCTCCTCGCGGGCTTCAGCGTGCCGCGACCGGTGGAGACCCTCGCGCAGGCCATCCGGCAGTCCGATGGACCCGGCGACGAGCTCGTCGGGCTGGCGCTCTCCGGCGGGACGGCCTCGGGCCAGGCTCGCGTGGTCCGCACCGCCGACGAGGCGCGCCGATTCCTGCGCTCCGGCGAGGTGCTCGTCACCGAGGAGATCCGTCCCGCCTTCACCGCGGTGCTTCCCCGCGCCTGCGCGCTCGTCTGCCGGCGCGGCACCCCGCTCTCGCACGCGGCCATCGTCGCGCGCGAGCTCTCCATTCCCGCCGTGTCCTTCGAGGAGGTGAACCGGATCCAGAACGGAGCAGCGCTGCTCGTCGACGGGGACCGGGGGCGGCTGCGCCTGCTGGCCCCGCCGTCCGCGGGCAGTCCGACGTGAAGGGGGATGCAACCGAGGAGGCACGACCATGGCTGCCCGCGAACTCGACGTGACCCGCATCGTCCGACTGGGCCTGCTGACCGACCGCGAGGAGGCGACCAACTCCGGCACGCGCGTGGCGGGGCTCAGGGTCTCGCACTGGCTCAGCATCCACAGCGTCTTCAACGCCCACCAGCGGGAGATGGCGGCCGTCCTCTCCCGCGAGCGTCGCCCGGGCGTCATGGTCTTCCTGCTCACGCCGAACTACGTCGAGGGCTCGTGCTGGCTGGCGGCGACGGACGGGCTGCGCGCCGGGACGCTGGGCCGGCACGGCTGCGTGGACCTGCACGTGCCGCGCGAGTCCGGGCTCTCGCTGCGGCACTGCCTCTTCCTCGTCCGCCGCGCCGGCGAGGGCGTGCTCACTCACGTGGTGGACCTCAGCTCGGCCGCGGGCCTGCGCCTCGAGGACCAGCGCACGGTGCGCGCCCTCGCCGCCGACGGGCCCTTCTTCCTCCACGTCCCGGGCGCGGTCATCGCGTCCTTTCCCACCGGCGGACCCCTGCCCTGGGATCCGGATGCCATGCCGGCCTTCGACAGCCTGGCGCCTCGCAGGATCTTGAGCCGGCTCGAGCGCGCCCCGGTCCTGCAGCGCGCCCGGCTCGCGAGGGAGTCGTCGGTGACGGTCATCCCCGGCCCGGTGCTGGTCGAGGCCGGGACGCTCCTCGAGCCCGGCGAGGTGGCGGCCGGCGAGCTCCTGCTGGCGTCCCGCGAGGGCCGCGAGCGCCTCGCGGTCGGCTACTCGGCGCTCGACCGTGGCGTCGTCATCGGCCGCGACGACCGCTGCGCCGGAGGCTCGGCCCTGAGCCACCGCGGCATCTCGCGCGTCCACGCCCTCCTCATCCGTCGCGACGAGCGCCTCTTCCTCGCCGACGCGGGCAGCACCAACGGCACCTGGCGTGGCGAGGAGGAGGTGAAGTGCGCGCGGCTGCAGGACCGCAGCGAGTACCTGCTCGGCGGGTTCGCGGCGCTCTCCTGGAATCCGCTCGATTGACGGCGTTCCTGGGAATCGGTCCCCGGATGCCGCGCAACGAGAAGCCGCCACGCGTCCGCATCGCGCTGGTCCCGGCCGAGCGGGTCGCGGCCCGACGCGCCGGGCGGGTGCGCCACTTCGTCCCCGGCGGCAAGTGCGGGGGCTGACGACGTTCGAGCCGTCCCCGCCCGAGAAGCGCCAGTGCCTGGAGGAGGGCCGCGGCGCAGTGAGGCGGGAGCAGCGCGGAGCCGCCGGGGGCCCATCGCGGGGCACCTGCCTCGAGCGCCCCCCAGCGTCACTTCACCAGCCTGAGCCTCGGCCGCTTGAACAGCGCGCGGGTCGCACCGATCGGGAAGGTCCCCAGCACGACGCAGGGCGACTCGGCCAGCTCGAGCGACTTCTCGAGGAACGAGCGCGGCTTGCCGGTGAACCGGCTCCCCTGGCCGAACATGCGCAGGTAGTCGCTCATCGTGCCCTGGAGGCCGCGGTTGGCGGTCTTGGCGAAGCGGATCTCGCACATATGGTCGAGCTCTTCCTCGACGTCGGCCTCGGCGACTCCGATGGCCCGGAGCATGTTGCCCACGCCCTCGACCACGCGCTCGGGGAGCCGGGCGAGGTCCTTGGCCGGCACGAGGACCGGGAGCCGAGTCGCCTCGCAGGTGCAGAGGACGACGTGGACGGGCCTCACCTCGAGCAGCGTGGCGTACCAGTCGCCGAGCTTCCCGGTCGAGTGCGGGGGCTTCGGCTCGGGATCGATCTTCGCCCGCTTCAGCAGGCGCCCCGTCGCTCGCAACGTGAGCACGCTCGGCCTCCCTCGATGAATCCGGGGCGGCAGTCTGCCTCAGGTCGGCCCCGGCGCCCAGGACCGTGGCGCGCCGCGGTCAGGGCCCCGCGGTCTTGGTCGGCGCGAGCACCGGGCGTGGGGCCAGCCGGCCCAGCCCGACCATCTCGAACGGCAGCCGCGCGCCGACCGCCAGCAGCGCCAACGCATAGGCCACCCCGAACAGAGCCGCGCCCAGCACGAGCACGGCGATGGGCCTGAGCCCGGCGAACGCCGCCTGCGCGGCCCACGCCGCCGCGGCCCCGGCCAGCGACGCGAAGGCCGCGCGGCCGAGCTCCGCCCACGGCATCAGCCGGCGCAGCGGCGCCCCGAGCGCCCGCGGCACCCGCCACAGGAGCGCGGCCTTGCCGACGACCTCGCTCGCCAGCCACGCGCCGACGGCCCCCACCAGGCCGAAGCGCCAGACGCCCACCACCACCGCCGGCACGTTGACCACCGCCTTGAGCGCGCTGGCCGCGAGGATGTGCCAGGTCTCGCCGCGCGCGCGCAGGACACCCTCGAGCGGCAGCGCGGCCAGCAGCACCGAGGCCACCCCCACCCGGAAGATCGGCACGGCCGCCAGGTACTTCTCGGTGAAGAGCGCGCTGATGAAGGACGGCGCGGCGACCCCCAGGAAGACCGCCAGCGGCACGAAGGCATAGGCCAGCCGCGCCACGGCGCCGCGGAACACCCCCGCGCGCTCGGCCAGGCGCCCCTCGCGGTCCAGCTCCCCGAGCGAGACCATCAGCACCTCGCTGGTCGGCGAGTAGAGCAGGTCGACGAACGGGACCTGGAAGAGCCCCACCGAGTAGACGGCGAAGGCCGCCGGGGCCTCGTGGGCCGCCACGAAGTACTGGTGGAAGTAGCCCTGCGGCAGCCCCACGGCGATGGCCGCGCCGAACGGCAGGGCGTAGCGCAATTGCTCCCACAGCCCTTCGCGGGCGAGCCACGGCCCGCTCGTTCCGCGCGGCACGACGGCCCAGGTGACCGCCGCGCGCAGCAGCGCCCAGCCGGCGACTCCGGCCATCACGCCCTGCACGCCCCACCCCAGCACCGCCGGCAGGGTCATCGCCGCGGCGCGCAGCAGCTCCGAGCCGGCGTAGAAGGCGCTCGCCGCCCTCGTCCGGCCGCTCGCCGTCAGCGAGATCTCCAGCGGCACGGAGCACAGGGTGCCGAAGAGATAGACCGCCAGGGCCGGCGCGTGGCGCGCGAGCTCCGGGTTGTGCATCCATCCGGCGACGCGAGGCGCCTGCCAGACGAGCGCCGCCGCCGCCAGCACCCCGGCCCCTGCCAGGAACACCAGGGCGTGGACGAGGTACGGCCGGCGGTGGGCGGTGCGCGGCACGAAGTAGTACAGGCTCTGCGGCACGCCCAGCTGCAGGACGTAGAAGAGGGTCTGCGCCACGAGGAACAGCTGCTTGTAGGTCCCGTAGTCCGCCGGGCTGAACCGGCGCGCGAGGACCAGCGGCAGGACCGCGGAGGCCACGGCCACGAAGAACCTGGAGACGATGAGCGGCCGGGCGCGGGCGAAGCTCATGCCGGGACCGCGTCCGGGGCGCTCGCCGGCCCTCGCCTCCTGGACAGCACCTCGTCCACCAGCCTCCGGTTGAGCGCGCGGACGTCGTAGCGTGCCGCCGCGAACTCGCGCGCCCCGGCCCCCAGGCGGCGCAGCTCCTCTTCGTCGAGCGCGAGGAGCTCCTCGATTCGCTTCGCGATCGCCGCGCCGTCCTCGGGCTCGACGCTGAAGCGCCGCAACTCCGGCGCCAGCGACTCCTGCACGCCTCCGGTGCGGGTGGAGACGACCGCCAGCTTCATCAGCATCGCCTCCTGCATCACGCAGCCCTGGTTCTCCTCCCAGCGCGGGGTGGCGATGCTCGGCAGCAGCAGCGCGTCGGCGGCGCGGTACTCGGCGTGGAGCGCGTGGTGCGGCAGCTCCCCGACCAGCCGCACGTGCCGCCCCAGCCCCTCGCGCAGGACGCGCGCCTCGAGAGCGGCGCGCTGCGGCCCGTCGCCGATCATCCGGAGGCGGAAGTTCTTCACGCCTCGGTCGAGCAGGGCGCGAGCGGCGTCGAGCGCATGCCCCAGGCCCTTCTCGACGCCGAGCCGCCCGACCGTCAGCAGCCGGAGCAGGCCGTCCTCGCGATAGCGCTTGCGGACCGCGGGCCGGTACTCGCCGACGCGGAAGCCGACCGGGCAGATGACGATCTTCCCGGGAGGGCAGCCCCGCGCGCTCGCCTCGGCGCTCGAGTAGCCCGTGTTCGTGAAGACGATGTGCGCGCGCTCGAAGGCCCGCCGTGCGAGCCCCGGGACGATCGTCCCGCCCTCGGGGATCTCGCCGCCGTGGAAGTAGAGCGCCACGCGAGCGCTCGGGTAGACGCGCTCCAGGAAGCCGAAGGACTGGGCGGTCACGAGGTTGTGGATCAGGCACAGGTCCGGGGACTCGTCCGGGAGCCGCACGCTGCGCGCCGCGTCGAGCAGGCGCAGCTTCGCCGGCAGGTCCCCGTGCCAGGTCGCATGGATGGCGCGGCCGATGGTCCCGGGCCTGCTCGCCAGCTCCGCCAGCAGGCCCGGCGCGCTTGAAGGGAGCGAGCGTAGCGTGGACGGGCAGTAGGTCGTCTTCCGGTCGAGCGCGAGCTCGTCCACCGTCGCGTTGCGCGTCCGGTCGAACTTCCCGAAGGCGAAGACGCGCAGCTCGTGGCCCTCGTCGATCCAGTCGGCGAGCTGCGCGTCGTAGTACGGCTTGTAGGTGTTCGGGAAGTGCTCCGCGAAGACATAGATGCGCATGCCGCCCCCTCGCGCGGTCAATCTGGTGCCGGCGCACGCGGCAGGCACACCGCCACGGCCGCGGCCGGGCGGCGGGGCTCCGGGACGGGGGATTCGGCGGTTCGTCGCGCGTGCGGTCCGGCTACCGCTCGGTGGATCGGGCGAGCTCGGCCAGCTTCGCGACGGTGTTGAGGTTGCGCCCGGTGCCGTCCTTGGCGAGCGGGAGCTTGAGCTTGGAGGTGCCCTGGCCGTCCGGGTAGTGGATGAAGAGCTCGCGGCCCTTGAGCGAGAGCTGCTCGCGTCCCGGGATCTTCACGGCGTCCAGCGCGCCCTTCGCAGGCACCTCGTCCAGGAAGAGGACGATGACCCGGTTCGGCTGCGCCTTCTCGAACGGATTGGCCTTCAGGACCGCGGCGAGCTCGGCCCCGGTCCGCACCGACACGCCGACCGGCTTGCCCATCTTCCTGGCCAGCGCCGCCTCCAGGGTCGCCTTCACCTTCTTCTCGGGCAGCGCGCTCTTCAGGACCACGTTCCCCGACTGGATGTACGTGCTCACGCCGGTGAAGCCCGCGTCCTCGCAGAGCGCGCGCAGCTCGGCCATCGGCAGCTTGCCGGTCCCGCCGACGTTCACGGCACGGAGCAGGGCGACGTAGACGGAGGTGGCCATCCCTTTCTCCCGGTCAGTGGCTCCCGATCCAAGCAGCCACCTCTTCGATGACCGGCTTGGCCACGTGATTCGGCTGGTCGTACTCCTGCGGCGTCGAGGGGCCCTGGCCGGGCATGAAGTGGTGGTTGAGCTCCGGGAAGAGCTTGAAGGTCGCGTTCTTCTTGCCCTCGAGCGCCTTCTTCCAGCCCTCGAAGTCGACGAGCGTGATCTGGTAGTCGCGCTCGCCCTGGGCCACGAGGATGGGGATCTCCAGCTTCGGGGCGGCGCCGCCCTTGGCGTACGGGCGCAGGTCGAGCCAGTAGCTGCCCTCGATGCCGTCCACGACCTCGCCGGGCTTGAGGTCCGGGGCGTCCAGCTTCTTGGCGACCGCCTCCGCCTCGGCGAGGAACGCGGCCTGCTGGTCCTTCGGCACGTCCCAGCCGTGGTCCATCAGGTAGCGGTACTGGTCGAGGTGGATCTGGCCGTCGGTCCGCGTGGGCCCGGCCAGCAGGACGACGCCGCGCACGCGGGGATCGTCGAGCGCCGCCTTCGGCGCCACCACGGCGCCGAGGCTGTGGCCGACCAGGAAGATCTTCTTGGGGTCGATCTCCGGGGTCTTGGAGAGCAGGTCCACCGCGCTGCGCACGTCCTCGAGGTACTCCTGCTCGATGCCCTTCACGTACTTGGCCATCTGTCCCTGGTACTGGCGCGTCTTCTTCTCGTAGCGCAGGACGGCCACCCCGCGACTGGCCAGGCCCCAGGCGAGATCGCGGAAGACCTTGTTCGGCCCCGACGACTCGTCGCGGTCGTTGGGCCCGGAGCCATGGATCAGCACCACGGCGGGCAGCGGCGACGTCCTCGCCTTCGGCAGGGTCAGCGTCCCCGGCAGCGGGTACTTCTCGACGCCCACGCTCACGGCGCGCTCCTCGAACGCCTTGGCGTCGGCGTAGTCCGGCGCGTTCCAGCCCTCGCGGAAGAAGAGCCCGCCGATGCGCTCGAGCCCGTCGATGGCGATGAAGACCTGCCCGTTCTTCTTCTCGTGCAGGCACTCGAGCGTGACGCCCGCCGACTTGGGACGCAGCTTGACGCTCACCCCGTCGACCGCCTTGAAGGCCCCGTGCTCGCCCAGGTAGCGCAGCGACGCCTCCTGGAGCTCCTTCGGCGTGAAGCGCGGCGGCGCGGTGCGGGCGGCGGCCTCGTCCCACTTGGCGTCGAGCAGCAGGGCCCAGAATTCGCGGGCGAGGGCCTCCAGCTTGTCCTTCTTGGGCAGCGGGTGAGTGCGCAGACCGCTGATGCGCAGGTCCTTGTCGAAGAAGACGACGAAGGTCATCAGCCCTTTCTGGTGCAGGCAGTCGACGACCACTCCCTTGGCGTCCGGGAAGTCGAGCTCCTTGACGATCTCGATGCGCTCGAGCTCCCCCGCGCCGCCGGCCCAGGCGTCGAACACGCCGGACAGCTTTTCGGGCGTCAGGGCCTTGGCCATCTCGGGGTCGAAGCGGGCCGCCGCTTTGGCGAAGTCGTGGCGGGCGAACTCCTCGGCGAACGCACGGGCGGCGGCCGCCTGCGCCGACGGAGCCTTTGCCGGCTCGGGCTTGGTGGCCGGGGTCGTGGCGCACCCTCCCAGGACGAGCGCGGCGGCGATCACCGAGGGGACGAAAACAGAGCAAGAACGCATGGCTGCCTCCCGAAATGGGCTGCAGCATACCGCCGGCGGGACCCTCGGGCGGGTGGTCGCGCCCCGTTCGGGCAGCCACCCGGACGCCTCGGGCGACGCCCTCGACTTATGCGTCCGAAGGGCATACTTTATGGCGCACTTTGTCCGACAGGGCCAAGGTGGGGCCGTACGATCCTGTGCGGTTCGAACAAGAAAGAAGAGTAATCGTAATGGCTAGTGGCACTGTTAAGTGGTTCAACGATGCGAAGGGCTTCGGCTTCATCACGCAGGATGACGGTGGTCCGGATGTTTTCTGCCACCACACTGCGATCGTCGCGGAGGGTTTCCGCACCCTGGCCGAGGGCCAGAAGGTCGAGTTCGAAGTGACCAAGGGCCCGAAGGGCCTGCAGGCCTCGAACGTCCGCCCGGTTTAATCGGCACTGACTTTCTGAGATGAGAGGCGGCCCCGGCCTTCATTCCAAGGCCGGGGCCGCCGTTTGTTACGAGAACGTTCGCTTGGAGGATTCCCAATGCCGCAGAACCCGTCAGCCATCAAGCGCCAGAAGGAACTCGCGCGCCTCGAATACCAGAAGGAGAAGCGCGAGAAGAAGAAGCAGCGCCAGCAGGAGAAGGACTCGGGCGTGGTGCGCAAGGAAGAGTTCGAGCCCGGAACCGGCCCCGCTGCGCCCGGGACCCAGACGAGCTGAAGTCCCAGTGAGGTCTGCTCGGCCGCTCAGTCTTCGTGGTTGCGAAGATCGTGAATGAGCGGCCGCAGCTACCTCGATGATCCGTACTGCGTGACCCTGAATGCGCCCGCCCCGCCCTGCTTGCCCGGGGCGCGTGCCGATGCGGGCGCAGGCCGTGGCGAACTGCTCGACCGGCAGGACGCCAAAAAGCTGCTGTCGAAGCTTCCTTCCCCTCCATCCGTTGCCGCCTGCTGGTCCTGCCGTCCGGCTTGCCCCCCGCCGTCGAGGCGTGGCACCCCTCATGCCCTTGGGCCGTTGCGCAGGAGAGAGCCGGATGTCACCCCGAACGCTGTCCTTCACCCTCGGCTTGGCCGTCGTCTTGTTGGGGGCCGTCAGCGCCCACGCCCAGGACTACCCGATCCCTCCGCCGCCGCCTCCCCCGCCACCGCCTCCGATGGATGCGGCGATGACGCCCGGCTACCTGCCGCCTCCCGACGCAAGGCCGCCCATCATCCCGTCCGCGGCAGCCGCGGTCACCGTGCGCTTCGTCCCGAAGAAGGCCGGCGACGAGTACTTCGTCGCGGCCGCCGAGAGCGCGGAGCCGATCAAGGTGCCCTGCGAGCTCCGGCTGCTGCCCGGCAAGCTCAAGGTGGAGATCAGCGGCGCCTCGAGCTTCGCTGCGGTGCTGAAGGTCCCGCCGGAGGCCACCGCGACCGCCACCATCGAGCACCGGAACAAGGGCCTGATGGCCCTGGGCATCGCCGGAGCCGTCGCCACCGCGGTCGGCGTCCTCATGCTCGAGTTGCCGGCGGAGATGCTGCTCTCCGAGGCCCTGTCCTCCGAGCTCGGCGGCGGGAGCGTCGACGCCGGGCGCCTGATGCGCTCCAAGCTCGACCCGCTCGACATCACCATGGAGACCTGGACGATCGTCGGCGGCGCGGTCGCGGCGGCGGGCATTGCCTGCACCGCGGTCGGCTTCGCGCTGATGGGCAAGACGCGCGTCGTCCTGGTGCCGGACACCCGCGCGGGCAGCGACGAGAGAGCTCCGAAGCTGGAGCTGGTCGGTCTGGGGGTCGCTCCTTCGGCCGGCGGCGACGGCGCAATGGCCGGCGCGACCTTCGCCTTCTGACTCACCGGCGCTGCGCTACTTGGCGGCGGGCTCCCGGGTCCCGTTGACGAGCTTGCACGCGCCGGCCGGGTCCTTGGTCTTGGCGCACAGGTCCTCGGCCTTGGCGGAGACCGGGCCCAGGCACTCGACGCAGAGGGAGACGTGGCTCTTGGCGCAGGTCGCGACGACGTTCTGCCGCGCCTCGGCGCCCTCGGCGAGCGAGAGCGTGCAGTAGCAGGCGACGAAGGGGCAGGCGAGAAGGGCGGCGAAGGCAGTGAAGCGCATTGGAGGCTCCCAGAGAGCGCGTCGAGGCAGTGTGTTCCTCGGGGTTCCCGCTTCTGGGACGGCCGCGCCGCGAATGCGCAACGTGGTGTCTTGAGGACGTTTTCTCGGCGGAGAGCGTCATGCGAGCGGCAGCCCTCCTCTCTCTCGTGGCCCTCCTCGCGCTCGGCCCGACGGCCCGCGCGCTGGCGCAGGAGGACTACTCGCTCTCCGATGACTTCGAAGCCGATGAAGAGCAGGGGTTGCCGCCACCCGAGCCCCCGACCCGGGCCGCCCCAGCCTCGGAGCAGGCGCTGTTCTCGAGCTTCCACTCGTCCCTGACGCCCTACGGCCAGTGGCTCGAGGACCCGCGCTACGGCTGGATCTGGCTGCCGGCCGAGCGCGGGTATCGCCCGTACGCCCGCGGCCAGTGGATCTACACGTCGGACGGCTGGACCTTCGACGGCGCCGATCCCTTTGGCTGGGCGGTCGACCACTACGGCCGCTGGATCTGGGTGCCGCAGCAGGGCTGGGCCTGGGTGCCCGGCTACGTCTGGTCGCCGGCCTGGGTCGAGTTCCGATATTCGCCCGGCTACATCGGCTGGTGCCCGCTCGGGCCCGGCGACTTCGTCTACGGCTTCTCGCTGGGGGTCGGGATCACGCCGTGGCTGTTCCTCGGCGTGAACCTCTTCGGCTCGCCGCTCTACCCGTCGGCCTTCCTGCCGTTGCACCGGGCGCACGACGTGTTCGCGCACGGCCACCACGTCCCTCATCACGCCTTCGGGCACGGCCGCGCCTGGTACGAGGTTCCGGGAGCCACGCATGGGGCGCCGGTCTCGCCGCGACATGCGTATCGGCCACCACGTGGCATCCGGCCGCCGGGATCCGACGGGGCCGCGCCCCCGCCCACCCGCGGCGGCGCCAGGACGACGACTCCGACTCCGCACGAGCCCTCTGGACGCGGAGGCAGCGGTCAAGCCGTGCCCCCGCCCTCGCACGGCTGGATGCCGGCTCCGCCTCCTTCCGGACGCGGAGGCAGCGGTGGTCGGGCGCCGGACCGCTCGCCAGTCGTGGCGCCGCCGCCGCCCGCGTCGAGGCCTGTCACGCCGACGCCTGCGCCACGGGTTGCTGCTCCTGTGCCTTCCGCTCCGGCGCCGGCTTCACGGGCTCCCGCTCCAGCCACACCAGCGCCGACGCCTGCGCCCCACATCGCAGCTCCTGCTCCAGCACCTTTCGCTCCAGCTCCGGCTCCAAGGGCTCCCGCTTCAGCCCCTATGCCCGCCATGCCGACGCCCACGCCCGTGCCACCCATTGCAGCTCCTGCTCCTGTCGCTCCAGCTCCGACGGCTCCTGCTCCCGCTCCAGCCCCCCTGCCTGCGCCTCACGTCGCTGCTCCCACGATTCCGGCTCCAACAGCTCCCGCACCAGCCCCCCTGCCTGCGCCTCACGTCGCTGCTCCCGCGGCTCCGGCTCCACGAGCTCCGGCTCCAGCCCCCACGCCTGCTCCGCCTCCTTCGTCGGGCTCCCATGGGAGCGGCGGGCACGGCTGGGTTCCGGGAGGTGGCCGGCACTGACCTGTCAGCACGGCCGTCTGCGAAGCGACAGAGCTCACCCATTTGCCCGGATGGAGATCCCCCGCCCGAAGGCCGATGGATAACTCTTGCCCGCCAATCGAGCAGCGCGCCGGAGGCTCCATGGACGAGAACAAGCAGGTCGGCGTGCCGTCCTCCCCCGAGGCCGAGAAGCTCGAGGTGCTCGAGCAGAGGCCCCAGTCGCCGCCGCCCGACTCGATGACTGCGCCCATCGCCTCGCGCCGGATGATCATCAACCTGGGACCCGCGCACCCGGCCATGCACGGTACGGTGCGCATGGTGCTCACGCTGGAAGGCGAGACGGTCGTCCAGGCCGTCCCGGAGATCGGGTTCCTGCACCGCGGCTTCGAGAAGAGCTGCGAGAACTCCACCTGGACGCAGTGCCTGCCCTACGTCGACCGCCTCAACTACGTCTCGGCGTTGCTCAACGACTTCGGTTTCTTGGGCGCGGTCGAGAAGCTGCTGGGCATCGACATCCCCGAGCGCGCCCAGTACATCCGCGTCGCCGCCGGCGAGCTGCACCGCATCTGCGACCACCTGACGCTGGTGGGCGCCATGGGCCTCGAGCTGGGGGCCTTCACCGCGTTCCTCTACGGCATCGAGGCGCGCGAGCTCATCTACGACCGCGTCATGGAGCTGACCGGCGCGCGCGTGACGACCAGCTTCGGCCGGCCCGGCGGCCTGGAGCGCGACCTGCCCGCCGGCTGGACCGAGAAGGTCCTCAAGACCCTGGACAAGGTGGCGGTCATCCGCGGCGAGATCGACAAGCTCCTCTCGCGCAACCGCATCTTCATCGACCGCACCCGCCACACCGGCGTCATCTCCAAGGAGGACGCGCTGGACTGGGGCTTCACCGGCCCCTGCCTGCGCGCCTGCGGCGTGCCCTACGACGTGCGCAAGGCCCACCCCTACCTCGTCTACGACCGCATGAACTTCGACATCCCGGTGGGCTCGGCCGGCGACAACTACGACCGCTACGCGGTGCGGCTGGAGGAGATGAAGCAGTCCGACGCGATCATCCGCCAGGCCCTGAAGGAGATGCCCTCCGGCCCGGTCATCGTCGGCGACTGGCGCGTCGCGCTGCCGCCCAAGCCCGAGGTCTACGCGACCATCGAGGGCGTGATGGCGCACTTCAAGCTGATCATGGAGGGCGTCCAGGTGCCGGTGGGCGAGGCGTACGCGTACACCGAGGGCGCCAACGGCGAGCTGGCCTTCTACGTGGTCTCGGACGGCAGCGGCCGGCCCTACAAGTGCCACCACCGCGCGCCCGGCTTCGCCATCCTCTCGGCCATTCCGCAGATGGTGCGCGGCGGGTTCCTGGCGGACATCGTCCCCACCTTCGACTCCATCAACATGATCGGCGGCGAGGTCGAGCAGTAGGCGGGCGCCCAAGCATGCTCGTCGGGCGCGCCCCAGCTTGGCTGCGTGCGCTCCCCGGCTCCGCAGACCCTGCTGTGCTGCGCGAACTTCCCCGCGAACACGGGCTTTGCCTGGACGTACATCGAGGGGGTCTACGCGCGGCTAGCCGACCACCTCGCCGAGCATGGCGTCCGCACGCTCGTCTCCTATCCGTCCATCGAGTCCACCCAGTCCATCGAGTCCACCCAGTCCATCCCGAAGACCTTGATAGGCAGCGCGGCAGTCCCCGTCGAGCTCGACACCTCGCGCCCGTCGGTGGAGTTCTTCCTCTTCCTGCGCCGCGAGCGCGTCCGCGCGCTCTACCTCACCGACCGGCCGCCTCTTCACTGGAGCTATCCGCTGTTACGCGCGGCAACGGACCTGCGGCGCATCGTCGTGCACGACCATTCTTCGGGCTCCCGAACGGCGCCGCGCGGCGCCCGGCGCGCGGCCAAGTGGCTGGCAGCGCGCACCCCGGGCTTCGCCGCCGATGCCGTCGTCGCGGTGAGCGACTTCGTGGCCCGCCGGCAGATTGAAGTCGGGCTGATTCCAGAGGCGCGGGTCTTCCGCGTCTACAACGCGGTCCAGGCCCCCGAGTTGGCGCATCCTCCGCGGACGCTGCGTTCCCTGCTGGGCCTCGCCCCGGACCGACCGCTGATTGCCTGCGCCTGCCGCTGCACTCCGGAGAAAGGACTCTCCACGCTCCTGCACGCGCTCGAGCTCCTACCGGCACCGCGACCGGCTCTCGCCTACCTCGGAGATGGCCCGGCGATGAGTTCGCTGCGCTCGCTCCGGGACTCGCTGCGCTGCCGGGACGACGTGTTCCTGGCCGGCTACCACCCCGATGCCGCTTCGCTGCTCGCGGACGCCGACGTCTGCGTCGTTCCATCGGTCTGGGAGGAGGCCTTCGGCCTCGCAGTGATCGAGGCAATGGCCTTGGGCAAACCGGTGATTGCCTCGCGAGTCGGCGGCATTCCGGAGCTCATCCGCGACGGCATCGACGGCCTGTTGGTCCCGCCGGGCGACGCCGCTGCGCTCGCGCAGTCTCTTGGCGGCCTGCTGGGCGATCCGCTCCGCGCGAAGATGCTCGGCGAGGCCGCCCGCCGGAGCGTCTCGGGTCGCTTCAAGCTCGAAGAGACGCTGCGCCACCTGCTCGATCTGCTCGAGCCCGCATTCGGTACCGGCTGCTCGGAGCCCGTCGCCTTCTCACCCGAGCGCCCTCGCCTCGCTCACGGGGTGGTGAAGACGTAGGTCGCGCCCGCGGGGACCTGGACCGTCCGGCGGAACCGCTTCTTCCCCGTGCGCTCAACGACGTGGCTCCCGGGTTGGACCTTGACCGTGCACGGGGCCTGGCATGCCTTGCCATCCACCAGGACCGTGCCCCGCCCCTTGATCTGGAGGAGCACGCGCTCGGCACGCCCGGCGTCGGCCTTGCCGGAACCCGCGTCTCTGGACTCCACGGCCGTCCCCGCGTCCGGGCCCGGGGCTGCGGCGTCCGGGTCCACCGCCCCAGCGTCCGAAGCGGCTGGCGCTGCATCTGCGCTCTCCGCCGGCCCTGCTGCGTCGCCGGTCTCGGCGGCATCGACTGGGGCAGGCCCTGGCCGAACCACGGCTAGCACCTGTGCGTCGCTGGCCGCCGCCGGAGCGACCTTCGCGTCGCCCGTGGTTGCCGAGAGGCGGCCGAGCAGTGCGGCACCGGCCAGCAGCGCTCCCAGCCCAACGACGTTGGCGGCCCTGCGCCACAGGCTCGGCTTCGCCGGCTCGGACCGCGCGAGGATCCGCGTCGGCCGATCGACGCGGGTGGGGATGAAAGCTCCGAGGATGGGGACCGTCGGCGGGCCGTCGCCCGTGGCTTCGAACGCCGACTGGCTCTGCCGCACCTCGCCGGCATCGGCGCCGACCGACGGCTCCAGGCTCTCGCGTTCCGGAGCGAGCTGCGATGCCTGGCTCTGCTGTTGTTGTTGCTGCTGCTGCGGATCCTCGCTCGTCGGCCCCCAGGTGAGCGCGGCCAACTCGGCGGCCCCCACGTGCTCGCCGCAGGCCTCCAGGAACGCCTTGAGCTCCTGGCCCATCTGCCGGGCGCTCGCGTAGCGGCACTCGGGGCTCTTCTCCAGCGCCCGCATCACGATGGCCGAGAACTCCCGGGGGCAGGACGGCACGAGCTCGGTCGGCGGGTGCGGCTCGAAGCTGAGCACGCGCGCCATCGTCTCCTCGGCGTTGGCGCGCTCGAAGGGCTGGGCGCCGGTGACGGTCTCGTAGAGCAGCGCCCCGAGCGAGAAGAGATCCGCCCGGCCGTCGAGGCCCAGGCCGCGCATGTACTCGGGGGCGATGTAGCCGTACTTGCCCTTGATGATTCCGGGCCGCGTCAGGCCCGAGCGCGACAGGACCTTGGCGATGCCGAAGTCGATGAGCTTGATGCCGCCGTGCCGGGTCACCATCACGTTGTCCGGCGACACGTCGCGGTGGACCACGTCCAGCGGCCGACCCTCGAGGTCCCTGGCCTCGTGGGCGTAGGCGAGCGCCTCGCAGACTCCCAGGCCGATGCGCGCCGCGACCGGGGCGGCCAGGCGCCCGTGGGCGGTCAGGAGCACCGACAGGTCCTGCCCGTCGATGAACTCCAGCGCCACGTACAGCTGGTCGTCCACCTGGCCCAGGTCGAGCACGCGCACGATGTTCGGGTGGATGAGCTGCGCCGCCAGGCTCGCCTCGTTCAGGAACATCGAGCAGAAGTCGGGGTTCTCGCCCATCGACGGCAGCATCCGCTTGATGACCAGCGGCGGGTCGTCGGGCGAGCTGTCCGCCCGGGTCGCCAGGAACAGCTCCGCCATGCCGCCCTGTCCTAGTCGGCGCAACAGGATGTACCTGCCGAAGAGGAACCGTGGGGAGTGGTCGGTCACTTCCAGGATTCTCCCCCCGTGCGGGTCGAGATCAATTTATGGGGTCCGGGGAGGGCAGCAGGGAGGTCGGCTGCCGACGGACGCGGACGACGCCTTCGCCCTTCCCACGCCGAGGACGTGCCCCGGGCCACCTCGTTCGGCAGCCGCGACCCGATGCGCTTCGTGGAAGGCGCGCTCGACGACAGCTTCTCGCCGAGCGCGACGCCGCTCTCCGTCCTGGTCCTCCCGCCGGCGGTCTACCGATCTTGATCGGTCCCGGCCTCCCGCCCGAACGGTGGAGCCCCCGCGACCGGCACGCCGCTTGATTACTTGCTGGGCGGGCAGTCGGGGAGCGGGTGGTGGTGGGCGATGGGGACGAGGCTGGGGCGTGGGTGGCGTTGGGCGTGGATCCTCGCGACGTCGTTGGCGGTAGGGGGCTGCTCCGCCCCCTACCGCGTCGTGCCGTTGAGGCGTGAGGCCGGGGCCCGGCTAGGCACCTGCCTCGAGTTCGCGCAGCACCCCTACCGGGGCGAAGCCGCGCGCCGAGCCTGCCTCGAAGAGTCCAAGGCCTACTGCCGCCTGCTGGGGTTGGAGGCGGGATGCGCAGTAGACGAGCAGTGGGGCGGGCACCCCTCGCAGCTTTAGCAGTGGCGCTCGCGGGCTGTGGCCCGGGGCCCAGCTTCGTGACCGATCACGGGGTGCAGGTGTACCTCGAGACGCAGGACCCGGCCGCGCTGGACCGCAGCCAGGCCCAGCGGATGGAGGACTACCTCCTCGAAGGGGTCGTCCGGCTCGGGTACGGGAAGGACGAATCGCTGCGCTGCCTCTCGCAGGCCGAGGTGCGCTTCCTCGATTCGACCTTCACCTGCTGGGACGGCCAGCGGAGCTGCGCCGGCGAGCAGTGGGATGAGGTGCTGCTCGTGGCGAAGGAGCAGTGCCCCTTCGCTTCCGCGTATGTCCACGAGCTTGCCCACTGGCTCCAGCAGTGCGTCCACGGGGACTACGACCCGGACCACCAGGAGACGGCGCTGTGGGCCTGGGTGAATTCGTGCCCACTGCGGTGCGAGGAGTGACCTGAGCGGGCTGCCGTGTTCCCTTCATCCCGGAGGCAGCGGAGAAGAAAGCGCCCCGGACGCGCAACACCGGCCACCGTCACGGCCCGTAGTGGACCACGATTCCACCGGCGCCGACCGCCCATACGTCGCCGGGGCCGGTGCCCCAGACCGCGTTGAGATTGTTGCTGGCGGCCGGGACGGTGAGGATCTTCCAGGTCGCTCCGTCGTAGTGGATCACGATGCCGGTGTTGCCCACGGCCCAGACGTCGCTTGCGGACGAGCCCCAGACCCCCATCAGGTCCAGCGTCGTGCCCGAGGCGACCGACGCCCAGGCGGACCCGGTCCACTGCAGGATGACCCCCTTCGACCCCACGGCGTACACGATGCCGCCGGGAGCTGCCCAGACGGCGTTGAGATCGGTGCTGACGCCCGAGGCGACGACCTTCCACGAGGTGCCGTCGAAGTGCGCCGTCTCTCCGCGCTGGCCGACGGCCCAGACGTCGCTCGGCGAGGTGCCCCAGAGGTCCAGCACGGTCCGAGTGATCCCCGTGACGCCCGTCTGCAGGGTGTAGGAGGTGCCGTCCCAGTGCGTGAGTGAGCCGCCGAAGGCCCCGGCCGAGAGATCGTTGGGCCCGGAGGCCCAGATGCCGTTGGCGCTCTGCGCGGCGGGGTAGGCCTGCAGGTTCCAGGCGGTGCCGTCGAACCGGTAGACCTCGCTCTGCAGCGTGCAGATCCACGCGTTGGTGGCGCTGAAGACCCAGACCGACGTGGCGGAGGTGTTGGTGCCGCCGAGCGTCGGGAAGAGCGTCCAGGCCGAGCCGTCCCAGTGCATCACGGTGCCGGCGGAGCCCGGGACCCAGACGTCGTTCGCCGCGGAGCCGTGGATTCCGAAGAACGTGCGTCCGGTGGGCGTCGACACGAGCTTCCACGTGTAGTTGCAGCCGTTCGTGTCGGCCGGACAGCCCGCCGAGCCATCGCAGACCTCCTGGGGATCGCATGCGGCGGTCGAGGGTCGGCAGACCGTCCCTGGAGTCGCGAGGACGCCGGCCGGGCAGGCAGCGGAGGTCCCGGTGCAGCTCTCCGCAATGTCGCAGAGGCCGGCAGCCGGCCGGCAGACGGTCGAGGCCGGCGCCAGCGCGTTCGCCGGGCAGGCTGCGCCCGTCCCCGTGCACGAAGCGTCGAGTTCGCACAGGTCCGACCCGGCGCGGCAGACGGTCCCCGCGGTCTTCAAGGCATTCGCGGGGCAGTTTGCGCCCGACCCGTCGCAGGAAGCGTCGAGCTCGCACGGGCCCGAGGCCGCACGGCAGAGGCCCGAGGTCCTGGGCAGGTTCGCGGGGCACGCCGCGCCGCTGCCGTCACAGGAAGCGTCGAGCTCGCACGGGCCCGTGGCCGCGCGGCAGAGGCCCGAAGTCCTGAGCAGGTTCGCGGGGCACGCCGCGCCACTGCCGTCGCAGGAAGCGTCGAGCTCGCACGGGCCCGAGGTCGCGCGGCAGAGGCCCGAGGTCCTGAGCAGGTTCGCAGGGCACGCCGCGCCGCTGCCGTCGCAGGAAGCGTCGAGCTCGCACGGGCCCGCCGCGGCCCGGCAGAGGCCCGAGGTCTTCAAGGCGTTCGCGGAGCAGACCGCGCTCGTCCCGTCGCAGGTGGCGGCGAGCTCGCAAGGTCCAGCGCCAGGACGGCACACCGTCGACGCAGGACGCAGCTCGTCCGCAGGGCAGTCGGCGCCGAGGCCCGAGCAGGTCTCGGCCGCGTCACACGCGTCCGTCGCCGGGCGGCAGACCTCGCCCAGGGAGCGCGGCGCCGGAGCCGGACAGGCCGCGCTCACCCCGTCGCAGACTCCCGGGCTCTCGCACACTCCCGAGGCCGGTGCACAGACCTCGGCGGACGGCTTCTTCGCGTCCGACGGGCAGGTCGCGGACGCGCCGTCGCACGACTCCGGGAGATCGCACTCTCCGGCGGCCGGGCGGCAGACGGTCCCCTCGGGGAGCGGCGCGGCCTCGCAGGCGCCGGCAGCGACGCAGCGGGAGAGGCCGCAGCCCGTGTCCGCCGCGCAGGCCTGGTCCAGGCAATCGGAGTCTGCGCAGTCCGTGCGACCGTCGCAGTCCTCGTCGACGCCATCGCCGCACTGCGTCTCGGCGGCCGCACAGGCTCGCGCATCGGGACAGGAGCCCCCGCCGCAGGCGGCTGGGACGCACCGCCCGAGCGCGCAGACCTCGCCTTCGGCGCACTCCGGGCAAGCGACGCAGCTGCCGGACGCGCAGGTGAGTCCGGTCTCGCAGTCGGTGTCCGCGCTGCAATGGTGGACGACTGCGAATTGCTCGTCGCAGGAGCACCCGGCCACGGCCGACAGCAGGATAGCCGCCGCGGCGGCGCGGATGCCTGACGCTCTCCCCACCGGTTGTCCCCGCTCCCGAGATTGGACCATCGGCCCGATGATACTCCCCGCACTCTCGGAGACGAAGGACCAGACACCTCTCCTCGATGCTCTGGAGGGAGCCCTACCGCCGCGCGGCGCCGCGTCAGTTGCGGGCGGGCGCCCCGGCGTCTTCTCCCACTCCGTGCTCCGGCGGGACAGCCGGTCCGTCGAGGGTCGCAGTCGCCTCGAGCGGATCGAAGTGCTGGAAGGGGTGCTCGAGCCACTCGCGCAGCACCCGCGACATCACCGAGGCGTGGAACCCGTCGATGATGCGGTGATCGAAGGTGGCGTTGATGGTCATCACCTTGGCGATCTGGATCTGCCCGCCCTCGACCACCGCCGCCTCCTTCACCGCGCCGATCGCCAGGAGCAGCGGCACGCGCGAGTAGGGCACCACCGGCACGTAGGCCACGTCCAGGCCCAGCGAGCCGACGTTGGTGACCATGGCGCTGCCGAAGGGATCCTTGGGGATGCCCAGGCGCCGCAGGTCGAGGTTGAGCGTGTACGAGAAGAAGGAGATGAGCTTCAGCGCGAGGTTCAGGAAGAGGTAGGGGATCGAGAGGAACGTCGAGCGGGTCTTCTCCAGCGCCTCGTCCTTGCGGTCGCGCACCTTCTGCACCTTCTGCTCGAACTCGTCGCAGATCTGCACCAGCGACTTCTTGTCCACCTCGTAGAGCGTGGCGCCGGAGAGGTCCACCTTGCCCAGCCCCTCGTCGGTCATCACCACCTGGAAGAAGACGCCGATGGTCTCGCGCAGGTAGATGCGGTTGAAGCGCAGGATGGCGTTGGCCTCGGGGCACTCGGCCAGCGCCATCGCCACCGCCTTGGCCATCAGGTGCGAGATGGTCAGGCGCCGCCCGGTCCGCTCGCGGAACGCCGACACGTAGCGCAGAGCCTCGTCCATGCGCACCGTCAGCGTGCCGTAGACCTGCGGGTCGTAAGCCTCGCGCCAGGTGCCGATGGCGATCTTGCGGAAGCTGCTGACGTCGTCTTTGCGGTTGAGCGCGAGATTGGACATGGGACCCCCGGCTTGGCTCGGCTTGGCTTGGCGAGACCGGGGATGCATAGCCGCCAGGGGTGCGCCCGGCCACGAAGGATGCCGTGCACTGTCGGCTGCCGTTGACTCGCCAATTTTGGCGCAGCGCGTCGAGCCCTACCCGCGCGGCGGCATCACGCAGGCGCCGCCCGGCTCCTCACGGAGAGGCCGCCGGCAGGGCGATCGGTCCTCGGGGTCCATCGCTCGCGCCGGGAGCCTCCCTCCGCGGCCCGTCCTGCGCCCCGCGCCCGCGCCGCAGCCGCGCCCTGATCTCCCGCAGCACCTCCAAGAACCCGCTCACCTCCGCCTCGAACTCCAGCGGCGTCCGGTGCGAGCCGTCGAAGACCCGCGGCAGCGCCAGCCGGTGCGACTCGCGCCGGGCGAACCCCACCTCGCACGTCGTGGCGCTCTCGATTCCTTCCTCGGCGAGCCAGCCGAAGTGCCGCCACGACCAGACGCCGCTCGGATAGCACAGGTGCTTCAGCGGCTTGCCCGCGAGCGGCTCGAGCGCCGCACGGTTCTCGCGCACCTCGCGCCGCGCCAGCGCCGGCTCGTCGGGAAACCGGTGCCGGTGGGTGTGCAGCTGCACGTCCACGCCGGCTCGCGCCGCCTCCTCGATTTCCTCGGGAGTCATCAGCCCCAGCGCGCGGCTCTCCTCCAGCGCCGCGACGTCCACACCGAGCAGCTCGCCGAGCTTGCGCGCGAGCTGGGCGCGGCCGTCTTCCTCCAACTCCTGCTCGCCGTGCTCGATGATCCTCCACAGCACCGGGTCTCTCTCTCGGTCCTCCCCGATCTCCGCGCGGCCCGCGAGGCCCGCGATGCCCAGCCCGCCCAGCTCGAAGCTGCGGTACGCCGTGGCCCACCACACGTACTGGCACACCAGCCGGAAGACCGGCCGGCGCTCGAGCACGTAGTAACTCGTCACGTACAGCGTCGCCGGCATCCCGAAGCGGCGCAGCGCCCCGGGCAGGTGCTGGCCGGTCCCATAGAAGCCGTCGTCGATGGTCAGCGCGACCGCGTCGGCAGGAAGGCTGCCCTCGGCCAGCCGCTCCAGCGCGACTTCCAGCGGCAGCACGCGGTATCCCTGCGCCTCCAGCATGCGCAGCCGCTGCTCGAAGGTCTCCGGGTGGATGAACAGCTCGGGCCGGAAGGCCGCTTCATCCCGCGTCGCCGTCCCGTGGTAGCAGAGGATGCGCAGCCGGTCCCGCGTCAGGCGGCGCGCCAGGGCGAACAGCCCCGCGCTCCGGCTCGCCCGCAGCACCCACCTCTTCAGCCGCCTGCGATCCACCCCCATCCCCATCCCCATCCACCCTCCCCCACGCTGCGCGCAGCCGGCCGAAGACCTGCCGCGCCGCCGTGCGCGCCCACGACGCGAGCTGCCGCCAGTACAGGCCGCCGTCGCCCGGGAACGACAGGTCCGAGCGCACCCGCGGATCCGCGCCCAGCAGCGCGAACTCGGCGATGGGCCACGCCCGCGCCAGCGGCCTCAGGGCCGGGTCCTTCAGCTTCGTCCACACGTGCTCGACCTCGGCCGGGAACGTGTGCCGGCTCTTCACGCCCAGCCGCCAGCTCCGCACGGGCTCGACCGGCCACCCGAAGAAGTCGTCGATGAGCAGGCGCGGGAAGTCGACGCCGGCCGCGAGCGCCAGGTGCAGCGAGCCCCAGAAGCGGCCGTTCATCTCCAGGAAGCGGTAGTCGCCGGTCTTGCGGTCCAGGCGGTACTCCATCATCGCGACGCCCTGCCACTGCACGGCTCGCACCTTGTCCAGCGCGTCGCCCAGGATGCCCAGGTGCAGCCAGCTCTCGCGGTGGGACGAAGCCCCGCCGGTGTGCGGCACCTCGTGCAGCCGCCGGTGCATGAACTCGGCGAGGACCTCGCCCGCGCGCGAGATGAGGACGAAGGCGCCCACTCCCCGTCCCGGCACGTGCCCCTGCACCAGCGCGCCGCGGTAGGTGGCCGCGAGCCGATCGAGGAGCGCCCGGGCGTCCCAGGCCGTCGCCGCCCTCAAGACGACGCTCGGGGCAGAGGTGCGCGCGTGCGCCGCGTCGGCCTTGACGTACAGAGGCGGCCCCAGCGCCTGCAACAGCAGCGGCGAAGGCAGGCGCTCGATGGGGTCGACGACGAGGGTCGGCGGCAGGTGTGGCGCGCCTTGCGAGACGAGCGCCTCGAAGAGGTCCAGCTTGCTCATCCCGGCGTACGCCGTCTCCTGGCGAGGGGGGCACGGCAGCAGGCGCGCCAGCTCGGAGAAGGCGGGGCGCACCGCCAGGAGGAAGCTCTCCGAAGGCACGATGGCGCGGATGCCGTTGCTGGCGAGATAGCGGTGCAGCCACGGCAGGAAGGCCGGGTCCTCGTAGCGCGGGCAGACCGTCCTGGTCGACGCGAAGCGAGAGGCGAGCCCGAGCGCCGACGGCTCCGTCGCGCACGCGTGCACCGGGTAGCCCGCGCGGCCCAGCGAGCGGATCACGCCGATGGCGCCCAGCGTCTCGGCCTGGACGACCAGGACCGGGAGACCTTGCCGCCAGGTCACGGCGCGCCTCGTCTCAGCTGCGCCACGAGCTGGCGGACGGCGTCGTCGATGACCGCGAGGCAGGTCTCGAAGTACTCCGGCGACAGCCCGAAGGGGTCCTCCACGTGAGGACGGACAGGCTGCGCCCAGAGCCCCAACAGCGTCGCTTGCGCACTCGTCTCACGGGCGAACACCTCGAGGCGCTGGAGATGGGCCGGCTCCATCCCGACGAGGAGGTCGCCGCCGCTCAGCTCGAGGTGCCGGCGAGAGCGGTGTCCGCTCAGGTCGATGCGGCGAGCGCTCGCCATCCGAATTGCCGTCGAGTCGGCAGCTCGGCCCTCGCCTGCCTCCAGGCCGAAAGAGGCGGCGCTTGCGCCCAGCGATCGCGCGACCGCCTCCGCGTAGGCGCTGCGGCAGAGGTTGCCCTTGCAGACGAAGACCAGCCGGCCGACGCGACCCCACACCGGGGCTTGGAAGACGTCGAAGCGCCCAGCCAGCAGGCCGAGCCTCGCGCGCGCCGCCCTCACCACGCCCTGCTTGCGGCCGAACCGGCGGCGGATGACCTGGTCCAGCGATGCCTGCCAGGTGTTCATGGGCGCTCCCGACAGGACCGACCGACCCTCCCGATACGAAAAAGCTAGGGAAGGGACGCGACGGGCGGAAACCGAGCGGCCTGCCGGCCTTGCACCTCTCGGCCTGGTCGTGGGTCGAAGGCATGGGAAACCGCTCGGCCACACGGCGCTTATCCACGTGATTTCGGGCGGTTGGCTGCCGTGCCCGGACGTTCGGGGACCCGTGATCGCTTCCACCCCGGCCGGCAACCAACAAGGCGTATTTGGAGCGACAGGCCTCAGCAGCCCTGTCAACGGAGGCCGCCGTGACGATGCCAGCCGCGACCGACTCGACCTCGGCCCCCATCGCCACGCTCCCCGAGATCGAGCTCGTCCTGGGCGCCCACGTCGAGCGCCTCAAGCAGCGCGACCTCGAGAGCTTCGACGAGATCTACCGGCTCACTCGCGATCAGGTCGCCCGCGTCCTCTTCCACCTCGCGGCCCCGGGCGCCGATCTCGAGCGGCTGGTCGGCGACGTCTACGTGCGGCTGTTCGAGGAGCTGCGCGGCCTGCCCGCCGGCGCCCCGGTGCGCCCCGCCCTCTACCGCGCCTGCGCCAAGGTCGCGCAGCAGCGCCCGCCGCTGTTCCGCCGCCCTGCGCCGCGCGCCCTGGCCCCGAACGCCGACCCCGGCGCGCAGGCCGCCTGCCTGCTGCAACAGGCCCTGGCCCGCCTGCCGGCCCGGGAGCGCATCGTCTTCGTGCTCAACGAGGTGCTCGGGCTGTCGGCCAAGGACGTCCAGGCCGCCACCGAGCTCTCGCAGAGCGCTCTGGATTCCCACCTGCGCCGGGCGCGCCTCGCGTTGACCGAGGCGCTGCGATTCGCGGACGAAGCCGCAGAGACCGAGGTTGCACCATGACCGCCACCGCCCACGACACCGCCAAGATCTGGGGCTTCGCCACGCACGAGCTGGAGCCGGGCGACGCGAGCCTGCTCAAGGACCACCTCGGCGACTGCCCGGAGTGCCGCGACGAGCTGCTGCTGGTCCGCAGCGTGCGCAGCCTGGCCGTCCGCGCCGCCGAGGCCATCCCCGTCCTCGACTGGTCGCGCATCGACTCCGCGGTGGCCGCCCTGGTCGAGTCGCGCACCGCGCGCACCGCCGGCCTGGCTTCCTCCTCGAGCCGCTGGCATCTGCTGGTCGTCCCGTTCGCCGTCCTCGGCGTCGCCGCCGTCGCGCTCGCCAGCCGCGGCGGGCCTTCAATGCTGCCCTCGACCGCCTCGGCCGCCGCGATGGTCCCGTCCGCGCCCGCCGAGCCGCAGATCCCCACCCTCCTCGAGGCGCAGGGCTGCACCCGCGGCAAGGACAGCCTCAAGCCGGGCGCCACGCTCTCCGCCGGCGACGTCGTTGCGACCGGCAAGGCCGGCTTCGCGCTCGTCCGCCTGCCCGACGGCAGCCGGCTCCGCCTGGGCGAGAACGCCCAGCTCAAGCTCCTGCGCTTCGACGACGCCGGCGCCTCGGCCTCGCTCGAGCGCGGCCGGGTGGCCGTGCAGGCCGAGCGGCCGCTCGAGGTCGCCGCCGGCGGATTCAAGGCCCGCGGCGTCGCCACCGTCTTCTCGGTCAGCTCCAAGACCGCCGGCCTGGAGATCGCCTCCGCCAAGGGCCGCGTGCACGTCGAGCGCCCCGGCCTCTTGCCGATGCTCGTCGACACCGGCCGCAAGGCCGCCTTCACCTGGAAGAGCAGCGCCGCCAAGCTGACCACCGTCAGCTCCGCGGACCAGGCGGAGTTCGACAAGGTCATCCTCGCGCCCAGCGTCATGGTCGCCGCGCTCCAGCGCTCGATGACCGACCTCCCGCTCGCCTCGCTCACCCCCGCCGAGGCGGAGGTCGCCGCCGCCGAGTGGTCGAGCCCCGGCGCCGCCCGCCCCGCGCAGCTGCAGCCGCAGCCGCAGCCCCAGGCGGCGCCGGCCGTCGCGGTTGCCGTCCCCCAGCCGCTCGCCATGCCGCCGGTCGAGGCCCGTCCCGTCGCCGAGCCCGTTGCAACGCCGATCGACGAACGCGAGTTCGCCGCCTACCCGATGTCCATCCCGCCCGAGACGACCAAGCCGGCGAAGCCCGCCAAGGCCTCGCGTCGCGCTTCCCCCGCGCCGGTGCTCGTCGCCGTCGCCGAGCCGGTCCGCGAGGTCGCCGCAGCTCCCGCTCCGGCGCCCACCGCGAATGCCCAGCCGGATCCCACGCCGATCATGATCGCCACTTCCGAGCCGGCCTCCGAGCCCGCCCCTGCTCCCGTCGCCCCGGTCGCCGCTCCCGCCGAGGTCGTCGAGCCCGCTCCGGCGGTCGAGACGCCGGCGATGGCCTCGATGCGCGAGGCGCTCGACTCCAAGCGCGACCTGCGCATCCGCAGCGGCATGCTCATCGCCGAGCTGCAGCCGACGCCCAAGGACGTCCTCGAGGTCGAGTACGCCAAGGTGCAGGCCCGCCGCGCCGCCGGCGACTACGCGCCGCTGCCCGCCGCCGCGCCGGCTCCTGCTGCCCCGGCCGCCGCCGCCCAGCCCGCGCCCGTCGCCGCCGCAGCGGTCGCCGCCGTGCAGCCCGCGGCGAACGCCGACGAGTCCGCCGAGGAGGCCGAGGAGCTCTTCCTGCTGCGCGCCGAGCGCTCGCTGCGCAAGGCCAACTGCCAGAAGTTCATGTCCGGCCTCGAGGAGATCGCCAGCGACTCCCCCGCGACCTCGAAGACCGAGCGCGCGCGCATCACCCGCGCCCGCTGCTTCCAGGCCCAGGGCAAGGCGGGCCAGGCGCAGGCCGAGTTCCAGAAGTACCTGCGCGAGACCCCCTCCGGCGACTACGCCGCCGAAGCCCGCAGCAACCTGGCGCCAGCCGCCGCGGCGCAGCCCCGGCCGCCCTCGGCGCTCTCGGACTCGTGAGGCGTCCGACGTCCGGAAAGCTCGGTGGCTTCAGCTGGCTGCGGCGCACCTGTGACGCAGGTTACGCCTCGCCCGCATCATTAGATCAGCGCTGGGCGACCCCCGCGGCCGATGGCGGCCCCCGGACGGCCTCGGGACGGGCGGCGGAAGCGAAGACCGGGCATGGCAGCGACGGAGACCAGGGGTCGAGCGCTCCCGGCTCCTGGCTCGAAGGCGTCTGAAAGAGCCGACCCGCGCGGGCCGCGGTGGAACTGCCGGCGCCGCCATTCGCCTCGCGACCGGAAGTACACTGGCGCATGCTCTCCCTCCGATTCGCCCTTGGCGCGCTGTGTGGCCTGACGTTGCTCGCCGGCTGCGGCAAGACCGGCGTCTGCGTCACGGGCGCGAGCCGGGCCTGCGCCTGCCCCGACAGCCGGCAAGGCGCGCAGGTCTGCCAAGACAACGGCACCTACTCCACCTGCCACTGCGACGTGGCCGGGCTGGATGCCGGCTCGGAGCCGGCGGACGCCGCCGAGACCAAGGACGCGGGCCCCGTCGGCAGCGACGGCGGTGCGTCGTCTTCCGACGCCGGAGTCGGCGGCCCCGACACCGGACCCCGCGTCATCCCGGTGACCTGCACCGGCCCCCAGGCCCCGGTGAGGGTGAACACGCAGATCACCATCGACTGCGTCATCGACGCGGCGGGGGCGACGCTGTCGACGCCGGCCCTCAGCGGCATGCCCAGCGACGGCGTGGTGCTGGCCAATGCCACGCAGCCGGGCAAGTTCTACTTCGCGCTGTCCACCGGGGCGCCGGGCTACAGCCATCCGAGGACCTACCAGGACACGAGCTACACCATCACCCTCGAGGTCCACGACGTCGCCAAGCCGGACGACACCGGCCACGGCTCGGTGAAGATCGACGTGCTCGGCAACTATTGGATCGGCGACGCCGCCTCCAACGGCGGCGGCGTCTACCTCTTCGGCTCCGACGGCAAGTACCTGGGCCCGGCGGTCGCCAAGGAGGACATGACCGGCATCTCCAGCCTGCTGCTGCTCCCCAACGGCGACATCGCGGTCTCCTCGGACGGCACCAAGCTCATCAAGGTGTTCAGCCGCCAGGGCGTCGCGCGGCCCATCACCTTCGCGACCACCGACGCGCTCGCCGGCGGCAAGCCGATCTGGGACTCCGGCGGCTCGGGCTTCACCGAGGCCGGTCCCAACCAGATGGCGATCTCGTCGACGGGCGAGCTCTGGGTCGCCGGCGCGTTCGAGTCGCTGGCCCAGCCCACCTACGGCCTGGCCGTCTTCGACCTCACCAGCGGCGCGCTGCTCCGGTTCGTTCCCCACCCGGAGGCGGCGACCGACAACTTCAAGTTCACGAGCCTGGCGCGGCGCACCGACGGCAAGGTCGCGGCCTCCTCCGACAACCGCCGGCGAATCTGCCTCTTTGACGAGCTGACCTACGCGTCCGAGGGATGCTTCACGGTCGGCGAGGCCTTCTCGGGCGACTTCAAGACGCTGCTGGCCTGGGACGACGGCCAGCTGCTGGTGGGGATCAAGGAGTCCACCGACGCGGGGCTGCTGCTCCTGGGCCCGTCGCTCGGCATGAACCTCATCTCCGAGAAGATCTACTACCCGGACGTCACCGGGCTGGTCCGCAGCGGCGACGAGGTGCTCGCGCTGGGCGTCCACGGTTACACCTGCTGCGACCCGCAGGTCGCGCACTTCGACGCCACGACCCTCAAGGTCAAGGGCGCGAACTGGCACCTCGATGTCCCCGGCGGAAGCTTCTACAACCCGGCAGGCATCGTGAGGCTCGTGCCGCTGCCCTGACGGCGCTGGAGACAACCCCATGAAGACCGAGAACGAGGCGCCGGGCTGGGACGCCATCGACCGCGCGTTGCGCGGGATCTATGGAGACGCCAAGCCCCAGCACTACGCCGCGGCGCTGCCGATGATGGTCGGCGGCAACGATCCGCTCCAGGGCATCAGCGCCTACCGCAGCGAGTTTGGCGGCAAGGCCCACTGGCACTTCGTCTCCTACGGCTACAGCGAGCTCTACACGAAGGACTCGGACGACCCGGAGGTCAGCGGCTTCGGCTACGAGATGACCATTCGCGTCGTGGATCCCGAGGCGACGGAGGAGCCGCCCAAGTGGGTCTTCTCGCTGCTGCAGAACCTGGCCCGCTACGTCTTCCGCACCGGCAACGCGTTCGGCGTCGGCCACCACACGACGCTCAACGGCCCCATCGCGCTCGGGAGGCAGACCGCCCTCGAAGCCGCCGCGTTCGTCGCCGATCCCCAGTTGCCGGCCATCGACACGCCCAACGGCCGCGTGGAGTTCATCCAGCTCGTCGGCATGACCAATGACGAGTACGAAGCCGTGAAGTCCTGGGACACACTCAAGTTCATGCAGCTCATCGCCCAGCGCGACGCGGCGCTGCTGACCGACCTGCCGCGCAAGAGCTGGCTCGAGGATGCCGAGTTACGGCGAAAGGTCGAGGATGGCACCGCGAAGGACGGCTCTTCGATGGAGCTGTTCTACGGCACGAAGGGCTGCCTCGAGGGTGGAGATCCTCCCATCCTGGGCGTGGCGGCCAACGCGCTCGACGACCTCAAGAGGCTCATCCGTGGGCGGCTCGAGTTCGACCGCACGGCGATGATGGCCTGGCCCGGCGGCATGGCGCTGCTCACCGCCGCGGCGAAGACCGGCCTGGTCCTCGAGGAAGAGGAGCCCGTGGGCCTGGAGCTCGAACCGGGGGATCGACGCGCGATCCTGGAGCTGCCGGTGAAGCGCGGCGACTACCCTCTGCCCTCGGGGCGCGCGGTCGTCCGGATCATCCCCATCGACATCCTCGATGGCGAGCGCAAGAAGGTCGTCAAGACGATCGGGTAGCGGGGCAGCCCCAGGCGTGGCGGTGCAAGAGAGCTCCTACCGGGTCATCGAAGGCACCCCACAGCTCCTCCTCCAGTCCTGTCCCGAGCGTGCCGAGGGGTCCGCTGGAGGAGGCGGGGGAGGAGGTTTGTCAGCTCATCGCCTCGCGAATCGTGACCACCACCGCCTCGATGCCCAGCGCCACGCTGGGCGAGATGGGCCCGAGCACATCGGTCTGCGCGGGTTCGATTCCCACGACGAGCGCCCGGCAGTTCGCGGTCTTCTCCAGGTAGCCCATGAAGATGGGCGCCGGGAGCATGTGCGTCGAGAACGAGACGCCGGAGATGTTGCCGGGGTCGAGCACCTCGACGGTGCCCGGCTCCTTGCCCAGGTGCGCGGCGTCGACCAGCAGGACGTGGCTGGGCTTGAACCGGGCGATCTCGCCAGTCAGGTTCTCGGGCGCGGCGCAGCCTTCGTAGCCGGCGACGTGCTTGACCTTGGCCCTCCTGGCCCAGGCGTTCACCGCGCGCGCGACGAGCACGCCGGCGAAGTCGTCGCCGCGAAGCTCGCTTCCGACGCCCAGGACGGCCAGCCGCTCGACGCCCTTCAGGGCCTCAAGAAGGCTTGGGATCGCCTCCGGCGGCGGGGGTGCTGCTGGTCGGCGCGGCTGCGGCGGGCGCTGCGGCGGCGGGCGGCGGGGCGGGCGGGGCATGGAAGGTGAACTTGAGCGAGTCGCGGGTGAGCGAGGCGAGCTCGAACTCCTTGCTGGTGATGATCGCGTCCTTGTTGCAGCTGTCCACGCACTGGCCGCAGTAGATGCAGCGATCGAGATCGAACACCGCCTCGAAGCGCTTGTCGCCGACCTTGTTGATGGCCAGCGCGCCCGAAGGGCAGTCCTTGGCGCACAGCCGGCAGCCGATGCACTTCTCCGGCAGGAAGATCATCTTCCCGCGGAAGTCCGGCGGCATCTCGACCTTGACGAACGGGTACTGGACCGTGGCCGGCGGCTTCAGCACGTGCCGCAGGACCTCTCCAGCCATCGCACCGGGAATCTTCATCGCAGCACCCCGCCGGCAACCACGCTGATGAGCAACTGGACGAGCGCGACCGGAGCCACGTACTTCCAGCAGAACTCCACCATCTGCTCGATGCGCAGGCGCGCGAAGATCGACCGGGCCAGCGCGAGCAGGAAGACGATGACGCCGATCTTGACGACGTAGAGGATGAACACGCCCAGCGGCTCCCACAGGTTGGTGGTGTGCACGCTGCCGTCGAGGTCCATGCCCCAGGGCAGGAAGATCGCCGCCAGCAGCGAGGCGACGACCACCGCCTCGACGTCCACGGTCATGCGGAAGAAGGCCAGCAGCTTGCCGGAGTACTCGGTGAAGGTGCCGCCGACGATCTCGGTCTCGGCCTCGGGGATGTCGAAGGGCACCTTCTCCAGCTTGCCGAGCAGCGCCACCAGCGCCACCGCGAAGCCCGGCAGGTTCAGCAGGGCGTGGAACGGGTGCAGCTGGTAGTAGCGGGCGATCTCGCTCATCGACCAGCTGCCGGCGAGCACCGCCGGCGCCAGCAGCGCCATGAACAGCGGCACCTCGTAGGCGAAGAGCTGGGTCAGCGTGCGCACCGCGCCGAAGGTCGCGAAGAGCGAGGTCGAGTACCAGCCGCCCAGGAAGAAGCACAGGGTGGGGATGGTCAGCAGGTAGAGGACCACGACCAGGTCGCCCTCGAAGCTGAAGAGCGCCTGGGTCGACCACACCGGCACGTAGAAGAAGGAGACCGTCGTCGCGGTGAGCGCGACGAGCGGGACGAGCTTGAACATCAGCTTGTCGGCGCTCTCGGGGACGAGGTCCTCCTTGGCGACCAGCTTGATGAAGTCCGCCAGCGGCTGGAACCAGGGCGGGCCCATCCGGTTCTGGAAGCGGGCGTAGAGCTTGCGGTCGGCGTACTCGACCAGCAGCCCGCTCGCCCCCAGGAACAGGAAGCCGGGGAAGATGAGGATGTAGAACGCGGACCAGAGCAGGGGGGTCATGGGGGGTCCTCTACTTGGACAGCTTGGAGTCGAGCCGCTTGCCCAGCGCCGTGAAGTCCACGCCGCCCTCGCGCTTCCACCAGGTCAGCGAGCGCGCGCGCAGCGCCTCCCAGGTGAGCACGTCGGTCTTGCCGGCGCGCGCGTCCCTGAGCTCGATCGCGCGGTCGGTGCAGCTGAAGCACGGGTCGATGGCGGCGATGACGATGGGCACGTCGGCGAGGTTGTTGTTCTCGAGCATCTTCCCGACCGAGGCCAGGTTGGCCATCGTCGGCGCGCGCACCTTCACGCGCTCCGGCTTGTCGGTGCCGTTGCCCTTGACGTAGTGGATGTCCTCGCCGCGGGGCGCCTCGTAGCGGCAGCAGGCCTCGCCGGCCGGCACCTTGCGCGGGGCCTTGGCCTTCACCTCGCCCGCCGGCATCTTGTCGATGATCTGCCGGACCATCGAGTAGCACTCCATCAGCTCGCCGACGCGGACCAGGGTGCGCCCGAAGACGTCGCAGTGGTCGTCGGTGATGACCTTGAACTTGAGATCGGGGTAGGCCAGGCACGGGTCGTCGCGGCGCATGTCGCGGTCGACCCTGGAGGCGCGCGCCGTCGGACCCACCGCGCCCAGGCGCACCGCGTCCTCGTGGCTGAGCGCGCCCACGCCGGACAGGCGCTTGGCGAGCGTCGGCTCGGTGGCGGCGACCTCGATGTAGTACTTGGTCCGCTCCTCGAACACGTCCATCGACTTGCGGACCTGGTCGAGCTGCTCGGGCGTGAAGTCGCGCCGCACGCCGCCCATGCAGTTGATGGCGTAGTTGACGCGGTTGCCGGTGAGCATGGCCAGGAGATCCATGACGATCTCGCGGTCGCGCCAGGTGTACATGAGCAGCGTGTCGAAGCCGATCTCGTGGCCGGCGACGCCCAGCCACAAGAGGTGGCTGTGGATGCGCTCCAGCTCGGCGATGAGCGTGCGCAGGTACAGGCCGCGCGGCGGGACCTTGACGCCGGCCACTTCCTCCGCGGCGGTGATGAACGCGGTGGTGTGCGAGTGGCTGCAGATGCCGCAGATGCGCTCGAGCAGGTACAGGTCCTGGATGTAGGTGCGCTGCTCGCAGGCCTTCTCGATGCCGCGGTGGTTGTAGCCCAGCCGCACGTCGGTCATCAGGATGCGCTCGCCCTCGAGGGTGATCGAGAAGCTGGCGGGCTCCTTCAGAGCGGGGTGCTGGGGGCCGATGGGGATGGTGACGCTGGCCATGGTGATGTGCTCCTCGCCCTACGCGGTGGGCTTCCAGTCCTTGCGCAGCGGGTGCTGGTCTCTGGGGAAGTCGTCGGGCATCGGGTAGCGCTTGCCGGGCGGCAGGCTCTCGACCTTGAAGCCCAGCAGGTCCACGAGCTCGCGCTCGTAGTTGGCGCAGCTGGGGTACAGGTCGCAGACGCTGCGGATGACCGGGGTCTCGCGCGGCACCCGCTGGCGCAGGTTGAGCAGCGTCCCGTCGTCGTGGGCCAGGTGGTACATGACGCCCAGGGTCTCCTGGTCGTCGCTGCCGGTGATGGTGCAGCACTGCAGGAACTTCCCCTCGCCCTTGAGGTACTCGAGGACCTCGCGGTGCTTGTCCGCGGGGACCTCGACCCACATCCGGCGCTCGCGCTGCACGACGATCTTGCCGCCGGCGAGGTAGGGGAACTTGGCCTCGAGCGTGGTCTTGAGCGTGGCCAGGTCAGGCATGGCTGGCCTCCTTCGGGGCGGCGGCGTGGGCCGGGGTCGTGGCGGCGGCGGGAGGCAGGGCCTCGGGCTCGTCGTCGTCGGTCTCGGGCGGCTTGAGCGCGGGCGGCGGCGCCTTGCCCTCTTCCAGCGTGGAGAGGAGCTTCACCACGCCGTCGATGATGGCCTCGGGGCGCGCCGGGCAGCCGGGGACGTAGGCGCTGACCGGGATGACGGCGTCGATGCCGCCCTCGACGTTGTAGCAGCCCTTGAAGACGCCGCCGGAGCAGGCGCAGGTGCCCACCGCGACCACGAACTTGGGCTCGGCCATCTGCTCGTAGATGCGCCGGATGCGGTCCTTGATCTGCCGGGTCACCGGACCGGAGCAGAGCAGCACGTCGGCGTGCCGCGGCGTCCCCTTGAGGGTGATGCCGAAGCGCTCGACGTCGAAGCGCGGGGTGAGCGCCGCGACGATCTCGATGTCGCAGGCGTTGCAGGCGCCGGAGTTGAAGTGGATGACCCAGGGAGACTTCCGCCGGGCCCAGCTGACGATCTGGGAAGTGAGCGACATGGCTGGGCTACCTCCGGAAGAGGATGAACAGGCCGACCGCGGCGGACACCAGGAAGGCCGCCGCGAAGGCCGCGGCCGCCGGCACGCCGACCGGCATCGTCGTCACCACCAGCGCGACGACGTGCATGATGGTGAAGAAGAAGGCGAAGTGGAAAAACTGGCTGTAGTCCGGCTGCGCCCGGTGGTCGGCCACGTCCTCGCCGCAGGCGTAGGACTTGGTCTTCCCCGGCGGCTGCGCCTTGCCCTCGGGCTGCTTGAGCGAGAGCGCGTCGAAGCCCTTGTACTCGGCGGCGACCAGCGCCAGCACCACCACGAAGAGGATCGGCGGGAGGAGGAGGAAGGTCTCGGGGGTCATGGCCTATCCCTTCATCTCGGTGAGCGCCTTGGCGTCGACGGTGCCGTGCGACTTGAAGGCCCCGATGACGATGCCGGCGGCGATGGTGATGGCCACCACCTCGATGACGATGAGGGTGATGATCAGCGCCTGCATCTGGCCCATGCGGCCGGTGACCGCGCCGGCCAGCACCAGCATCAGCGTCACCGCCTTGGTCATCAGCTCCATGCCGATGAGGATGCGGATGAGGTTGCGGCTGACGATGAGGCAGTAGACGCCGGCGACGAAGACCAGCGCCGCGGCGATGGAGAAGGGCCAGAAGTTCTCGGTCCAGAATGCGGGGTTCACGCGGCCTCCTTCTTCTCGTCCTTCTGCTCCGCCTGGGGCACCACCGCCGCCGAGCCGGTGATGGCGCGGATCTGGTCGGCGGCCTCCTCGGCGGCGGTCTTCTTCTTCTCTTCCTTGAAGAGGATGACCACGCCGAAGACGCCCACGAAGATGACCAAGAGCTGCCCGAGCAGGTCGATGCGGCGCACGTTCCACAGGGCGTCGCGCACGCTCAGCGCCGCGGCGCCCGCCGCCGGGGTCGCCGGCTCGACGTCGAGGACGTAGCCGCCGGCCCAGAGCAGCACGCCGACCCAGAACACCACGCCCAGGAGCGGCAGGAACGCCTGGCGGCGCTTGTCGGCCCGCTCCTGCGCCAGCTCCTCGCCCTTGGGCCGCGTCAGGCTGATGGTGCTGACGAAGACCACGGTGATGAGGCCGGCGCAGACCGACAGCTCGAAGACGCCGGCGAGCGCCGCGTCCATCTGGAACATCAGGATGGTGATGAGCGCGGAGGTGAGCGCGAGCGCGATGGCGCCGCGAATCAACGTCGGGGTCAGCACCGCCCACAGCGCGCTGGCCACGACCAGCCCCAGGAGGAGGTAGGTGACGAAGGTCATAGGATGCTCCCCACGCGGATCAGGAAGGTGTCGAAGAGCCAGGGCACGGCCACGCCCAGGGCGACGGTGATGGCGGCCAGCATCAGCGCCGGCACCAGGCCCCAGAGGCTGGCCTCCTTCAGGTCCTTGCAGCTCTCGCTGAGCTTGCCGAAGAAGACCCGGCGCTGCATCGAGAGGAAGTAGCCCAGGGTGATGACCGAGGCGACGATGCCCAGCGCGGCGAAGCCCTGGTGGCCCGCCTTCCAGACGGCCAGGATGATGAAGAGCTTGCTCCAGAAGCCGGAGAGCGGCGGGATGCCGGCGGTGGAGAGCATCGCCAGCACCGAGGTCGTGCCGGTCACCGGCATCTTCACGCTGATGCCGCCCAGCTGGTCCATGTCCCGCGTGCCGCACTGCACCTCGACCGCGGCGCTGTTGACGAAGAGCAGGGTCTTGAAGATGGCGTGGTTGAAGAGGTGCAGGACGCTGCCGGCGATGGCCAGCTGGCCGACCGGGCCCGCATCCGCCGCGCCCATGCCCAGGACGATGTAGCCGACCTGGCTGATGCTGGAGTAGGCCAGCATCCGCTTGAAGTCCTTCTGGGTCAGGGCCGCGATGGCGCCGGCGACGATGGAGATCGCCCCGAGCGCGAGCAGCGAGTGCTTGACCGGGTTGGGCAGCCCGAAGACCTGCGCCAGGCGGATGAGGGTGTAGACGCCGGTGGTCTTGGTGACGATGCCGGCCAGCAGCACCGAGACCGCGGCGGGCGCCGAGGAGTAGGCGTCGGGCAGCCAGCCGTGGAACGGCACCAGGCCGGCCTTGATGGACAGGCCGACGACGAACAGCGCCATCGCCACCAGGCCCAGCTTGCTCGTCCCCGCGGTCTCGAGCGCGGTCTTCACGGTCGCGAACGAGGTGTCGCCGGCGACGACGAAGAGCAGCGCCAGGCCGCCCAGGATGAGGGAGGTGGCCACCGCGGAGAGCACCATGTACTTGAAGGCGCCTTCGAAGGCCGCCTTGCCGTGCTCGAGCGCGATGAGGATGAAGGAGGTCACCGCGGTGATCTCCAGGAAGACGTAGAGGGCGAACAGGTCGCGCACCAGCACGACGCCGTTCATGCCCGCCAGGCACAGCAGCAGCAGGTTCGCGAAGCGGAACCGCTTCTCCGGGTCCTCGCCCAGCGTGTAGCGGGCGATCCACACGGCCGACAGGCCGACGATGGCGATGGCCAGGAACATGACCAGCGTCAGGTCGTCCACGAAGAACTTCGAGGCCAACGCGCTGGTCAAGAGGCCGTCGCCGACGGCGATGTCCTGGTGCCAGAACTGCTCGACGCCCAGGAAGACGGTCAGCGCCTCGAAGAGGCAGAAGACCATGGCCACCGTCATCGCCAGTCCGCCCGCCGCCTTCTTGCCGAAGGGGAGGTTCAGCAGCAGGACCCCGATGAGGGGAAGGACGATCAGTAGAGCGCCCACCTTAGAACCCTCCGACGAAGTAGATGACGACCAGCGCCGCGCCCGCGACCGACCAGGTCAGGTAGGTCGCGTGGCTGCCGTTGTGCACGGTCCGCAGGCTGATCGAGAAGACGTTGGCGAGGCCGGTGACGACCTTGTTGTAGACGAAGTCGATGGCCCGGTCGCAGCCCCAGCCGACGTAGGCGACGACGTTGATGACCTTCAGCGCGTTCTCGTAGGGGTCGAACCAGCGCTTCTCGGCGGCGTCGTACAGCTGGTGCGCCACCGGGGCGTAGTGGATGTGGTCGACGGCCTTGACGCCGCTGCCGTAGTGCTTGGCGCCCCACAGGTGGTTGCCCACCGCCGCGCAGAGCGTGAGGACCGAGATGCCGGTGAGCGCCCAGCCCAGCGCGCCGTGCGGCAGGAGGCCGAACAGACCCTCGGTGGTGGGGATCTTCCCGGCGACCGACGGGAGCAGCAGGTGCTCGCCGACGAAGCCGTTGCCCAAGCCGAAGAACACGCACAGGGCGGCGATGACGACCATCGGGACCAGCATGGCGAGGGGCGGGTCCTTGATGGCGCCGGCCGACTCGGGCGCGTTGAAGGTGCCCTTGAACGCGGCGTGGCCGAGCTTGAGGAAGCTGGCGGCGGTGAAGAACGAGCCGACGCCCGCGATGGCGTACCACCACCAGCCCGCCTCGAAGGCGCCGTGGTAGATGAGCTCCTTCGAGTAGAAGCCGTTGGTGAACGGGACGCCGGAGATGGAGAGGGCGGCCACGATGAAGCAGCCGAAGGTGATGGGCATCGACTTGCCCAGGCCGCCGATCTTGTTGAGGTCGGTCGTCCCGGCCTGACGCTCCACCGCGCCGCCGGTGAGGAACAGCGTGCTCTTGTAGAGCGCGTTGTTCACCATGTGGAACAGGCCGCCGACGAGGCCGAAGGCGGTGCCCGTGCCGATGCCGAGGATCATGTAGCCGACCTGGCTGATGGCGTGGAAGCTGAGCAGGCGCTTGAAGTCCTTCTGGACGAGCGCCATCAGCACCGCGAGCAGCAGCGTCACCGCGCCGATGGTCATCATCAGGATGCTGGGCCAGCTGCCGGCCTGCACCTTGAAGAGGTCCATCGAGACGCGCGCGACGAAGTAGATGCCGATGAGCTTCTCCATGGCGCCGGGCATCAGGGCCATGAAGGGCATCGGGGCGTCGCTGGCGGCGTCGGGGATCCAGCTGTGGAACGGCATCGAGCCGGCCTTGCTGATGGCGCCGGTGAGGACCAGCACGAAGGCCAGGCCCATCAGGCCGTCGGTGGAGATGGGCGACCTGGCGATCTCGCTGATCGTCATGGTGTGCCGGCTCCACAGGATCATGCCGAAGCCGGCCATCATGCAGAGATCGGTCACACCGTTGATGAAGAACGCCTTGACCGCGGTCTTGTACGAGTGGAGACCGCCCAGGACGATCATCCCGAACATCGTGCCGAGCATGCCTTCCCAGAAGAAGAGCAGCGTCAGCAGGTGGTCGGCGGCGACCGCGCCCTGCAGCAGCGAGATGGTCAGCAGGTAGAAGCCGAAGAACGGGCCAGCGATGCTCTTGCCGGCCATGAACTGCGCCGCGTAGACGCTGAGCAGGAACGCCAGGCCGGCCGCGCTGATGAGGATGAAGCTCGCGAAGGCGTCGACGCGGAAGTTCAGGGTCAGTCCGAAGCCGCCGAAGGCGATGCTCTCGGCGATGGGCGCCTTGAACGCCAGGATCGCGACGACCAGGTTGGTCGCCGTCGCCACCACGAACAGCGGCGCGGCCAGCTTGGCCATCCCCTTGACGCAGAGGAAGCAGAGGACGCCGGCGATGGCCGGGATCAGGATGAGCGGGAGCATGGAGGTCATCGCGAAGCCCTCATCTCACGGGCCGCCTTCTCGGCGAACTGGGAGGGGAACTGGACGAGCAGGCCGCTGCAGAGCGCCAGGACCGCCAGCGCGGCGACGCTGATCACCATCTCCCGGGAGCCTTCGTGCGCCGGGTGGGCCGCGACGGCGGCGCCGGGCTCTCCCAAGAAGATCTTCGTGAAGACCCGGAAGAGATAGAGGATGGTCAGGAAGGCGCCGAACACGAAGGTCAGCGCCACCGCCAGCTGGCCGCTGGTCACCGCGCCGGTGATGACGAGGTACTTGCTGAAGAAGCCGCCGAACGGCGGGATGCCCATCACCGAGAAGGCGCACAGCGCGAAGCTGACCGCCGTGATGGGCATGGTCTTGATGAGCCCGCCCAGCTTGGTGATGTCCTTGGTGTGTGTGCCGTGCTCGACGATGCCGGCGCACAGGAACAGGCCGCCCTTGGCGATGCCGTGCATCAGGATGTAGAGCAGGCCGCCGCCGACGGCCATCTCGTTGTCCACCGCCAGGCCCAGGAAGATGAAGCCGAGCTGGCTGACGGTGGAGTAGGCGATGATCCGCTTCATGTCGGTGTCGATGAGCGCGGCGCAGGCGGAGACCAGCGCGCTGGCCCCGGCGATCCAGGGCACGATCTCGTGCCACATCGGGCTGACGTCGAAGGTCGCGATCAGCAGGCGCGCGAACACGTAGACGCCGATCTTCACCAGCACCGCGGCGTGGAGCAGCGCGGTCACCGGGGAGGGCGCGACGCCGGCGTCGGGCAGCCAGGTGTGCAGCGGCAGCGTCGCGGACTTCGCCAGGATGCCGAAGAGCATCAGCGTCACCGCGAGGTCGGAGATGGACTTGCCCTGCAGCTTGCTCAGCTCGTGCAGCTTGCCCATGTCGAAGGTGCCGAACTGGGCGCCCACGTCGATGAAGCCCAGCAGCATCATCACCGCGCCGAAGACCGTGATGAGGAACGCCTTGTCGGCGCGCAGCACGTAGGCCTTCTCGCGGAAGAAGCCGATGAGCCGCCAGCACGCCAGCGCCGTGATCTCCCAGAACAAGTAGAGGAAGAGCAGGTTGCGCGCGAAGACCAGGCCCATCATCGAGCCCAGGAAGAGCACCACCATGAAGTAGTACTCGTCGCGGTGCTCGAACTCGGCGATGTAGCCCCAGGAGTAGAAGACGATGATGGAGCCGACGCTGGTCGAGACCAGCGCCATGAACACCGCCAGCTTGTCGGCGAAGAGCACGTCGACGCCGGCGATGGTCAGCTTCACCCCCTGCGAGCTCTGCCAGATCTCCGGCAACAGCGCGAAGGCGCAGACCATCGAGAAGGCCACGCACAGCAGCGCGACCCAGTTGCGCAGCCTCTCGGACATCTTTCCGAGCGCGGGCAGCGCCAGCGAGCCGACCACCGGGACGGCGACGCACAGCGCGAGGATGGTTTGGAGGGTCGTCATGAGTCACGTCGCTTTCGAACGCACGCCTGCCCGTGGCGGTCGCGGGCCATCGTGAGTTCCGTAACGATTGTGAAAGCCATCGAGCCTGCCCCCGGTGCTGGTCGAAGAAGAGCGCCGGCGGGTGCCGGCCGAGCGGACCTTCAGGAGGTCACTTCTTCGGGGCGGCCTTCAGCAGCTCCTCGATGTTCTCGATGAGCTTGGCGGGGGCAATCGGCTTCTCGAGCCACTTGTGGATGGGCAGCCAGCTCTGGTCGTTCGGGCCGAACTTCCAGTCCGAGCTCATGTGCTCGTGCACCCCGGTCACCATGATGATCGGGAGGCTCGGGTACTTGATCGACATGTCGTGGGCGACTTCGAATCCGGAGGTGAACTCCTCCATCATGCAGTCGAGCACCACGACGTCCGGCGCGTTCTTCTCGAGGGCCTTGTAGCCGTCGACGCCGTTGTAGGCGACCGAGACCTTGTAGCCCTTCTTCTCGAGCGCCACTTTGTTGCCTGCTACCAGATCCTGATCGTCGTCGATGAGCAGCACGTGGGGCATGGAATCTCTCCTCGAACTGGTCCCGTTTCCGAGGATGCGGCTGGAAAGCGGGCGCAGACTACTGCGCCCCTCCGAAGTCCGCAATGGCGGCGCAACCCCTTGACGGGGGATACCCACTTGGGAGTAGGAGAAATGGCTCTTCGCCGAGCCGGTAAGGTCTCGCAATTGCTGGACTCTTCATCCGGAACGACTCGTGGTTAACCCTCGTTGGGGTATGTGAGAAATGCTGAGACCAAGCCGGTCTTCGATTCGGACAACTTATCGAACTCATTGGATTTACTTCCGCGAAGCCCCTCCCGGAGCGAAGCATCGACCTCGCTTTGGAGGCCGGCCGGCACGACCTCTGCGCCGAACGGACCTCGATTGTGATTTCCGGGTCGAGGAGGCGCGGCGCCGCCCCGTCCGGACGCCGGAGCTGATGTGCGGAACCGGACGATTTTCGCTGCCCATCCTGCGCGCCGGGACGAGGCTGACGTGCGCCGACCATTCGGCCGGACAGCTCCGGCAAATTGGCGCGAAAGCTCGAAGCCGGGTGCTCGAAGCGGAGCGGGCCGTCGAGGAGCTCGCCCTGCCGGTGCGCTTCCGGCTGGTCAGCGCCGCCCAGACTCGAACCAGTGCACGTCCGGCGACTCGTGCCAGGAGGGCACCTGCGTCGGGGCGCCGGTGGCGTGCGCGGCGCAGGACGAGTGCCACGTGGCGGGCACCTGCGCACCGGCGAGCGGCCAGTGCTCCAACCCGGCCCGCGCCGACGGCAGCCGCTGCTCGCTCGGCGCCTGCAAAGCGGGCGTCTGCGCCGAGGCGCCCATACCGGATGCCGGCGCCGCCGGCCGGGATGCGGGCACCGCCGGTCGGGATGCCGCCGGTCACGTCGCCGACGCAGAGGTCTCCGGCCCCGACGCCGAGATCGCGAGCGGCGAGCCGCGGGGACGCTGCCTCGCCGCCCGGCCTGGACGCAGCATCATCGGCTCGCGACGCCTCCACCGCAGCGGCCGACGCGAACGACCAGGCTCCTGCTGCCGACGCCGGGGACGCGCCGGAGCCCACGAGCGGTTGCGGGTGCGCCGGCGCCCTTCGGCAGGCGCAGGGCAGGCCCGGCCGGCAGCTACCAGCGCGCCGCGAACTGCGCCGAGGTGTCGCCGAAGCCGGTCAGCTCGACCTCGATGCCAGCCTTGCCGGTCATGTCCAGCCCGGCCCTGAACGTCGCCGCGTAGGCCTTCAAGAGCAGCTCGTCGTACAGCCGCGCCGGGAAGGTCATCTGGAAGGCGCAGCCGTGCTCGCCCACCTCGTCCGCCTTGAGCCCGATGCCCTGGTGCATCGCCGTCCAGCGCACGTGGGCGTGCTTGAGCATCGCCCCCAGGTCGTCGGCGGTCATCAGGTACCGGTAGGTGGGGCTGTTCAGCAGCGTCCGGCCGAGGTCGTAGATCATCGTCACGAACTCGCGGTCGGACAGGCCGTGGTGGTCGGCGATGGCCAGCCCCATGGCCATGGCCTGCACCTCGGAGATCCAGGCGCTCATCGGCGGCGGCGAGGCCACCAACTCCAGCAGCTCGGGCGGCAACCCGGCGATCGTCTTGGGCAGCGGCCGCCAGGCCAGCGCCTCGCGGTAGACCGACGCCTTCGCCCTGCACTCCGGGTATGAGGCCACCCCGTTCGGGAGAGCCTGCAGATAGGCGTGCACCCGCCTGAGACCCCCGTTCATGTTGCCTCCGGAATGACTCCTGACCCTCGGGAGTATAGACGACCGACCGACTTGCTCCTCCCCCGGAGCCCAATTTCAGGTGCCTCTGCGACGGAGGAGGCAGGGCGGGGCGGTGTCCTTGGCTTCCATGACGGCCGGTGTAGAGTCGGCCGTCTTTTGGCAGGCGCCCCGGCCTGCCGCTCCAACGCAACTCGACGAAAGGCTGCACCCATGCCGAAGACGGTCCTCCCCCTGGCCGCGCTCGCCGCCCTGCTCGCGCTCCCCGCGCCGGCCGCCGCGGCTGCCGCCAAGGACGACGACTCGCTGCTCAAGGCCCTGGTCGACGAGCTGCAGCGCTCGCAGACCAACCTGAAGGCCAAGGGCGACGAGCCCCTCTACTACCTGTCCTACCGGGTCAGCGACGGCCGCTGGTTCGTGGACAGCGCCAGCTTCGGGGCCATCGAGGACTTCTCCGGCGGGGACGAGAGCACCGCGGGCCGCGCCCGGCGCCTGTACGTCGCGGCGCGGGTGGGCAGCCGGCAGCTGGACAACACCCACAAGGTCCGCGGCAGCTTCGGCTGGGGCGACCGCTACTACGAGCGCACCCAGCTGCCCATCGAGGACGACCTCGGGGCCCTGCAGATCGCGCTGTGGAAGGAGACCGACCGCGCCTACAAGGGCGCCGCCAAGCAGCTCATCAAGGTCAAGGCCAACAAGCGGGTCAAGGTCGAGGAGGAGGACAACGCCGACGACTTCTCCGAGGAGAAGCCCACCGTCTCCCTGGGCAAGAAGGCCTCCGACACCTTCGACCGCAAGGCCTGGAAGGAGAAGCTCAAGCGCGCCTCGGCCCTCTTCAAGACCCACCCGCTCATCTTGAACTCCCAGGTGAGCCTGCAGGGCGGCAGCTGGACGCACTACTTCGTCGACTCCGAGGGCAGCCGGGTCCGCGAGCCGCGCTTCTTCGTGCGCATCATGATCGCCGCGACGGTCAAGAGCGAGGACGGCATGGACCTCGAGCTCTACGACGAGCTCGACGCCGACCGGCCCGAGGCGCTGCCCACCGAGGCGCAGATCGAGACCAAGGTGAGGGACCTCATCGCGCGCATCGAGACCCTGCGCACGGCGCCGGTGGTCGAGCCCTACTCCGGCCCGGCGATCATCACCAACCGCGCCGCGGCGGTCTTCTTCCACGAGATCTTCGGGCACCGCGTCGAGGGCCACCGGCAGAAGGACGACGACGAGGGGCACACCTTCACCAAGAAGGTCGGCCAGCGCATCGTCCCCGAGTTCATCTCGGTGGTCGACGACCCCACCCAGAAGTTCTTCGGCAAGACCCCGCTCAACGGCGCCTACCAGTACGACGACGAGGGCGTGGCCTCGCAGAAGGTGAGCCTGGTCGAGTCCGGCGTGCTCAAGAGCTTCCTGATGGGGCGCACCCCCATCGCCAAGTTCCCCAAGTCCAACGGCCACGGCCGCGCCCAGCCCGGCGCCGAGCCGGTGGCGCGCCAGGGCAACCTGCTCGTCCAGTCGGCCAAGCAGATGCCCTACGCCGACCTGCGCAAGCAGCTCATCGCCGAGGTGCAGAAGCGCGGCAAGCCCTACGGCCTGGTCTTCCAGGAGATCTCCGGCGGCTTCACCATGACCCGCACCGGCGACCTGCCGCAGGCCTTCAAGGTGCTGCCGCTCATCGTCCACCGCGTCTACGCCGACGGCCGCCCCGACGAGCTGGTGCGCGGCGTGGACCTGGTGGGCACGCCGCTGCAGTCGCTGGAGAACATCCTGGCCACCGGCGACGACTACTCGGTGTTCAACGGCTTCTGCGGCGCCGAGTCGGGCTTCATCCCCGTCTCCGCGGTGGCCCCCAGCCTGCTGCTCTCGGAGATCGAGGTCGAGCGCCGCGCCAAGGGCGCCGACCGGCCGCCGCTGCTGGCCCCGCCGCTCTCGGCGCCCGCCGCCGCCACGCCGGTCGCCAAGGAGGTGAAGTGATGAACGCCCGCCGCCTCCTGAACGCCGCGCTCGCCGCGGCCCTGCTGCTCGCCGCCTCCTCGACCGCCGCGCGGGCCGCGGAGAAGGGCACCGCCCAGCCCGCCGCCGACAGCGACCTGGTGCTGCGCGCGCTCGAGGACGAGGTCGCCCGCGCCAAGACGCTCTCCATGGACACGCTCGACAAGCCCTACTGGGTCGGCGGCTTCGCCCAGGACACCGAGGGCTTCGAGGTCTCCGCGGCCTTCGGCGCGCTGCTCAGCCGCGACGGCGGCAAGCGCTCGATGCTGGAGACGCAGGTCCGCGTCGGCGACATGGACCTGGACAACACCAACTTCGCCGACGACTTCTGGGGCGGCGGCTTCCGCGGCGGCGGCCAGGGCATCCCCAGCGAGCCGGACTACGACGCCCTGCGCCATTCGCTGTGGCTGCAGTTCGACGACCGCTACAAGAAGGCCGCCGAGAACATCGCCAAGAAGCGCGCCTTCCTGCAGACCACCGAGGTCAAGGACCGCCAGCCGGACTTCACCCCGGCCGAGGTCGTCTCGCTGCTGCTGCCCCGCGAGGCCCTGAAGGTCGACCGCGAGCGCTGGACGAGGCTGGTCAAGCTGGCCTCCGCCGTCTTCCGCAACCACCCGGCCACCCACACCTGCCGCGTCTCGCTGCGCGCCTCCACCTCGCACCAGTACTTCGTCTCCACCGAGGGCGCCCGGCACCGCTTCCCCGAGCAGATCGTCCAGCTGTCCATCCAGGCCGGCACCCAGGCCCCCGACGGCATGGAGCTGCAGGCCAACTGGGAGAAGTGGGGCCGCACCGAGAAGGACCTGCCCACCGACGCCGAGATCGTGAAGGCGGCGGAGCAGGTGGCCAAGCGCCTGGAGGAGCTGGCGGCGGCGCCGGTGCCGACCGAGGACTACGCGGGCCCGGTGCTCTTCACCGGCGAGGCGGCCGCGCTCTTCTACCTGTCGACCCTGGGCGAGCCCCTGGGCCACCCGCGCGACGAGCTGGGCGCGGCCCGGCAGGGGCGGCTGGTGGACCGGGTCGGCAAGCACGTGGCGGCGAAGATCCTCAGCGTCCGCGACGACCCGAACCAGACCAGCTTCAAGGGCGTCCCGCTGCTCGGCCACTTCCCGGTGGACGACGACTCGGTCAAGCCGATGCCGCTCAGCCTGGTCGAGGACGGCGTGCTCAAGGGCTACTACATGAGCCGCGTGCCCACGAAGCTCATCAAGCAGACCAACGGCCACTCGCGCAACGGCGCCGGCGCCGCGGGAGTCCTGTTCGTGGAGACCAAGGCCGCCCAGCCGGTCGCCGCGCTCACCAAGCGCCTGCTCGAGCTGGCCAAGGAGGAGGACTACGACTACGGCATCGTCGTCGAGGACTTCGACACATCGATGGGGATGCGCTGGGGCCGGATGAACGAGGTGATGCTGCCGATGCCCTCGGCCATCTACCGGGTCTACGCCGACGGCCGCCGGGAAGCGGTGCGCGGCTACACCTTCAAGCCGACCAGCTTCCGCGTGCTCAAGGACATCGAGGGCCTCGGCGACGACCCGACGGTGGCCAACGTGGACCTGCGCAACCAGCGGACGAGCGCGGTGGCGCCCTCGACGCTCATCAAGATGCTCGAGCTGCAGAAGACCAACGCCGACTTCGAGAAGCCGCCCTACACCCCGCGGCCGCTCGCGGCGGCGCCGGCCCCGGCGGCGAAGAAGAAGTAGTAGTAGCTGCCGGCCTCCGCGCCGGGTCGCGAGCCCGAGCTTCCTCGACCTCCATCGACCGACGACTGCCGACCGACGACTGCCGACCGACGACTGCCGCTCCGGCGCGGAGGCCGGCAGCTACCAACCGAGGGCTGGCTTCCGCCGGCCCAGGAAGCTATATCCCCCGCGCCGACTCGCTTCCGACGGAGAACTACGAATGGCCACCTTGCTCGAGATGTTCGGCGCCCAGCCCAAGCGCGGGATGGTGATCGCCGACTGCGTGACGCTGATCGACCAGGAGGTCGCCGACAAGGGCGGCCTGAGCGGCATCGCCATCAAGACGGGCTACAAGGTGGTCAAGAGCTTCAAGCCCGGCTTCGTCGCCGAGGCCGTCGACGGCTTCCTCGGCGAGTTCTCCACGGCGCTGCAGCCCATCGTCGACGACGCCCGCGCCCAGTCGAAGCCCATCGCCGCCTTCTTCTCCGCCAACCCCGGCCGGGTCGCCGAGGCGCTGCTCGCCATCACCGACGCCCGCGCGCAGCGCTCCAAGCTCGCCGTCATCAAGGCGACCTACGAGAAGCTGCGCGGCATGGCCAAGAAGAACGTCGAGGAGGCGGTGCCCCGCGTGGGCAAGCTGATCGAGAAGCACGCGAGCTGATCTGGAATCCCCTCGAGGTCCTGCGCGAACAGTAGCGTCCGGCCTCTGTGCCGGGTCGGCCGTTGTCGGTCCTGCGGCCGTCCGTGCCTATTCGGTTGCTCCCGCCTGCCCTTGCCGCGCCGGGCCGACCACTCCGAACCTGCGAGCGAACCAGTAGGCGAACACGCCGCGCGGCGCCTCGCCGGCCATCCACGCCGCGAAGCTGCATCGGCCCAAGTCGTCATGGGCCCGCGACGCTGCGCCCGCGTGCAGGTAGCGCCCCGAACCGACGCCGCGCGCGAGCCACTCCGTCCCAGCCGGGACCTGCTTCCCGGCAGCTCACGACATTGCGCCCGCCGACTGAAGAGATCGATGGCCCTCCGAGGAGACCCGGTGACGCTTTGCTCCTCGGTCACTGAGCATCGCGCCACGCATTGCGGCAGGCCTTGAGCCGCAGGTGCAGCGGCGCCGCCTCCCCGGTCCCCAGCTCCGGGAGCCTCGACGTCTCGAACTCCACGCCGTCCTCCACGGCCACCATGAGGCGCAGCAGCCGCTCGGTCGTCGATCTCATGGCCAGCGGCTTCGTCGCGCTTTCCCAGCGGGACGCGGCCGACCTCGTGACCCCCATCCGCGCCGCGAGATCAGTCACCGTCAGCCCGAGGTGCAGCCGCAGGAAGCGGATCTCGGCGGGCGAAAGCCGCGCCGTCTTGGAGACGAGCTCGCGGGCGATGCGCCGATGGAGCCCGAGCAGGTTCTTGATGCCCAGCCCCTGCTCGCCGCACTTCGGGCAGCGATGCACCTCGACGTCGAGCAGGGTGATGCGGGCCCCCTCGATGCCCGGGTCGTACTTGCGGCTCTCGGTCCGCGACTGCATCTGGGACTCGCATTGAGGGCACTTCATCGCTTCCTCCAAGCCGTCACGACCACCGCATTCGTCTCCGAGTCAAAGGCGCACACCACGCACACGCGCTCGCGATGGAAGCGGTAGCGCCAGCTCCCTCGCTCATACTCCGCGGGCTCGAAGATCTGGCCGAACCGCAGGACGGCGAAGGCTTCGGGCTCCGTGATTCCATCGGACTTCATCCCCTTCAAGGCGTGGCTGGTGAACACCACCACGCCCTCCGGGTTGGCGAGCAGCAGCGAGAGTGTCCTCCGGGCTTCTGAGGGAGCGAGTGGTTCCCTCATGCCCGCTCTCGCTCTGACGAGCCGGAGCCGTCGTTAACTAAGTTAACACAGACGGCTCGCCCGCGCAGCCTCGCCGGAGCCGACCACTCCCGCGCTTCGATTCTCATGCCGTCCCCCTCTCCAGGAATGCGGCAGCACTCTAGCGAGCGGGTCCGACATCCCAGGTCACGGCTTGCACCGCGCGTCCGTCAGCCGCACCTGCGCGCCCTTCCGCCCGTACTTTGGCGACCACGGCGTCAGCATGGCGCCAGTGGGATTGTGGACGTCGGGAGCGCAGACCAGCACGTAGGCTCCCGGATACCTCGCCGCAATCTCGCCGAGCAGGCGGTCGATCTCGTCCTTGCCGTAGCTGCGCCCGCCCCAACTCGCCGACAAGTCCGCCGCGGCGAGGACCCGCACCTCCTCGAGTGCCTCGGCCCTGCCTTCGATGGGACCGGTCGAGGTGGAGGGCGAGGTCTGCTACTCGCTCGAGGACGGCATCGGCATCCGCTTCACCGTGGTGCCGACCGACGCACTGACGGCCATCTGCAACTACATGGGTGCGACGTTGCGCTGAGGTGAATCGCGCGGCTGCGAGGCCGACGAGTCCGGCAGTCGGGTCGCCGAAGTCGTCCGCGCTCGAGGGCCGGGCCAGCCAAACGCGTCCGGCGCTGGCGGCCCGACCGGGCTACCGCTCCGCGAGGATGCAGTGCCCCTGGCCGCCGCTCACGATGCGGGTCTCGGACCAGGCCCTCTGGAAGCCGGCGCCCAGCAGCAGCGCCTCCACCTCCGCGGGCGCGAAGAAGCGGAAGACCCCGCCGGTCGCCGGGAACCGCATCCGCCGCAGTTCGGCCTCGGGCCGGATGAACAGCGCGACCCGGCCCCCGGGCTTCAGCCGCGCGTGCAGCGCCTGGGCGAACGCCGCCGCGTCGGGGAAGAAGTACAGCACGTTCACCGCGAAGATCCGGCCGAAGCTCTCCGACTCGGGCAGGCTCCCGAGGTCGCCCAGGTACAGTCGGACCCGCCCGGCGGCGATGGCCGCCGCGTGACGGCGGCTCGCCTGCCGCACCATGGTCTCGGAGAAGTCCACGCCGGCCACGCGTCCGCCGGGCGACCGCTCGAGGGCTAGCGCCAGCGCCGCCCCGTGCCCGAAGCCGATCTCCAGGACGTCGTCGGCGTCGCCCAGGCCGAGCAGGGACAGGGTCCACTCGTTCGCAGCGCGGTTTCCGCGCTCCATCAGGAGCGAGACGACCCGCCCCGCCAGTCCCTCGGGCTTGCGGAACTGCTCTGCCAGACGCTGCATGAACGACATCGGCTCCACCTCCGGATCCGCATCCGCCGGTTCAGGCGCCCCGCTCCGGGTGTTCTAGCGCAGGTCTGCGCGACGCGGCGGATTCCTTCCGCCGCGTCGCCAGGCGATGCAGGGGCCCGCTGCGCTACGCACGAGCCCGGCGCCAACATGTCCCACGTGGGACATGTACTTCTCGGCGACGGGCGGACCGTTGCTCCGGCGTCTGCTCGACGAGGAAGCCGCCCACCTCGAGCGCCTCGCCGTCACGATCGACGTCGGCGTCGGTCTGCGCCGCACGGCCGGCGTCATGGGAGGCGACGGTGAAGCGGCAGGTGCCCAGCCGCGCGCCGCCTGCCCCGAGGACCGCCACGCTGCAGCCTGAGAAGAGCCCCACCCGATTGCAGGGAGCGCGCGCTCCGGCTTTCGAGTAGCTTGCGCGCCCGATGATCACCCAAATCGTCACCCACCCCGGCAGCGCTCACAAAGACGACTTCCTGGCGGTCTGCCTGCTGCTGGCCCGGCACCCCGTACCCGTGGTCAGGAGAACGCCCACCCCCGCCGAGCTCGCCGACCCGAGCGTCTGCGTGGTGGACGTCGGCTACGAGCACGCTGCCGAGCGCATGAACTTCGACCATCACCAGTTCCCGCGAGAGGACACGCCCTCCTGCGCCCTCAGCCTCGTGCTGCGCCACTTCGGGCTCTATGAGGACGCCCGACTGTTCTGCGACTGGCTGGAGCCGGCCGAGTGGCTGGACGTGCGCGGCCCCGGAAAGACGGCGGAGTGGCTGGGCGTGCGCCCCGAGATCGTCTCCCGCCTGTACTCGCCCCTGGACGGCGCCCTGCTGCAGCGCTTCGGCGCCTCCAGCGAGCACCGACCGGGAGAGCCGCTGTGGGAGGTCATGCGGATGGTGGGCGAGGACCTGGTCGGGTTCCTCGTCGGGACCCGGCAGCGGGTGGAGTTCGTCGGCCGCCACGCGACGCTGTGGAAGCTGGAGTCGCAGGGGGAGGCGTTCGAGGCCCTCTTCCTTCCCCGGACCGAGCCACTGGCCGCCGATCCCTCCGCCGATACCGAACGCTACGTGCGCATGTCCGGCCTGAGCTCGCGCGTGGCGGCGATCGTCTATCCGGACCGGCGCTCCGTCGGGTACGGCCTCACGCGCTTCGACGACCACCCCAAGCTGGACTTCTGCCGCGTCACGAGCGAGCCGGACGTCCACTTCACCCATCCCAGCGGCTTCCTCTGCAAGACTTCGGCGACCGCGGCCGAGCGGCTGCAGGCGCTGCTGCGGGCGGCTTGGCGCTGAGGGCGCCTCCGTCGGGATGCTCGGCGTGGCTTGAGGAGATGCAGTGGGCGCTCGGGGGGCTGGTGAGCTGCGCCCTCTTCCGATTCCGCTCGGCGCGGCCTTCGGGGCGATTGGCGGCAAGCCGCTGGACGACGTGGCGATCACCGACTCCGGACCGCTGAAGTAGAGCCCACGGACGGCCGGTCAAGGACCTGCCTTCTTCTTGAAGGCGAAGCGCTTCTGGAACGTCGCGCCTCCGGCGAAGAGGGGTGGGATGCGCCAGGCCCGGCCCGCGGCGTCGAGGCACCTTGCCACCGCTCTCGACGAACCCTGCAGCTCCGCGGACTCGACCCTTCCCGCTGCCGAGATGCGCACGGTGAGCACGGCCGCACCGTCCTTGCCGCCGCATCGCACGACATCCTCCAGGCCCCGCTCGAACACGGGGCGGAACAGCATCTCCTTCATCTCCGCGCTCGACAGAACTTCGGCAGCCGGTGCGTCGGCACCCGCGAGCGCTGCCAGCCGGTTGGCGGCGTCCTGGTCCACCAGGAACTGGTCGGCCAGCATGGCGTGGAAGATCGGATCGGCCTTCATGCGCGCGGCGGCAGCGGCGAGCTCGGTCTGCGCCGCATCGCCATTTCCTTCGGAGGCCCAGAGGCTCGTCGCCAAGGCGAGGTGAGCCATTCCGCTGTCGGGATGTGCCTGGACGAGAGCCCGCGCCAGGCCGAGACGCTGGTCTGCGGGAGCGCTCGAAAGCGCTTCGAGGCCGGGCACCAGCGCCGAGGGGTCGTGCTGGCGCGCCTGTGCGAGTTCTCCGGTGCGGCGCGCCTCGCGCTCCTCCTCCGGAAGCTCGCTCAGTCCCGTCGCCTCCATGCGGGCCCTGAGGACGTGGAAGTCGGCGGCGCCGAGCTCGCGCACCGCGAGCGTCTCGCCCACCTCGGGCGGGATCTCCACCCTCTGCAGCGGCCACTCGATGAACCACCTGCGGAAGTCGAGCTGCGCCCGCCGCTCGCGCTCCAGCATCTCGCTGTTCGGGAAGACCTTCTCGAAGGCCGTGTGCGCCTCCTGCCCCAGGGAGATGCGGTGCAGGAAGTCGTAGAAGCGCGAGCTCTCGTTCCGCATGAGGTAGCTGACCCAGAACCAGGACGAGGCGTTGCGGCGGGCCTCCTCCATCCCCGTCTCGGTCTGGCCGTCCCAGCGCCAGAGCGTCGTCAGGGGGAGCAGGGTGCCCTCGTGGCGCACGAGGTCGAGGCTCGCTGCGCTCTCGTGGCCCAGCGTGGCCGACCGCCCGTCCTCGTCGAAGCGGAGCTGGCCCAGGTAGGACGCGAGACCCACGGCGAGCCACCGCGGTGGGCCCCCGAACAAGCCCTCCGCCGCGTAGTCGGTGTAGGCCCGCGCGAAGCTGTTGCCGCGGTCGATACGCCCGTTGGGCCCTTGTCCCCTGAAGCGCACCAGGAGCAGCGCCCCGCCCTCGGAGACCAGGCCAGAGCGTCCGTCGTGGCGCCCGTCGAAGCCGAAATCGGCGTTCGTCACGACGACCGGGAGCCGTCCCTTCGGGTCTATCGGGAAGGTCTTGCCGACCACGTGGCGCACGCGCTCGAAGCGGACGGCGGCCTCCCGCGCGGCGTCGGCGTCGAGGTCGGTGACGATCTGGAAATGGGCAGTCGTGATCTCACGCCACGGTCGGCCGCCCTCTGCGGGGCAGCGCAGGGTGGCGCACCCGGTCGCCGCCACCAGGGCCAGCGCCAGCGCCACAGCTTTCGCGGTTCCTAGCCCCATGGGCAAACAAGCCGCCTTTCCCGAGGATGGCCGGAGCACCAAGCGTCGCACTCGGGCGTCCATTTCCAGGTGAGTGGCCTCGGACTACCAGGGTGACCGGGGCCTGAACTGCCCCGAGGGTACTTGGTTCGATCTAGTCCACGAGCGAGAGTTTTCTCAGCGCCTGAAGCTGTGCTGGGCTGACTGCTGCGAATGCATACGAATCGGCGCCTGTGTCTTGGCTGACTAGCACGAGAGGTCGGCCAAGTCGCTCGACGATCGCATTGAGCTGTTCCGCGTCGACGCGCAGGCACCTGTACCGGACCACGCAGCCCCGCGGGCCCCTCGTTCGCAGGGCGAGCGCACCGCTTCGGCGAGCCCGCCTCACCGCGCCGGGTCGACCACGCCGAACTTGCGCGCGAACCAGTAGGCGAACAGGTAGTCCGCGCCGGGACTGGGCGGGTAGAGGCCCGAGCGGAACCTGAACGGCCCGTCCTTCCAGGCGAACACGTCGCGCGGCGCCTCGTAGATGGGGTAGGCGCGCAAGGACTGCAGCCGCCCGCCGTCCATCCAGTCGTTCTTCCAGGGCAGCGACGGGAACGGCGACATCGAGTAGCTGGGGTTCACCCGCCAGTCGACGTCCTCGAAGACCTTGGGCGCGGCGATCTCTTGCATCACCAGCAGCGCCTCCTCCAGCTCCGGCTGCACCACGCCGCCGAAGTCGCCGACGGTCGCGGTGATGAGCTGGTAGAGCCCGAGCCGCGTGTCGCGCAGGTTCTCCAGCGCGATGCGGTTCGCCCGCCGCAGGTCCGAGGTGTGGTTGTTGGTCTCGTCGCACAGCAGGTAGAGCGTGAGCAGGCTCTGGACGATGAGGTGATTGCCCGACCAGTCGCTGGTGCCGTACTCCCACATCGCGCCATTGCCCTGGTCGACGATCCAGCCGCGCTCCTTGGCGAAGAGCTGCTCGAACTGCAGCAGCCGCGAGTAGCTGCCGGTCATCCAGTACAGAAGCCCGTTGGCGATGAGCTCGTTGCCCCCGCCGTCCTTGGCGACCGCGAAGTTGGCCACCAGGTCCTCGATGATGCTCACCATCTTCTGCTGCTCGGCCGTGTAGCCCGAGAGCTTGGAGAGCACGAGGTGCGCCCAGGGGAAGGAGACCCAGTAGCCCTTGAGCATGTCGTTGTTGGCGCCCCTCTGCCAGTCGTAGCCGGCGTAGGTTCCGGTGCCCTGGACCCAGCTCGGGTCGGTGTTGCCGGGCACGTGGACGCGGATGGTGCGGGCGAAGTCGCCGCCGGTGCCCACGATGTCGAAGCACATGAACTGGCCGCGCAGCGCGGTGAGCAGGTTCTGCAGCGCCGCCGGGTCCTTGGTGGCCTCGTAGCGCATCGCCTGGCTGGCCGCGTAGACGCCGGTCCAGAGCATCGAGTCGCCGCTGGGGATCTCCTGCGCCGGGACGGCGGTCAGGTCGTTGGCGACCAGCATCCCCGCGCTGTTGAGGAAGCGGGCCGGCATCTCGGCGTCCAGGACCGCGGCCTTCTCGGCCAGCGTCTGTCGCAGGGCCCGGTTGCGCAGCCGCGCCTCGACGAGGGCGATGGGGTCGACCAGGCGCTGGATGACCCGGAGCGTGTCGGGGTGGGCGCGGTAGAAGTCGAGGTCGGTGTAGTCGCGCACGAAGTAGTGCATCGCCTCCTGGAAGTCGGCGCGGCCGACGTACGGCGCCATCTCCGGGAGCGTGTGGTACTGGGCGTAGGTCGTGAAGAGCGTCGCCTTGGTCCCGGCGGGGATCGGGTCGTGGCTGGCGAGCTCCACGCGCTGATTGTGCCAGAGCGGATCGGCCCCGTTCGCGGCGGACCAGGTCCAGGTCTCCTGGAACGACGGGGCGGCTCCGGCGCTCTGCGGCGCGAACGTGCCCGACAGCTGGTTCCAGGCGGTGCGCGCGAAGCTGGCGGTGAAGGCAACCGGCGCCGGGTCGACGCCGTCGCGGGTCAGGCCCTGGTAGCTCCTCACGAAGCCGACGCGGTCCAGCGTGACCGTCACCTCCAGCGTGTCGGTGGCCGTGCCCTCCCAGGCCAGCGCGACCTGCTCGCCCTCGAAGCGGGCGGTGTCCCAGGTCTGGACGTGGTGGACGGTGTAGCCGCCGGCGGCCGCGGGGCGAAGCTCGACCTGGCCGCGGTAAGCGCCGTAGGTCGCCTCGCTGCCGGTGACGTCGTAGAGGCCGGGAACCGGCGAAGGCGAGGCGTCGGGACCGGCGGGGGCCGCGGCGTCGAGGCCCGGGGCGGCGGCGTCGGGAGGCTCGGGGGCAGAAGCGTCGCGGGCAGTGCCGGCGTCGATGGCGACGACCTCGGCATCGGAGGCGGGCGGCTGGCTGGCGTCGACCGGTGCGGCGGAGGCATCGGCCACCTCGGAACCGGCGTCGACGGCCGTGGCTTCGGCATCGGGAGCCGGCTCCGCGTCGGCCCCGGACGCGGCAGCATCGGGTCGGATCTGGTCCGCGTCGAAGCCGGCGCCGGAGCCCGGATCACAGGAGCAGCCTGCCAGCGCCAGGACGAGTGCCAGGACCAGGAAGCGCGCGAGATTCATCGCGACAGCCTATTGGCTGGGCGCTGCCGGCTTCAAATGGCGGCCAGGTTTCCGGGCCTGGAGCCTGGCACCGGGGCCGCTTTCGGGGAATTTGGAGAAAGCAGGCCCAACGATCCGTAGTTCCTAGGCAATCGACCGATCGTGCCCTTCGGCCCGCATCATTAGATCCCCCAACGGCGCCCCCCGTCTCCCGAGGCCCGCCTTTGCACTTCTTCACACGACTCCCACAGGACGCTTCACGCACGATGTCTACGGTCAGGTCGTTGGCGCTTCACCCCACGAACCAAGGAGACCTGACATGTTCGGCATCCTCATCGGCACCCTCTGCCTCTTGGGCCTCATCCACGTCCTGCGCCGCGGTCGCTGGCACCACGGCTACGGCCACGGCTGTGGCGGCTCGCACGGCGGCTACGGCATGGGCGGCCCGCGCTTCTGGCTGCGCCGCACCTTCCTGCGCCTGGGCACCTCCGCGGCCCAGGAGAAGGTGATCGTCGAGGCCGCGGACGAGCTGCGCGAGCACGGCAGCAAGCTCTGGAGCGAGGTCCAGCAGTCCAAGGCCGACCTCGCCGAGGCCCTGCGCGCGGAGCCCTTGGACAGCGCCAAGGTCCAGGCCGCCTTCGCCCGCCACGACGGGGTTATGGCCGAGCTACGCAAGGCCGCCGTCGATGCGCTGGGCAAGGTCCACGCCATCCTCGACCCCGAGCAGCGCAAGCGCCTGGCCCAGATGATCGAGCGGCCCTACGGCTTCGGCTTCCACGGCGCCTGCGGCTGCTAGGAAGGGAGACTGCCCATGAGACGCGCCCTGCTCATCGTCCTGCTCTCGTTCGGAACCGTCGCCGGCTACGCCTCCGGCATCCACCACCTGCGCCACGGCGGCTGCGGCTCCGGGCACGGCTACGACCAGCGCTCGCAAGGCTGGTCCTGCCCCTGCCACGAGGCGCCGCCGCCGGCGCCACCCTCCCCCGCCGCGCCGCAGCAGCCCAAGGCTCCGGAGACGCCGCCTTCGCAATGACACGGCTCGACCGACCCGGCAGGGACGCCGGACGCTCCTGGCGCGTCCGAGTCGTGGGACTATCGACCATCGACTGCTGACTCTCGACTCCCCATGGCCTTCCGCGTCCTGCTCATCGACGACGACCCGCGGCTCGCCGAGCTCTTGGGCGGCTACCTCGCGCAGAACGAGGTGAGCCTCTCCCACGCGCCCGACGGGCCGCGGGGCTTGGCCATGCTCGACGCCGACCCCTTCGACGCGGTCTTGCTCGACGTGATGATGCCGGGGATGAACGGCCTGGACGTCTGCAGGCGCATCCGCGCCAAGGGCAACACGCCCATCCTCATGCTCACCGCGAGGGGCGACGAGGCGGACCGCGTCGTCGGCCTGGAGCTGGGCGCCGACGACTACATCCCCAAGCCCTTCAGCCCGCGCGAGCTGTTGGCCCGGCTGCGCGCGGTGCTGCGCCGCTCCCGGCCCGAGGCCGTCGCCGACCGGCTGCAGGTGGGGCCCATCGCCATCGACGCCAACCTGCGCGAGGCGAAGGTCTCCGGCCGCGTGCTGGACCTGACCGGCCTGGAGTTCGACCTGCTGCTGGCCCTGGTCCGCCGCGCCGGCCGCGTCATCCCCCGCGAGGCGCTGCTCTCCGAGGCCGGCCGCTCCGACACCGTGGTCTCCGGGCGCACCGTGGACGTCCACGTCTCGCACCTGCGCGCCAAGCTGGGCGACGACCCGAAGGACCCCAAGCTCATCCGCACCGTGCGCGGCGTCGGCTACGTCCTCAGCAAGGGCGAGCCGTGAGGCATCACCACCGCCCCCACCACGGGCCGCGGGTGCCCTACTTCTTCCGGCTGCAGCGCCGGCTCTTCTTCTCCTTCGCGATCACGATCCTGCTCACCGGCGCCCTCTTCTCGGCCGCCCTTCGCGCCTTCTCCGACGACACCTGGAAGCAGCAGTCGCAGCGGCTGCAGACCCTGGTCGGCGGCGAGTTCGCGCGCGTGTGGGAGCGCCCGGACGAGCGCGCGGCGTTCGCCGAGCGCATCGCCGCCGAGCTGAGCGCCTCGGTCGAGCTGCGCGACGCGCGCGGCGCCGTGCTGCAGAGCATCGGTCCCGCGTGCCGCTGGCCGATGACGGCGCGCGTGATGCGCGACGGGCAGCTCCTGGGCGAGATCCGCGGCTGCGCCGAGCAGGGCCGCGGCTGGACCCTGTGGCGCCTGGCCCTTCCGCTGCTGGTGATCGTCCTGGCGCTGTGGTTCACCGCCGGCCGCATCTCCGGGCGCATCCTGCGGCCGCTGGGGATGGTGGTGCGCGTGGCCGAGGAGCTGGGCGCGGGCAAGCTCGAGGCCCGGGTGCAGACCCACTGCCTGCGCAACGGCGAGGAGCGCATCGTCGCCGAGAGCCTCAACCGCATGGCCGACCGCATCGAGCGGCAGATCGCCGACCAGCGCGAGCTGCTCTCGGCGGTCTCGCACGAGATGCGCACGCCGCTGGGGCACATGCGGCTGGTCACCGAGATGGCGCGCACCGGCGGCCTGGAGGACAAGGCGCCAGGCCCGGCCGGCCAGGTGAAGTGGATCGACGAGCTGGAGAAGGAGATCGCCGAGATGGACACGCTGGTCGGCGACCTGCTCGCCAACTCGCGGCTGCAGTTCTCGGCGCTGTCGATCCAGCGGCTGGACGGAGCGGAGCTGGCGCAGCGGGCGCTGGAGCGCGCCGGGCTGCCCGCCACGCTGCTGTCGGCGGAAGACGAGCTGGGCCTCGACGGCGACCCGACGCTCCTGGGCCGGGCGCTGGCGAACCTGCTCGAGAACGCGCGGCGGCACGGCGGCGGGGCCACCAAGCTCGCGGTCCGGCGCGAAGGCGAGCTGGTGCGCTTCGAAGTGGAAGATGCCGGGCCGGGGTTCAAGCCCGGGGACGAAGCGAAGGCCTTCGACGAGCTCCGCCAGCGGACGCACGCCTCGACGCACGGCGCGTTGGGGCTGGGGCTCAACCTCGTGCGGCGGATCGCCAAGGCGCACGGCGGCGACGCCTGGGCCGGCAACCGCGAAGGGGGCGGGGCGCGGGTCGGGCTGTCGGTGCGACGGCACCCCGAGCCTGTCGAGGGGCCAGCGTTCAATCCTTGAGGCCTCGTCCGGCACCCCACGGACTGAACTCTGGCCCCTCGACAAGCTCGGGGTGTCGGAAGTGGACGTAGCCCCGCCCGACGGCGGAGGATCGCTGCCATGCCCATCCCCTCCAGCGCGCTGACCGGCGGCGTCCCCACGCTCACCACCGTCCCGCCCGCGCCGCGTGAGCCCTCGCCCGTCGCCCGGAGGCTCGTCTACGGCTACCAGGGAAGCCAGTTCGTGATGCTTCTCGTCGGCGTGATCTTCCTGGTCATCGGGCTCGCCTTCACCGGCGTCTTCTGCTGGTCGCTGCCCATCGACCTGGCCATCGAGGCCACCGGCAAGGCGTACTCGGGCGTGGTGACGAAGGCGGAGCCGAACTACCACGCCGAGGTGAACGGCGAGCACCCGATCGAGGTCAGCTACACCTACTCCTTCGACGGGGCGCAGTTCGAAGGCTCCTCGAGCATGCTCGGCCAGGAGTACCTCCAGCTCCAGCCGGGCTCGACGATCGACCTCGAGGTCGCCGATGCGCGACCGCAGTGGTCGCGCGTGAAGGGCGGCACCTACGGCTTCTTCGGCTACTTCGGCGCCTTTACGCTCCTCTTCCCGATCATCGGCGGCCTCTTCGCGTTCCTCGCAGTGCGCTCCAACCGCCGCGAGATCCGCGCGTACCGCGAAGGCCGCCCGGTGATGGCCAGGGTCACCTACGCCGGCCTCGACCACTCCACCAGGCTCAACAACAGGCACCCGTTCAAGATCTCCTGGGAGTTCAAGGTGAACGGGAGCGCCAGCTACACCGGGTCGATCTCCTCGATGCGCGAGGAGGACCTTCACGCGTTCGCGACCGCCGGCGAGATCGTCGTGCTGTACGACCCGGAGGACCCGGGCATCAACACGCTGTACGTGCCGTAGAGCCGGCGTTCGCCGCACCCCTGGTCATCACCATCGCGCGCTCGGTAACGGCTGCGTCGCCGGCCAGACCGCGCTCGTCGCCGGCGGCCTGCGCCCGACTCGAGGCACGCACGTCCGGCCGGGAACCGCGAAGCCTCGCTGGTTGTCTTCAATGACAGCCAGCCGCGACCTCGACCGCCAAGAAGGAGGCCGCCCATGCGGGAGCCTCGCCAGGATTCGACTGCCCGGAGCCCCGCCGTCGTGGTCCGCTACTTCTGGGGCGAACGCCTGCTTCAGTCGACCCTCCACCGGGATCCGACCGAGGTGAAGATCGGCGCGACCGCGCGCTGCGAGTTCGATCCGGCGGACGGCCTCGCGGAGCCGCAGTTCACGCTCCTGTCGCCCTCCGGCGATGGCCTGTCGTTGAACGTGCCACCCGGCGCCCACGCCGAGCTGACCCGCGAAGCGAAGACAGTCACGCTGCCCGCGGGGAGCCATCCGCTCTTGCCCCTCGACCGCGTCTGCATCCAGATCGGCCGGACCCGCAGCGAGATCTCCTTCCTCCCCGCTCCGCCCCGGGTCGGGTTGGGCCACCGCGTCGGCTTCGTCTACACCGCCGCCCTCCTGCTCGCGACCCTCGGGGCCGGGCTCTTCGTCGCGAAGGCGCAGTTCGCGTCTGCCGAGCCGTCGGCTCTCTCGGAAGACGAGGCTAGGGACGTGGCCGATTTCCTGCGCGCGGACGACGCCCAACGCCCGAGCGTGCTCAACCTCGTCCACCAGAACCTCGCGGAAAGGCACTCGAGTGCCGAAGGCGCGCTCGGCACTTCTGCCAAGGTCCACCGCTCGGCTCCCAAGGCTGCGGGACCCCGCGCCAAGAGCGCCGTCTGCCGCTTGGCCATGCTCAAGGTCCTCGGCCCCCGATCCGGGTCCAGCGGTTCCCTCGGGAGCCTCCTGGGCCCGACCGGCGGTCTCGGCGGCTTGAGCACTTCGTTTGGCAGCAGCGCAGTCGCGACGCAGGGCCTCTCCGGCTCGCTGCGCTCCCACTCCTTCGCCTTGCCGGCGGCCCAGGTCACCGGCGAGGACCTCTCGACCGCAGGCACGAGCCCCTTCGTCGCGACCGCCTCGAAGCGGCTCTCGACCTTCTCCGTCGACGTCGACACTGCTTCCTACAGCATCGCCCGCCGCTTCCTGCTCGACAGCCGGTTGCCCCCGCCCGAGTCCGTGCGGCCCGAGGAGTTCCTCAACGCCTTCAGCTATGCGTACCCGTCGCCGGACGACGGGCCCTTCGCGGTGTACTTCGACGGCGCGCCCTCGCCGTACGGCCAGGGCAAGCACCTGCTGCGCATCGGGGTCCAGGCGCGGCGCGTCGAGGGGCGCGAGCGCAAGCCGGCCCACCTCACCTTCCTGGTGGACGTCTCCGGCTCGATGGACTCGCTCGACAAGCTGTCCCTGGCTCAGCAAGCGCTGGAGATGCTCGTCGGCCACCTCCAGCACGGCGACACCGTCGCGCTCGTCACCTTCTCCGACCATCCGCGCGAGGTGCTGCCGGCCACGGGAGTGGAGCAGGCGAATCGAATCCGCTCGGCCATCCGCGGCCTGCGGATCGAGGGCTCCACCGGGCTGTACCAGGGCCTGAAGACGGCCTATGCCGTCGCCGCCAAGTCGCTCGCCCCGAAGGCGATCTCGCGCGTCATCCTGCTCTCGGACGGGGACGCGAACGTGGGTCCCACGGACCACTCCCAGATGCTCGAGGCCATCCGAGGCCACGTCCTCGAGGGCGTGACCCTGACCACCGTGGGCTTTGGGATGGGCAACTACCAGGACCGGGTGATGGAGCAGCTGGCGGACAAGGGGAACGGAAACTACGTCTACGTCAACGACCTCGACGACGCGCACCGCGCCTTCGTGCAGCAGCTGGGCGGCACGCTCGAGGTGGTGGCCAAGGACGTGAAGATCCAGGTCGCCTTCAACCCCGAGTCCATCGTGCGCTACCGGCTCATCGGCTACGAGAACCGGCGGCTCGCCGCACAGGACTTCGCCAACGATCGGGTGGACGCGGGCGAGATCGGCGCCGGTCACAGCGTGACCGCGCTCTACGAAGTGGAGCTGGCCCCCGGTCGCGGAGAGCAGAGCCTGGCCACGGTCGCCGTCCGGGCCAAGGCGCCCAACGGCGAGCGGTCCACCGAGTCGGACTTCGTCTTCCGGCCGGGCATGCTCTGGCAGCGATTCGAGGGCGCGCCGACCGATCTGCGCTGGGCCGCGGGCGTGGCCGGCGCCGCCGAGCTGATGCGCCAGAACCCGCTCGTGAGCCACTACATCTACCGCACGGCCTCCCGCGTGGCGTGCGGCGCGACGAGCCAAGTGCCCGATCGCGAGGAGTTTTGCGGGTTGCTGCGCGGCCTCGCCGCGGCCGAGCAGGAGCTGACCTTCGGCGGCGTCCGTTTCGACCGCAGTGGCGCCCGCCTCGCCGCCTTCCAGTCGCCGGGCCACGCGCGCGACTGAGCTGCTCCGCTCCGAGCCCGAGATGGAAAAGGGGGCTGGCAGGGTCACCGTCGCGCCTGCACCTTCGCTCTCGTCGGAGGGCGCATGCGCATCCACGTCTTCGCGGAGCACTACCCCAATCCCTACAAGCCCTACTACGACACCCAGCTCTCCCAGTTCCTCGAAGACGGGCACGACGTCAGCGTCTTCACCTTCGGCAAGCACGACGCGACCCGGAACGCCCTGATCGACCGCTGGGGCCTCGACCGGCGGACGACCTATTTGCCCTGGACGCTTCGCGACCTGCCGAGCTGGCTGCCGCGGCTCGCCCACGATCTCCTGCGCGGCCCGGGCGCGCCGATGCGCAGCGTCTCCGCGGCTCGGGACGACCGCCTGCCGCTCAAGCGAGTGCTGCTGGATGCGGTCCGCGCGCTCGCGCTCCCGGAGCAGGAGCCCGACGTCTGCCTCGTGCACAACCTCATCACCGCCCAGTCGTTCGGCTTCCTGGCCCGCTGGTATCCAGGCGCGCGCGTGGCGCTCTACTTCCACGGCGGCGAGCTGCCGGACGGACGGCCGATCCCCGAGCGCGAGAGCCGCCGCGTCTTCGGCGGCGTGCACCGGGTGTTCACCAACACCGCCTCGTCACGCGGCGAGCTGCTGCGGCGCGGCTGCGAGCCGGAGAAGATCTCGGTGCTCCCCGTCGGCTTCCGCCTCGAGGACTACCCGCCCGACTCGCCCAAGCCATGGATGCCGGACGGCGTGCTGCGGCTCGTCTCCGTCGGGCGGGTCAGCGCCGAAAAGGGCCTGGACTACGCACTCGACGCCGTCGCGCAGCTTCGCGCTCGGGGCATCGACCGCTTCCGCTACCGGATCGTCGGCGCGGGCACTGCGCTCGCCGGGCTCCACGAGCGCGTCCGCGCCGAGCGGCTGGAGCGCCTCGTGGAGTTCGTCGGCGAGGTGCTGCACCACGCGCTCGTCGACGAGTACCGCCGCGCGGACGTGCTGCTGCTTCCGAGCGTCCCGACGGCGCACTGGGCGGAGACGCAGGCCTGCGTGGTCCAGGAAGCCATGTTGATGGGGCTGCTGGTGATCGCCTCGCGGACCGGGGGAGTGCCCGAGTCGCTGGCGCCGGAGCAGCAGCAGCGCTTCGGCGTGGAGCCGCGGGACAGCGCGGGGATGGCCCGGCGCATCGAGGAGTTGCTCGGCCTCGGGCACGGCGAGGCGCGGCGGCTGGGCGAGGCGGGCCGTGAGTTCACGGCGGCCCGCTACGACATCCGGACGCTCAATCGGCGGTTACTGGAGGAGGCGCTCGGTGCGCCATCGCGGGTCGCCGGCCTCGCGACGGCGTGCGCGGAACCCGGTTCGGCTCCGAGTCCTTGAGCGCGATCTTCGTCGTCGTCACTGCGCCCCGGTAGGGCGCGGCCGGGGCCGCTGCATGCTCGACGCCGTTGCCGCGCGGCTGCTCGCCTTTGCGTATTGGCACTTCTCCTGCTGGCCCTGGAGGCGGGCTTTCGGGTGAGCCACCGCAAGCCAGGGCTTGGGGATGCGGGTCAGGCGCTCAGCCACGCCGCCAGCCGCTCGACGTCCCCCTCGTCGTGCCAGCCGTGCAGCGCCACGCGCAGGTAGCCCTCGCGCACCGACACGAAGATCTTCCGGCGGCCTCCCTCCTTCGCCCGGTCCGCGACGAGCTGCGCCCCGGCGCCGCCGTGGTGGAAGCCGAGGATGGGCCCGAGGCGCCCTTCGCGCCGCAGGCCGTCCAGCCGCTGCGCGTCGCGCTGGAAGCCCCCGGTGATCTTCGAGAGCAGCCGCGCCTGCGTCGCGTCCACGTGCCTGGCGATCGCCTCCGAGCCCGCCTCGCGCAAGAGCCGCAGCGACACGGCGAGCGGCACCAGCAGCAGCCCGCCCGACCCGCCCTGCTCGAACTTGCGGCCATCGCTGAGCCACGGCCGCTCGTAGTCGGTGGAGGGCCGTCCGAAGTCGAGGCCCCCTTCCACGGAGAGCCAGGAGCCCATCGGCGCGAGCCGCGAGCGGAAGCCCGGCTCCGTCCAGAGCAGCCCTGCGCCCTGCGGCGAGAGCAGGCCCTTGTGCACGGCGGTGGCGAACGCGGCGATGCCCGAGCCCCGCAGCCGGATGGGCAGCGCGCCGGCTCCCTGGATCCCGTCGACGACGAAGTCGACGCCGCGCTCGGCGCAGCCCCGGGCGAGCCGGGCGAGATCCAGCCGGAGGCCGTCCTGGAAGCGCACCCAGCTCACGGTGAGGATGCGCGTCTTCGGCCCGATGGCCGCCAGCAGCCGCGCCTCGGGATCGATCGTCGTCCCCTGGCCGGACGGGCCGTCGCCGGAAGACGGAGGCTTCGAGTCCAGCGCCCTCGCGCCGGCCAGGTGCCCGTCCCAGAGCGGCACCTCGCGGAAGGAGACGCCGCGGGGGGCGAGCGCCTTCCACGGCCAGACGTTGCTCGGGAACTCGCCCAGCGGCGCCAGCACCTCGTCGCCGCTCTTCCAGGGATAGCTCTGCGCGACGCACGTCAGCCCGCCGGAGGTGCTCGAGGTGAGCGTGAAGTCGGGCACCTCCGCGCCGAAGAGCAGCCCGGCCTCGCGGCGCACGTCGTCGGCCGGCTTGGTCCAGTCCTCGGCACCCAGCTCCCAGGGCCGCAGCTCCTTCTCCAGGAACGCGCGGGCCGCGTCGACCGAGGCGCGCGGGACGGGGCCCTCGGCGCAGTGGAGCGCCCAGAGCGCCTCGCCGCGGAAGTCGAAGGCCTGCTTGGACAATGGCGCGGTCATCGCGGACCTCGAGAGGGCGGAATGAGGGCGGCCGGCGGGGAGGCCGGCGGCTACTTGCGAGTCACCCGGTCGTACTCCTCGAGGAGCGCGTCGACGATGGATCCGGTCTCCAGCTCGCCCGACCAGAGCCGCCCGTCGATGTAGATCGTCGGCGTGGCCTCGACCTTGTTCCGGGTCCCCTCCTTCTTGACCTCGGTCAGCGCCTCGCGGACCTTCTCGTCGGCCAGGGCGGCCTCGAAGGCCGGCCGGTCCAGCTTCTGGAACTCGGCCCAGTCCGCGAGGATGACCGGGTTGAACTCGTCGAAGTGCTTGTAGGTGTAGACCGTGAACGGCCACATCTTTCCCTGCTTGCCGGCGGCCATCAGCGCCAGCGCGCCCTCGGTGGAGCCCTCGTGGCCCTTGAGCGGGAACGGCCGCAGGTAGAGCTTCACCTTGCCCTTGAGCGCGTCCTCGGTGACCTCGCGGTGCAGCGCCAGCACGAGGTCGCGGCAGAACGGGCAGCGGGTGCAGGCGTACATCACCGCGGTCACCGGCGCGCTCGCCTCGCCCAGGCGCGCCGAGTCCTCGAGCACGAACGTCCGGGTGGGGTGCGAGCCGGTCATGCTCTTCTTGCGGTTCTCGTAGGCCTTCTCCAGGCCTGCGGCGTCCTTGCCCAGCGCCGCCATGCGGCAGAGGTTGTTGGCCAGCCGCGGGACGACCGGGCAGCTCTTGGCCTGCGGCGCCAGGCACTTGGCGAAGGAGTCGGTGCAGCACTCGTACGGCTTCAGCTTCGCGAAGAGCTCGTCGACCATCTTCTTCTGCTCGCCCTCCAGCGCCTCGCAGGCGGGGGTCTGGGCGCGGGCGGCGGTCGAGGACAGCAGCACGGCCAGCATGGCCCCGGCGATCCACAGGCTCCTGACGTTCATTCGCTCGTCTCCTCGGGCCCCGGCCTCGATCGGGCGGAGCGTCCGGCGTCCGTGCCGGGACGGGGATTCTAAGGCCGGAAGAGCAGACGCATCGAGAGCTTGTTGCCTTCAGGTGGCCATCGCCGGCTCCCGCCCAGGGCGGCGGCCGGGTGCACGCGGGACCGACCGAGCGACGGCCGATCTCAAGTGCCCGAATGAAGCTGGGGCTTGCGTCCCCGAGGGTCGCGGAGTTGCCGTGCCCCCGAGCCGGGGGATGGCCTTGGCGAGCGCTCGGGAACACTTCAATGCCTCAGGCGCCTGGTTCCACGGAGGGCGACGGGACGCAACGCCGGAGGCCGCCCTCCCCGACAGGCCTGCCCGGAGCGGCGGATGGAGCGAGCGACCTACGGCGGCAAGACGGTGCTCGTGACGGGCGGTGGCGGCTCGATTGGCACCAACCTCGTGCGCGGGCTGATCTGCGCCGGCGCGAGCGCCGTCCTCATCCTCGACGACTTCTCCGCCGCCTTCGCTTGGAACATCCCTTCGCTGCCCGGGGTCCTGGTCGTCCGGGGCAGCGTCACGGACGACGTGGCCCTGAAGCGGGTCTTCAACGAGAAGCCAGAGGTGGTCTTCCACCTCGCCGCGTTCTTCGCCAACCAGAACTCGGTCGACTACCCCGAGCACGACCTGCTCGTGAACGGGATGGGGACGCTGAAAGTCCTGGAGTACGCGCGCCTCTCGGGCGTGTCCCGCGTGGTCTACGCCTCGTCGGGGTGCTCGATCTACGGCAGCCAAGCCCCGTTGCCGCTGCGCGAGGACTGCATGTCGATGCACCTGACTTCGCCCTACCAGGTCACCAAGATGCTGGGGGAGCTGTACTCGAACTTCTTCCTGCATCACTACCGCCTGCCGGTGGTGAAGACGCGCTTCTTCAACTCATACGGACCCGGCGAGGTCCCCGGCCAGTACCGCAACGTGATCCCCAACTTCATCTACTGGGCCATGCTCGGGCTGCCGTTGCCGATCACGGGAAACCCCGACGCCACGCGCGACTTCTGCTACGTGGGCGACCTGGTCGAAGGGCTCCTGCGGGCTGGCTACGTCGAGGCCGCGGTCGGCCAGGAGATGAACCTGGCCTCCGAGCGCGAGATCCGCATCGGCACTCTCGCCGAGCGGATCAACGAGGCGGTCGGCAACAAGGCCGGCGTCCGGATCGTCGGCAAGCGCCGCTGGGACACGAAGAGCCGGCTCCTGGCGTCGGTCGACCGGGCGCGGCAGCTGCTGGGCTATGAGCCCACCACGACGTTCGAGGACGGCCTCGAGAAGACCATCCGCTGGTTCCACGACAACTGGGAAGACATCCAGCGCAGCGCCAGCTTCGGCCCGGGGATCTCGTCAGCCGTGCGCTCGGTCGTCGTCAAGGCGAAGGAGTGACCGGGCGAATCCCTCTCGCTCGCCCCGGGCCGGGTCGGCCAGTGCCGCAGGAGGATGGGCGATGAGGGTTCTTCTGCTCACGGCGGTCTTTCCTCCGGAGGTGCGGTCAGCGGCCCAGATTATGTGGGAGCTCGCCGAGACGCTGCGCCGGCACGGTCACGAGGTGACCGTCCTGACCTCCACGCACGGCGACCCATCGGGCGGGCGATCGCTGCGAGACCGCCTGGTGCAGCGCGAGGAGCGCGAGGGGGTGCGCATCGTCCGCGTCCCGACGCTGCCCATCCACCGCAGCCACGCGCCCGCCGTGGTGCGCGGCCTCGGCCAGCTCGTCAACGCGCTCGTCTACCTGGAGGCGGCGCTGCTGCTGCGCGGTGTGGACGTGACGCTCGCCTATTCGCCACCGCTCCCCTTGGCGCTGGTCGGCCTCGCTCTGCAACGGATCCACGGCGTCCCGCACGTCCTCAACGTCCAGGACCTCGTGCCCCAGTACGCCGTCGACCTGGGCGTGTTGAGGAGCCGAGCCGCCATCACCGCCGCACGCTGGGTCGAGAGGTTCCTGTATCGCCAGGTGAAGGCGATCTCGGTGCACTCGCGCGGCAACGCCGACTACCTGAAGGAGGTCGGCGTGCCGCCCGCCAAGGTCGCGATCGTCCCGAACTGGGTCGACACCTCGCTGATCCGCCCGAGGTCCCGACGGACGCAGTACCGCACCGCCGCCGACCTCGACGGAAAGTTCGCCGCCCTCTTCGCCGGGATGCTCGGCTTCGCCCAGGACCTGGACACGGTGGTCGAGGCGGGCTCCTACTTGCGCGATCATCCGGACATCGTCCTGCTCATCGTCGGCGACGGGGTCGAGAAGGCACGGCTCCAAGAGAAGGTGCGGCAGCTGGGGCTCAGGAACGTCCGCTTCATGCCCTTCGTGAGCAAGGAGGCCTACCCGGAGGTCGTCGCGTCTGCGGACGTCTGCCTGGCCACCCTGCAGAAGTCGCTGCTCTGCCCGGTCGTACCGTCCAAGCTGCTGGGGTACATGGCGGCAGGTCGCCCGGTCATCGCCAGCTTCCCCGAGGGAGGCGACGCGCCGCGCCTGGTGCGGGAAGCCGGCTGCGGCATCTGCGTCCCGGCCGGAGACCCGGCGCGGTTGGCGCGGGCCATCTACTCCGCGTACACCCACCCCGACGAGTGCCGTCGGTGGGGGGAGCGCGGCCGTCGTTTCGTGCGCGATCACCACGACCGCGAAGGATGCGTGGCCCTCTACGAGGCGCTGTTCTCCGAGCTCACGGGACAGCCGCCGCGGGCCGCGACCGGCGCGCGAGGGCACGGCCGCGCCCGCAGGTCCGCTCCGGCGGCACGCCACGCAGCCCGCGGGGTGCCAAGGCCGGCACCGTGCGCGCGTCCGCTCCGCTAGGCTTGGCCCATGCGCCTCGAGGTCTTCCGCGGATCGCTGCTGGACGTGCCGGACGTCGAGGCGCTGGTCGTGCCGGCGAACAAGCAGCTCACGCTGGGCTGGGGCACGCACCTCGCCGAGGCGATCGCCCAACGGGCCGGGCCGAGGGTGGAAGAAGAGGCGCTGCGCTGGGCCGAGGATCACCTGGGCGCGAAGCCTGGCGAAGGCATCGCGCTGGGCGAGGCCTCGGTCAGCTCCGGCGGCGCGCTGCCCTGCCGCTGGCTCGTGCACGCCGCGGTCCTCGACAAGTACGATTTCAACCCGCTCTTCCTGCTCAAGCTGCGCCAGCGCACGAGCGACGAGACACTTCGTCTGGCCACGCGGGCCTCGCTGGCGCGGGCGAGGGAGCTGGGGATCCGCTCGATGGCCTTCTCGCTGATGGGCGCGGGCATCGGCGGGATGCCGGCGAAGAAGTGCGCCGCAATCCTCGTCGCGGAGCTCTCGAAGACCCAAGCGCAGCTGGAGCGGATCGTCGTCGCGACGGTGAAGGAGAAGGAGGCGCGGATCGTCGAGGCCACCTGCAAGGCCGCGTCCTGAGACCATCTACATCCCGGGCCGCCAAGCAGGAGCACAAGGGCTGCGTACGAGCATGGAAGCGGCGGTGCCAGTAGCTCCTACCGGATCGCCGAAGGGCCTCCCCCTTCCCCTCCAGCTCCGCTGGAGCCGCTGGAGGGGGCCGGGGGGAGGCTACCGCCCCGGAAGCACGTACATCGCCACCGCCAGGAAGTGGCAGACGCTGCCGCCCAGCACGAACAGGTGCCAGACGGCGTGCATGTATTTCACGCGCTTGAGCACGTAGAAGAACGTCCCCACGGTGTAGGCCAGACCGCCCGCAATCAGCAGCCCGATGCCCGCGCTCGGCAGGCGCTCGAGGAGCGGCTTGATGAGGAAGATGATGCCCCACCCCATGGGGATGAACCCCGCCGCCGTCACCCACCGCGGGCGGTAGACCCAGAACGCCTCGGCCGCCACGCCCGCCACCGCGATGGTCCACACCGCGGCGAACAGCCACATCCCGCCGGCGTCCCGCAGCGTGATGAGCGTGAACGGCGTGTAGGTCCCGGCGATGAGCAGGTAGATGGAGGTGTGGTCCAGCACCTTGAGCACATGCTTGGCCCGGGCGTGAGGGATGGCGTGGTAGAGCGAGCTGAAGACGTACTGCAGGAGCAGCGCGACGCCGAAGACGATGGCCCCCGCCAGGCACCACGCGTCGCCCCACAGCGCCGCGAAGACGACCATCACCGTCAACCCGGCCACCGAGATGGCCGCCCCGACCCCGTGCGTGACGGCGTTGGCGATTTCCTCGCCCACGGTATAGCCCTGCGGCTTCGCCCTTGGATCAGCCATCCCTGATTCCTAGCAGTGCGCCCCCTAGGAGACCGTAAAGACTGGGCAAATACGACCGGGCCACCCCACCGATGGACGGCTTGCGAGCGCCGGCGATACCCTCCGGCACATTCACTGGCCGTACTCGGGGGTACCCATGCATTCGAACGTCCTTCGCGCCCTGTGCGCCGTGGCCGCGTTGCTCGTCGCGGCCGGCTGCAACGAGGCCGTCACCGGCCTCGTCGCCTGCAACGCCACGGCAGACTGCCCGGCCGACCAGCTCTGCGAGAACAAGCTCTGCGTGACGCCGCCGGACGCTACCACGGTTCTCCCGGGCGCCGACGGGTCGGTGGTCGCCACGGATACGGATGCCGAGGTCGCCGTCCACCCCGACGCCGGCGCCGAGCCGAGCGACGCCGAGGTCGTCACCCCCGACGACGCCGGCCGGCCCACCTCGGACGCGGGCAATCCCGCGCGCGACGCGAGCACCCCCGTCGACGTCTGCGCCGCCAGCGCCAGCGCGATGTGCCAGCCGATCGCCTGCACCACCGCCGACGGCAAGGCCGCCCAGTGCGGCATGGACTCCACCGGCGCCTGCGCCTGCGTCGGCCTGACCCCGCAGGACCCCTGCGGCTCCATCGAGAACCCCGCCTGCTCCGCGGGCCCCTGCACCTTGACCGACGGCACCGCCGGCTCCTGCCAGGTGACCCAGGCCTTTGGCTGCCTCTGCTCGGGCCCGATGACCAGCGACCCCTGCGGCTCGACGGCCAACCCGCGCTGCGGCACCGCCGCCTGCAAGCTCGCCGACGGCTCCCAGGGCCAGTGCTTCCTCGACGGGAGCGGCGCCTGCGGCTGCCAGTCCAACGCGCCGGCCGACCCCTGCGGCACGGTCCTCAACCCGAAGTGCGCCGCCGACCGCTGCACCCTGCCCGACGGCTCCGCGGCCCAGTGCGGCATGGACGACTCCGGCCGCTGCGGCTGCACCCTCTCCACCCCCACCGACCCCTGCTCCTCCGCCGCCAACCCCGCCTGCTCCGCCACCCCGTGCACCCTCCCCGACGGCGCCGTCGGCGCCTGCGGCATGGGCGTCGCCGGTGGCTGCGCCTGCCTGGGCGCGGTGGTCAACGACCCGTGCGGCGCGGCGAACCTGCTCTGCACCGCCGACGCCTGCAAGCTGCCCGACGGCAGCCAGGGCCTCTGCGGCCGCGGCCCCACCGGCGCCTGCGCCTGCGCCAGCGTCAGCCCCAACGACCCCTGCGGCACGGTGCTCAACCCGAGGTGCAGCCCCGACAAGTGCATCCTCTCCGACGGGACGGTGGCGCTGTGCGGGCTCGACCGCAGCGGCGGCTGCGGCTGCGTCGGGCTGACCCCGTCCGACCCCTGCTCGCCCACCGTCAACCCGATGTGCAAGGCCAGCGCCTGCACCCTGCCCGACGGCAAGCCCTCCCAGTGCGGCCTGACCGCCAACGGTTGCGGCTGCGCCGGCCAGGCCGTCGACCCCTGCGGCCCGGCCACCAACCCCTCCTGCAACGAGTCCCAGTGCTACCTCGCCGACGGCACCCCCGGCGCCTGCGGCAAGGACGTCACCGGCGGCTGCGCCTGCCTGTCGGGCAGCCCCACCGATCCCTGCGGCTCGGCGCTCAACCCGCGCTGCGCCCCCGACAAGTGCGTCCTCTCCGACGGCACCGTCGCGCTGTGCGGCCTGGACCAGAACGGCGCCTGCGGCTGCGTCGGCGTCGCCCCCAGCGACCCGTGCTCGCGCTCGACCAACCCGATGTGCCTGCCCAGCCTCTGCACGCTCCCCGATGGCGCGGTCTCCAAGTGCGCGGCGAGCGCCACCGCCGGCTGCGGCTGCGCCGGCGCGGTGAACGACCCCTGCGGCGGCGCCGCCAACCCGTCCTGCAACGCGGACAAGTGCTACCTCGCCGGCGGCACCGTCGGCCTGTGCGGCAGGGACGCGGCCGGCGGCTGCTCCTGCCAGCAGAGCGGCTCGACCGACCCCTGCGGCTCGCTGCTCAACCCGTTCTGCTCGGCGAACAAGTGCGCGCTCGCCGACGGCTCCATCGCCCAGTGCGGGCGCGACGCCACCGGCGGCTGCGGCTGCGTGGGCGTCAGCCCGGTCGACCCCTGCGGGTCCATCGCCAACCCGAAGTGCTCGCCCGACCGGTGCTCGCTGCCCAACGGCCAGGTCTCGTACTGCGGCCTCGACCTCAACGGCGGCTGCGGCTGCGTGGGCTCGGTGGTCGACCCCTGCGCCGCCGGCTCCTCGTGCTCTCCGGTCGCCTGCACCCTGCCCGACGGCACCGCCTCGCTGTGCGGCAAGGACCCGCTCTTCGGCTGCGCCTGCCAGAAGGCCGCGGGCGACCCCTGCGGCTCCACCGCCAACCCGCTGTGCCTGGCCGACCGCTGCACGCTGCCCGACGGCACCGCGGCCCAGTGCGGCAGGGATCCGCTGCTCGGCTGCGCCTGCGTGGGGGTGACCCCGTCCGACCCGTGCGGCTCGGTCGCCAACCCGAAGTGCTCGCCCGACAAGTGCCAGGCCAGCGACGGCACCTGGACGGCCTGCGCCATGGACGCGGCCGGCCGCTGCGGCTGCCCGGCCACCGCCAACGACCCCTGCGGCGCGGCCAACGCGACCTGCCAGGCCAGCGCCTGCACGCTCGCCGACGGCAGCGCCGGCGCCTGCGGCAGGAACCCGCTGGGCAGCTGCGACTGCCAGAGCACCTCGCCGACCGACCCCTGCGGCTCGGCGCTCAACCCGCTGTGCTCGCCCAACCGCTGCACCCTGCCCGACGGGACGGCCGCCCTGTGCGGGCGCGACGCGTTCGGCAACTGCGGCTGCGTGGGCGTCACCCCGTCCGATCCGTGCGGCTCGGCGCTCAACCCGCGCTGCGCGGCGCTCGCCTGCACCCGTCCCGACGGCGCGTCCAGCACCTGCGCCCTCGACGCCGCCGGAGGCTGCGGCTGCGCCGGCCCGGTGACTGCCGACCCCTGCGCCGGCACGCTCAACCCGCAGTGCGACCCGAAGGCCTGCTCGCTGCCCGACGGCACCGCCGGCGCCTGCACCCGGACCGCGACCGCCGCCTGCGGCTGCGCCAGCGCCCTGCCCCAGGACCCCTGCGGCTCGGTCGCCAACCCGAAGTGCCTCGCCAACAAGTGCGTCACGCCGCTGGGCACCATCGCCCAGTGCACCTTCGACGCCGCCACCGGCGCCTGCGGCTGCTCGGGCGTCTCCCCGTCGGATCCCTGCGGCTCGGCGCTCAACCCGCTGTGCGCGGCGGCGGCGTGCGTGCTGCCCGACGGCACCCACTCGAAGTGCGGCAGGGACGCCAACGGCGCCTGCGGCTGCCTGGGCGCGAGCTACGACCCCTGCGCCTACGGCTCCAACCCCAGCTGCAAGGCCGACGTCTGCTCGCTCTCCGACGGCACGCTGGGCACCTGCGGCACGGGCTTCGTCGCGATCTGCGGGTGCATCCCCTCGGGCGCCAACGACCCCTGCGGCAAGGCGCAGAACCCGACCTGCTCGCCCAACCGCTGCACGCTCTCCTCGGGCCTGGTCGGCCTGTGCGGCATCAGCGCGACCGGCGGCTGCGGCTGCCAGGACGCGGCGCCGGCCGACCCCTGCGGCTCCGCGGCCAACCCGTCCTGCAGGGCGGCCTCCTGCACGCTGGCCGACGGGACCGCCGGCCTGTGCGGCCTGGCCAACGGGGCCTGCGGCTGCCAGGGCACGACCACCAACGACCCGTGCGGCACCCAGGCCAACCCGCAGTGCGGCGCCAGCATCTGCACGCTCGCGGGCGGCACCTACGGCGCCTGCACCAAGAGCGCGACCGCCGCCTGCTATTGCGCGCCCATCACCACCTTCGACCCCTGCGACCGGGCCATCAACCCGACCTGCGAGGCGAAGGACTGCAAGCTCGCGACCGGCCTGCCCGGCAAGTGCGGCCTGGACGCGGCCGGCGGCTGCGGCTGCGCCGCAGTGGTCGTCAGCGATCCCTGCTCCTCGGCGCTCAACCCGCAGTGCAGTGCCAGCGCCTGCACGCTCTCCGACGGCACCGCCGGCAAGTGCGGCAAGGACGCGGCCGGGGCCTGCAGCTGCCAGGGCTCGACCTCCAACGACCCGTGCGGCTCGGCGCTCAACCCGCAGTGCGGCGCGAACCTCTGCACGCTCGCCGGCGGGACCATCGGAGCCTGCGCCAAGAGCGCGACCGGCGCCTGCTCCTGCGGGTCCATCGTCAGCACCGACCCCTGCAGCTCCGCCCTGAACCCGGCCTGCTCGCCCAAGACCTGCACCACCGGGCTCGGCCTGGGCGGCACCTGCCAGCTCGGGGCGGGCATCAACGCCTGCGGCTGCGTCGCCTCCGACGCCTGCTCGGCGGCGACCAACCCCAGGTGCCAGGCCCTGCCGTGCCTGCGCAGCGACGGCAGGATCGGCGCCTGCGGCTCGGCCGGCACCGCTTGCGGCTGCCAGTAACGTGCTGCCCGGAGGGGGCGACATGAATCTCGAAAAGACGACGAACCCGCCCTCGGCGGCGCCGCAGCCCGACGCCGCCGGTCCGCGGGTCCGGCTGATGGTGCACGAGGGCCGGCAGGTGGTGCTCATCGACGGCTCGCGGCTGGCGGTCGAGCCCGCCAAGGCGGTCTTCGTCGCTGCGCGGGCGGTGGTCGCCCGGCACGCGCCCAAGAGCGCCCTGACGCTCACCGACGTGACCGGCATGCTCTTCGACGACGCGCTGGTCTCGGTGGTCCGCGAGACCATCGCCGCCGACGAGCCCTACGTGAAGGCGGCGGCGGTGGTGGGGATCACCGGGCTCAAGAAGATCGTCATCAACACCCTGGTCTTGCTTACCGGGCGCCCGCTGCGCACCTTCGACACCCGCGAACGGGCGCTGGCCTGGCTCGTCCAGCAAGTGTGACGGGGAGCACTGCACGCCGGGCTCGAGGGGGCTATGGGATGGCCTTGTCCGCCGGCCCCGGGGAGGGTCCATGGTCCTTCAAGCATCCAGCGAGGCTTCCTTGCCGCGAGTCAGGCTCGTCACCCACGAAGGGCGCGTCGTGGTGCTCATCGACGCCTCCCAGATGGAGGTCGAGGACGCGAGGAAGGTCTTCCTCGAGGAGCGGGCGCTGGTCGCGAGCCAGCCCAAGGGCTCGGCGCTCACGCTGACGGACGTCTCCGGGACGCCCCTGGAAGACTCGCTGGTCACCACCGTGCGCGAGACGGTCGCCGCCAACGCGCCCTACGTGAAGGCCGGCGCGGTGGTGGGCGTCACCGGGCTCAAGAAGATGGCCCTGAACACCATCAACCTGCTGACCAGCCGCAACCTGCGCGCGTTCAGCACCCGGGAGCAGGCCCTCGCCTGGCTCGCGCAGCAGGGCTGAAGAGACCCGTCGATCCCAGACTTACGGGTCGGCCCGCGGCTCGAGGTGGGCGCGCCGCCGCCTCGAGGACGGCGCTACGGCCTGAAGATCTCGGCATCCCGCTCTTCGCTCAGAGGGTCCTCGCCGTCCATCTCGTAGCGGAGCCCTCGCCAGACGAGGCGGACGGATGCGTCGGTCGTGCGCTTGAGCCAATCGAAGTGCCCGCCGGTCATGGCGTCGCCGATCTCGATGGTCGCCGAGGCCTCGAGCGTCTCGCGCACGCCGCCCCCGGCGATGTCGACCGAGTACCCGAGGACCGTCTGCAGCACCGGCTCCAGGCTCTTGGCGCGGAAGCGGAAGACGAAGAGCCGCTCCAGGCGGGCGTCTCCGCCGGTGTACCTGCGAGCGCGCACCGCGGTCACCGCGACGGCGTGCTCGGTCTGGTCGAGCCGGTACTTCTCGAGGTCCCCGAAGCCGGCGACGTCGTCCTTGGCCAGCTCGATCCCCTGCGGGTCGCTCGCGGCCAGCAGGCGCGGCTGCTCGCCGGACAGATCGAAGGCGAAGACCCGGAAGCGCTTCGACCCGAGCCCGCTGCGCTCGGGGACCTCGCCCCCCTCCACGACCGCGAGCAGGGTGTCCTTGCGCCAGGGCCAGTACGCGGAGCGCACCGTGAACGTCGGGGGAACCCCGGCCCGGTGGAGGAGGATGCAGAGGATTTCCCGCTGCACCTCGGCGAGCTCCATCCCCAGCTCGCCGCAGTCGTCCGCTTGCTCCGGCGGCGCGCCGGCGTCGGGAGGCGGGGCATCAGGCTTGGCGGGCGCGTGCGGGGTGGCCGCGCAGGCCGCGAGGCCCGCGCAGAGGAGGATGGCCAGTGCGACCGCCGCCCGCGCCATCCCGTGGCCCTGCTCGCCGTTACTTCCGGTAGTGCCGCGCATAGCGCCCGTGCGCTTCCTTGAGCGTCGTCTCGCTCGTCAGCGCGAACCAGAGCGTGTTCTCCAGCCAGTAGCGCAGCAGGAACTCCTCGAACGGGTCGGCGCACTCGTAGATCTCGCCGGCCTGCCCCTTGGGCGGCGGGGGCGAGCCCGGATCGAGCAGCGCGCCGGAGACGACCACCGAATCCGTCCCGTCGGGCTTGAGCCACAGGTACCAGAAGGCGCAGCCCTGCTGGTCGTTGAGGAAGCGGATGAGGTGTCCACCGGGCAGCGGCGCAGGCGCCGGCGCGATGCCCGCAGGCAGATCGAAGTAGCAGGCCGTGGAGGACGGGAAGCGGTCCCGGATCTCCTGGCTGCCCATGACCTTCGCGAACGTCGGCGGCAGCGCGACCTTCTTGGCCGCGGCCTCCTTGACGAGGCTCTCGAGGCGCTTGGCCACCTCGGCGCGACGGGCGGCGTCGGGCCGGTAGGTCACCTGCTGGGCCTCGAGCTCCGGCTCGAGCGGCAACAGCCACTCCAGGCTCCCGTCGAGGGAGATGCCGTCGAGGGGCGGCAGGCTCTCGATGGGATAGAGCCCGTACGTCCCGGAGTCGGGGCGAAGCCCGTTGAGGTCCGTTCCCAGCCAGCCGCGCGCGACCATGCTCCCCTCCTGCAGAGGAAGGCACTCAGGCTACCCCGCCCGAAGCCGGGGCGCCCGTTTCTGGACGGCCTTGCTCTTGCCGGCCCCGCCTCGAGCGCACGCGCCGCGAGCGGCAATCGAATTCGGTCGCGGCCAAGTGCTTTCGCGGACGCGGCTCGCGAGCGAAGCCTTCGTCCATCGAAGACTTTCCCGCGCCGCGACCTTCAGGTCGTACAGCCGTCCTGTACAAGGTCGACGAGCCCGCCCGTCGGTGGTCCCGCCCGACAGGCCTCGTTACTAAGATCCCCGGATGCGGAGCGGGCTGCCATCGGGTCGGTTGGGGCTGGCGGTGAGCGTGGCGATCCACGCCGCCCTCTTCGCCTGGCTCTTGCGTCTGCCGGTCCCGAAGGCTCCGCCGAGCGCGCCGGTGCAATTGGACGTCGTCGTCACCCGGCGACCGCCGACCCGGCTCGTCGATCCGCCGCCACCTGCGCCTGCGCCGCCGATTGCCGCCGCCAAGCCCGCGCGCGTGGAAGCCGAGCGCGTCCCCAAGCCGGCGAAGCCGCTGGCAGAGGCGACCCGACCTGTGCCGGCGCCCACCTCGTCTCCCGTCCCGGAGCCCGTGGCCGCAGCCAGCGTTCCCCCGGCCTCCGCGCCCGAACCCGCCGCGGCCGCTGCCGTGAGGGAGGAACCGGCCCAGGACCTGCCTCGCGCTGTGAACCTGGACCTCTCGTTGAAGGCCGAGCCGACCGCGACCGCGGGCATTCCCGTCTTGCGCGAGCGAGTGCGCCTCGGCCCCGAGAATCCGACCGAGCGCAGCCCGGCCGAGCTGATCACGGCGGGCCAGAACCGCCGCCGCGTGGAGAACGGCCTGGTCGACCCGTACTTCGCGCAGCTGGGCAAGGCGCTCATCGATCAGTGGAACGCCGAGGCTCACGTGCGCCGCAGCGGCGTGCGCGGCTGGATGCAGCAGATGAGCGAGAACACCGAGATGCTCACCGCCATCTGGCAGCAGAACGCCAAGCGCTATGCCGCCACGGGGAACCTCCTCTCCGACGGGTCCGCGGGCGGGTTCACCATCCCCACCGTCGTCGACCGCACTGGAGGCCTCAGCGCCCGCGCCGCGCGCGACGCCTACGACCGCATGCTCAAGGAGCAGTTCACCGCTCGCAAGCGGGCGCTGTTCCGGGTGGTGCAGAACGGCGACGGCACGCTGCGCTCGGTGACGCTGGTCGAGGGCTCCAACGAGCCGGCCATCGACCGCGAGGCGCTGGCCGACGTGCGCGCCGCGGCCTCGAAGCTCCCGCCGCCGCCGCCCGAGGGGCTGGGCATCAAGGAGCCGATCGTGAGCCTGTGGGAGTTCCAGCTGACCGTGTCCATCTCGCCCCCGGTGCCCTCGGTGAGCATCGAGTTCGACGAGGCGCTGTCGTTCCTGGACGTGCGGATGCCGCTGGACCGGCGGATCTACAAGCGGGTGAAGCTGGTGGCGGTGGAGTGAGGGTCCAGCCGGCCGGCGGATTGGACGCCGGCCCCTCGACGAGCGCGGGGGGTCGGGCTACTCCGCGTTCCAGTCCGACGCCGGCAGCACCTTGTAGCCGCTGTCCGACGCGCCGGCCTGCCAGCGCACGATGCGCAGCGGCCACTTGCGCGCGTTCTTGTCCTCGTGGCGGCCCTCGACGGTCTCGATCCAGAACAGGTCGAAGTCGCAGGTGTACTTGCCCTTGGCGCCAGCGTCGGCGAGCAGCTTGCGGAACGGGTTCTTCGGGTGCCAGTACACCTGCCGGTCCACGCGGGCGAGGTAGGCGAACACCGGGTGGCTCTTGCTCATGGCGTTGCCCATCTTCTTGGTGGGCTCGAGGATCTTCGCAGCGTCCTCCTGGGAGATCTCCTGGACCCCGAGGCCGTCGGCGTCCGCCGCCGCCGGGCCGCCGCCGAGCATGGTGGCCAGCGCTTCGCGGCCCGCCTTGTCGATGGCGTTGACGTAGCCGTGCAGGTCGGAGACGTCGCCGACCTCCTTGCGGTGCTTCTCGCGCCCGACGATCTTCCAGTTCTCGATGGAGTACAGCCGCGCGGTCAGCGTGGCCCCGCCCAGCAGCGAGTCGATGGCGCCGTCGTTGCCCTGGTGCGCGATGGCGGCGAGGTAGGCCTCCGCCGCCTTGCGCGCGTCGTCCTTGGCCTCGGTGCCCACCTCGGTGTCGGTGACCTGGGCCTTGGCGGTGGGAAGGGGCGGCTCCTTCTTGGCGGGCGCCTTGCCCGCGCCGAAGGCGACGCTGGAAGCCGCGAGCGCGGCGAGGACCACGGCGAAGCGCGTCAGTCTCATAGCCATCCTCTTCGAGTCGAACCGGCCCCCAATGGCCTGGGTGCGGCGATGCTACCGCGGCCCGAGCGATCCGGTCATTTTCCGCAAGGGACGGCGGCGGCCGCTTTCCCATTCGGGGGACCCTGGTGACGCCCGTCACTACCTCGGGTGAGCGACCCGGCTATCATTCCCGGCCATGGACTTCGCCAAATGGGTCGCCGAATTCAAGGTCGTGCACGCCAAGAACAAGAAGGGCCAGCTGGCCGGGGACGAGTTGGCGAAGTACCTCGCGGACCGCAACGAGCTGGCGCGGGCGGTGCTCGCCAACCAGCGCGTCTCGGTGCGCATGGGCCAGCAGCCCCGCTCGCTGCTCAAGGCGGCCCGAATCCTGCCGATCGAGATCGAGATCGCCGGCCGGCTGCGCCCATTGATGACCATCGACGTCGGCCCCGAGGGCTTCTCCGCGCTCACCGGCGAGGCCCCGGGCAGCGACCGGCCCGTCGCCATCGTGCTCAAGCTCCCCGGGTCCACCGAGCCCGTCAACGGCGACGCGGTCTGCGTCGGGGCGGTCAAGGGGACCGGCAACTACAAGTGCCAGTTCAAGTTCGGCGAGGCGCTCGGACCGAAATCCCGCGAGCGCATCGAGCAGTTCGTCTTCGACGACCTGCTGGATCACTTGAAGACGTAGTCGACCGTCCGCCGCGCGCGGCGCCTCGCTTCGCTGCGCCGTCCCGGCTCGCGCGAGCTACCTATCGACCGCTCCTCCGAAGCCCCACCGCCACGCACGCGCCGAACAGCGCCGCCGCCAGCACCGTGAACGCGGCGCTGGCCGTCCAGGTGGCCAGCAGCGCGAGCAGCAGGGTCCCCAGCGCGGAGAGGACGTAGTCCCTCGCGCGGCTGTGCGCGGAGCGACGCAGGAGCAGCGAGGCGCACGCCGCCAGCGGCACCCCGGCCGCCGACTGCAGCCCGATTCGCCAGGCCTGGGCCGCGAACGCCGGCGCGTGGTCCAGCAGGATCGCCAGCAGCACCAGAGTCGAGCTGACCGAGAGCACCAGCACCGCCCCCGCCGCGGCGTCCTTGGCGATGCGCGCCTTCTCGTGGAAGGTCGCCGTGGCCAGGTCCACCGCGGCCTCGATGGCGGTGTTGAAGGCCTCCGCCGCCAGCACCGCGCCGACGCAGGCCAGGAGCGCCAGGCGCTCGACCAGGCCCAAGGTCAGCCCGCTGCCGACCACGGCCACGAGCAGGCCGCAGACCAGCTGGATCTTCATGTTGCGGCCGCGGTCCACCGCGCCCAGCAGCCCGTCTACCGCACAGCCCAGGCTCGCGCCGAAGCCGCGGCGGCGAGAGGCAAGATCGAGAGGGACGTTCGAGGGCGAGGCGGGCGCAGGCGCGGCTTGAGTCTGCGCGGCCTCCAGGTCGGTGAGCACGGGGGCCTCCGGCGCAGAAAGTAGGCATCGGCGGGTGCGGCCTGCCGCTCCCCGAACGCCCTCCCGAGGGTAAACCTTCCCGGGGTATCCTCGTAAGGGCCATGGCCGTCGACCCCGGCGCGCCGCCGCCGCCTGACCCCGCGCTGTCCATCGAGACCCCGGAGCGGGTCTCGCTCAGCCTCGACGTGGCCGGACTGGGGACCCGGGCGCTGGCCTACATCCTGGACGCCTTCATCCTCTTCTTCTTCTGGGCGTCGGTGATCTTCGTCCTGGCCCTCGCGATCCAGAGGGACCTCGTCTCCAGCTTCCAGAGCCTGCAGACGGTGGCCCAGGTGGCGCTGAGCCTGGGCGTCTTCTTCCTCCAGTGGGGCTACTGGACGCTCTTCGAGACGCTCTGGGGCGGCCGGTCCCCTGGCAAGCGGGCGCTGCGCATCCGCGTGGTCAAGCTCGAGGGCTCGCCCGAGGCCTTCTCCGACGCCGCCCTGCGCAACCTGGGCCGCGTGGTCGACTTCCTGCCGATGCTCTACGCCGCGGGCCTGACCGCGATGATGGTGAGCCCGCACAGCCGCCGCCTGGGCGACCTGCTCGCCGGCACGGTGGTCGTGCGCGAGCGCAAGGTCGATCTCTCGCGCTACGACGCTCCGGCCGGGCCTGCGCCCTCTTCCTCCTCGGCCGTCGCCTTGACGCCCGGCGAGTTCGAGCTGGTGTCGGGCTTCCTGTCGCGGGCCACCTCGCTCGATCCGCAGGCGCGGGAGCGGGTGGCGCTCAAGCTGGCCGAGCCGCTCGCAAGGCGTCTGCCGGAGGCCAAGCGCAACGAGCCGCTCGCGAACGGCGCCGCGGCCGAGGCCTTCCTGCGCGCGCTCACGGGGTCCGGCCGTGGCTGAGAGCCTGCCCCTGTTCGTGCAGCGCAGGCGCCCAGCCTGGGAGGAGCTCTCAGGCCTGCTCGACGGCTTGGAGCGCTCGCGGCTGTCGGTGGACGACCTGCAGAAGCTGGATCGGCTCTACCGGCGCACGGCGAGCGACCTGGCGCACGCCAACACCTTCTTCGCCGGCTCGGACGCGGCGACCTACCTGAACCAGCTGTGCGCGCGGGGGTACGGAGCCATCTACCGCAAGAGGACCGGCGGGGGCTCGGCACTCAAGCGCTTCTTCGTGCACGACTTCCCCCGGACCTTCCTCGAGGAGCGCCGCTACTTCTGGGCGGCGCTGCTCGTCTTCGCCGCCGGCGCGCTGGTGGGGACGGTGGCGGCGCTGTTCGAGCCGCACTCGCTCGACGCGCTGGTGCCCCAGGCGGTGCGCGACCACCTGGCGCAGGGGACCCTGTGGACCGACGAGGCGCTCGGCGCCATCTCCCCGCTGGTGCTGGGCTCGCGCGTCGTGACCAACAACGTCGCGGTGGCGCTGTCCGCGTTCGCGCTGGGGCTGACCGCCGGGCTGGGGACCGCGGCGCTGCTGTTCTTCAACGGGCTGCACCTGGGCGCGGTGGTGACCCTGTGCTTCCGGGCCAAGCTCGGCCCGTCGATGCTCGCCTTCGCGGCCGCGCACGGGTTCGTGGAGCTGACGGCCATCCTCGTCGCCGGGCAGGCGGGCTTCATGGTGGGAGCCTCGCTGGTCTCGCCCGGGGACCTCTCGCGCGCCGACGCGCTGCGCGTGCGTGGCCGGCGGGCGCTGACGCTGGCGCTGGGGACGCTGCCGCTGTTCGTCGTCGTCGGGATGGTGGAGGGGTTCGTCTCGCCCGGGCAGCTCTTCGCGCCGGAGACGAAGCTGGCGCTGGGGCTGGCGCTGCTGGCGCTGCCGGTGACCTGGGTGGTGCGGTTCGGGCGCGCGGAGCTGGCCCGCTAGTGCGGCGCCGTCCAGATGCGAGCAGGGCAAGGACGCGGGAACGAGCGTCCGCGGAGGTCTGATTCTTCAACGCCAAGGCGCCAAGGGGGCCAAGACGCCAAGGGCTCTTCTTGGCTTGCTCGGCCCCGACGGCTGCGATGCGTGCGGCCCGAGCTCGCAGCCGCCAGTCGTGCCGATCTCGACGGCGCTGCGCTGGCTCGCGCGCGGCGCCGCAGCACTGCGGAACCGCGACCTCGACGGCTCCCGCTCGCTACCGCTTGCGCATGGACGCTGCCGGCGCGTGCATCGGCGTCCGCACCGGCTGCGGCGGCTGGCTGATGCGCTTGCCCGTGCGGATCTGGTCGTAGGCCTTCAGGTAGCGCCGCATCACCGCCGCGTCGCCGCCGTGGTCGGGGTGGTGCTGCAGCGCCAGCTCCTTGAACCGCGTCTTCACCGCCTCCTCGGTCGCCGAGGGCGGCACGCCGAGCACGAAGTAGGGGTCGGACTCGTCCAGGCTGGCCAGCCAGCGCGAGAGGCGCTGCTTGATGGGGTCGAGGTCGTAGGGCCTGGGGGCGAAGTGGTCCGAGTCCTCGCTGGCGGTGTGCGCCCTGACCAGCTCCTCGCCGTAGGTCGAGGCAACCCAGCGGCCGCAGCGCGCGCAGTGGTAGTAGCGCACCGCCTTGCCCTTGCCGGGAGGCGTCTCGCAGGACATCGGGGACTCGCACAGCTCGCAGCGCAGGTTCGTGTTGTCGTTCATAGGTGGGGGCCGCCCTCGGGGCTCTGCTGCCCCGGGCGTCCGTCTCTCAGGCGCGAGAGCGTCGCGCCCTCGCCGTCGGTGTACTCGAGCAGATCGCCCGGCTGGCACTCGAAGAAGGCGCACAGCCGCTCGAGCACGTCGGAGTCGTAGCGCGCCATCTTGTTCTCGGCCAGCACCGCCAGGGTCCGCCGGTTGATGCCGGTCTCGTCGGAGAGCCGGCTCATGAACCGGATCCCTCGGCGGCCCATCATCTCCAGCAGGCGGCAGCGAATCATTGCAGTCCCAAATCGAGCGGAATCGCTCGTGATTCGGACATATAGAGTCACATTCTGGGCCTGTCAAAATTTCGGCCGAAAATAGTCGCCCCGGGCATTTCCCCCCGTGCGAAGGTCCCCAACCCGCCGGAATCGCAGGCGAATGTATTAGGGAGCTCCCGATGGACGTCGTGGTCCTTTCGCGAATCCAATTCGCGCTGACGATCATGTTCCACTACCTGTTCCCGCCGCTGACCATCGGAATGGGCGTGGTGCTGGTCTACCTCGAGGGCATGTACCTGCGGACCCGCGAGCCGATCTACGAGAGCGCGGCGCGCTTCTGGACCAGCCTGTTCGCGGCGACCTTCGCCATCGGCGTCGCCACCGGCATCGTCATGGAGTTCCAGTTCGGCACCAACTGGGCGGCCTACTCGCGCTTCGTGGGAGACGTCTTCGGCTCGGCGCTGGCGGCAGAGGGCATCTTCGCCTTCTTCCTGGAGTCGGGCTTCCTCTCGGTGCTGGTCTTCGGCTGGGACAAGGTCAGCGCCGGCTTCCACTTCTTCGCCACGCTGATGGTGGCGCTGGGGTCGATCTTCTCGTCGGTGTGGATCGTGGTCGCCAACAGCTGGCAGCAGACGCCGGCGGGCCACCACGTGGTGCAGATGCTGCGCGACGGCGCGCCCTGGTCGGTGGACGGGGCGCCGGTGATGCGCGCCGAGGTCGTCGACTTCTGGGCCGTGGTCTTCAACCCCTCGACGGTCGACCGCCTGACCCACACGCTCATCGGCGCGATGATCATGGGCTCGTTCTTCATCCTCTCGGTGTCCGCCTGGTACCTGCTCAAGGGCCGGCACGAGGAGTTCGCGCGGCGCTCGTTCAGCGGCGCGCTCATCTTCGCGACCGTCTTCAGCCTGGCGGAGCTGTTCTCCGGCCACTCCAACGCGCGGATGGTGGCGCGCGAGCAGCCGGCCAAGCTCGCGGCGATGGAGGGCCACTTCGCCACCGGTCCCGCCGACCTGCACCTCTTCGGCTTCCCCGACACCGAGGCCAAGAAGGTCCACCTGGCCCCGGCGATCCCCGGGGGGCTGGGCCTGCTCGCCTACGACAGCTTCCGGGCCAGGGTCATCGGCCTGGACGCGGTGCCCGCGGCGCTGCAGCCGCCGGTGGGCCCGACCTTCCAGGCCTTCCACGCCATGGTGATGCTGGGGATGTTCTTCATCGGCGTCACCCTGCTCGCCTCGTTCCTGCGCCTGCGCGGCAAGCTCTGGAACCAGCGCTGGCTGCTGTGGATCTTCGTCTTCTCGGTGCTGGGGGCGGTCGCCGCCAACCAGCTGGGCTGGGCCACCGCCGAGGTCGGCCGCCAGCCGTGGACCGTCACCGCGCCGCTGGTGCGCGACGCCGCGGGCGTCCCCGTGCTCGATGCCCAGGGCCTGCTCCAATACCGCGTCGCCGAGGGGCTGCTGACCAAGGCCTCCATCTCCGAGTCGGTCGGCGCCGGCGAGGTGGCGACCTCCATCGCCATGTTCTCGCTCATCTACCTTTTGCTCGGCGCGGTCTGGATCGTCGTCCTCGACGACAAGATCAAGAAGGGCCCGGCGCCCATCACCCTCCCGCCCGCGCACACCGAGGCCGGCGCGTTGCTCGCGGCCACCGCCGGGCGGACGGCGCACGAGCAGTCGCTGAGCGAGGCCAAGCAGCCCTCACCCCCTACCCCCTCTGCCAAAAGCGGAGAGGGGGAGTCTTCCCGCTAGGAGGCCGCCATGGACCTGCACCTCATCTGGTTCATGCTCCTGGGCGTGCTGCTGGCCGGCTACGCCGTGCTCGACGGCTTCGACCTGGGCGTGGGCATCCTCCACCCGCTGGCGCGCACCGACAGCGAGCGCCGCGCGTTCCTCAACTGCATCGGGCCGATCTGGGACGGCAACGAGGTGTGGCTGGTGACCTTCGGCGGGGCGCTCTTCGCGGCCTTCCCCATGGCCTACGCCACCGTCTTCTCCGGCTTCTACCTGGCCTTCATGCTGCTGCTCTTCGCGCTCATCTTCCGCGCGGTCTCCATCGAGTTCCGCAGCAAGCGGCCGGGCAAGGCGTGGCGCGGGGCCTGGGACTTCGGCTTCTTCCTCTCGAGCCTGGTCGCCAGCCTCCTGTTCGGCGTCGGCGTGGGCAACGCCATGCTCGGCCTCGCGCTCGATGCGCGGGGCGTCTACGTCGGCAGCTTCTTCGATCTCCTCAACCCGTACGCGCTGGGCGTGGGGTTGCTCACCGTCGCCATGTTCGCCGTGCACGGCGCGCTCTACGTCGCGCTCAAGCTCCACCCCGGCCCGCTGCTCGATCGCGTGCGCGCCTGGACCTGGCACAGCTGGGGCATCTTCCTGGTGCTCTACATCATGGGGACCATCGTCACGCTGATGCGGGTCCCGCACGCCACCGCCAACTTCGAGCGCTACCCCTGGGCGGCGGCGGTGGTGATCGTGAACGTCCTGGCGCTCGCCAACATCCCGCGCTCGGTCCACCTCGGCCGGCCGCGGGAGGCCTTCCTCAGCTCGGTGCTCACCATCGTCGCGCTGGTGGGACTGCTGGGCCTGGGGCTGTGGCCCAACCTGGTCACCGCCACCAACGACGCCGCCAACAGCCTCACCGTCTACCGCGCGGCGTCGAGCCCGGGGACCCTGCGGACGATGCTGATCATCGCCGGCATCGGGATGCCCTTCGTCCTCGTCTACACCACCGCGGTGTACTGGACGTTCCGCGGCCGGGTGCACGTGGAGGAGGACGGCAAGGGGTACTGACGCGTCAAGCCGGGAGTGCCCCGCTGGCTCCTGGAACGAACGTCCGGAGGGAGGAAGCCTGTCATGCCCCACGTCGTGCTCGAAGACGCCCAGGACCTCGGCGCCGCGTGTCCGGCCATCCAGCTCTCGACCGTGCGGAACGGCGACGAGATCCTGCGGGTGGTCGACCTGTACCTGAATCGGGCGGGCCGCACCGCGCTGGTGGATTGCGTGGTCGTCGAGAAGGGCCGCTCACAGGCCTTCTTCGTCCAGCTCTCGCAGAAGGAGCGGCAGATCACGGTTCGGCTCCTGCCGGCGACGGACCCGGAGAAGACCCCCGGCGTGAAGCGGGTGCTGGCAGCGATCGCCATGCAATTGCGCGACGCCTCGCCCGGCAGCCGGTTCGGGAAGACCAACCTGCAGGAGTTCCTGGGCTGAGCGACGACGTCTTGGAGGGGGGAATGGACCCGACTCTCCGCAGAGTCCTGGTGACCGGCGCGACCGGGTTCGTGGGCAGGGCCCTGGTGCCGGCCCTCGTCGCCGAGGGGTACGAGGTCCGCGCCGCGACCCGCTCGCTGGCCCGCGCCGGTCCGAGGCAGGGCGGCGTCGAATGGGTCCTCTGCGACCTGCACGTGCCGGCGACCCTCGAGTGTGCGCTCGAAGGCGTCGACGCGGTCTTCTTCCTCGTGCACTCGATGGGCGGCGGGGCTCGCGACTTCGCGCGGGCCGAGCGCACGGCCGCCGAGCAGCTCCGCGACGCCGCGGCGCGCGCCGGCGTGAAGCGCATCGTCTACCTGGGCGGAGTCGCTCCTGCTCACGCGCCCTCCGAGCACCTGCGCAGCCGGCTCGAGGTCGGCGAGGTGCTGCGCGCGGGGTCGGTGCCGGCCATCGAGCTGCGCGCCTCGATGATCATCGGCAACGGCAGCGCGTCTTGGCAGATCGTGCGCGACCTGGCCCTGCGGCTGCCCGCGCTGCTGCTGCCCTCCTGGACCGCGTCGCGCACGCGCCCCGTCGCGCTGGAGGACGCGGTCGTCGCGCTGGTGCGCGCCCTGCGGCTCCCTCTCCCGCGCAGCGCCTGGTACGACCTCCCCGGCCCCGACACGGTGAGCGCCCGGGAGATCCTGTCCAAGATCGCCGCGCTGCGCGGCCGCCGGCTCCCCGGCATCCCCGTGCCGCTGCTGAGCGTCTCGCTGTCGTCGTGGTGGCTCGGGCTCGTCACCCGCGCCGACTTCTCGCTCGCGCGCGAGCTCGTGCTCGGCATGACGGGAGACCTGCTGCCGCTGGACGAGCGCTACTGGGCGGAGATCGGCTACCGGCCGAGGTGGGGCTTCGAGCAGGCCGCCCGCAAGGCGCTGGCCGACGAGGGGTTCGAGTCCAGCTTGGCGGGCGTGGCGGGCAAGCTCGAGGAGGCCCTCGTGCAGTTGATGTCGCGGAAGCTCCCACGCTGAGCGGCCGAGCACGTCGGCTCGAACGTGCTTGGCGCGGGACGCTGCCCCTGGCTGGCCCCTCTCGGACGTCTGCTAGGATGGCGCCCATGAAACGAGCCATGATCCTCGCGGCGTGCGGCGCCCTTGGCGGCATCCTCCTCACCGGCTGGGCCGCTCCCAGCTTCATCGGCTGGTACTACACGCCCGGCGGCACCGCAGCCCTCAGCTGCGCCGCCGACGTGCGCGAGGCGATGGGCACATTGCTGCGTTCCCAGCTGATCGGCGGGGCGGTCTGCGCGGTCGTGACCGTCATCGCCGGCCTGCTCATCGCCCGGGCGATCCAGCGCCGACGCGCGGCCAAGCAGCCCGGCGTCGTCGCCCCGCCTCCAGCCGTCTCCTAGCTCTAGCTGCAGGGGCAGGCGCTCTCCCCGACGAACGCATCAAGGCGACGCTCGGTAGACCTTCCAGTACGGCGACCCGTTGTTCCCGCCCCATACCGTGAGGGTGCTCTGTGAGGGATCCGCGGTCTCCGCCAGGTCCGGCTTGCCGTCGCCGTCCATGTCCAGGACCGCCCAGACGCCGCTGAACCCCGTGTCGTCGCTCCCCTCCTGAGGCGCTAGCAGCATGTCGCATTTGCTGGCTTTTTGGGCACTTCGCCGAGTCAAGGTGTGACACCGATCACGTGTCCGAACGTTCGGACACGGCGGGGAAAGTCCGCGCCCTCCCGCGCGTGGATAGGCCTGACACCGAAAGGCCCCCCTATGCGCTTCGCCCACTCCGCCCTCCTCCTCCTCGCGCTCGTGAGCCTTTCGGCCTGTGGCGGTTCGCCGGCGAATCCGAGCGGCGCCGATGCCAGCTCTGCCCGCGACGCCAGCAGCGTCGCGCCTCCCGACGCCTCGACGAATGGGGAGCCGGCCGACGCCTCCACCTGCGTCGCCGTTCCTACCGGCAACTGCTCGGTCCGCTTCCTCTACCCCAAGGGCACCGAGTCCTCGGCCAAGCTGATGGGCAGCTTCGACGGCTGGTCACAGGGCGTCGCGATGACGCTGGTCGGCAGCCAGTGGGAGGCCTCGCTCGAGCTCTCGAACGGCACCGAGGTCGCCTACAAGTTCCTGCTCGACGGCCAGCAATGGGTGAACGACCCGGCCAACCCGCGCCAGAGCCAGGACTCCTTCCACAACTCGCTGCTCACGGTCGCCTGCCCCGCCACCTGCATTGCTCCCGACGCGGGCCAGCCGCTGCCAGGCTCCGACGCCGGCGCCGACGCCGACGCGAGCACGCAGCAGCCCGGCCCGGATGCCTCCACGCTTCCCGGGACCGACGCGGGCGACCCCGGCCCCTGCCCTCCCGGCCGGCCGATGGGCGACTTCCGCGAAGAGACCATCTACTTCCTGATGACGACGCGCTTCTTCAACGGCGACCCGGGCAACGACTACTACAACCGCGACCGCCTGGAGATGGGCGACCCGACCTGGCGCGGCGACTTCAAGGGCCTCATCGCGCAGCTCGACTACCTCAAGGAGCTGGGCTTCACCGCGATCTGGATCACCCCGCCGGTCGAGAACCGCTCCGGTCTCGACTACCACGGCTACCACGCCTACGACTTCACCAAGATCGACCCGCGCCTCGAGTCCCCGGGCGCGACCTACCAGGACCTCATCTGCGAGGCGCACCGGCGCGGGATGAGGATCATCCAGGACATCGTCCTCAACCACTCGTCGAACTACGGCCTGCGCGGCCTGGTCCACAACACGCGCGCGCCCATCAAGTACTTCCGCAAGACCGGCGCCTTCCCGTCCGCCGACCCGGGCTACCCGTACCAGACGCACCTGGGCGACTACCGCTCCGCCAACCGCGAGGACGATGACAGCTCCCTCGCGCCGCAGGTCTTCCGCGATCCCGACCCGCAGGGCGCCAAGACGATCACCTGCCCGCGCTGCAACCAGGCCATCCCGGTCACGGGCTTCGCCGGCTACCAGAACCACGACCCGAACCACTTCTTCAACGTCGACGCCAACGCGCTCGACAAGACCTGGTACCACCAGGCGGGCTTCATCGCCGGCGGCGACTGGGAGAACCCGTGGGCGCTGCAGCAGAAGTCCATCGCCGGCGACTGCATGGACCTCAACACCGAGGACGCGACGGTCAAGCAGCACCTCGTCGACGCCTACGGCCGCTACCTGGACATGGGCGTGGACGCGCTGCGCGTGGACACGGTCAAGCACCTCGAGCGCGGCAACCTGCTCGAGTACGTCGACGCCTTCAAGGCGCGCAAGCCCGGCCTCTTCGTCTTCGGCGAGAACCTGGTCAAGGGCACCGGCTGGGGCACGTGCCTGGACTCCAGCGACAACGGCCCGGCGGACATCCGCCCCTGGTGGTACACACGCACCACCCAGGACAAGTGCGGCTCCGGCCACGACGACTCGGGCTTCTCGGTGCTCGACTTCTCGCTGATGAGCACCTTCCGCGACAACCTCTCGCAGGGCCGCTTCGGCGGGCTCTCCGGCGTGTTCGCGCGCGACGGCCTCTACGGCGACGCGACGAAGCTGGTGACCTTCCTGGACAACCACGACATCGGCCCGCAGAACGACTGGAAGTACCGCTTCGCCGGCACCGACGGGGCGCTGGCCACCTCGCTCTCGCTCCTCTGGCTGGTGCGCGGCATCCCCTGCCTGTTCTACGGGACCGAGATCCGCTTCATGGCCGGCGCGGAGATCGACGGCACCGACGCGCCGCACAAGACCAGCGGCCGCGCCTACTTCGGCGACCACCTGCTGCCGGAGAACCTCGCCGCGACGAAGGGAAACAAGTTCTTCAAGCACATCCAGCGGCTCAACCAGATCCGCGCCGCCAGCCCCGCGCTGCAGAAGGGCGTGATGAAGAACTTCGGCGACAACGACAACGCGTTCTGGACCCTGCGCGACTACAACGACGGCGAGTCGGTCGCGGTGGTGGGCATCAGCCAGGGCGGCGGCAACATCAGCGTCGGCGGGGTCAAGGGCGGCACCTACGTCGACGCCGTCACCGGCGCCTCCCAGACCGTCGCCGAGGGCGGCACGCTCAGCTTCGACGTCAAGGCGGGCTCGGCCGGAGTCTGGCTGCTCAAAGGCCCCGGGAAGATCGGCCAGGACGGCGACTACCTGCGCTAGTCGCGAGGGCACCGCCGGCCGTGGGACGATGGCCGCATGTCCGGCCTCTCGAGCGCCCTCGGCTCATTGGCGGCGATGCTCGTCCTGGGCGCGCCGCCTGCGCTGCCCGTCGATCTCGAGAAGGCGTGGCAGTCGCGGGGCGATCCCAAGTCCGTTCCCGCGGGCGTCGCCGCCCATGAGGCCGCCGCCAAGGCACCCGAGGCGACGGTCACGAACTACGAGCGCCTCGTGCGCCTGCGCGGCTTCGAGGCCGACACGCACCCCGAGAAGTCCGACGCACGCGCCGAGGTCTACCAGCGCTGCCTCGCCGAGGGGCTGCAGGGGCTCTCTCGGTTCGGCGCATCGGATGGCACCGCGCTCGCCCTGCCCGATGGCGAGGCGCTCCACGACGCCCGCGGGAAGATCGGCAAGGCCGCGGCGGCGCTGTTCTACGAGACGACCTCTTGCTACGGGCTGACCATCCCTTCGCTCCCGCTCTTGAGCCGAGCCGGCGCCGCCAAGCGCTTCAGGCGCCTGCTCGAGCGCGCCGTGGAGCTCGATCCGTCGGTGAAGGAGGGCGGGCCGCACCGCTCGCTGTCGTTCTTCCTGCTGACGGCGCCCGGGTTCATCGGTGGCGACGACGAGGCGGCCCGCTCGCACGCCGAGGCGGCGCTGAAGATCAATCCGCGCTACGCCGACAACGTCCACCTGCACGCGCTGGTGCTGTACTGCCCGAGCAGGAAGACCAAGGCCGAGTGCATCAAGGGCCTGCGCGAGGCGGCCGCGCTCCCCGAGGACGCCGTCCCGGAGTTGGTGCCCGAGCAGCGCCTGTTCCAGAAGAAGGCGCGGCAAGAGCTGCGCGCCCGCGGCGACGAGGGCGCCACTCCTTGAGAGCCGGGGGCTGAAGCGCCCCGGCTCGGATTCGCAAGGCGGCTGAAGCCGGCTCGCTAGGCTCGAACCGTGGCATCGGTGATTGAATTCGAGCAGCGAACCCGGCCAGCTTCAGCTGGCTTCCCAACACGAGGCGGGGCGCTTCAGCCCCCGGCGCGGGCGGGACCTTCGAGTGCCCGTTCGAGCTCGGCGGGATCCACCGGCTTGGTCAGGTGCCGCTCGATGCCGGCCTCGTGGGAGCGCCGCCGGTCCTCTTCGGAGCCGTACCCGGACACCGCCAGCAGGCGCGGTGCCGTTCCCGGAAACAGGCTGCGCAGCCGCCGCGCCACCTCGTATCCGTCCATCCGCGGCAATCCGAGGTCGAGGAGGACGACCCGGGGACGGAAGGCGGCCGCGAGCGCGAGCGCCGCGGGACCGTCCGGCGCGGTCTGGACCTCGTGGCCCCAGAATCCAACCAGGTCGCGCAGCGACTGGGCCTCGTCCGCGTTGTCGTCCACGACCAGGATCCGCGAGGGAGCCGCCGTAGCCCGGCGCTCGCGCCCGCCGGTCGGGCGCGCGGCAGCCTCCTCGACCGCGGGGAGCACGACGCTGAACTCGCTGCCCTTCCCCGGTCCGGCGCTGTGGACCTCCACGTGCCCGCCGTGGGCCGCGGCGATTCGCTGGACGAGGGTGAGGCCGATGCCCAGCCCGCCCTGTGAGCGCGCCAGAGAGCGATCGGCCTGCACGAACAGCTCGAAGACGTGTGGAAGCAGCTCCGGGGCGATGCCCTGCCCCTCGTCGCGGACCCGCACCCGTGCCTGCGGCCCACCGCCGTTGCCGACGACATCGAGCGAGAGCTCGATGTGCTGGCCGCGAGCGCTGAACTTGCAGGCGTTGTCCAGGAGGTTGCCGACCAACTGGGCGAGGCGCACGCGATCGCCCTCCACCCAGATCGGCCGTTTGGGGTCCTGGTAGGAGAGGTCGCACTCGCGCCCCATCAGCTTGGGCCGCGCGCCCTCTACCGCGAAGCTGGCGGCTTCGCGCAGGTCGAAGCGCTCGCGCCGCAGCGGGAGGGTGCCGGTGGTGATTCGCGCGACGTCGAGCAGGTCGTCCAGCAGGCGCGAGATGTGGGCGAGCTGGCGCTCGATGATCTCTCGGGCGCGCTGCACGCGCGGCTCCTCGGGGAGCAGCAGGTGCAGCAGGTGCGCGGCGTTGCGGATGGGCGCCAGCGGGTTGCGCAGCTCGTGGCTGAGCATGGCCAGGAACTCGTCCTTGCGCCGGCTCGCCTCGCGCAGCGCCTCCTCCATCCGCTTGCGCTCGGTGATGTCCTTGAAGAGCCAGAGGATGCACCTCTCCCCGCCGATCTCGATCAGGCGGGCGGAGATGAGCCCGTCCCTCGGGGAGCCGTCCCGGTGGAAGAACATGGCTTCGGCGCTGCGCGCCTCCCCGGAGGTCTGCAGTTGCTCGATGACTCTCTCGCGTTGCTGGCGATCGGCCCACAACCCCATCTGCTGCGACGTGCGACCGGTGGCTCCGGCGCGGGTGTAGCCGAAGGTCTCCTCGAATGCCGGGTTGACGTCCAGGAACACGCCGTCGGCGAGCCGGACGATGGCGATGACGTCGGGAGCCGCGGTGAAGACCTTGGCGAACTTCTGCTCGGACCGGCGCAGGGCCTCCTCGACGCGCTTGCGCTCCGACACGTCGCGCACGACGGCGAGCAGCAGCGTGCCCGAGTCCAGCACGAGGGCGTTGAGGTGCACTTCGCACTCGAAGGAGGCGCCGGCGGGGCGGCGGTAGGCGAACTCGTAGATCTGGGGCTGGCCTGCCAAGGCTGCCCCCATGCGCTCGAGCGCGAGAGCGCGTGACGGCCGTCCGTCGCCCTGGCGCTCGGGAGCGAGCCCGAAGATCCGGCGGCCGAGAAGCTCTTCGCGAGACCGCCCGAACAGCCGCGAGGCGCCGGCGTTGCAGTCGACGATCCGGTCGTCGTGGAGCACGAGGATGGCGTCGGAGGCCGTCTCGAAGAGGGTGCGGTAGCGCCTCTCGCTCTCGCGCAGGGCGTGCTCTGCCCGTCTCCGTGACCTGAGAGTTTGAAACATCGCTCGCTCGGCGGCACCTGCCGGAAGGTGGGGGGCGTCAGCCCGACCATCAAGGCGCGCCCGACCGACCCGCGAGCCTCAGACCGAGACCTCGGCGGGCTCGGCTTGAAGTCAGGGCAGCTTGGCCGCTTCCTTGCCGACGCGCTCGAACAGCTCGATGAGCGCCTTCTTCTGCGCGGACTGCCGCATCCACGCGGGCACCCTGGCCTTCGGCCTGGCGTGCAGCTTGTAGACGACCAGCGACTTGCTCTCCTCGAGCGCGCTGACCTCCCAGCTGCCCTCGTTGAACTCGTAGTCGCCCTTCTCCAGCTTCCAGCGCCGCGACATCGCCTTCTCGGTCTCGGTGTGCACCGCGCGGGTGACGCCGGTCATGTCCGAGAGCGGGAACGGAACGCCGATCTTCACCTCGCAGACGTGGATCTCGCCTTCGCGGCTGACCAGCTTGGAGGCGACGATGCGCGGCAGGTGGTCCTTGTAGGTCGCGCAGTCCGAGACGATCTTCCAGAGCTTCTTGGCCGGCAGCGAGAAGACG
>DASXVQ010000120.1:0-1967 GCA_036504155.1 Myxococcales bacterium
AGGAAGAAGAGACCCTCGGTTGGGTAGCGCATCCGGTTGCCCTCGACGCCATCGACGCCGACCACGAGCACGAAGACCCAAACGATGCTGAGGACCGCGAAGGCGATCGCCGCCTCCTCGGGCCCCCGCTGCCTGCGTCGCAGCCACAAGGCGACGAAACACACGAGCATCAGCGCCGGGAACAGCGCCGAGAACCCGGTCGTCAACCGAGACGGCGCTGTGCGGTCGTAGGCGCGGAAGGGCTGGAAGACCAGCGCTTCGTAGAGGGCCGCCCACCGGGGCGCCACGCTCACGTCGGCAGTGAACTCGCCCCCGGCCAGCTCCCCGGAGTAGGGATCGCGCCCCTCGTACCGCGTGTATCCACGGGCATAGAGCCGCACGATCTTCGCGGCCGCGATGCCCGGCGAGTCGAGGTACATCTTCAGCGCGAGGGGCCCCACCTCCTTCGAGGCCTTCAGCACCAGGTAGTGATTCCAGTTGGCGCTTCCATCGGGTTTGGTCGTCCGGGTCAGCGTGGGGCGATCGCGCAGCTCCTCGGGAACCCCGGCGAGCGCGAAGGCCTCGAGCTCCGGCGACGGCGGCGGCATGAATGCTCGACGCTGAAAGATGCGATCGAACGTCTCGGACGCGATGGGGAGCCCGCGGGCCAGGTTGAGCCCTTGCCAGCTGCTGAAGCCGAAGAAGCCAAAGCGGTAGAAGTTCTTGGCGGGCCACGCCAGCGACAGGAGCATCCCGAGCACGGCGATCTCGGCGTGCAGCCGGAGCGGGCCCCGAGCCTGCCGGTGCCGTGTCCATAGCAAGAGCGCGCCGACGATCGCCAGGAGCCAGGCCGGGTGGAAGAGGCTGCGCGTGTGAAGGAGCAGGAGGGCGGGGGCAAAGAACCAGGCGAGGCGCGGCGCGGTGGGAAGCTCCACGTAGCGGGCCACTGCGAGCGCCGTCGCGGTCAACAGCAGGGTCTCCAGTGGCGGGTAGAAGAAGAACGAGAGGGAGGCATAGAAGTAAGGGTTGAGCAGGACGAGCCCCAAGAGCAGCCAGCGCAGGCCCGCGCCCGGCAGCAGCCTGCGCGCCAGCGCGGCCAGCGCGACGCAGGTCGCTGCTCCGACCGCGACGTTGAAGGCGGTGAGCCACTCCTCGGCGGCCACGCTGGTGGCCCGGTCGAGCTTGAGCGCGATGCCGAGCAGGAGGTTGAGAACGGGAGGCTGCCCGTGCAGATCGAGCAGCGATCGAGCCAGGTGGTCGCGCAGTTCGTCGGAAGGGAGGTACTGGAAGACAGAGTAAGGAATCCGCAGGGTCCCGCCCCAGGTCTTCCAGAGCAGCATGAGCCCGAGATAGAGCGCGACGGCGACCGCCCCTTCGAGAGATCCCGGAATGCCGAGCAAGGAAGCCCAGCGCCTCATGCGGCGCATTCTCGTGCTCCTAAGTGGATCGGGCGAGGTTCCGCGCTCCCGGTTGCGGCTCGCGTTGAAGTCGGGCAGACCCCCTCCGGCGGCGCGAGCTCCAGGCAGCGAGGCAACGCGATGCTTCGAAGGCACTGCTCCCGTCTCAGGGCGCTGCGCCGCAGCCGGCGGGCTCGCCCGGCACATCCACGATGGTCAGGTCCGGCTGCACGGTCAGGGACGCCGGTACGCGACCGTGACCTCGAGGTGGCGTAGGAAAAGCGAAGCCAGTTCTCCGAAGGGCGGCGACAGAGCACCTGCGGGAAGGTGGATGCCCGAGGGTGGGGCGGGTGGGGCCGAGTGGCAGGAAGCGCTCTCAATCAGGCGCCGAGCGTAGAGCTTCCTGGAGCCGGCCGCCACCGGCTGAGGCGGTGTGGTGCCCGTGGTAGACCTCGCCGCTGGGCTCGACCACGTGCAGGTCGAGGTCGGTGCCGTCGGTGTCCCAGGTCAGCAGGATCTGCAGGTCGGTCGGCGGCACGTTGGCGAAGAAGCGGACCTGGTCGCGGCTGGCCGCCGAGGTCGCGCCCAGCG
>DASXVQ010000121.1:0-16414 GCA_036504155.1 Myxococcales bacterium
GGCTCGCGGTTTCGCTCCCCGCTTCTTTCAACGCCAATCTCGCGGTCGGCGCCTTGCGGGATCGCTCGGGGTCCCTACGACCAGGTTCCCCAGAGGACTTTCACCTCCTAGTCACGCCCATGCTGGGCACACCAAAGGGAAAGGGGGCCTTGGAAGGCCCCCCTTCGAACGGCAATTCTGTCGGGCGAAGCCGAGGCGGTCGGCTGGCTAGGCGAGCCGGCGCTGGGTGGCGTAGACCTCGATGCCCTTGCGCGCCTCGTCCTTGGCGGTGGCCGGGCTGGTGGCGACGGCGTAGAGCGGGCAACGCACGCACGTGAAGCTATTCCACCCCTTCTTCACCGCCTCATCCAGGCAGTCGTCATAGTGGCCGCAGAACAGGTTCCGCTGGAACTCCACGCTGGCGTGCTTGCCGCTGGGCTCCGGGTTGATGGTGTTCTGCAGCTCGGTGGGGAATGGCTTCATTGTTCGCGGTCCTCCTTCTCGCTCCCCCTGCACTTCTCTTCGACGGCAACTTCCACTTCCTTCGACGACATCTTCAACGCTCAAGTCTGCCCTTGCTCTTGGGCCCCCCTCTGCTTCCATCCTCTCGTTTCAGGATCCCGGCCGGTGGTGCATCCAGCGAGGCGTCAACAGCGTCCGACGCACATCCCTTCCTGCTCCCGACCCCAGCCAACAAGCGCCGTGAATACTGCTCAGGAGGGAGGGCAAAGTCAACCGGCCACCCCCCTTGGGGGCATGCGCTTGGGAGGTAGGCCGCTCAACGTGTTGGTGTTCGGCGCGGTGGACGGCGCGGTTCAAGACCCCGCTATTATCGAAGGCCGCTCGCCATGGTTGCCTCTCTCGCCCTGCTCGCCACGCTCCTCGCCGCCGCGGCGCCCGAAAAGGGGCCTGCGGTCGACGCCCTGTCCAACGCCCTCGCGCGCTTCGCCGCGCGCGACTTCGACGCCGCCGCGGACGCGCTCGCGCCCGACGCCAAGGGGCGGCGCTGCCCGGACGGCAAGGCGAAGAGCCCGCTCGAGCCGTACTGCGCGCTCTACCGCGCCGAGGCGCTGTTCTACTCCGGGCGCTTCGCGCCGGCCGCGGCCGAGTTCGAGCAGGCGCGCAACCTGGATCCCGACGGGCCGCTGGCGGCGCGCACGCTGGTCCGCGAGGGCGAGGCGCTGCTCTCGGCGGGGCGCGCCGCCGACGCGCTGGAGCGCCTGGAGAAGGCGGCCAAGGACGGGGCCGCACCGGAGCTTCGCTTCTCGCTCGCCGAGGCGAAGGCCGCCACCGGCGACCAGGCCGGCGCCCTCGAGGGCTACAAGGCCCTCTACCTGGAGTTCCCGGACCACCCCACCGCCAGGCTGTCGAAGGGAAGGCTCAAGGCGGCCGGGGCCCTCTCGTCCCTCACCGCGACCGACCTGCTCAACCGCGGCGAGCGCCTGCTCTCCGCAGGGCTGCCCGCCAAGGCGCTCGCCTCCATCCACAAAGCGACCACGCTCGCCCGGACTCCCGGCGAGGCCTTCCGCGCCGAGCTGAACCTGGGCAAGGCCTATGTGCAGATGAAGGACCCCGAGCGCGCCGAGCGGGTGCTCGCCGGGGTCGACGTCCCCCAGGCGCCGCAGGCGCTGCAGATCGAAGCGCTGCTCGCGCTGGGGCGGCTGGCCATGGGCCGGGGCGACTCGGCCAAGGCCATCGCGCGGCTGGACGAGGTGGCGGCGCGCTTCCCGAAGGACGCCGCGGCCGACGAGGCAGCGTTCCTGTCGGCTTGGACCCGGTTCAACGTCGGCGACTATGCGGCCTGCGCCAAGGCGTTCGCGGCCTTCGTGGACGAGCGCGGCTCCTCCCCGAAGCGCGCGGAGGACGGCCTGTGGTACCTGGCCTTCTGCCGGCGGCTCTCGGGCGACGCCGCCGGAGCCGAGCAGGCGCTGATCGACTTGGAGAAGAGCCGCAAGTGGTCCGCGCAGGCGCTCTACTGGCGCGCGAGAGACGCGGCTCCGAAGGCCGCGGAGCCGCTGTACCGCCAGGCCATCCGCCGCGCGCCCACCGGGTGGTACGCCTGGCTCTCGCGCCGACGCCTGGCCGAGATGGGCGCCGCCGGCGAGCCGCTGGTGATGACCGCGGTCGATCCTTCCCCGGCGGCGCCGCAGGGCGAGCGCGAGCAGCGGGCCGCCTTGCTGGCCGGGCTGGGCCTGCTGCGCGACGCGAGCGCGGAGATGGCGGTGGCGGCCCGGTCGATCAAGAGCCCCGCCGACGCCCAGCGCCTCGGCGAAGCCTGCGCCGCGCTGGGCCTGCACGGCCGCGCCTACGCCATCGCCAACCAGCGGCTGTGGGGCCCCGCCTACGAGAAGAAGGAGCCCGCGGCGCTCGGCCTGCTCTTCCCGCGTGCCTTCCCGAAGACCGTCGAGGCCTCGGCCGAGGCGGTGGGGTTCGACCCCTACTTCGTCTGGGCCATCATGCGCCGCGAGTCGGCGTTCGACCCGCTCGCCTTGTCGACGGCGCGGGCGTTCGGGCTGATGCAGCTGCTCTCGCCCACCGCCGCGAAGATCGCCCACCTCGCCGGCGAGCCGGACCCCGGCCTCGAGCAGCTGCAACGCCCGGAGCGCATCGTGCCGCTGGGGGCCTGGTACCTGGCCGACCTCACCGGGCGCTTCGGGCAGGTCAGCCTCGCGGCGGCCGCCTACAACGGAGGCCCGAACGCGGTCGCGCGCTGGGTCGGCGCCAACGGCCGGCGTCCGCTCGACGAGTTCGTGGAGCTCATTCCTTACAAGGAGACCCGGCTCTACGTGAAGAACGTGCTGGGCGACTACTTCACCTACCGCACGCTCTACTCGGCCCCCGGCGCCCCCCTGCCCTTCGACTGGGCCGTGCCCAACGCCGTCGCCGGAGCCGCCTTCTGAACTACGCCGCCGCGCCCAGCACCTGCACGATCGCGGCGACGATCGCCTGACCGTCGCGCGCGAGCGTTTGGCGCCCCAGGCCCTTGAAGCCCTCGAGCTTGTCCATCGAGTCGGGCCTTCGCCCCGCGAGCTCGAGGATCACGTCGTCCCCGAAGATCTTGAAGGGCGGCCGGTCGGCGGCGCGGGCGCGCTCCTCGCGCAGGAGGTAAAGCGCGCGCGCGACCTGGCGGCCCTGCGCGTCGAGCGCGCGGAAGCCCCGCAACTTCTCGTAGCCCTTCTCGTCGAAGCGCTTGGGGCGCGGCTCACAGGCGGCCTGGCGGGTGAACTGCGCCCGGGCCTCGGCGGCGAGCGAGCGCGACCCCAGCTCGGCCGCCAAGAGATCGCGCAGCGGCAGCAGGTAGCGCGTGTCCATCGACGCGTAGGCGAGCTGCTCGGGCGAGAGCGGGCGCCGGCCCCAATCCGAGCGCTGGTGCTCCTTGGCGAGCGCCACCCCGAACTGGTCGCGCACCAGGGCCGCCAGGCCCACCTCGGGCCGCCCGAGGAGCTTGGCGGCGAGCATGGTGTCGAACAGGCCGGTGAAGGTGAGCCCGAAGTCGCGCTTGAGCGAGCGGATGTCGTAGTCCGCCGCGTGCAGCACGACCTCGACCTTGGGGTCGGCGGTCAGGCGGCCGAGCGGCCGGACATCCACCTTGAACGGGTCGATCACGAAGTCGGCCGTCCGGGTCGAGAGCTGAACCAGGCAGACGCGCTCGTAATAGACGTGGAAGCTGTTGCTCTCGGTGTCCAGCGCGATGGCCGGCTCGTGAGCGAGCTCGGCCAGCATCGCGCAGAGCCCCGCCTCGCTGTCGACGAATCGCGGTGCTGCTCGAGCCTCGGGCATTCGGATTCCGACACCCCCCACCCGACGAGGGGGGCAGCCTAGCCCCGTTGCAGCCGGCCGGTAAAGCGGCTGGACCGCCCGCCTGCCGCCTGTGCCCTTCCCAGGGCGTGGGCATGAGAGCCGACCGTGGCTGTTGTTGCGGGCATGGTGACGCTGCTGCTGGTCGAAGACGACCCGGATGCGGGCGAGGCTGCACGCGAGGCGCTCGCGGGCGCCGGCTTCCAGGTCGAGGTGGCCAGCGACGCCGCCCAGGCGCTCGCGCGGCTGGAGCGCGAAGCCTTCGGCGCGCTCGTGGTGGATCTCGGGCTGCCGGGCCTGGGCGGAGCCGACCTGCTCGATCGCCTGCGAGCCGACCCCAGGCACCGGGACCTGCCGATCGTCATCCACACCGCGTCGCCGATGACGGCTGCGCTGCGTCCGCGCCTGGCCGCCGCCAGCGGCGTCGTGGAGAAGGCCGGCAGGACCGCCCCGCTGCTCGAAGCGCTGGAGCGCGCGCTGGCCTCGCGTCCCGGTCAGGCCTCCGCCCTCTGGCTCTTGGAGCCGTAGAGAGCGCCTCGACCCTATAGAGGATGCGGGCCGCAGCGAAGAAGCCCGGGCGCTGCGGCGGGTTACGCAGAGGCCTTGGGCGGCCGCCCGAGATCTCCAGGGGTTGCCCGGGCCTGCCGCAGGGCTCTCAGGGCCGGTTTCGCATCGCGTAGGCGACCGCGATCTGCGCGGCGACGCGGGCGTTGGCGGTGAGCAACGCGAGGTTGGCCTTCAGGCTCTCGCCCCCGGAGCGCTTGGAGACCTCGGCGAGCAGGAACGGGGTGATGGCCTTGCCGCTGATGCCCTGCCGCTGCGCCTGAGCCAGCGCCTCGCCGATGGCCTTGGCGATGACGGCGGGGTCGGCCTCGGCCTCGGCGGGGATGGGGTTGGCGAAGATGACGCCGCCCTCGTCGAGCACGTCCCAGCGGGCCCGCAGCAGCGCCGCCGCCTGGCCGGGGCCGTCGACGCTGTGCTCCAGCTTCTGGCCGCTCTTGCTGGTGTAGAACGCGGGGAACTCGCGGGTGCCGTAGCCCACCACCGGCACGCCCAGCGACTCCAGCGCCTCCAGCGTCTTGGGCAGATCCAGGATGGCCTTGGCGCCGGCGGTCACCACCGCCACCCGGCAGCGCGCGATGGCTCCCAGGTCCTGCGAGATGTCGAAGGTCTGCTCGGCGCCGCGGTGGACGCCGCCGATGCCGCCGGTGGCGAACAGGCCGATGCGCGCTGCGTCGGCGATGGCGCAGGTGGCGGAGACGGTGGTCGCGCCCCAGGCCCCCACCGCCATGGCCGGCGCCAGGTCGCGCGCGCCCACCTTCACCGTCTTCGTCCCCGGATCGACCAGCCGGTCGATCTGGTCGCGGGTGAGCCCGGCCCACGGCTCCCCGGCGATGATCGCCGTCACCGCCGGCACCGCCCCGGCGTCGCGGACGGCCTGGTCGCAGGCCTTCCAGGAGTCGAGGTTGTGCGGCGGCGGCAGCCCCTGCGCCAGCACCGAGGACTCCAGCGCCACCACGGGACGCCCCTCGGTCAGGGCCTGCGCCACCTCGGCAGAGAGCTTGACGGCTTCCTTCTTCATCGACGGCTCCTTGGCGAAACAGGCCGCCATCCTAGCGATTCGAGCGACGAGCGCCACCTCGCTTTCCACGGCTAAGATGGAGCCCGAACTGCGGCCGCTTACGGGGGAGCAAAGGCACTCATGGCGTCGTCGAAGGCCCCCCTCGCCCTCCCCGCGCTCCTCGTCGCGGCCCTCCTCCTCCTCCTCCTCGCCGCGTGTGGGAAGGAGCCGATCTCCGGGGCCGACGGCTCCGTCGCGCAGCCCGACGCCCAGGTGGAGCCGGCGGCCGACGCTTCCCCGACGGCAGCGGATGGCTCCGCTGCGCCGGACGCAGGCTCCCTCCAGCCGACCGATGGGGGAGCGGAGCCCGCTTCCGACGCCAGCGCGGACACCACGCGGGTGCGCGTCATGGCGGCCAATCTCTCCAGCGGCGCGCAGCAGAACTACGACTCGGGCGAAGGCCTGCGGCTGATCCAGGGAGCGCAGCCCGACGTCGTCCTCATCCAGGAGTTCTCCTACGGCGACGACAGCGACGCCGCGTTCCGGGGCATGGTGGACTCGACCCTGGGCACGGACTTCCAGTGGTGCCGCGAGAGCCCGCCCGCCAACCCGTTCGGCACCACCTTCATCCCCAACGGCATCCTCAGCCGCTGGCCCATCGTCGAGTGCGGGAGCTGGGACGACCCCCAGACCGACAGCCGCGGGTTCGCCTACGCCCGCATCGACCTCCCGGGGCCGCGCGACCTGTGGGCGGTGAGCCTGCACCTCCTGACCAAGGACGTGAACACGCGCGACGCCGAGTCGATCAGCCTGGTGGCCTCGGTGCGCGCCCGCGTCCCGGCGACCGACCTCCTCGTCGTGGGCGGCGACTTCAACACCGACGACAACGTGGAGCGCTGCTACGTCACGCTCTCGGGCCTCGTCGACGTCGCCGCGCCGCACCCGGCGGACCAGGACGGCAACATCCACACCAACATCACGCGCGTGAAGGACTACGACCACGTCTTCGCCGGACCGTCGCTGCGCGCGATGCAGGTCGCCACCGAGATCGGCTGGAGCGTCTACCCCGCGGGCCTGGTGCTCGACAGCCGGGTCTACACGCCGCTGGACGAGATCTCCCCGGTGCTCGAGACCGACAGCGCGGCGCTCAACATGCAGCACATGGGCGTGGTGAAGGACTTCCGCGTGCCCTACTGAGCCTTCAGCGTGGGCAGCACCGCGCGGGACAGCTCGCGCAGCCCGGCCTCCAGCGCCGCCTGGCGCGGGCAGGCGTCGGTGTCGCACGCCTCGGAGAGCACCAGCCGAAAGGCGCCGGTCTCGATCTCCAGCCGCGCCTCGCACCGGTGGCTGCCGCAGTGCACGTCGAACCGGTCTGCCGGCGCGGGGACGGCCTTGGGCATGAGCCGGACCTCCAGCTCGCGTCCCACCCGGAAGGCGCCGGCGGCCTTCGTCCCGTCGACGACGACCCGCTCGGCCGTCGCCTCGCGGACCTCCCAGCCCGACGGGTGGCTCACCGAGAAACGAGCGCCCTCCCAGGTCGCCATCGAAGTGGAGCCGCTGCCCCGGCACCCGGCCGCACACGCCGCGGCGACGGCGAGCACGGCGAGCCCGGCGGGCCATTGGAAGTGTCGGGCGATCGCTCTCACTGGACGATCCAGGAGAGCAGGAACGCCGCCAGGCTCAGGTCGACCTGCAGGCCGAGCGTCGCCATCGCCTCGTGGGCCGAGCCCAGCCCGTAGCGCACGTCCAGGCGCAGGCCCCAGGCGCCGTCGAAGTAGGTGCGGTCGTTGAACAGCCGCGCGCCGAGGAAGAGCCCCGCGCTCAGCCCAGGCTGGAAGCCGAGCTCCTGCGAGTACGTGCCGTAGCCGCCCACCGACGGCACGAGCGCGTTGGCGTTCCCCAGCGGCACGAGCAGGGAGGCGCCCAGGCCGAACAGTCCGGCGACGCCGCGGCTGGCCAGGTGCGCCCCCGCCTCCAGATACGGCCCTCCGCCGAAGCTCGAGCCGTCCTTGCGCCCCAGGATGAGCTCCGGCCGCAGCGCGACCTGCGCCCCGCCCGACCAGCCGCGCCGGTCGTGTCCGCCCATGCCGAGAAGAAGGAAGGAGGCGTTGTACTGCGCGACCGGACCCTTGGCCGGCGGCTCCTCCGCAGCGGCGGCGGGAACGGGAGCGGGTCCGGGAACGGCCGCAGGCACCTGCGCGGCGGTCGCGGCCGGCGGGTCCGCGGCGACCGCGGCGGGGTCCCCGGGCGCGGCCAGCGCGAAGAGCAGCGGGAGCAGGCAGAGGGAGGCGCTCGGCATCGCGCCGCAGTCTAGCGGTTCCCGGGCGCCTGTCAGCGGCGCAGGCTCCCGTGCATGACCGCGAGCTCCTGCAGCTCCTGCAGCTCGGCCTCGAGATCGTCCGCCGCGTCCTGGGCGTCGCGCAGCGCCTTCTCGTTGGCGGGGATGCGCTTGGCCTCGAACTTCTTCTTGGCCTCGTCGCGCTTCTTCTGCAGCGCCACGAGGTCCTTCTGGCGCACCTCGGACCGCTTGATCAGCTCGGCGTGGACCACGTCCTCCAGCGCCAGCTCGAGGGCGACGCTCTTGCCCTGCTCCATCGCCGGCACCTTCTTCGAGCCGCCGATGCAGCCGGGCTTGCGCACCGAGACGAAGCACGTCTTTCCGGCGGGCACGAGCACGGTGCCGGGGGTGCGCTGGCCGCTGGCGTTGCCGTCGACGAAGACCTCCGCGCCCGAGGGCAGGCTCTTGACCGCGACCTCGGCGGCGGGGAGCAGCGTCACGGCCACCGTGGGCTCCTCCGAGTCGCGCAGCGACACCTCGCGCGTCTGGGGGACGAAGCCGGGCTTCTTGACCACCAGCTTGTAGGTGCCGCTCTTGAGCGCTCCGCTGACGCCGGGCGTGGGGAACGCGGGCAGCTCGTCGACCTCGGCCTGGGCCCCGGCGGGCTCGCTGGTGACCTTGATGTGCGCCGCCTTGACCATCGCGGCCTCGACCTTGTCGGCCTCCAAAGCCTTCGGCTCCATCTCGACCTGCCAGTCGAGGTGGTCGGCGAGCTTGAGCACGAAGGCGTGCTTGCGCCCGGCGGCTGCCAGCAACTCGGCCGGCGACACCAGCCCCGTCTCCACCCCGTCGACGAAGATCTTGGCCCCCGGCGGCACGGAGGTGAGGTGCACCTGCACCTGCCCGGCAGGGACGACCTCGGCCGGGTTCGCGGCGGGGCCGCCCTTCTTGGCGAGGAAGCGCTCGCGCAGCGCGGGCGCGAAGTAGCCCCCGGCCCCGGCGATGGCCGCGGTGATCAGCACCAGGGCGATCGTCCCGCCGATCGATCGGCCCCCGCGGGGAGATTCCTCGTCGATGGCAGGGTCCGCCGACTGGCGCGACGGCGCCGACGGCACCGACGGCACCGACGGGGGTGGCATCCTCGGGCCGGGCTCGGGCGCGACCGGGCCGGCGCCCCAGGCGTCATCGGGCGAGAGCGGAACGCTGCCTGGGTGGAGATCGCCGGGCGCTGGCGCGTCCAAGGAGACCTGGATCGTCGCGGCCGGACCGTCCTCGAGCAGGGCCCCTTCGGGCAGCACGCCCTCGGTCGGGTCGAACCCCAGCGTCTCGCGGTACCACTCCGGCAGCTCGAGCGAATCCCAATTCGCCAGCCTCAGCCCGGAGTGCAGCAGCGCCTTGCACTCCTGATCGACCAGGGCCGCCGGGTGGTGCGTCCCGCGCCGAGCGAGGACGGCGTCGAAGGCCCGGCGCATCTCCTCGGCGCTGGAGTAGCGGGCGGCGGGGTCCCGCTCGAGCGCCCGGGCGACCGCGTCCGCGAGGTCGAGCGGCACGTCGCGCGCCACCAGCGTCAGCGGGGCGGCCGGCGCCTGGTAGACCTCCTCCACCTCGGAGAGCGAGCCGGCCAGGAAGGGCCCCTTGCCCGCCACCAACTCCCAGAGCACCGCGCCCAGCGAGAAGAGGTCGCTGCGCCCGTCCGGCTCGCGGCCGCTCACCAGCTGCTCCGGCGCGACGTAGTACGAAGTGTGGAAACCCTGGTCGGTGCGCGTCGCCGGTTCGATCAGCCCGCGGCCGCGCGCGAAGGCGAAGCCGACCATCTTGACGATCCCGCCCTCGGCCACCACCAGGTGCCGGGGCGAGAGGTCCGAGTGGACGAGCCTCAGGGGCCGTCCGTCCGGCGTGTTGCGCGAGTGGGCGTGCGCCAGGCCGGCGCACACCTGGCTGGCCACCGCGGCGACGAACTCGTAGCTGAGCCGGCGCCGAAGCTTCAGCGAGGTCGCCAGCAGGTCGCTCAGCGGCGCACAGGGGAGCGCCTCGGTCACCACGAAGCAGCGCCCGCCGTCCACGCCGAAGTCGAGCGGGCGGAAGATGCCGGGGTGCAGAGTGGGCGCGGTGGCCTTGGCCTCGTTGCAGAACGGCAAGGTCCTCTCCGGCGTCACCGGCGGGTTGAGGATCTTGACGACCACGCGCCGCTGCGGGCCCCCGGTCTCCATCTGAGCCAGGTGGACCTCACCCGCCTGGCAGGCGATGAGCCTGCGCAGCGAGCGGTACTTGCCGAAGAGCAGTTCCTGGGCCATTCCCCCACCGGGGCTTCGAAGGAGACGAAACGGCACCACGGCTCACACCCTGTGTCAAGCCGGCACCAGAGCGGGCGCGCCGCGCCGCGCGGCTCGGGCGGGTGGACGGGGACGTCTTCGGGGGCGGGAGAAGGCGCGCGGTGCCCCGGCGCTTGACGCGCGAGAGGGCCGTTGAGAGCCTCTCGCCCTTCCCCTTCGCGGAGTCTGCTTGCCCCTCGGGAGAGCCACCCTGCCGCTCCGCCCCGCGCCCCTCGCGGCCGCGCTCGCCCTCTGCGCCCTCTGCGCGCTCGCCGGCTCCTGCCGCTGCGGCGAGCCCGCCCCGGAGCGCGTCTTCGAGGTGGGCGTGCCGCTCCAGGAGATCCCCTCGGCGGGCCCCGGCGGGCTGGTCGACTTCGTGCCCGCGGGCGCCCCGCTCGTCGTCGCCATCGAGCGGCCCGCCGAGGTCCTCGCGCTCATCCGCGCCGAGCCGCGCCTGACGCGCGCCCTCGACCGCGAGGTCCTGGCGAACCTGGCGCTGTCCGACGCCGGGGCCACCGCGCGCGCCCTGCGGCAGCGGCTCAACGAGCTGTCCACCCTGAGCGTCCCCGAGGCCGGCCTGGACGCGCTGCTCGACGGCCCGCTGGTCGTGGCCGCGCGCACCGGGCCCGGCCACACCGACGTGCTGCTGGTCAAGCGCCTGTCCCAGGAGGCGAAGGCCTCGTGGCAGGCCGCGCGGATGCTGCAGGCCGTCTCCGCCTCGCTGCGCGAGGTGCGCGTGGAGCGCTACCGCGGCTTCCCCCTGCGCAAGGTCCTGGTCGGCGAGCGCCGCCGCATCACCTACGTGCTCCTGCGCGACCTGCTGGTCGCCGGCACCAGCGACGAGTGGGTCAAGGCCAGCCTGGACCTCGCCCTGGGCGGCCCCGGCGAGCGCGCCAGCGCCCGGCCCGCCCTGCGCGCCGCGCTCAGCGAGGAGCGCGGCGCCCCGCTCGTCGCCGTCGTCGACGCCGAGGCCCTGCGCGCCGAGCCGGGCGGCTCCGGCCCCGCCGCGGTGGCCCTCACCCAGCTGCGCTGGCTGCGCGCGACCCTCGTCCCCAAGAAGGGCCTCGTCCTCGCCGCCCTCCCCCTCTCGCCGCGGCCGGCCCGCTCGGCGAGCGCGCGCCCGGCCCTCTTGAGCTTCGCCCCGCGCGGCACCCTCGCCGCCGTGGACCGCAGCCTCTCGCTCGGCGAGGCCCTGCAGGCGCTCCTGCCCGAGAAGGTCGCCGGCCGCGCCCACGCAGAGCAGGCCACCGCGCTGCGCGATCGGCTCGTGCGCGAGCTGGCCCCGCAGCTGGCCGGCGAAGCCTTCTGGTTCTGCGACGGCCTGGAGGTCCAGGAAGAGGGGGGCTCGGTCGCGCGGCACGTCGCCGGCTTCAGCCTGCGCGAGCCCAAGGCGGCCTCCGCGGTCCTCGCCGCCCTGGTCCCCGAGCTGCTCGCCTCACCGGTGGAGATCGACCGCGACGGCCCCCGGGAGATCACCTGCGCCGCCGGCGCCCTGTGCCTGAGCGTCGCCGGCGACGTGCTGCTGTTGAGCAACCGCCGCGCCGCGCTCAAGGCCGCGCTCGCGGTCGCCGACGGCCACTCCCCGGCCCTGGCCGCCGGACCGGCGGCGGCCAGGGCCACCGACCTCGTCTACCTCGACGCCCCCGCGCTCTCGGCCGCCATCGGCCGGGACACCGGGCTGTCGGGCGACGAGCCCATGCTCGGCCTGCTGCGTGGCCTGGGCCCGCTCGTGGCCCCCATCCAGCCCTCCGCGGGCGGCCGCCTCACCGGCGAGGTCCAGGCCCCGTGACCGCGCACCGGCTCGCCCTCCGCGCTTTCCTCGCGCCCCTCGCCGCGCTCGCCGCCGCCTGCAGCGCGGGCCCCGCCGCGCCGGCCTCGCCGGCCTCCGCGGCCGAGGCCGACCTCGACCACGACGGCTACCCGGACGCCGCCGAGCTTTCCAGCGAGGACGACCGCCGCGCCTTCGTGGACTCCTTCGTCGCCATCGCCCTGGCCCAGGCGGGTTCCCCGGAGGCGGCCTTCGACCCCGCGCAGCGCGACTGCGCCGGCCTGGTCCGCTACGCCTGGCGCGAGGCGCTCAAGCGGCACGACGCGGCCTTTGCCGCGCGGCACCCCGGCCTGCCCCGCCTCCCCGAGGTGCGGGCCTTCAACTACCCCGCGGTGCCGGTCCTGGGCACGAGGCTGTTCCGCGTCGGCGCCGGCCCGTTCGATCCCTCGGCCGTCGAGCGCGACTTCGCCGAGTCCGCGCAGGCGGTCCGGCTCGCCGAGGGCAGCGCGCGCCGGGTGGACGGACCGGCCCGCCGCGGCGACCTGCTGCTCTTCGCGCGGCCCGACGGCGCGCACCACCTGATGATCGTCGCCGAGGCCGGCGAGGACCCGCTGCTCGTCTACCACACGGGTCCCCACGACGACGGCCCCGGCGAGGTCCGCCGCGTCCGCCTCGCCGCCCTCGCGGCCCACCCCGACCCGCTGTGGCGCCCGAGCGCAGCCAACTCCGCCTTCCTGGGCGTCTGGCGCCTGCGGATCCTGGAGGGACCGTGAGGCGCACCGGCTCCCTCCTGCCGGCCCTCGCCGCGGCCGCTCTGTTCCTCGCGGCCGCGCCGGCCCGCGCCGCGCAGCTGTTCCTGTCGACCGAGCGGCCCTTCGCTCCCGACAAGCCGGGGGCCGTCGTCAAGCTCGAGGTGCCCGGTGCGCGCTCGGTGGACGTGCGGCTCTACCGCCTGGACGACGCGGAGCGCTTCTTCGCCGCGCAGGCGGACCTCCGGCACGTCCAGGACCCCGCGCTCGCGCCGTCGAAGAAGGGCGAGGGCCAGCGGCGCGCCGCCGGTCCGGTCTCGCAGATCGGCCGGTCGCTCTCCGGAGCCGTGCTCGACGCCCGCGCCGCGCTGCTCTCCGGCTTCTCGCCGGCCGCGCGCGCCCTCGCCGGCGCGGCCCTCGACGGCCCGAGCGGCGCCGCCCGCCAGGCGCTGCCCTTCCTGCGCGGTCTGGAGCTGGTCGAGCGCTGGGATCTCGCCTGCGGCGCCGGCGACGCCGAGTTCAGCTACTGCGACCTCGACGTCGGGCCGAGGGCGGCCGGGGCCTACCTGGTCGAGGCGGTCGCCGGCCGGGAGGTCGCGCACGCCGTGGCGATCTTCTCGCGCCTGCAGCTGGTCGCGCGCCGCACCGAGGGCGCCCTGGCCGTCCTCGCCGTCGACGGCCAGACCGGCACCCCGATGGCCAACGTGCACCTGAGCGTCCTGCCGCAGGGCGGCGCGCCCCTGCACGGCACCACCTCGCGACAGGGCCTGCTGCTGCTGGCCAAGGCGCCGGCGCGCCCGCTGCGGCTGGTGGGGACCTCGGGGGCCGACGTCGCGGTCCTGGAGCTGCCCGCCGTCTTCACCCCCGAGGCCGCTCCCGCCGCGCTGCTGCTCACCGACCGCGGCGAGTACCGCCCGGGCGAGCGGGTGTCGTTCCACGGCTTCGCGCGCTCGGCCGAGGACAAGCTCGCCCTGCCGCGCTCGGAGCGCGCCGAGCTTTCGGCCTACGACGCCCGCGGCAGCCTGTTCTGGGACGGCGAGCGGCCGCTGTCGGCGCAGGGCGGCTTCGGCGGCGAGCTGGTGCTGCCGCCGGGCCTCCCCGAGGGCCTGTACCGGCTGGTGGCCAAGGTCGAGGGCGGCGCGGCCGGCGCCGAGTTCGCGGTGCGCGAGGCGCCCGAGCCGGCCTTCTTTGTCGAGGCCACGCTGGAGGCCCCGGGTGCGGGGCTGCCCGCCCGCGCGGCGGTGCGGGCGAGCGCCGACGGGCGGCCCCTCTCCGAGGCGCAGTTTGCCTGGCGCGCGGTGCGCACCAGCCTGGGCGGCGAGGGCCCGCGCTCCCCGGAGGAGATCGACCGCGGCGAGCTTTCGGCCGGCCCCGACGGGCGCGCCACCTTCTCCTTCGACACCCTGGCGGGCGCCGACGCGCGCTACGAGGTCACCGTGCTGGCCCGCGACGCGGCCGGACGCGTGGGGGCCGCCGGCGCGGCGGCCACCGTCGTGCGCGCCGCGGAGCGCATCTCGCTGCTCGCCGCGCGCAAGGTCGTCTCCCCCAACGAGCCGGTGACGGTGGTCGTGCTGGCGCGCGGCGAGGGCGACCGGCCCCTGGCCCTGGACCTCGCGGCCCGGGTCAGCCGCTCGGGAGCGGCCGGCGACGGGACCAAGGAGCAGAGGGTGCTCGAAGAGCGCCTGCGCACCGGCCCCGACGGGCGGGCGAGCCTGGGGTTCGTGCCCACGGTGCCCGGCTACTACGAGGTCGAGCTGCGCCGGGGCGAGGCGCGGGTCGCCGAGACCTACCTGTACGTGACCGCCTCGGGCGGGGACATCCCCTTCTCCCCGGACACGCTGGTCCTGGTGCCCGACCGGGCGTCCTACGCCGTGGGCGACACGGCGCGGGTGCTGGTCCTGGCGCCGTTCGAGGCCGGCACCGCGCTCTTGACCGTCGAGAGCGACGAGCTGGTGCGCCACGAGGCGCTGGCCCTCCGCGGCGCCTCGGCGGTGTACGCGGTCAAGGTGACCGCCGCGCTCGCGCCCGACTTCACCCTGACGGCGCAGGCGGTGGTCGGCGAGCGGACCTGGAGGGCGCAGCGGCTGCTGCCGGTCGCGCCGCGCGGCGAGACGCTCGCCGTCCAGGGTTCGCTCTCGCCGTCGGGGGCGTCGCCGGGCGCCCTGCAGCTGGCGGTGGAGGTCCTGGACAAGGCGGGCCGGCCGGCGGCAGGAGCGGAGCTGTTCGCGGTGGTGCGCGACGCCGCGGGGGTGGGGGCCAGCGCCCCGCCGCTCTTCGCCTTCTTCCACCCCGACCGGCTCTCCGACGGCGTGACGGCGAGCTCGACGGGCTACCGCAGCTCGAGCTCCGGCCGGCCGTTCGCGAAGGCGCTGCTCGACGAGGAGGGCGCGCTGCCGTTCAAGGGGCTCGCGCAGGGCCGGCCGCGGCCGCGGGAGGCCGGCACGCTGCTGTCGGCGGCGGCGGTCACCGACGCCAAGGGCCGCGCGGTGCTGGCGTTCTCGGCGCCGCCGTCGGTCGCGCGCCTGGCGGTGGACGTGCGGGTGGCGTCGGGGCCGGCGATGGGCGAGTGGAGCGCGGTGCACGACCGGGCGCCGACGCCGCTGGCGCTGTCGCTGCCGCGCTTCCTGCGCCCCGGCGACGAGGCGCAGGCGCGCGTCTCGGCCCAGGCGGCGGGGCGGACCACGGCCATCGAGCTGACCTGCGGCGCGGAGGCGCCCGCGCGGGGCGCCGACTCCGCGACGCTGGCGCTGGCCGGCGACGGGCTGGAGCGGGTGCTGACCGCGCGGATCGAAGGGCTGGGGACGCTGTCCAGCCGGATCGCTGCGGCGCCGGCCGAGGACCGGCAAGGCAGCGGGCTGTCGGGGCTGGCCGCCGGACCGGGGAGGCTGGGCCTTCCGGCCGTCGCCCCGCCGGCCACCCTGTACGTGGCGGGCGGGCCGGGCGCGGCGGCCGTCGCGGCGAGGCGGTCGATGGGGACCGGGCTCGAGCCGGAGACTTCCCGGGCGACGGCGCGGGTGCTGGCGCGGCTGGCGCAGTGGCAGGCCACCCCGGAGCCCGAGCCGGCCCTGCGCGCGGGCGCGCTCTCGGACCTGGCGGCGCTGGTCGGCCTGGCGCACCCCGAAGGCGTGTTCGGGGACTACGACGGGGCCCCGGCGCAGGCCCGGGCGACCGAGGAGGCGCTGCTGGCCCTGGCCCTGGCGCGCGAGGCGGGGCTGCCGGTGGAGGAGGGCCTGCTCGCGCGCGGCGCCGAGCGGATGAAGACCGCCCGGGAGCGGACCGCGCTCGCCAGCCTGGCGCTGGCGCTGCTCGAGGAGCTTCCGGAGGAGGGCCTCGCGCCGCTCGCGGAGAGGGAGGCCCAGGGGCAGCTGCCCGGAGCGGCCGACCGCGCTTCGCTGGCCTGGGCCCTGGAGGCATCCGGGCAGAAGGCGGCGGCCAAGGAGGTCGCGCAGCGGCTCGAGAAGTCGGCGAGGCCGGGGCCCGCCGGCGTCTGCTTCGCCGAGGCGTGCCCGTCGTCGGACGTGCCGCGGGAGGCGGTGCGCGCCACGGCGCTGTCGGCGCTGGCGCTGCGCCGCATCCTGCCCAAATCCCCGGCGCTCGCCGGGGCGCTGCGCTTCCTGCTCGCCAACCGCGGAGCCGGGGATTTCGGGGGCGACCCGACGGGCGGGCTGGCGGCGCTCGCGGTGGCCGCGGCGGCGGAGTCCCTCCCGGCGTATGCGGGCTCCGCCTCGGTGGAGGTCGCGGGCAAGGTGGTGGCCAACCTGCCCCGCCTGTCGGCGGAGACCGAGAGCCGCATCGAGCTGCCGGCGGGCGCCCTTGCCCTCAACGTCTCCTCGGGCAAGGGCCTGGTGCTCTGGCGGCTGGAGCGCAGCGCCCCGTGGCCCGCGGGCGCGCTGAAGGTGGAGCGCAGCTGGGCCGGGCCCGGCGGCGACGGCGAGTTCGTGAAGGTGGGCGAGCGGGTCGAGGTGACGC
>DASXVQ010000122.1:0-225159 GCA_036504155.1 Myxococcales bacterium
CTCCGCGCGGCCGGGGCTTTCCCACATTCGGCGACCGCCCCGGTCATTTCACCAAGACGCCCAATCCGGAAAACGGCCGGCTCAGTCTGGGGATCCGTGCGGAAAACACCCGCGTGGGACTACGCGGGAGCCAACAGCACCTTGCAGTAGGAGGACTGGAGAGCGTCCTGCGCCGACTCGCGGTCTCGCCGGCAACAGGCCATTGCCCAGCCGAAGCTCGCGGCGTGCAAGCTCTCGATCTCGCGGACGAGATCGTCGGGCAACGCTGGGCTCGGGGCGGGCGCGGGCATCGCGGTGGGCGGACGCTGTCACCGGCGGACGTGCGGCGTCAACGGGCCGCCAAGGCTCGGGCGCGCCACCGCTTCATCGCGGCGAGGACCCGCCAGAGGCCGAGGCCAAGGCCCGCCAGTGCGAGGAGGGTGGGGGCCGTCGCCGCGACGACCATCCCCACGCCGACTCCAAGCCCCGCGACTGCTTCCAGCCCGGAGCGCGCCGCAGAACCGAGGCTGGCGATGGGCGTCTTCCAGGCCGGTGCATGTTGGCTCAGGTCCAGGCTCACGGCGGCCAACTCGACCCGGCTGGCCAGCGCTTTGGACTGCGCATCCAGCCGCTCGATGGCCTCGCGGACCGACGCCAGCTCCTTCTCGATGGCGACGACGTCCGCGAGCGAGCCGGTTCTCTCCTCGAGCAGGCGCAAGAGCCGCTGCTCCTGGACCTGGGCGTTGCGCAGGCGCGCGCCGAGGTCCACCCGCTGGTCGGTGACGTCCTCGGTCTTCTCGGCCTCGCGAACGACCTTGCCGACGCCTGCGAGGAATGTGCGGAACTCGGGCAGGCGCGCCGAGGGCACCCGAAGCGCGAAGTGGATGTCGCTGTCGCCGTAGCTGCCGGAGTCGAGGACGAAGCCTCCGAGGCGGCCGACCTCCGAACGCACGCGACGGCCGGCGTCGTGGACGTCGGCGATCTGGATGGAGGTGTCCAGCGTGAGCGCCAACGAGCGGTCCGCCGTGACTGGGGCAGCGAAGTCTTCGGCCCGCGAGCAGCCACCGACCAGCGCGAAGAGAACCACTGCGAGCGTGCGTCCCATGGCGGGGCCTCCAGGAAGGGAGTTCACCGATGAGTGCGCCGGAGAGCGGGGCTGTATGACACCGGCAGGCTCCGCGACGCCCATATAAGGATGCGGGCCGCCGCGAGAATGCCGAGGAAGTTCAGCGGCTTGCGAGGAGGGCCTCCGGCGGCATCCCAGAACCGACGTAAAGTCAGGTACTTGCACGGCCGGTTCGGAGGGGTCCGAAGATGCGACTCAGCGCGCTGTTCGTGGTCCTGCTGGCGCCCGCCGTGGCCTCCGCCCAGACCCAGCTTTCCGTGGAGAGCCTGGCGGCCAACGGCCAGCAGGTGCGGGATATCTCCTGCACGCTGGCCGAGGGTGGGATGTTCGCGATGGTCGGCGTGGTGGCGGCGCTCGCCCAGCAGAAGCCGGCGCTCGACGCCTGCGCCCCGGAAGACGCCGCGTTCAAGGTGAAGTGGACCTGGAGCGCGAAGCCGACCGACGCGGTGGTGGAGCGGGCGAGCCTCGCGAGGGCGAAGTCCTGCGTGGCGAAGGCGCTCAAGGCGACGCAGGGTCCCACCGCCGGGACCTGCACCGGCCTCCTCTTGACCGGCCCGGTCGAAGCGGCGGAGAAGGCGGCCGAACCGATGCGCGCGAAGTCGACGCAGTCGGCCCCCGAGGCGGCGGGCCGGAAGGTCGTGCCGAGCCTGTCGGGCACCAAGGACGGCGAGACGGTCACGGTCGAGGGCCAGGTCTCGAAGAGCCCCTGGCAGCACATGATCGACACGGTCGCCGGCAAGCCCGCCGAGTACCTCGACCTCGCCGGAGGCGACCAGATCGTCGTCTACGTCGCGGGCAAGCTCCCCGAGGGCAAGAGGCTCGTGCTGACCGGCAAGGTCAAGGATCTCAAAGGAACCTCGAAGCGTCCGGGCAGCAAGGAGCTCGTCCTCGAGCGGCAGCTGGACGTGGAGAGCTGGAGCGCCGCCCGGTAGAGCCCGCGAAGGCGACTCTCGCCGCCAGCCCTGCTCGCGGCTACTGCTTGCCGTCCTTGAACCGCGACTCGTACACCTTGCCCGTGGGCAGCTCGATGGCCGTCAGGAACCCGCCGGGCTTTCCGCCCCCGGTGTCGATGGCGAAGACGTAGTCGCCCTGGAAGAGGTCGTTGTCGCACTCCGGCGTGTAGTGCGACAGCTCCTGCGGCAGCGTGGTGGTGGTGGTGTGGCCGCAGACGACGCGCTTGCCCTTGTACTCGGTGAAGAAGCGGCGGTCCCGGTTCCACAGCATGATGGCCGGGTCCTTCACCATCACCGGGTGCAGCCAGCGCGGGCCGACGCAGGGCAGCCCGGCGTGCACGTAGATGGCGTTGGAGTCCTCGTACCAGTAGGGCAGCGAGCCGAACCACTCGACCACCTCGGGCGGCAGGAACTTGCCCTCGAGCATGGGGAGGAACTCGTCGTCGGCGATCTCGCCCTGGCGCGTGCTCCCGGTGAAGCTGCGCAGGCAGGCGAGGCAGCCGTTGCCGGGCGGGATGGAGAACTCGGGCCAGCCGCCGCTCTTCACCACCCGGAGCCAGGCGTCCTCGTGGTTGCCCTTGAGCGCCACGACCTTCGCCGGGGTCCGCTGGGGGAGGTCGTGGCGCAGCAGCTCGACGACCTTGGCCGAGTGCGGCCCGCGGTCGACGTAGTCGCCCAGGAAGACGAGGGTGTCGGTGGGCTCCAGCGGCGGCAAGAGGCCCAGCAGCCGCTCGAGCGCCTCGAAGTCCCCGTGGACGTCACCAACGGCGATTGTGCGTTTGGGCATCGCCCATCTCCCCCTGTCGAGCTGCGAGAAGGCCGGCGTCCCTCGGCCAGGCAGGGACGCCGGTCGGGAAGGCTTTCCTCACCCTGCTATCCCGGAAGCGCCGGGTGCCGCAGCGGCTCGAACATGGGGAAGTTCTCGCGCAGCTGGTGGCCCCAGGTCTCCCGCTTCTTGGCGTACGTCTCCCGGAGGTCCCTGGGCAGGTGGTGCTCGGGGCCGAACTCGACGATGGGCTGGCCGTCCTTGAGGACCGGCTTTCCGTCGGCGTCGCGCTTGATGGTGTACTCGAGGAAGCCGTTGGCCGGGTCCTTGAGGTCCGCGTCGAAGGACGCCAGCAGGTCGGCGGCGACCTCCTTGGACTTCACCACCGCGCCCACCTCGCTGTTCACGTGGCCGGAGAGCAGGTCGAGGTTGTAGGTCGAGACGAAGCTCTCCTCGCCGTCGATCACCGCGCTCTTGGTGTGGAACTTCCGGTCGCCGGTGGCCACCTGGATGGTCGCGGTGGGGCAGCGCGCCAGGATGTACGGCCAGTCCTCGAGGAAGAAGGCCTGGGTCACGTCGCTGTCGGTGGAGAGCGGGCTGTTGGTGATGATCTCGATCTTCACGCCCCGGGCGCTGGCCGCCTCCAGGGACTTCATCATGTCCTCGGTGAGCACCACGTACGGGTTCTCGATGACGATCTTCTTCTTGGCCGAGTCCACCAGCGCCTTGAGCGCCGGGGCGATGCCGTTGGCGCGGCCGGCGGCGGAGGAGGTCTGGTCGATGATCTTGGTCTCGGTCGACCGCTGCGGCAGGCCGCCGGTCTGGAAGCGCTGGTTGCTGCCGCGCGCCTCGAGCTGGCTGACCAGCTGCTTGGCCTGCTCGTGCAGGAACTCGACGTCGCCGTCGCTGGGCTGGCGCTTGAGGTCCGCGGGCAGGTCGGCCTGCACCCGCTCCAGCGCGCGGTGGACCAGGTCCTCGACCATCGGCTTCTGCAGCTCGGGGTTGGCGCGCAGCTCCGCCTTCTGGGCGTCGGAGAGCTGCGGGTCGTGCAGCCAGAGGTCCATCATCTCCGCGGCGCCGAGCAGCTGGATGTCCTTCTTGGACCAGTTGCCCAGGAAGTCCTTGGTCACCGCGGAAGCGACGTTGCCGGCGTTGATCTCGTCGTCGAGCGCCTTCTTCAGGCCGGAGGCGGTGGCGCCGCCCTCCAGCGAGATGTCCATGTCGCGCCAGGCGCCCTTCCAGTCCTTGGGGTCGGCGTAGTAGTCGATGGCGACGTTGCGGCCGCCGGTGACCGCCTTCTGGCCGTCCACGATGAGGATCTTGTCGTGGTTGGAGGCGAGGGCCGAGAACTGCGGATCCCCGCTCACCAGGTTGGAGACGGCGTCCAGCGGGCGCTGCCAGATGGGGTGGTAGACGTAGGCCTTGCCGCCCGCGTTGACCAGCTCCTCCAGGTAGTCCTTGCCGCGGCCCGCCATGGTGAAGCCCTTCTCGCCGAAGGTGTCCGCCATGGAGTCGGTCATCACGCGGACGGGGACGCCCTCGAACTGCTTCTTGAGCAACTGCCCGAGGAAGGCGTAGCCGAAGCAGTCCTTCTCGAAGATGAAGTAGGTGGCGTCGATGGACGTCTTCGCCGCGCCGAGCATGTCCCAGCGCGAGTTCCAGGCGTCCAGGCCGTTGGAGAGCACGCGCGCCTCGGCGGGGCCGCCCGGGGCCTGGATGGCGTCGAAGGTCGCGGCCAGCGTCTTGCCCGCGGTGATGTTCCCGCCCGGTTGCATCGGCGGCGGGGGCGGCATCGCGGTCAGCTTGCCGGCGTCGGTGGAGCGGCGCGGCGCGTCGAGCCCGTCTACCGCCGCGGAGCTCGCCGGCGCGGCCGGGCCGACGCTCGTGGGTGCGTTCTTCGCGACCGGAGTCTTCTCGGCGGCCTTGCCGGAGGCCGGGATGGAACCCGACTTCGGGGGCGGATTAGAGCGGATTGGCATTTGGCGCAGTGTAGGACAAGCCGACGCTTCGGGTGAAGGCCCGGCAGGCTGATCGCAGGGCAGAAGGTCGGGAGGGCCACCGGACGGGCCCGGGGCAGCCGATGGTATCGTCTGCTGGATTTTGGGCCGACCTGAAGGGGCACCCCATGACTCGCTGGACTCTGGTGGCCGGGCTGCTGGCGGCGACGTCGCTTGCGGGCTGCAACTGTGGGGTCGAGATCGCGACCGTCCCGGACACGGGCGTGCCTGCCGCCGATGGCGCCCTCCCTTCGAATGACGCCTCCGTGCTCGTTGCCGATGGCTCGATCGGGGCGACCGACGGCTCGGCACCCGAGTCGGACGGTGCGCTGCCCGAGACGGATGGCGCCCTCCCCGAGAGCGACGGATCGATCCCGGAAGCTGACGGCTCGCTGCCGGCGGTCGACGGCGCCGTCCCCGAGGTCGATGCCGCCTTGCCCGGCTTCGACGCCTCCGCTCCTGACCAGGACGCGGGCACGCCAGCCGACGCCGCGTCGCCCGGGACCGACGCCAGCACCAACCACGCGCCCACCGTCACCCTCGCCGACTCGTTCGTGGTGATCGAAGGCAAGTCGCTGACGATGATCGCCACCGGCAGCGACCCGGATGGCAACGGGCTGACCTGGACCTGGACGCAGACCTCGGGCTCTCCGACGGTGCCCCTGACCGGGACCTCGACCCCGAGCGCCAGCTTCGTCGCGCCGGCAGTCGCCTCCAATTCCGTCATCGAGATCACCGTCACCGTCTGCGATCCCGCGCCGCTGTGCGCGAGCGCCGTGACCAAGGTGACCATCGACCGCATCCCGACCATCACCAGCGCCATCGCCTCGCCCAGCCCGGTGGACGAGGGCAAGGGCTGCGCGCTCACCGCCGCCGCGCTCGATCCCGGGGACGCGCTCACCTACGCGTGGGCCCAGACCGCCGGCCCCGCCGTCACGCTCGCCGGCGGCACGACGCCGAGCGCCAGCTTCACCGCGCCGCTCGTGGCCGCCGACACCGACCTCGCCTTCTCCATCGAGGTCTGCGACGCCTTCGGCGCGTGCGCGACGGGGAGCGTCACGGTCACCGTCAACGACCTCGACGCCCCGCCGGTCGCCCGGGCGACGGCCTCGCCCAGCCCGGCGCAGCCGTACTCCACGGTCACCCTCGACGCCTCCGGCTCGACCGACCCGGAAGGCGGCGCCCTGACCTTCGACTGGGTTCAGACCGTCGGCCCCGCGGTGGCGCTCGCCAACCCCACGACGTCGAAGGCGACCTTCACCGCGGCGCTCTTCCAGGAGGACACGGTCCTCACCTTCGAGGTCAAGGTGTGCGACGCGGGCCTGCAGTGCGCCACGGCGACGGCGAGCGTCACGGTGCTCGGCTACGACACCTTCGTGTCGGCGACCGGCAGCGACGCGGCGCCCACGCAGTGCACCAAGGCCAAGCCCTGCAAGACCATCCCGGTCGCGCAGGCCAACGCCGTGGCCTACGCCTACAGCGTCGTCCGCGTCGACAAGGGCGACTACCCCGGCGCCTTCGACATGGTCACCGGCGTCGCGGTCGAGTGCGGCTACGACCGGACGGCCAGCTGGGCCCGGACCGGGACCCTCTCGCGCATCGTGACCTCCAACGCCACCGGCGTGCGTTTCCCAGCCAAGGTCAACGCCCGCCTCGACGGCTGCACCGTGAACTTCCAGCAGCCGCTCTTGGGTACGAGCACCTACGCCACCGTCACCGTGGAGGGCGCGGCGGCGGCGGCGCTCCTCAACTGCACCATCGATCCCTCGGATCCCAGCTCGGTGGTCTTCGCGACCTCCACCACCGGCGTCGGCATCGTGGGCCCGGCCGCGACGGTGACCGTCACCGGCGGCAGCGTCGGCGGCGGCAACGGCATGAACCTGGCAACCGGCATCGGGGTGGCCGGAGCCTCGACGCTCGTCGTCGCCTCCGCGACCGTGGAAGGCAGCCCCAAGGGCTCTCCCAAAGATGCCTTCGCCATCAGCATCACCGACGGCCACGCCAGCCTGATCGGCGTGGCGATCAAGCCGGGCATCGGCTTGGTCAGCACCACGGGCCTCTCCGCGACCGGGGCGGACACTACGGTCGCGATGTCCAACTGCACCGTGGGCGGCGGCTCCGCGACTCAGTGGACCGGCATCAAGATGAGCGCCATCAAGGCCGGAGCGGTGAGCGCCGGCACGGTCGATGGCGGCACGGCCGTCACCAGCATGGGCGGGGGCTGGGCCTACGGAATCTGGGTGGACGGCACCGGCACCTACTCCATCGACCTCAACTCGAAGATCGTCGGCGGGACCGGCAGCGATGGCGCGATCGGCATCTACTCGGTCAACTCTGCGCCGCAGATCACGGGCAACACCTATATCGGCGGCGGGACCTCGGCGGCCGAGATGAACGGAATCCGCATCCAGGGCGGTGTGCCGAACATCTCCAAGAACGCGCAGATCGAAGGCGGCGCGGGCACCACCATGGGCGTGGGGATCCGCGTCAACTCCGGCAGCGTGTCGATCACCGACAACGGCACCGTCATTGGCAACGCCGGCACCGGCGGCACCACGCCGACGGCCTACGGCATCTACATCCCGCCTGCCTCCGCGGGCTCGGGCGCGAGCGGCGCCATCACCGGGAACTCGGACATCGAGGGCGGCATCGCGACCGGCCTGGCGGTCGGCCATCAGATGTCGATGGCCAGCCGGATGACGCTCTCCAGGAACACCTTCCGGGGCGGGCGCGGTGCCTCCCTCTGGAGCCTGCGCGACGGCGCGCCGGGCGGCAGCGTCCCCGGCAGTTCCATGCTGCTCACCATCGACGCCAACCTGATGGAGCCCGCCCGGTTCGTCGGCGGCCCCGTCGCCGGGCCCACGGAGACCGGCGGCGTCTACCTCGGCTCATCGAGCGGCTCGGTGACCAACAACCGCATCTTCGCGGGCCCGGGCGCGACGAGCTACGGCGTCTACGGGCGCGGCGACCTCGCCTTCTTCCACAACTACGTCACCGGCGGAGGCGCGCCCGGCTCGTTGAGCAAGACCTACGCGATGTACCTGGTCGGCGGCGTGAAGGTCGGCCACTTCGACAACAACATCTTCGACACCGGGCGCATGGCCTCGACCCGCTACGGGGTCTACGAGCAGGACGGCATTGCCGGCTTCACTCCCGTCGAGTTCTCCAACAACGACTTCTTCCCGGACGCCGGCCAGGTGCTCTACCACCTGTCCAGTCCGCCCAATCAGGACCGCTACAGCGCCGCGGACATCAACGCGATCGGCGTGGAGTACCAGAACAACCTGGACGTGGACCCCAAGTTCAAGGACCCCGCCAACGGCGACTATCACCTCGATCCGGCCTCGCCGGTCATCGACAAGGGCGTCACCAGCCTGCTCGGGCCCGCGACGGACATGGACGGCGACAAGCGTCCGTTGATCTCGGGCGGCGCCGTGGACATCGGGCCGGACGAAGCGAAGTAGTCCGCGCTCAGCCGGGCCGGGTGGTCCCCGGCCCGCCGACGACTCGCTTCACCAGCTCGCCCGGGGCGAGCCGCTCCTGCGGCTGCGCCTGGTTGATCACGGCGAGGTGCGGGAGGTCGATGGACGAGGGCTGCGCGGCGTTGAACTGCTGCAAGGTCTCGGCCTGCGCCACCTTCGTGACCTGGACCCGGGCGGGCTGCACCGACAGCCGGGCGGAATCGGTCTCGGGACGGAAGCTCGAGAGGACCCGGCTGAGCTCGGTCGGGTACTGGCCGGCGCTCTGGGCGGCGTAGGCGAGCAGCGCGAACGTCTTGCCCCCGTGCGAGAGGAGCTCGAGGGTGCCCTGCACGTTCGCTCCCTGGCTGGTCTGCCCGGTGAAGTCGGTCAGCAGCGCGGGCAGGCCGTTGACGGTGGCGTTGCGAGAGGGGCCCGAGGCCTTCAGCCCGCTCTGCTGCTGCCCCTGCCCGCCGCCGAAGATCTGCTGGGCGGCCTGGTCCAGCGGCATGGCGCCGGCGACCTGCAACTGCACCGCCGCGTCCTGGCCCGGGCTCACCGCCGTCATCTGGCTCGCCGTGTTCTGCACCTTCCAGCCCTGCGGCAGGTCCACGGAGATCTTGAGGTTCGGGACGACGAAGGCGTTTCCGGCGGCGTAGCCGTCCCGCGGGTCCTCGCCGAACGGCATCCCGTCGATGGTGGCCATCAGCTTCTCGCGGTCGACCTTGCCTGCCTTCGGGTCGATGCCGCGGCTGCGGATGAGCGCCGAGGTCTTCTGCACCCGGTCGGCTGACGAGGGATGCGTGGAGAGCCAGGTCGGCAACCTGCCGCCGCCGCCCAGCTGGCCCTCGCGGTTGAGGGTCTCGAGCATGTCCGGCAGGCCCTGGGCCTGATAGCCGGTGCGCTGCAGGTAGCCCAGCGAGAGGTGGTCGGCCTGGTTCTCGTCGTCGCGGCTGAACTTGAGGAAGAGCAGCTGCAACCCGCCGCTGGCCAGCCCGGCGAATTGCTGCAGGCCCGGCTTGGCGATCATCGCCACGCCCAGCCCCAGCTGGGCGACCTCCTGCTTGCTGATCATATTCACGCTGTGGCGGGCGGTGACGTGCCCAATCTCGTGGCCGAGCACCCCCGCCAGCTCCGCCTCGGTGTTCAGGTACGTCATCAGGCCCCGCGTCACGTAGATGTGCCCGCCCGGCAGCGCGAACGCGTTGACCGTGGCGTCGTCCACGACCTTGAAGGTCCAGGGCAGATTGGGCCGCTCCGACCGCGCGGCGATCTGCTTGCCGATGGAGGCCACGTACGCCTGGACCTTCGGGTCCTGGTACAGGCCTATCTCCTGCTCGACCTGGGCCGCCGCCTGCTGGCCCATCTGGATCTCCTCGGCCTCGCTGACCAGGTTGAGCTGCTCCTTGCCGGTCGCCGGGTTGAGCACGCAGCCGGCCAGGCCCAGGGCAAGCACCGCGACGGCGGCGGCGGCGGCTGCGGACGGCGACGGGCGGGCGGACATCATCGGCGAAACCTCGCGCGCCGGCGTCGGGCCGGCTGGAGCAACGGTGCGCACGCCCCACCCCGGGGGCTGGCCCGCGCCGTCGCGGGGGGCGCCGTCACGGGGGGAGAACCGTGGGCCCGCCAGTGGTAGCCTTGTCGTCGCGCAACGGAGGTCGCGAGTTGGCGAACGAGAAGAAACCCGAAGGGGGAACGACCGAGAGCGCCAGCGCTCCCGAGCGACCGGCCACGGCCAAGCGTCCAGCGGCCTTGGGCGAAGGGGCGGAGCGTTCGGTCAAGCGGCCGACCGGCGCGGTCCCCAAGTGGTCGACCGGCCCCATCGCCAACCTCGAGGAACGCGGCGGCAAGGAGAAGCCGGAGGACCGGGAGAAGGGCCCGCCCAAGCGGCCGTCGCTGCCCTCCAAGCAGCCAGGCTTGGGCGCCGGTGGGGCCGACAAGTCGGTCTCCAAGCGCGCCTCGGGCCGCGCCGGCGTCGTGTCCTTGCCCCCGGCCCCCGTGCCGTCCACCCAGCCCGCGGTCGACATCGACTCCTCCACGACGCTCGACGGCGCGCCCAGCCCGTTCGCCCCGCCCAAGCCCCCGGCCGCCTTCGAGCCGGACGAGGCGCCGGCCAAGACCTCGACCGACATGCCGGCCTTCGTGCCGCCGGACGGCTCGGTCTTCCCTCCGCCGCCCCGGCCGCCCGCCGGCTACCGGCCCGACGACGAGGAGTCCGAGAAGACGAGCTCGGTCGAACCCGAGCCGCGGCCCGTGGTGCCGATGGCGTCGACACCCGCCGCCCTCAAGAGGCAGGCCGCCGCCCAGCCGCTGAGCGAGAACCGCGACGGCAGCACGGTCCTCAAGAAGGCCGACGACATCAAGAGGCCGGACAAGCCCGAGATGACCGCGGCCAAGGCGTTCCAGGCCCCCAAGCCGCCCGCGGCCTACAAGCCCGAGGTCGCGCAGCTCAAGACGAGCCTCAAGCCGGCCGAGTCCGACGACGGCGTGCCGACGGTCAGGCCCGCCCCGGTCCGCGTGGCGGAGCAGCAGACCAACATCAAGGACATCTCGGACATCACCCAGGACGTGGCGAAGTTCTCGGGCTTCGAGGGGAAGACCGCCCTGGTGCCGTCGCCGGTCGGCGAGATCAAGAAGACCGCCGCCGCGGAGCAGAAGGCCAAGGAGGGCAAGGGCGCCTTCGACGACAAGACCAGCTCCCTGCGGCTGGACGGCGACGAGGAGACCACCTCGGGCGACGCGCGCAGGCCGCGCGGCTCGGGGGACACGCTGCCGCCGGACGCGCCTGCCGTCGCCCCCGATGGCAAGCCGCTCGACCCCAAGCTCGCTGGCGCCTTCAGCCGCGCTCAGGCCAAGGAGCAGGCCCAGGAGCAGGCGAAGGGGGGCAAGGTCACCGGCGACGTCAAGCCGCCCCTGACCAAGGACCAGAAGGTCGCCCTCGGCGTCGTCGGCGGCGGGGCGCTGCTCATCCTGGTCGTCCTCGTCGGCTCCCTGGGCAGCTTCAAGGACCGGCCCGCCGCGGAGGACCTGGAGCGCTGCTACCCCTACGGCCAGAACGGGGCGCAGGGGCCCAACGGGCAGAAGGCGCCGCCCGTCGAACAGGTCAAGTTCAAGCTCGACCAGGAGCTGGACGCGCCCGTCTCCCGCGACTTCGAGAAGTGCCTCATCGTGAAGTACGAGGGTCCGGGCGTGAACCTGACCACCCCGTTCCAGGGCTCGATGGTCATGTGCAAGCGCTGGGACAAGATCTGGCAGCGCGGCAACGACGACGGGATGCCCTTCCGCATCACCGACTGACCCGCGCCGGACCCCGCCCCCCCCCGCCCGCCGCCTCCAGCCTCCAGCCGGCCCCGAGAACGAGACGAGACCCCGATGGCCACCGCTCCCGAAGCCGCGCCCCGCCACGCGCTCGCCGCCCGCCTGCTGCAGAACCTGGAGAAGGTCATCCGCGGCAAGACCGAGCAGCTCGAGCTGCTGCTGGCCTGCGTCGCCGCCGGCGGCCACGCGCTGCTCGAGGACATCCCCGGCACCGGCAAGACCACGCTCGCCAAGGCGCTGGCGGTCTCCAGCGGCTGCGCCTTCAAGCGCATCCAGTTCACGCCGGACCTTTTGCCCAGCGACATCCTGGGCACGGCGGTCTTCAACCCGCGCGAGGGGACCTTCAGCTTCAAGCAGGGGCCCATCTTCGCCAACGTGGTCATCGCCGACGAGATCAACCGCGCCTCGCCGCGCACCCAGTCGGCGCTGCTCGAGGCGCTGAGCGAGCAGCAGGTGACGGTCGACGGGCAGACGCACCTGCTCGCCTCGCCGTTCCTGTGCATCGCCACCCAGAACCCCATCGAGTACCACGGCACCTATCCGCTGCCGGAGGCCCAGCTCGACCGCTTCGCGGTGCAGCTGTCCCTGGGCTACGCCACCGAGGTCGAGGAGCGGGCCATCCTGGCCGCGCACCGCACCCGCCCGCCGCTGGCCGACCTGAAGGCCGTGGCCACCGCCGACGAGCTGGCCGGCCTGCAGCAGGCGGTGCAGGAGGTGGCGGTGGAGGAGACGGTCTGCGACTACGCGCTGCGCATCGTCCACGCCACCCGCGGCCACCCCAGCATCCGCCTGGGCGTGTCGATGCGCGGGGCCCTCCACCTGAGCCGCGTGGCCCAGGCGCGCGCGCTGCTCAGGGGCCGCTCCTACGTGCTGCCGGAGGACCTCCAGGCGCTGGCGGTGCCGGTGCTCGCCCACCGGCTCGTGCTCGACACCCGCGCCAAGTACGCCGGCACCGACCGCAGGGAGCTGGTGCGCGAGCTGCTGCAGTCCGTGCCGCTGCCGCGCTAGCCGGGGACGCGCATGGCCGCCCGCCGCTGGTCGTTCTGGATGTCGCCGATGGAGCACCGGGGCCTGCGGAAGCTCGACGACTGGCACCGCGCGCTCCTGGCTCCCATGGGCCGGGTGCTGCTCTGGGCGGCGCTCTCCAGCGGCTTCGTGCTGCTCGCCGGCTTCGTCCCGCTGCAGCTCTACCTGTTCGGCTTCTGCCTGGCCGCGCTCGTCGCCGGGTTCGTCGCCGGGGTCGCCTTTCGGCCCCGGGTGACGCTGGCGCGCCGGCTGCCGCCGCCGGCCAGCGCCGGCGAGACGATGAGCTACGCGGTGACGGTGACGAACACCGGCCGGCGCATCGTGCGCGAGGTGGCGGTCGAGGAGCGCTCGCTCCCGGCGGACCTGCGGCCGGTCGGCGAGGCGCCGGTGATCGAGCGGCTGGCCCCCGGCGAGAGCGCGCAGGTGACGCTCCAGCTCGCCTGCCTGCGGCGCGGCGCGTACGAGGTCAAGTCGCTGCAGGCCGCCAGCTGCTTCCCGTCCGGGCTGGTGAAGATCCCGCGCAAGGTGCGCAAGAGCGAGCGGGTGCTCGTCTACCCGCGCTACACCCGGCTGGAGAAGTTCGACGTGCCGCACGGCCGCAACTACCAGCCCGGCGGCCTGCCCATCGCCTCGAAGGTGGGCGAGAGCTGCGAGTTCTTCGGCACCCGCGAGTGGCGCGAGGGCGACCTGCCCAAGGACATCCACTGGGCCTCGACGGCGCGCACCGGCGAGCTGATCGTCCGCGAGTTCCAGGAGGAGTACTTCGTCCGCCTGGCCATGGTGCTGGACGTCGAGGCGCGCACCCGCCGCGACGAGGAGCTGTTCGAGAAGTGCCTGTCCGTCGGCGCGGCCGTCGCCGACGTGCTGGCGCGCCAGGAGTACGTCGTCGACATCTTCGCCGCCGGGCCGCAGGTCTACCGGTTCCAGGCCGGCCGCGCGCTGGCGCACTTCGAGAACATCCTGGAGATCCTGGCCTGCCTGGACCCCGGTGACCGGCTGAACATGCAGGCGCTGGAGGCGGCGCTCCTGCCCGAGGCGCCGCGGCTGTCGGCGGTGGTGCTGGTGATGATGGACTGGGACGAGGCCCGCGCGAACCTGGTGCGCCTGCTCAAGGAGCACGGCGTCGCGGTGCGGGTCATCGGGGTCAAGCCGGAGAAGCGGCCCACCGGGCTCGCCCCGGACGAGCTCGTGGAGCTTTCGCCATGAGCGCCTCCGAGGCAGGGCTGCCGCCGCGCACCGTGCGCTACCTCCAGGCCGTCCCGATCGTGGCGGCGCTCAACCTGCACGGCCTCTTGCACGGGCGCTACCTGATGGCCGCGCCGGCAGCGATTCTCCTGATCGTGGGGATCCGCCGGGGCTGGAGGCCGCCCTGGGGCGAGGCGTCGGTGGCCATCGCCGCGGTGGCGGGCGCGGCGCTGGGCTTCGCCTACGGACTGCTCGTCCCTCCGCCCGAGGGCCCGGTGCCGGGCTCGCTGCTCGCGCCGATATGCGGGGCGCTGGTCCCGCTGTGCGTGGTGGCGTTCCTGTCGGGCTCGCGCACCTACGGCTGGACCTTTGCGTGGCTCTTGGCGGCGCTCTCCGCCTACGTCCGGGAGACCACCTGGCCCGGCGCGGCCTCCCTGCTCCTGCTGGTGGTGGCGACGGTCGTCGCGGCGAGCCTGGCGCAGTGGACGAGCATCCGGCGCGGCGTCGCGGTGTTGGGCGGGATGGCCGCGCTGGGCCTGGTCTCGCTCGGCGGGAGCTACGGCATCGGCCAGGGGCTGTACGCCTCGCAGGGGTTCCTGGTGGGGCTCGTGGGCGGGGCCATCAGCGACCTGCTGGAGAACGTCGCCGACTTCTCGCTGCCCAAGGCGACCTACGTCGGCGGGAGAGGCAGCGTTCCCGACTCGAAGAAGGCGCTCTTCGAGGTGACCGGGGACCGGCCCTCGTACCTGCGCGGGAGGGTGATGGACCGGTTCGACGGGTTGGCGTGGACGACCTCGCCGGAGCTGGAGGAGGCCACCCTGGATCTGCGCGCGCTGCCCGAGCCGTCGCGCCGATCCGGGATCGTCTTGAAGTTCCTCGCCAACGTCGGCGACCGCCTCCCGGTGCCGGCCGGCGTGCGCGAAGTCCGCGGGGCGTCCGCGCAGGCGCTGGGCGGCTGGGTCGTCGCGACCAAGGACTCGCTCAAGGGGCGGACGGTGCAGATCGCCGGCGACGTCGGGTCCGCGCTGCCGCCGGAGCCGAGGCCGGGCGAGGCCCAGACGGAGCTGCCGCGCGACCTGCGGGCCGCGCTCGAGCCGCTGGCGGCGCCCATCGTCGCCGGAGCGGCGACCCCGCGGGCGAAGGCGGAGGCCATCGAGCGCTTCTTCCAGGCGAACTTCGAGTACTCGCTGAAGGTCGACCTGCTCGCCAGGGAGCACCCGCTTTTGGTGCTCATCAAGGAGAAGCGGCCGGCGTATTGCGCCTACTTCGCCAGCGCCATGGCGGCGCTCTTGCGCACGCAGGGCATCCCGGCGCGGCTGGTGGGCGGCTTCGCCCTCGAGGAGGTCAACCCAATCACCGGCGCCACGATGGTGCGCGAGCGGGACGCCCACGCATGGGTGGAGGCGTGGCTAGAGGACGAGGGGCGCTTCGTCACGTTCGATCCCACGCCGGCGGACAGCCGCGGCCAGGCGCTGGGGCTCGAGCGCGGGCCAGTGGGAGTGCTCATCGACGCCCTGGGGGCGTGGTTCGACGAACAGGCCCTGGAGTTCAGGCGCTCCCCGTCGGACTACATCGCGGACAAGGCGACGTCGAAGTACCTGTGGGCCGTCATCTTCCTGGTGGTCGCCTGGCGGGTCTCGCTGCGCTTCCGCGGGAAGCGCGTCGAGCGGGCGAGGGCCGCGATGGTGGCCGGGGACCCGCGGCTGGTGGAGCTGTATGAGCGCTACTCGAAGGTCCTGCGAGACCGGGCGGGCGTGGAGGCCGCGCCGGTGGACACCGACGACGCGTTGATCGAGCGCGTGCGGCGTGAGCGGGGCGAAGCCGCGGGCGCGGCGGCGGAGAGGTTCGTGGAGGCCTACCGGCTGGCGAGGTACGCGGGGGCCGAGTGGAAGCCCGAGGCCCTGCAGGCGGCGCTCTCGGAGGTGGAGCGGGAGCTTCTGCGACGGACGTAGGACGACGGACGCGTGGCGTGCACTATCTCGGCTTTCCCGATTCGGTCGCCGGCGACCACTCGTCACATGCCGAGAACATGTCCCACGTGGGACAAGTGGCGGGCGAGCGGGGCGCGGCGGGACGCTCTGGTGGTCGGCTCGAGTGCAGGGACGACGGAACGGAGCAGGTGCACGGCGCGGCTCGCCGGCTCCCTTCCAACATCGACGTCGCGTCGAAGGCCGCGGACGGCTCGGCGGAGCTCTCGGACACCGTCCCGCTCACCGATCGCGAGTTGGACTACCCCAACGGCCCCGAGCGCGACGAGGGCTGCGAACGAGGCGAGGTGCAGGTCGTGCTGTACGAGTAGACCAACCGAGCACCTGCCGCGGCTTCCGCCGACTGGCACGAGCGCAAGCCGTGCGCTGGACCGAGCGCGACGCGCGAGTCCACGGGGTACCCGAGGCGGGAACGGCCGAGGGTGGCGGCCGAGGCGGAGGCGCTTCAATTCAGCTGGGTCCACCGCATTCGGCGCCCGGGTCGAGGGAGCGCCCTGCCGAGCACTCCAGGTCGTCGAGGGTGATGGGCTCGCGGGCGGCCGCACCGGCGCACAAAGCCGCGATCACCGCGCGGGCGTGAAACCGATGCCTGGGGGAGGATTCACCGAGGTAAGGTGCTCCCATGAACCGCGTCGCCATTCTCGCTCTCTCGAGCTTGTTCGCCCTCGCTGGCTGCGTGGAAAAGGAGTCGGCGGCACACGGCTACACCTACGCGGTGTCCAGCAGCAGCGGGTACCTGGAGCTTGATAAAGCGGACTACCGCGACTGCGACATCCTCGTGGACGGCGACCGTCCGAGCCTGTGGACCAACTCCCGGACGAAGTTGAAGCCCGGCAGCCACGAGGTCCGCTGCGAGGCCAAGATGGGCTCCAGGGCCAAGTCGCCCATCACCATCGAGCTACCTGCCGGCAGGGTCTACCACGTCACCAACTGGTGGTAGTGCGCTCAACACAGGACGCTCAGCTCGCCGCCGGGGACGAAGTACGCCTCGCGCGAGCCGTCGACCTCCACCACGTCGAGCGCCGCGCCAGCCGCCAGCCGCAGCTCACCGGGCCGACCCCGATCCCCGCCCCGACCGACGGGTGCCCGGTGTCAAGCGGCGCTCCCTCGAGACCTGGGCCTGTGCGGTCGCCGGCGCCCACTTGTCACCCGCCGAGAACATGTCCCACGTGGGACAAGTGGCGGGCGAGCGGGGCGCGGCGGGACGCTCTGGTGGTCGGCTCGAGTGCAGGGACGACGGAACGGAGCGGGTGCACGGCGCGGCTCGCCGGCTTCCTTCCAACACCGACGTCGCGTCGAAGGCCGCGGACGGCTCGGCGGAGCTCTCGGACATCGTCGCGCTCACCGATCGCGAGCTCGACGATGAGCCGCAGATCTCCAGGAGAGCGCTGGCTCGCCGCAGCGCTGGATGGCGAGCCGAACAGGACGCCAAGTTCGCCTAGGGAGTCTCGAGCCGAAGGTTCACGCCCGGCGGCCGGCCCGGCCACCGGGCAAAGGACGCCACGAAGCTCTCGCAGGCAGCCCTCGCGCCGTCGGTGAGGGCAGAGTCGAGCCCGAGCGCACTGTGCGTCGGGTAGGGGCGCACGCGATGCCAGCGCTCCAGCTCGAGCACGAGCGTGAGGACGTGCGCGGAGAGCCAGCCCTGGGCGCGCTCTCGAGCCTCCGGGGTACCCGCTTCGATCTCCAGCCTGACGAGCCCGGCGGACCGATCACGAGTCGCGGGTGCTCGCGGACGGGCGCGCAGCTCCTCGCGTAGCAGGTCGAAGGTGGAGGCCGTGACGTTCCGGGCGCTGTTGGCGAAAGGCGCCGTGGGCGTGAGGATGCACATCCTGCCGCGCGCTTCGGACTTCGCGGCCTGCGCCGAGAGCGCGACCGGCTTCGACCAGTCCCAGCGCCCGAAGCTCTCGAAGAAGAAGTCGAGGATCTTGGCTGTCGTGCGCGCAGTCGGAGGGGCGTGCGCGCAGGCCCAGGCCGCCAGCACGTTCCAGGAGATCCCGCCGAAGAGCCCGTAGGCGTTGGAGCGCAGGTCGCGCATCGAGGCCCACGAGCGAACGGCACGAGCCACGGCGCGGAAGAGGTCCTCGCCGACCACCGAGGCGCCGACGCGCAGCAATTCGTCCGAGTCGCGGACGGCCTGGGGAACCGTGCCATCGTCGGTCGCGAAGGCCACGTCGACGTGGACTCCCTCGAGGTCCGCCTTCAGCACCGGGTGGAGGGCGTCGTCGGCGAGGCGCGAGCCGGGCAAGGCCTCCTGCAGAAGCGGGCGCACGGCCTCGGGCCCCACCACCACGAGGTCCAGGTCGCTCGAGGCCGAAGCGATGCCGAGCCGGTACGAGCCCACGAGGTGCGCTCGGGCCCCCAGGCTGGCGACGATCTGGTCGATGCGATCGAACAGGCGCAAGGCGGGCGGCGGCCCGAGCGGAACGCGATACCCGACCTCGAACGGCTCGTCGCCGCGGCGGCTGATGAGACAGAGCTCGCGGGCCTGGAAGCGCAGCGGCTCGAAGTGGAAGGACCGGGAGGCCGCGACGGCCGTCGGCGAGTCCGGGAACTGCCCGAGCGAGAGGTGCGGCGTGAAGCGCTCGCCGACCTTGGACTGCTCGTCGCAGCGCGGAAAGGCCTGCTGCAGCGCGGCCTGCAGGTCGACCAAGGCGCCCTTCGGCCTGGTGTCCGGGCGAAGCCAGAGCGTGGAGCGGGTGCGGTGGTCGAAGGTCCCGAAGTCCTTCAGCGAGACCTCGAACGGCTCGATTCCGCGGACGATCCGGGCGACCCGCTCCGCCGCCTCCGGAAGCTGAGCCTCGGCCACGAAGCCGTAGAGCAGGTTGACGTGCGGCATCCAGCGCTCGAAGTGGCGGTCGTGGACGCGGCGGATGTCCTGGATGGCCGGCCAAGCTTCGGGAGGCGGCAGCAGGACCAGGGCGCTGGTGTGCACCGGGGCCGCGTCGGCGAGGGAGTGCTCGCGCGCGGCCAAGGTGCACCGCAGCCCGAAGTGGTCGCTCGCCGCCTCGGTGCCCACCAGGCGCATCTCGCCGACCGAGAGAAGCTCCTTCGGACGCAGCAGGACGCGATCCAGCCTGCGAGCGAGGCTGCTCCTCGAGACCTCGGCTGCGAGCCGGTTGGCCTTGGGGTCGTAGGTGAAGCCGGGCTCGTGCGGATGCGCCGCGGTCCAGGCGTCCAGGAACGAGGAGCCCGCCGGCGCCGGGTCATCCGAGTTGAAGTCGCCGAGCACGAGGTCGGCGAACGCATCGGAGGGTTCGGCCAGGTGCTCGAGCAGCGCCGCCATCTGCCGCGCCCGCTTCACGGGTGCCTCGTCGGCGAGGTCGCTGCTCAGGTGCAGGACCGCGACGCGCAGCCTCCGGCCGCCCCAGTCGATCTCCGCGATGGGCGTCCGCTTCGCCGTCGGCGTGTCTTCGAGCAGCGCGATGGAGAGCACGGGGAGGCGCGAGAGCAGCAGCGTGCCGTGGGGCGCGCTCTCCGAGATGGAGTACGCCTCGCGGACCCATTCCGCGGCGAGCAGGGCGTCGAGCAGCTCGTGCGAGACCTCCTGCAGGCCGACGAGGTCGGCGTCCGCGGCGCGGATGGTCTCCAGGAGGGCAGGGACGCGGCGCGCGTTGCCTTCCCGCTCCTTGAGCGCGTTGTAGGTCAGCAACGTGAGCGTCGAGGGTGAGCTGCCGAGCCCAGGCGCGGGCGCCCATCGGCCCATCGAGGCGTCGAAGCGAAGGGGAGGAACGGACCGTGCGGTTCGTGCGGTGCCCGGGGAGGCCGGCTCCGGCTGGATGGAGATCGACGGGGCGGCCTCGGGCTCGCCGGAGCCGAAGATGCGGTCCACCCGCGTGCGCCGGTCCCAGACGATGCCGCTCTCGTCACGGAAGTACCAGAGGCGGTGCCAGGGGATTTCGCCGCCGGGCACGAAGTCGAGGAAGGGCATCTCCTGCATGCCCTGGTCGCGCGTCTCGTAGCCGATGGAGAAGCGCGCCGGGTCGAAGCGGGCGTCCCAGCGGATGCGGTTGTAGACGTCCACGCTCGGCCGCAGTGCGGGCTTGTCGGCGCTCTTTCCCATGGCGGCGCTCGCCTCTGACGAGCCGATCCAATATACCGGTCGGCGTGGGTTTGACCGACGCACTCCCTCGCTGGCTCCCCAACCGGAAGCGGCTACGCCGGCCGCCTTCGGTCCTCGGCTCGCGCGGCCCCGGCTCGCTCTACCGCAAGCTCAAGTCGCTGCAGTTGCTCGCCACCCGGGACCGGCGCGCGGCGCTCTCGTTCCTCGCGGCGCGCTACCCCCAGCCGTTGCCCGTCCTGGAGCGGGTGCGCCTGCTGGGGCGGATGGTCGAGACCACCAACGCGGTGCGCTGCTACCACACCCAGGCGGAGCTCCTCGCGGTGGTGGACGCCGTCTTCGAGCGCGCCGGCCGCCCCGGGCTGACGGTCGTCGAGGCCGGCGCAGGCAAGGGCGCGAGCACCGCCAAGCTCAGCCTCGCCGCCTCGCGGGCAGGGGGCCGGCTCATCGTCTTCGACTCCTTCCGCGGGCTCCCCAAGAACGAGGAGAAGCACACGCGCCTCGACGGCAGCCCGGTGGTCTTCTTCGGCGGGGCGTTCCCCGGCCGGCTGCCGGCGGTCCAGCGGGTGGTGGAGCGCTTCGGGTCGCCGAAGGTCTGCGAGTACCGCAAGGGCTGGTTCGAGGAGACGATGCCCGGCTTCTCCGAGCCCTTCGACGTGGCGCTGCTCGACGTGGATCTGCTCGCCTCGACGCGCACCTGCCTCAAGCACCTGTTCCCGCGCCTGCGGCCCGGCGGCGTCCTCTTCACGCAGGACGGGCACCTGCGGGCCATCGTCGAGCTACTGCAGAGCGAGCGCTTCTGGCGGGAAGAGGTGGGCGTGCCGCCGCCGCGGATCGACGGACTGGGCGAGCGGAAGATGCTGGCCCTGCGACGGTAGCGGCAGGTCGCTCCCGAAGTCGTTGCGCTCCTGGGCGAGCCACTGGCCGGCCCACTCGAGGATGCCCTTCGCCAGGCCCTCGGCGTAGCGCTCGGTCCGCGTGCCTCGCTGGTGCAGCGGGGCGAGCATCGCGGCGGACAGGCGCGGCATCTCGTCGCGCTCGTCCATGTGCGGCCCCTCGGCCAGCACCGCCGGGAAGTCCACGTAGCGGAAGAGCACGCCGTTCCAGGCGTCGACGCCCGAGGCCGAGCCGTCGGCCCGGAAGATGGCCTTGTGGTCCGGGTAGCGGTGGCTGTCCCTCTGGATGGGGAGCTGCAGCTCGCGGGACATGTGGTTGAGGACGCGCGCGCCCAGGTGCGCCGAGGCGTTGAACTCGTCCAGCTCGAGCGCGTCCCGGATCGCCCGGAAGCGGTAGTAGGAGTTGTAGAGCCGCACCGGCTCGTAGCTGCCCTTGACCATCGCCACCAGCGCCTGCTCATAGCTGCGGCCCGGCGGCCCCGCCGAGGCGTTGAAGTGGATGGAGACGAGCAGGTCGGGGTCGAGCTCCGCCGCGCGCCTCATCCGCGTGCGCAACGCCTCGAAGATGAACTGCTTGCGGACCGCGTGCAGCGCGACCGCGGTGCGCAACCGCCGCCGCTCGTCGAGTGGCAGCCTCTCGTCGATGGCCAGGAAGCGGGGGTCGCGCGCGAGGTGGCGCAGGAGGCCGTCGGCGAAGGACCGGAACGAGGAGAGCGGGTAGGGGTGGCCCGGGCCGGGTCCGTCGCGGGTGAGGAAGACCTCCACGCCCCTGGCCTCGAGCTTCTCCTTCAGCTCGAGCGCGGTCTTCAGCGTCAGCTCGCCTTCCTTGATGGTGATGGGGGGCGCGCCGCCCGGAGGGGCCCAGGTGAACTCGCGGCTCTCGAAGGCGGCGAGGGGGCCGCCGAAGTGCCCGGGGTCGAGGACCACGCGCAGCGCGCCGACCGGATGGCGGGCGTCGACGCTCGCGCGAAGCTGCGCCTGGCGCTCGGCGCGGAAGGGCCGGTCCCGGCCCAGCGGAGGCTGCAGGTGGCCGGGAGGCGCCGCGAGCGGCTCGGAGGGGAGGTGGAGGACGAGGTCCGGGGCGAGGACCGGCTCGGGCTCGAGCAGGCCGGTGGTGGGATCGAACTGGATCCATGGGAGCAGCGACTGGTCCGGGACGATGAACTCCGAGAGCTGGCGGACGAACGCCTCGCGCGGGACCTTGCCGTCGAAGCGGCGAAGCTGCTCCCAGTCGGGCGTCGCCAACTCGTCGTCGGCGTAGTCGGAGCGGATCAGCTCCGCGACGGCGCCCGGAAGAGGGCAGGCGAGGTAGGCCTGGGGATCGTCGAGGACCGCGTCGGACAGCTCGAGCGGGCAGGCCCAGAGATCGAGCTTGGCCAGCGCGGGCGAGCGCGGGGCAGGGCACGCCGCGAGGGCGAAGAGGAGCAGATGCAGAGGCAGAGGCGTCGTGCGCACGGGCGACATCATCACCCCGAGCGAAGTCGAGGGGCCAGCGCACAAACCCGCCTGGCGGCGACTGGCTCACCGGGTGAACGCCCGAGGCTGCGGGGGATTCCCGGCAGGGCAGGCGGCCGCCTCTTCCCCAGCAGCTACGCCTTCAACTCTCGCCGGCCCTCGACGTACTGCAGCAGGCGCTCGAGCGGGCAGAACCCGGTGAAGGAGGACTGGAGCAGGTTGGCTCCCACGAAGGCCGTGAACCAGCGGACCCGGGGGTCGACGTAGCGGCCGAGCGCAAGGCTGACGAGCACGAAGGTGCCGGCGAAGGCGCGGACCTGGCGATCGAGTGTCATGGATGGACCTCCTGCAAGGGCATGCCCGGCACCGGCGGCACCCGCTCACGCTGCTCGACCTGCTGGGCGGCGCGAGCTCGCCGCGCGACCAGGAAGTACAGGACTGGCACCGCGATCCGCGACAGCAAGGTCGCGGCCACCTCGCCCGCCATCAGGCTGAGGGCCAGGCCCTGGAAGATGGGGTCGGCCAGCATGACGGCGCTGCCCACCATGACCGCGGCCGCGGTGAGCAGCATCGGGCGGAAGCGCACCACCCCGGCTTCCTCCACCGCCTCGGCCAGCGGGATGCCGTCGCGCCGCCTCAGCTCGATGAAGTCCACCAGGATGATGCTGTTGCGCACGATGATGCCCGCCCCGGCGATGAAGCCGATCATGCTGGTGGCGGTGAAGAAGGCGCCCATCAGCCCGTGCGCGGGGATGATGCCGATGAGGCTCAAGGGGATGGGGACCAGGATCACCCAGGGCACCGAGAAGCTCTCGAACCAGCCCACCACCATCACGAAGATGAGGACCAGGACCACGGCGAAGGCGATGCCGAGGTCGCGGAAGACCTCCAGCGTCACGTGCCATTCCCCGTTCCACTTGAGGCTCGGCTGCCCGGTCTCGAGGGGCTGCGACAGCCCGTAGCGCTCGATGCGCCGCCCCGAGGCCCGCTCGAGCCTGTCGAGCTTGGCGTTGAGGGCCTGCAGCGCGTACACCGGGCTCTCGATCTCCCCGGCCAGGTCGGCGAAGACGTAGCTCACCGGCATGAGGTTCTTGTGGAAGATGGCGGCGTCCTCGCGGCCGCCCTCCACGCGCACCAACTCCGAGAGCGGCACCGGACCGCGCATCCCCGAGACCTCCAGGGCGAGCAGGGAGGGCAGCTCCGCCCGGCGCGCCTGCGACAGCGCGAGGATCACCGGCACCTGCGTGAAGCCGCCCTCGACGTGGAAGGTCCCCAGCGCGACGCCGGCCCCGGCGATCGACAGGACCCGGGCGACCATCGAGGGCGCGATGCCGTGCAGCGAGGCCTTCTCGCGGTCCACCACCAACCGGTCGCGCGGCGCGGTGGGGTTGAGCGAGGAGTCGAGGTCGACGAGGCCCCGGGTGCTGCGGAACGCCTCCAGCACCTCCCCGGCCAGCGCGTCGCGTGCCGCCGCGTCCGGCCCGTAGACCTCCGCCACCATGGTGTCGAGCACCGGCGGGCCCGGGGGGATCTCCACGATCTTCATTCGCGCCCCGAGCGGTGCGGTCACCTTCTCCAGCTCCGGGCGCAGCCGGGTGGCGATGGCGTGGCTCTGCTCCTTGCGGGCCCCCCTGGCGACGAGGTTGACCTGCACGTCCACCTGCTCCGGCGCCTGGCGCAGGAAGCTGTGCCGCACCAGCCCCACGAAGGTGAAGGGGGCGGCCTCGCCCGAGTACACCTGGACGTCGCGGACGACGCCCTCCTGCAGGAGCCTGCGCGCCACCGCCTGGCCCGCCGCGAGCGCCGCTTGCGGGCTGGCGCCGGCGGGCAGGTCCAGCTGCACCTGGAACTCGGACTTGTTGTCGAAGGGCAGCATCTTGACCTTCACCACCCCGAAGCCGACCAGGCTCGCCGCCCCCGCGAAGAGCAGCAGCACCACCGCCAGGAACGCCCAGCGCGCGGGCGCGGAGTGCAACAGCGTGCGCATCACCTTGCGGTAGGCGACGGTCGGCAGGCTCTCCTTGCGCGGCGGCGGCGCGTCGGTCTTGGCGTGGCCGACCCGGACGCGGAACAGGCGCAACGCGGCCCAGGGGCTGACCACGAAGGCGATGAGCAGCGAGAAGATCATCGCCAGGCTCGCGCCCACCGGGATCGGGCGCATGTACGGACCCATCAGCCCGCGCACGAAGGCCATCGGCAGGATGGCGGCGATGACCGCGAAGGTGGCCAGGATCGTCGGGTTGCCCACCTCGTCCACCGCGCGCACCACGGTCAGCGTCAGGCTCTTGGGCCGGTCGGGCAGGTGCAGGTGGCGGTGGATGTTCTCCACCACCACGATCCCGTCGTCGACGAGGATGCCGATGGAGAAGATGAGCGCGAAGAGCGTGACGCGGTTGAGCGTGTGGCCGAGCAGGTAGCTCAGGAGCAGCGTGAGGGCCAGCGTGACCGGGACGGTGACCCCCACCACGACCGCCGCCCGCCAGCCCATGGCGATCAGGATGAGGGTGATGACCGAGAGGGTGGCGATGAGCAGGTGCTCGATGAGCTCCTGGGCCTTGTCCCCCGCGGTCTCCCCGTAGTTGCGCGTGACCTCCAACCCCACGCTGGCCGGCAGCACGGTGCCGCGCAGCGTCTCGACCTTGCGCTCGACCACCTTGGCCAGCGCGGTGGCATTGGCCCCGACGCGCTTGGACACCGAGACGGTCACCGCCGGCCGGAAGCCGGGGCTGGCCCTGCTGGCGAAGAGGGCGAGCGGCGGGTCGGGCTCCGGGCCGTCGGTCACCGTCGCCACGTCGGAGAGGTAGATGGGGTTCCCGTCGTGCCCGCCCACCACCAAGCGGCGCAGCTCCGAGGCGCTGCGCACCAGCGCGTCGGCTTCCACCCCGGTGCGCAGGCCGCCGGCGAAGGTCGCGCCGGCGGGCAGGTCGGCGTCGGCCGCCCGCAGCGCCTCCTGCAGCTGGGGCAGCGTCACCTGCGCCGCGCGCAGCCGGGCCGGGTCGGGCTCCACGCGCACCTGGCGCCGCGCCCCGCCGATCACGTGGACCTGCGCGGTGTCGGAGACCTCCGCGATCTGCCGCGCCACCACCTCCCCCAGCTGGCGGAGCACGCCGGGCGGCTGCTCGCCGTACAGCGTCAGGCACAGGAACGGGACGTCGTCGATGGAGAGCTCGCGCACCGTGGGCGGCTGGGCGCTGGCCGGCAACAGCTCCGGGTGGGCCTCGAGCTCCTGGCGCACCTTGGCGACGCTGGGCTGCAGCGGCTCGTTGACCTTGAACCGGACGGTGACCAGGGCCTGGCCGGTCCGGCTGGTGCTGTAGACGTACTCCACGCCGGGGATGCCGAAGAAGCGGCGCTCCAGCGGCGTGGTGAGCTGGCTCTCCACCTCGCGCGCGCTGGCGCCGGGCATGCCCACCGCCACGTCCACCATGGGCACGACGATCTGCGGCTCCTCCTCGCGAGGCGTGAGGCGCACCGCGAAGACGCCCAGGAGCACCGCGCCCACCACGAAGAGCAGCGTGAGGCGGCTGTGGACGAAGGTGCGGGCGATGCGCCCGGCCAGCCCCGGCCTCTCCCCGAGGTCGGTGGGCTCGCGGCCTCTGGGCTCAGCGCGCATCGAGCACCTGCACCGGCTGGCCGTCCCTCAGGTCCCCGGGCGCGTCGACGATGCGCTCGCTCCCGTCCAGCCCGGCGCGCACCGGCACCGACTGGTCGAAGGCGTCGCCCAGCAACAGCCAGCGCAGCTCGGCCCGGCCCTCGCGGGCGACGAACACCCCGCGCAGGTCGCCCCGCTGCACCAGCGCCGAGGCGGGGATCCACAGCGCCTCCGCCGCCTCCGGTCCGGCGGGCAGCTCGAGGCGGGCGAAGGTCCCGGCGCGCAGCGCGGCAGGCGCCTCCACGACCCGGGCGCGGATCTCCACCCGGTGGGCCACCGGGTCCGCCGAGGGGGCGATGGCGCTCACCTGCGCCACTCCGCGCGCGCCGGCCGACTGGAACGCCAGGCGCTGGAGCGGCGAAACGAGCGCCACCTCGTCACCCGAGAGCGTCGCCACCAGCTCCAGGCCGCCCCCCTCCAGGTCCACCAGCGGCGTCCCCGGCGTCACCAGGTCGCCCTCGTTCACGCGCTTGGCCTGGATGCGTCCCGCGAAGGGGGCGCGCACCTCGGTGTAGCGCAGCGCCTCCTCGGCCGCCCCCACCGCGGCGGCGGCCCGGGCCTGCTCGGCCTGCGCCCCCTCGTGCTCGCTGGCGGTCGCCGCGCCCTCGGCGGCGAGCGTGGCCAGGCGCCGCTCGTGCGCCGACGCGCGCCGCAGCTCCGCGCGGGCCGCCGCGAGCTGCGCCCGCAGGTCGTCGTCGGCCAGGGAGACGACCACCCGGTCCCGCTCCACCGCGTCCCCCTCGCGCACGTGCACCGTGCGCACGCGGGCCGGCACCCGGGTGGAGAGGGTGGCGCGCTGGGCCGGCTCTAGGGTCGCGGGGACGCGCGCGCCGCGCCGCTCCCGACCCGCCTGGACCAGGGACACCGTCGCGGTAGGCAGGCTGGCCGGGGAAGGCGGCCTCTCGCCGTGGCCGCACGAGGCCATCGCCGCCAGCGCCATTCCCAGCAGCCGCGCTCTCATGGGCCCACCCCGTCGATCGGCTGCCCCAGCGCGAGCTCGAGCTTCGCCCACCCCAGCCTCGCCGCGAGCTGCGCCTCGAGCAGGCCCGAGTGGGCCACCGTCACCGCGCCCTCGGCGTCGAGCAGCTCGGTCAGCGGCAGCAAGCCTTCGCGGTGCCTGGCCCGCCGCAGGTCGCGCGCGGCCTGCGCGGCGGCGAGCGCCTCCTCTGCGGCGCGGATCCGGGCCTGGGCCGAGCTCACCGCCCGCCGCGCGCGCTCGACCTCGGTGCGCGCCTGGGCCTCGAGCCAGCGCCTGGACAGCGAGGCCGCCGTCGACGCGCTTTGGGCCGACTCGATCTCCGCGCCGCGCGTGGGGGCGTAGACGTCCCACTGCGCGCCCAGGCCGGCCGTGGCGAACGCCCCCAGCGCCGAGCCGCCGCCCCACAGCGTCCCGCCTTGCACCTTCACGCCCAGCTGCGGCCACCAGGCGGCGCGCGCCGCGTCCGCCTCGGCCTGCGCCGCCCGCTCCTGCTCGCGGGCCGCCAGGACGTCGGCTCGCTCGACCGCGCTCGGTTCCGGCCCCGGCGCGGAAGGGGTCCCCACGGGGCTGACCAGGCTCGCCGTCCGGGCGCCCTCGCCGGCCAGGAGGACGAGCTCGTCCCGGGCGTCGGCCTGCCGCTGCTCGGCGGCGACGAGGTCCGCCTCCGCCTGGGCGCGGTGCGCGGTGGCGCGCGCCAGCTCCGAGCTCGGCAGCAGCTCCTGGCGGACCCTGGCCTCGACCAGCCGCTCGGTCTCCTTGGCGTCCTCGAGGACCTGCTGCGAGAAGCGGCGCTGCCGCTCGGTGAGCTGGGAGCGGAAGTAGGCGCTGACGACGGAGACCGCCAGCAGCCGCCGGCGGAAGACCTGCTGCGCGGCCTGCGCCGCCGCCCTTGCCTGCCCCGCGTCGCTGGCCGCCGAGAGCCGGCCCCCGGTGAAGAGCGGGAGCTCGACCACGGCGGAGGCGCCCAGGCTGCCCAGGAGGTCGGAGGAGTTGAGCCGGGCCGGGTCGAAGTCGGCGGCCTCCACGTCGCGCTCCTGCAGGCGCATGCCGAAGGCCGCCAGCGGGTCGTTGGTGACCGTCGCCTGCAGCCCCACCGAGAGCCTGGGGAGCCCCGCCCGGGCGCGCGCGCGGGCCGCGGCCTGGCTCGCCCGCACCTGGGCCTCGCCCGCGGCCACGCTCGGGTTGTCGCGCAGGGCCCTCGCCACCGCGTCGCCGACGGTCAGCTCCTCGGGCGCGAACTCCGCGGCGGCGCAGAGGGCAGAGGCGAGGAGGCACGGCACCAGTGGGATCATCGAGCGGAGGCAACCCGCCGCGCGAGCGGCGCCACCTGAACGACACGAGCCGTCGCTGGAGTCTTCGGTCGGGGGCGGCCGACGGCAAGGCCGCCGGCCCGTGGGGAAGGCTCATCCAGAGGGGCGGGCGCAGGGGGCGCACCCCGCCGGGACTCCCCCAGCGTTCGGACGAGCGGCGTCTCGAATCGGCCGGCGGCGCTCGCCGGACGGGGGACTTCGACCCGAGAGGCCGGGCGAGCCCGCCAACACGAAGGCCGGCGCCCTTTCGGGACGCCGGCCTCCGATTGCTTCGAGTCGAGTGAGGGTCGCCTACGGCGCGGTGGCCTCGGGGACGATCTCGACCTTCACCTTGCCCACGACCTCGTGGTGGAGCTTCACGTCCACCTCGAAGGTGCCCAGGGTCTTGATCGGCTCCACCAGGTTGATCTGGCGGCGGTCGATCTTCATGCCCTTGGCGATGAGCGCCTCGGCGATGTCCAGCGCGGTGACCGAGCCGAACAGCTTGTCCTGGTCGCCCACCTTGCGGGCCAGCTTCAGCTGCGTCTTGGCGAGCATCGCCGCGACGTCGCCGGCGGCGGCCTTCAGCTTGGCCTGGCGGGTGGAGATGACCTTCTTGTCGTGCTCGAGCTGGTTGATGTTCTTGTCGTTGGCGAGAACGGCCAGCTTGCGCGGCAGAAGGTAGTTGCGGCCGTAGCCCTCTTTGACCTCGACGAGGTCTCCCGAGTGGCCGAGGCCCGACACGTCTTCACGGAGAATGACCTTCATGTTCGGGCTCCTTGGCGTCAGACGTTGTGCAGCACGGTGTACGGCAGCAGCGCGACCATGCGGGCCCGCTTGATTGCCGCGGCCACCTGCCGCTGGTGCTTCGCGCAGTTCCCGCTGATGCGGCGGGGGATGATCTTGCCGCGCTCGGTGACGTAGTACTTGAGGGTGTTCGAGTCCTTGAAGTCGACCTTCAGGCCCTTCTCGGCGCAGAAGCGGCACACCTTGCGCCGCCCGAACCCTCGCCCGCCGCGGCCGCCTTCTTCGCGTCCGCCACGGTCTCCACGGTCGTCGCGGCCGCCGCGATCTCCACCACGGTCGCCACGGTCGCCCGACTTCTCGCTGTCAAACCTTGCCATGACTGTTCAATCCTTTGTCTAGAAGTACGGAGGCGGGCGCCTTAGGCGCTCTCCTCACCCTCGAAGTCACGCTCGGGCCGCGGGCCGCGCTCGCTGCGCTCGGGCCGCTCGGTCCGCTCAGGAACCGCCGCCTCGCCCTCGGGGCGGGGACGGTCGTCGGCGTCGCCGGCCAGCTTGGCGTCGGGCTCGACCGGACGGGTCTCGGGGTCGATGTCGTCGGCCACGTGGTGGCTGAGGTACTTGGACACGTCATCGCTGATGGTGAGCAGGCGCTCGACCTCGGAGACGATGCCGGGATTGCCCAGGTAATCGCAGTGGATGTACACCGCACGGGGCTGCTTGGCGACCACGAACGCGGTCTTCTTCTTGCCCCAGTTGGTGAACTTGATGACCTTGCCGCCGTCCTTGGACACGGCGGCGCGGATGCGCTCCTTGATGCGCTCGATGCCCTCGTCGGCGACGTCGGGCTTCACCAGGAACAGGGTCTCGTACTCGCGCAGACGGATCTTGCCGCCTGCGGTGGCCTGAGGGGCTGCTGCCCCGGTGGCCGGCTGGTTCTCTGCCATTGCGTGCTTCTCCTCTCGGATCAGTGCTGCGAGCCGCAAATCACGTGGTCTGCGGCGAGGAGCCGCCGGAGGCACCCTATGTGCCCCCGGTGTCGAAGGCCTTATCGCCTTCGCCCGCGGTCCCTCGCTGCTGCCTGCTTCTGAGGGGCCGTCGGCGAAACCGAAAAGGGGCTGCTGCTACCGGCGGTTGAAGTCGTTCATCGCCTTGGCGAGGCCGGCCTTGAAGATGGCCTCGATGGCTGCGACCGCCTTCTGCGAGGTCTCCTTCCAGAGGGGGGCTTCGTCCTTCGTGAAGCCGCCGAGCACGTGCCCCACGGTCCGTTCCTTGGTCTCGGGCTTGCCGATGCCGACGCGGATGCGGATGAAGTCGTCCGTGCCGAGCCTCTCGACGATCGAGTCCAGGCCGTGGTGCCCTCCGGTGCCGCCTCCTTTCCTGAGCTGCAGCCGTCCGAGCGGCATGTCCAGCTCGTCGTGCACGACGATGAGGTCTTCGCCCATCACCTTGTAGAACCGCGCGGCGGGGCCGACCGATTCGCCCGAGCAGTTCATGTACGTCTGCGGCTTGAGCAGGGCCACCTTCTCGCCCTTGACGCTGCCCTGCCCGAAGTCGCCGTCGAACTTGGTGGACGTCAGGTCGATGCCGGCCTTGGTCGCCAGCGCATCGATGATCTGGAACCCGACGTTGTGGCGGGTGTCCTCGTACCTGTCGCCCGGATTGCCGAGCCCGACGATGAGCCTCATGAGGCTTCAGCCCTGTGCGGCGCGCGCCCGCGGAGGAGCGCGCGCCGCAGCAGGAAAACGAAGCTACTTCTTGCCCTTGGCCGGGGCCGCGGCCGGAGCCGCGCCGGGGGCCGCGCCCTTCGCACCCGCCGCGGGGGCGGCTGCGCCAGGAGCGCCGGGAGCGCCAGGAGCGCCAGGAGCGCCAGGGGCCGCAGGAGCGCCAGGGGCGCCCGGAACGGCGGCCGCAGCAGCGGCGGCCTCCTCGGGAGTCGGGGCCACGACCTCTTCCTTCTCCGGGGCCACGACGCCGACGATGGCGAAGTTGGTCATGAACTTGGGCGTCACGCCCTTCGGGCACTTGACGTCCTTGACGTGGATCGAGCCGCCGACCTTGAGGGCGGTGACGTCGACCTCGATCTTCTCGGGGATGTCTTCGGGCAGGCACTGCACCTCGAGCTCGCGGCGCAGGGCCTGGAGGATGCCGCCCTCGGTCACGCCGACGGCCATGCCGGTGTAGTTCAGGGGGATCTTGACCAGGACCTTCTCGCCCATCCGCACGTCCAGGAAGTCGGCGTGCAGCAGGTCGTGGTGCACGATCTCGGTCTGGAAGTCCTTGAGGAGGACGGTGCGCTCGGTGCCGTTGTCGAGCTTGAGCGTGAGGATGGTGTTGTGCTTCTTCGGCGTCGCGAGCGCCGACTTCAGGGCCTCCGGGTCGATGGCGATGTTCAGGGGCTTCGCACCCTTGCCATAGAGGACCGCGGGGATCTTCGCTGCCACGCGGAGACGGCGGGCGACGCCCTTGCCCGACTCCGTGCGGATGGTGGCCTGCAACTCGATGCGCGTCATTTACTGCCTCCAAGAACTGCCGCCTTCATGCCTGCTCGAGGGCCGGCATGATGCCGCAGAAACGTGATCTCTCAGGGACTGGAGCCGGGCCAGAACGGCCCAGCGGACCCAAAAGAGCGCGGATTTCTCGCAGATAATGGGGATCGAGTCAATCGAACGGTCGGGCCGGCCGGCGCGGCGGCAAGCAGGCGAGGGGCTGGGGTGGGACCGCGGTGGGCCGGCGACCGGAAATCGCCCGTCGTGGCCGGGGCTTGGGCCTTGCGGACGGGGGTCAGCGCATCCCGTTGCAGAACCGGGACACGGTGGCGACCAGGTTCTCGAAGTCGAACGGCTTCTGCAGCAGCGCGTTGGCTCCCTCGACGATCGACGGGTAGGTCGTCACCACCACGACCGGCACCTTCTCGAACCCCTGGCGGCGGCGCAGGGCCTCGAGGAACTGCCAGCCGTTCATCTCCGGCATCACCAGGTCGAGCAGGATGACGCAGGGCTTGGGCCCGCGGTCCAGGTGCTCGAGCGCCTCGCGGCCGTTCCTGGCCGACAGGACGCGAAAGCCGGCCGCGTCGAGCAGCCCGCCGACCACCTCGCGGATGTCGCCATCGTCCTCGACGACCATCACGCTGCCGCCCGTCATGTTCGCAAAACCTCGGCGGCAACCTGTGCACGGGCGGCGTGCTCGTCAGCCGCCTGGGCGGGGCCAGGAGCTGGTCGGGCCTGGCTGGGTGCCGGCGGCGGCGCTCGCGGCCTGCTGCGCCATCACGCTGTGCTTGCGCCCGTAGAAGAAATAGATGACCAGGCCGATCGCCAGCCAGGCGCCCAGCCGCCACCAGTTGCCGGTGGGCAGCGAGAACATCAAGAGCAGGCAGGCGAGGATGCCCATGACGGGCACGAACGGGACCCAGGGGCAGCGGAACGGCCGCTCGGCCTCGGGGTGCTTCTTGCGCATGATGAGCACCGCGGTGCAGACGATGACGAAGGCGAGCAGGGTGCCGATGTTCGTCAGGTGCAGCAGGAAGTCGATGGGCGCCAGGCCCGCCCCGATGATCACGAAGCAGCCGATGGCGATGGTCGACTTCCAGGGCGTGCGGAACCTGGGGTGCACGTCGCCGAAGAAGCCCTTGGGCACCAGGCCGTCGCGGGCCATGGCCAGGAAGACCCGCGGGCCGCTGAGCATCATCACCAGCAGGACCGAGGTGATGCCGGCCACGCCGGCGGCGGCGATGAGGAACTCGGCCCAGCCGATGTCCTTCTGCTGGAAGGCGCGGGACACCGGCGCGTTGATGTCCAACTGGTCGTAGCGGACCATGCCGGTGAGCACGGCGACGACCGCGATGTAGAGGACGGTGCAGATGACGAGCGAGGTGATGATGCCGATGGGCACGTCGCGCTGGGGGTTCTTGGCCTCCTCGGTGTGCGTGGAGACCGAGTCGAAGCCGATGTAGGCGAAGAAGATGATCGCCGCGCCGGCGAGCATGCCCACCGGTGACCCGCCGGGGTCGGTCTGGCCGGCGAGGTGGTGGCCGAAGAAGTTGATGCCCGTCCAGCCGAACGGGGCGAAGGGCTTCCAGTTCTCGGTGTCGATGTAGAAGACGCCGACGGCGATGACGAAGAGGACCGCGGCGAGCTTGATCATCACCATCGCGGCGTTGAACGAGGCGCTCTCGCTGATGCCCTTGACCAGGATGGCGGTGACGAGGGCGACGATGACGATGGCGGGCAGGTTGACGTAGGAGCCGGTGGAGACGAACTGGCCGAGGGCGCCGTCGTAGCGCCAGGGCGACTCGCGCAGCACCGCCGGCAGGTGCCAGCCGAACTTGGCGAGCACGTTCTGGAAGTAGCCGGACCAGCCGGTGGCGACCGTGGCGCTGCCGACCGCGTACTCGAGCACCAGGTCCCAGCCGATGATCCAGGCGAAGAGCTCGCCGAGCGTCGCGTAGGCGTAGGTGTAGGCCGAGCCGGCGACCGGGACCATGGCGGCGAACTCGGCGTAGCAGAGCGCCGCGAAGACGCAGGTGATGCCGGCGACGACGTAGGAGAGCATCAGCGCCGGGCCGCCGACGTTGTGCGCCGCCGCGCCGGTCGCCACGAAGATCCCGGCGCCGATGATGGCGCCGACGCCGAGGGCGGTGAGCTGGACCGGGCCCAGGACCCGGCGGAGCCGGTTCTCGCCCTTCGCCTCCTCGAGCAGGAGAGACAGGGGCTTGCGGGCAAAGAGCTGGCTGGCCATTTCGAGGTGTCCTCCCCAGGAGCGAGGGCGAACCGTAGCCGACCCCGGCGCCGGGCGGCAACGTCGTTCGCCGCGTTAGGCTTGCCGTCGGGGATCGAAGCTTCGGCCCCGGAGAGGCGTCCGGTACTCATGCTCGCACTCGCTGCGCTGGTCGCGCTGACCTCGCTCGCCGCCGGGCCCGACGCCTGCGCAGGCAAGGGGCCGGGCGCGCACGCCCCGCTGGCGCCGGTCGCCTCCAGGGCCTGGGACAAGAAGACTCCGCCGGCGAGGCTCGACCGGGTGGCGAAGCGCTTCGCCCTGTCCAAGGCGGAGCTGGACGGGCTGGCCGCCCACGGCTTCGTGGTGCCGGCGCGGCTGCGCTACCCGAGCTACGCCTGGGCGCTCCACGAGGTCTACCAGTCGCAGCTGCCGCTCTACGTCTCGGTCGACGCCATCCTCCACGCGGTCTTCGCGACCAACGACCAGGCGATTGCCGCGCTGGAGCGCGAGCGCCTCGCGCCCCTGACCGCGTCCGTGCTGGCGACGATGCAGAAGGCGCTCGCCAAGGATCCCAAGCGCTATCCGTCCGAAGTCGCGGGCGATCTCGACGTGTACCTCTCGGTCGCGCGGCAGCTGCTCGAGGCGCCGGCCGACGCCAAGCCGGGCGAGCAGGTGGCCTCGCTGGTGAAGAAGGCGGCCGACGCCGCGGCGATGGACACCGTGGAGCTGTTCGGCCGCAGCCGGACCATCGACTTCACGCAGCTGGCGCCCCGCGGGCACTACGCCGGCGACGAGAGGCTGGAGCGGTACTTCCGCGCGGCGATGTGGCTCGCTCGCCTGGAGTTCAACCTCGTCTCGCGCTCCTGCCGCAGCTCGCAGCCGGGCAGCGTGGTGGATGCCGCCGAGACGCCGCGCGAGGCGGTCGATGCGCTGGCGCTGGCGGACCTGGCGGAGCGCTCGGGCGCGATGAAAGACCTCGAGCTCCTCGACGAGGCCTGGTCGACGTTGGCGGGGCGGCGCGAGGACGTGTCGCTGAAGGACCTGCTCGCGCTGCGCAAGAAGGCGGGCATCCAGGGCTTCGAGATCCCCAAGACGGCCGAGGTGCTGCGCGCGGCCATCGGGACGGGATTCAAGCGGACGCTGCGGACGCACTACATGCCGGAAGGCACGACGGAGCTGCCGGCGATCGCGACGATGTTCGGCCCGCGCATCGTCGCGGACGCCACCGCCCTGATGCCGCTGCTCGAGCCGGCGACGTCCGGCCGGTACATGGCCGGGGCGCCGGACGTGGCCTACGCGCTGGGCCACGACCGAGCGCTCGCGCACCTGGACAAGGAGCTGAAGAAGTTCCCGGAGCTGCGCCAGCAGCTGGACGTGGCGAGGGCAGGGCTCGCGAAGGCGCCGGCGGGCCCCAGCCTGTACGCGGCCTGGCTCGCGGCGATCCGCGCTATCGCCGCCACGCCGAAGGGCGAACAGCCGTCGTTCGCCAAGTCGGAGGCCTTCGCGGACCTGCGGGTCGGGTCGACGGTCGCGGCGTTCGGACAGCTTCGCCACAACTACGTGCTGATGGCCGGCCAGGCCTACGACCAGGGCGGCTGCGAGATCCCGGATGGCTATGTCGATCCGGCGGTCGCGACCTACGAGGCGCTGGCGGAGTACGCCGAGGTCGGCCTCAAGGCCTTCCGGAGAATCGACCCCAGCGGCGTGAGCGGAGCCGAGAAGCAATTCCGGGCGCTGGCGAAGGTGCTGCAGAAGCTGGAGGCCATCTCGGTGGAGGAGCTGGCAGGCAGGCCGCTCTCGCCCGACCACCTTCGCTGGCTCAACGACGTCATCGAGATGAGCCCGGGGAGTACCGGCGCCGAGCCGCGCTACAGCGGCTGGTACTTCAACCTGTTCCCGTCGCCGCTGATCGCGCTCGACCGTGCGGACTTCATCGCGGACTTCCAGACCTCGGGCTGGCTGGGGATGGTCAGCTACGCCGGGGTCGAGGGCGTGCGGATGGGCGTCTTCGTGATCGACACCGGAGGCAAGCCGCGCGTCGTCGTCGGCCCGGTGACGCGGTCGTTCTGGCACCAGGGGCTGCTGGCGCGGCGGCTCAACGACGAGACGGCGCGGGAGCTGACGGATGAGCAGCGGCTGGAGCCGTGGGCCAAGAGCTACGCGGTGGCGGCGACGTCGCAGGTGCCGGCGCTGAAGCTCAGCTGGTCGCCGGGGGAAGGGGACCCGCGCGTCGAGGAGGTGGCGGTGGCAGGGAAGGGCGAGCCGGTCGAGGTCACCCTCGAGCTGATGGACCACCACCGGGTGGCCTTCGCCAGCCAGACGCGCATGGTCGGGGCCGAGGAGGTGAGGTTCCGGTTCGAGCTGGGAGAGCCGGAGGCGTCGCCGGCCATCGAGATGATCCACGTGCACAGCGGGGCGTTCGACGAGTGGGTGGATGCGGCGTGGTCGGGGGCGTACGGGGTGTTCGGCGGGATGGAGTGAGCCCCGGCCGCGGCGCGACAGGCTCGGCCTCGCGTGATAGGCCAAGTGCCCGAGGAGATACCGGGTTCCGGGTTTCCCGAGGTTTCGCGCCATGAGCCCCGCCCCTCTGCTCACCCAGGCCCTCGACCGCTGGGAGTCGGCCCCGTCGCCGGACCGCGCGGCCGAGCTTCTCCAGGCGGCCGAGGCGGCACTCGCTTCGGGCGGGGTCGCACCGGCCATCTGGCACCGCTGGCTCGACGCGACCCGCAAGCGTGACCACCTCCTCGCCCTCCCGGACCGCGAGACGCGGAGCCGGTGGGCCGACGCCGCGGTGCGCGTCGTCTCCAGCTCCGACTATGACCTCGCCCGGATGCTCGCCCAGCGCGTGGCGTCACACCCGGACAGGACCCTCTTCGTCTCCGGCCCCGGCCCCGGGGCGCCGCGGTGGAGCTACGCCCAGATCGCGCGCCGCACCGACGCCATCGCCGCCGCGCTCCTGCGCCTGGAGGCCGAGCCCGTCGTCGCGATCGTCTCCGAGAACGGGCTCGACTCGGCCTGCGTCGACCTCGCCTGCCTGCTCCACGGCGTGGTCGTCGCGCCTCTCTCGCCGCACCTGACCGCCGCGGAGCTCGCGGCGGCCTTCGGCGCGCTCGGGGTGAACCTGGTCTTCGCCGCGGCGGAGGAGACCGTCCGGCGGCTGCGGGAGATCGCCGGGCGCGTGGCGCGGCCGTTCCGCATCGTCCTGCTGGACGACGCCGCCGAGCACGCCGGCGAGGGGGACCTGGTCCTCGGAGAGGCGCTCGCGGGCCAGGACGAGGCGGCGGTCGCTGCCGCCCTGGAGCGCGCTCCGCGCCGCGCCCTGGCCGAGACCTGCACGGTCCTCTTCACCTCGGGCAGCACCGGCGGCCAGAAGGGCGTCTGCTTCTCGATGGAGAACCTGGTGACGAAGCGCTTCGCGCGCGCCGCGGCGCTGCCCTTCGTCGGCGAGGAGGAGGTCCTCCTCTGCTACCTGCCGCTGTACCACACGTTCGGGCGCTTCCTGGAGATGCTGGGGACGCTCTTCTGGGGCGGCACGTACGTCTTCGCCCAGAACCCTTCGCTCGACGGGCTCGCGGCCGGGCTCCGGGAGGTGGAGCCGACGGGCCTCATCTCCATCCCCATCCGCTGGGCCCAGCTCGAGGCCCGCGCCCGCGAGGCGGCGGGCGAGGCGGCGTCCCCGGAGGCCGCGCGGGACGCCCTGCGCAAGGTGGTCGGCGGCCGCCTGCGGTGGGGGCTCTCGGCGGCCGGCTACCTCGCCCCGCAGGTCTTCCGCTTCTTCCAGGGCCACGGGGTGGAGCTTTGCTCGGGCTTCGGCATGACCGAGGCCACCGGCGGCATCACCATGACGCCGCCGGGGGAGTACGAGGAGGGCTCGGTCGGCCTGCCGCTCCCCGGGATCCGCGTGCGCCTGGGCGAGCAGGACGAGCTGGAGATCTCCGGGCCGTACGTCGGCGGCTACCTGGGCGAGGGCGCGCCCGCGCCGGGCGAGGAGCGCTGGGTCAAGACGGGCGACGTCTTCCGCCGCCGCGAGAGCGGTCACCTGGAGATCGTCGACCGGGTCAAGGACATCTACAAGAACAGCCGCGGGCGGACCGTCGCGCCCCGGCGCGTGGAGCAGCGCTTCGAGGGCGTGCCGGGAGTCCTGCGCGTCTTCCTGGTGGGGGACGGGCGCGACGACAACGTCCTGCTCGTCGTGCCCGACGCGGACGATCCCGTCCTCTGCGGCAACGCGCAGGGCAATGCCGCCGGCGAGTACCTGCGCAGCATCGTCGCCGCCGCGAACCGCGACCTCGCGCCCTACGAGCGCGTGGTCGACTTCGCCGTCCTCTCCCGCGACTTCTCGCTGGAGTTCGGGGAGCTGACCCCCAAGGGCTCGTACCGCCGCAAGGCGATCGAGAAGGCCTTCACCTCCGTCATCGAGTCGCTCTACCGCAGCCGGGGAGCCGAGCTCTCGGACGGCGTCGTCACCGCGAGCGTCCCGCGGTGGATCTACCGGGACCTTGCCCTGCTCGAGGGCGACCTGGCGCTCGAGGGCGGCCGGCTGGTCGACCGCCGCCGCGGGCGCAGCGCCGCCCTGGCGCCGCGGCCCGGGTCGGACGAGCTGCGCATCGGCAGCCTGACGTACCGCTGCCCGTCCCGCCGGGTGGACCTGGGGCTGCTCGCCCGCCAGCCCCTGCTCTGGGTCGGCAACGCCGAGCTCGCCGCGCTGCTCCCGCTCAAGGAGGGCTGGGACACGCCGCTGGGCGGCTCGTGCGCCGAGCTGCTCCTGCCGCCCCGCGCCGAGGTGCCGGAGGGCGAGCCGGCCTTGCCGCCCGAGCCCCTGCCGTCGCCGCAGCTGACCGCGCTGCACCGCCTCTCGCTCACCCTGCTCTTCGGCCCCGCGGACGCCGCCCTGGCCGCGGTGGCGCGCGCCGAGGTGCTGCTGCGGCAGGCCGACAAGCGGACCGCGGAGCTCTTGCGCCGGCGTCTGCAGGCGCTGGCGCGCCACCCCGACGAGCGCGTGCGCTGCGAGACCTACCGCGTCCTGCTCCTGGACGACCCGCTGGTGGACACCGGGGAGATCCTGCCGGCGTTCCTGCGCTCCGGCCTGAGCTTCTTGTCGGAGGAGAGCGTGGCGGCGATCGCCCATGCCGACCTGGGCGAGGAGCGGCTGACGGCGCTGCGCCGCCGGCTCCACTCCTACCGCGAGGCGCTGGCCGCGCCCGTCCTGGCGGCGACGCGCCAGACCCTCGGCGACATCCTGGAGCTGCTCGCGGGGTTCGCCCGACACCACCCGGAGGACCACGCCGCGGTGAGGGCGGAGCTCGCCTCCTGGGCGCTGCAGGGCACCGACGGCGAGCTCGCGCGGCGGGCGGAGACGCTGTTCGACGAGCTGGGGGCCTGGTTCCAGGAGACCTCGGCCGCGGCGGCCGTGCCAATCCACCCCGGGGTGGCCCGGCGCAAGCTCTGCTTCCGCGACGGGCTGCCGGAGGAGGAGGAGCGCGCCCTCGAGGCGCTGCTCTTGGGCACCTCGTTCCTGCGCGAATCCATCGCCCTCGCCTTCGAGACCGACCCGCCCGACCTCGCCGACATCCCCGACGAGGGCATCTGGGTGACGCCGGTCCTCTCGCTGCACCGCTACCGCCTCTACCGCGTCTCGGTGCGCACCGCCGCGGGCGCGCACCACGACCTCCTGCTCACCGTCCGAAGCGACCTCGACTCGGCCGCCGTGCGCCTGACGACGCTGCGGATGATCACGCTGGCCGGCCACCCGGGCGGGACGCTCGTCGTGCCGCGCGTCGGCGCCTGCCGGCCCGACCTGGGCGCGCTCTCGGTGGCCTGGGTCAACGAGCTGACGCTGGCCGAGCGCCTGCGCGACGCCGAGGTCCCGGGGCGGACGTGGTCGGGGGACGCCCCGTCCATCAAGGGGCTGGTGGTCCGGGCCCTGGAGGCCTTCTTCCGGGCCTGGGACGAGGGCGGCCGCGCGTTCGTCCCGGGCGCGGTGGCCCCGTCGAACGTCGCCGTCCCGGCCGAGGACTACCGCGAGGGGGCCTGCCTGCTCTCGTTGTCGGGCTCGCGGCCGTACCGCGGCCCCCGCGACCTCGTGGAGCCGATGCTGCGCAACTTCTTCCGCGAGACGGCGGCCCTCTCGCCGCGGCTGGGGCCCGTGCTGCGCCCCGGGTGGATCGTCGACGCCGCGTTCGAGGCGCTCGGGGAGGACGGGGCGCGCGCCTTCCTGGGAGAGCTGGGCGCGAGCTGGGGCCCGGTGGGCGGGGACGCCGCGGGGATGCTCCTGTGCGCGGTCGAGTCGGCCCTGGCCGTGGCGCCGGGCGGCCGCGTCCCCTTCGCCCTCGAGGCGGCGACCGCCAAGTTCGAGGCCTGGGAGGAGGCGCGGCCCGACTCGCCGCTCGCCGAGCGCGAGAGGACGGCCGAGGCGCTCCTGCGGCTCTACCGCGTGGACGCGCTGGGCCAGGAGGCGCGCTTCCGCCTCTGGCGGGCCACCGTCTTTGCGCGGTCGCGGCCGGGCGTGCTGCGCTCCTTCGACGAGCTCCTCGCGGCGATGAGGGCGCGCCCCGGCACCCGGCCCTCGCACCTCGTCGAGCTCGAGGGCCTCCACTCCGCGCTGGAGACCGACGAGGAGCGGCACGTCTTCACGCACCTCTTCTTCCCGGCGGCCCGCACCAGCCGGCCGGTGGAGGTGACGGTGGTCGGGGACGCCGTCAAGCACGTGGTCGTCGCCACCGAGCTGGTGGACCGCCAGGACGCGGCGTGGATCGTCCGGGAGCCGGTGGACGCGGCGGAGGTCGGCCGGCTCTACCGGCTGTTCGTCCGGGCGGGCCTGCCGCGCGCCTTCTCGCAAGAGCGGCGCTACCTCGTCATCCTCGACTCCGCGAGCCGGATTGCGGGGGGCGCCTCCTTCTCGCTGCTCGGGACGGACCTCGCCCAGCTCGACGGCCTGGTCATCACCCCGGCGCTGCGCGGCCGGGGGCTCTCCAGCGCCCTGGTCGACGACCTGTGCGCGCGGCTGGCGGCGTTGGGCGTCAAGTCGGTGCAGGCGCACTTCGCTTTCAGCCACATCCCGCTCTCGGGCTTCCGGCTGGACCGGCGGCATGGGGGCCTGGTCCGGGACCTCGTCCCGGCGGAGGGCGAGGCCTTCCTGCCGCGGAGGGCGGCGGCGGCTCCGGGCGACGAGCACGCCGGCCCACTCGACGCCGAGGCCCTGGCGAGGTCGCGCCAGCGGGCGTAGGGCGGCCTGCCAAGGCAGGGCGGGCGGGTTGTGCCGTCGCCGATGAGCGCCCTCAAGTCGGAGGACGCAGGTGCCGGCGAGCCGCGATGGCTGCCCTCGGCGGAGGAGCCCTGGCCCTGCTCTCCGTGGAAGGGGTCGTGAGCCGGGACCTCGGGAGGTCGACATCCCCGGCGCCGGCAGAGTACGGTCCGCTCCAGCCCCCCACGCACGGGAGATTCGATGCGGGCCTCACTGCTGGTCGCTCTCGCCATCGCCATCGCCTTCGCCATCGCCGCCGCGTGCCCATGACCGAGCCCGCCCGCGACTTCCCCGAGTCCTTCCTCTTCGGCGCCGCCACCGCCGCCTACCAGATCGAGGGCGGCATCGAGAACGACTGGACCGACTGGGAGCGCGCCGGGAAGACCAAGACGCCCTGCGGGCGCGCGGTGGATCACTGGAACCGGTTCGAGGAGGACTTCGACCTGCTCCAGGCCGCGGGGCTGAAGGCCTACCGCATGTCCGTCGAGTGGGCGCGCGTCGAGCCCGAGCCCGGGCGCTTCGACGACGCGGCGCTCGCCCAGTACCGCCGGATGCTCGAGTCGCTCTCGCGCCGCGGCATCCGGGCGATGGTCACCCTGCACCACTTCACGCACCCGCGCTGGTTCCACGCCCAGACGCCGTGGACCGGTCCCGGGAGCATCGACGCCTTCGCGCGCTTCACCCGCCGGGTCGCCGAGGAGCTCCAGGGGCGGGTCGGGTGGTGGTGCACCCTCAACGAGCCGATGGTCTTCCTGCTGGGCGGCTTCGTCGACGCGCAGATGCCGCCGGCGGTGAAGGACCTGAGGCTCTTCGCCGAGGCGGCGGCCAACCTGATGCGGGCCCACGTCGCCGCCCGCGCGGTGCTCGCCGAGGTGACGCCGGGCGTCCCGGTGGGCATCGCCCACAACGCCATCGCGCTGGCCCCGCTGCGCCGGGCCAGCCCCCTCGACCGCCTGGTCGCCCGCAGCTCGCACGAGCTGTACAACCACGCCGTCCCGCACGCGCTCACCCGGGGCATCCTGAGGCTGGAGATGCCGATGATGCTCTCGCGCACCGTGCCCATCGACGGCGCCCGCGGCTCGCTCGACTTCCTGGGCGTCAACTACTACAGCCGCATCCACGTCGGCCTAAAGCTCGGCCCGCCCTGGGTGCAGGTGCGCTACGTGGACGTCGCCGCCCGCGGGCTCACCGACCTCGGCTGGGAGTACCACCCCGAGGGCTTCGCCACGCTGCTCTCGCAGATGAAGGACTACGGGGTGCCGCTCTACGTCACCGAGAACGGCCTGGCCGACGCCTCGGGCGAGCGGCGCAGCTGGTTCCTGTACGACCACCTCAAGGTCCTGCGCGACGCCCTCGGCTCCGGCGTGGACGTGCGCGGCTGGTTCCACTGGTCCTTGATGGACAACTTCGAGTGGCTCGAGGGGCTGGGCCCGCGCTTCGGCCTGTACCGGGTGGATCTGCAGACCCTGGCGCGGACGCCGACCCCGTCGGTCGCCTGGCTCAGGCGCGTCGCCGAGACCGGGGTGCTGGCGACCCCATGACCTGGCTGCGGATCCCGCGGCCGGGCGGGGCGGTGTGGCGCGGCACGGCACGGCCGCACGAGGCGGAGGAGCCGCGCGCGGGCATCCGCGTGCGCTCCCCGGGGTGAAGCGGCGAGTCGGCCCTCGCCTCGCTAGAGCGTGTCGACGACCAGGGTGAAGTCGATGGCCGCCGAGCGCCCGTACGATTCTCCGTAGTCCACGACGAGGTAGTACGTCCCCGCGGGCAGCGAGTTGGTGACGAACTCCTGGGTCGACGAGTACTGCGGGCTGCAAGCGAGCGCCGCCGTCGAGCCGCAGGCCGAGGTCAGGTAGAAGAACATCCCGGAGACCGCGGTGCTCGCCGAGACCCGCAGGCGCGCGCTCGCGGTGAGCGTGAGGGCGTAGACGACGTCCGGGCCGTCGAGCAGCGGGGAATTGCAGCTGACCTTGGCGAAGTCGTTGGCGGCGCCGCGCGTGGTCCCCGAGATGAGCGTGGCGGTGCCGGGCCCGGCGAAGGTGTACTCGGTCGGCGAGGCGCAGCCGTCGTTGGCGGGGGCCGGGGGCGAGGCGCTGGCCTTGGCGCTCAGGGTGAACTTCCCCGCCCAGCAGTCGCTGCCGCTGTAGCCGTTGGAGCCCTCCACCACCACCCAGTAGTCGCCGGGCTCGAGGCCCCACAGCTGGAGGGCGCGGTAGCTCGTGTCCGCGGTGCAGGCGAGGAACTTGCCGGTCTCGCAGCTGTCGGAGACGAGCCCGACGCGCAGCCCCGTGTAGTCGACGCTGGTGGCCGAGATCTCGACGTCCGAGCGGGCCGCGAGGTTGAAGGTGTAGACCACATCGTGGAGCTGGGACGACGAGCTGCCGCTGCAGGGAAGGACGTAGTCCGAGGGGGCGGCCGCCAACTCGCCGGAAACCGTCGCCGCGCCCGCCTTGAAGGTGAGGGTCGCCGGGGCCGTGCAGGTGTCGTTCGCGGGCGCGGTGGCCGGGTCCTTGCGCGAGACGGTGTAGGAGAACGTGCCGCCCTGCGAGTAGTAGGACGAAACCCGCAAGTAGTACTTGCCGGCGGGCAGGCCGGCCTTGCAGTACGGGTCGGAGAAGGTGTCGCTGCACCCCTGCGCGACCAGATGGCCGCACGTGCCGGAGAGCACCTGGACCTGGGTTTCGGAGCCGTAGCTGCCCCTGTCGATGATCAGCAACGAGGTCGAGGGGAGGTCGAGCGAGAAGTAGACGTCGCCGAGGGTGCCTCCGCAGGTGGGAGTGACCGGGTCGTAGGTGGAGCCGAGGAGGGGCCCGGACATCGTCGTGGTGTCGTTCACCAGCGTGAGCGCGGTGGCTCCCGCGCAGGCGTCGTTGGCAGGGGGGAGCGTGGGCCCCGAGGTCGAGAGGGTCACCGTGAAGTCGGTGGACGAGCTGTAGGGGGTCTTGAGCACCAGCACGTACTTGCCGGCCTTGACGTTGAGCAGGGACAGCTCGCTGTAGCCCTCGGTGCACCCGAGCTCGGCGGTGCCGGGGCACGTGCCCGCGCGGATGGCCTTGGAGGTGGAGGCCCCGCCGGTGTCGCGGACCCGAACGTCCATGTCCGCGGCCAGCTCGAACGAATAGACCCGGTCGGCGCTCGAATAGCCGCAGGAGGACGGGAGGTCGGCCTTCGCGTCCTGGAAGTTGCCGCTCACCACGGCCTGCCCGCTCGAGAGGTCGAGCGGGATGATGTCGCCGCAGGCGTCGCCCAACAGAGGCGTGGCCTTCACGTCCAGGCGGAAGTCGCTGGCGCCGCCGGCGATGGCGAGGATGTACGAGCCGGGCGGGAGCAGCTCGTTGAACGCGGCGCTGCACCCGATGGGCGCCGCCGCGCTCGCGCACTCCGCGGGGAAGACCGCGGCCGCCCCCTGGGTGGCGAGGACCGCGACCTTCGACGAGACGCCCAGCTCGAAGGAGTAGAAGACGTCGGGAAGGGCGGGGCTCAGCTGGCACGCCGCGGCGACCCCGTTCGCGGTCGCGCCGTCGAGCGAGGCGAGCACCGTCGTGGCTCCCGTGGACAGGTCGAGCGGCGTGGCGGCGAGGCAGAGGTCGTTGAGGATGGGCTCGGCGACCAGGACCTCGAGCGTCGCGGAGGCCGTGCGCCCGCCGGTGTCGGAGACCGAGACCGCAAAGGGGAAGTGCCCGGAGGCGTGGGGCGTGCCGCGCAGGACGCCGTCGCTGGAGAAGGAGAAGCCGACGGGGAGCAGCGTGGCCGGGTTGAGCAACCAGGAGTAGGGCGGCGTGCCGCCCTCGGCGGTCAGGGCCAGCTCGATGGGCTGCTCGAGGGTGCCGTGGATCCGGTCGGCGCTGGTGATTCGCAGCGCGAGCGCCGTCGCGTCGGGGGCGAAGGCGCTGTCGGGGCGGGTGCTGCCCGCGTCCTCGAGCGAGGGGGACTCCGCGTCGAGAGGCCCGACCGCGGCGTCCGTCTCGGTGCTGACCGGGGTGCCGCAGCCGCTCGCCCCTGCGAAGGCGGACAGAACGCAGGCCAACGGCCACCAAGGAAGTGAGCTCTTCACGGATTCCCCTCTCAATCGCCAGTCAGTGTGACCCGGGACTGTACCGTCGGTGCTATCCCGCGGCAAGGACGGCTCCCTCGGGTTTTCGAGGCGGCCTCCGCCTTTTCCACGGCTGGCCCGCGGCGAAGGCACCAGAAATCAAGGCGTTGGACCGAGCCTCCGTCTTGCATCCCTCCCGAGGCCCCACGTTCCGGGAGAGTCCGATGTCCGCGTTCTGCCGTCCCCTGGCCCTGGTCTTTCTGCTCCTGCTCTCCGCCGCCGCTTGCTCCGACCCGCAGATCGCCACGGCCGACGGCAAGCTCGTGGTGGAGCCCGCCTCGCTGCAGTTCCCGCGGACCTTCCTCGGCTACCCCACGCGGCTCACCCTCGAGGCCCGCAACGCCGGGCGCGTGCCGCTCCACGTCGATCTGGCGAGCGGGGCGCCGTTCGCCGCGGAGCCGGCGAGCGTCGATCTCGAGTCCGCCGGCGCGGCGGTCGTCACCGTGACCTTTGCCCCGACCGCCGCGGGCCGCTTCGAGACGAGCCTCCTGGCGACCTCGGAGGAGGGGAGTCTCTCCGTCGCCGTCGCGGGAACCGCCGAGGTGCCTCCGGAGTGCCCGCTGCCCGCCGCCTGCCACGCCGTCGCCTTCGACCCCGGTTCCGGCACCTGCCCCGACACCCTGCTCGCCGACGGGACCGAGTGCGCCCTCGCCGACCACTGCCTGCAGGAGGCCCGCTGCTCGGCGGGGGAGTGCGTGGGCAAGCCCGTCGACTGCGAAGACCAGAATGCCTGCACCCGCGACTCGTGCGACCCCGCGGTCGGCTGCGTCCACTCCGACGCCAGCGGCGAGTGCCCCGCGCCGGCCGAGCCCTGCAAGGTCCCGGTCTGCGATGCCCGGGCCGGCTGCGGCGTGGCCGACGCCGCCGACGGGACGCCCTGCGGCCCCGCGGACTGCACCACCGCCGACGTCTGCATCCTCGGGCACTGCGCGACCGTCCCGGTGCCGGAGGGCACGATGTGCTTCCCGGAGACGCCGTGCCAGGGCAAGGGCGTCTGCCGCGCCCAGGCCTGCGAGCGGCCGCCGGCCGAGCCGATGCTCCCGGCCTGGAGCTACACCTCGCCGGACGCCCTGCGGCTGCAGTTCTCGGGCACGGTGGACGAGCTGGGGCAGATCTACCTGCTGGAGGTCGCCCAGGACCGCGGCGTCTTCACCTCGCTGACCCGCGAGGGCTTCCCCCGCTACCGCCAGGAGCTGTCGCCGGTGGCCTGGAGCTGGTACTCGGCGAGCCTCTCGCTCGACCTGACGAGCGGGACCGCCTACCTCACCAACTCGCGGACCCTCGTCGACGCGCGGCGCATGGCCGACGGGGAGCGGCTCTGGCAGGTCGACCTCGAACAGCTGCTCCTCGAGGAGGACACCGCCGCCTACGCGCGCGAGTTCGGCATCACCGCCATCACGCCGCACCCGGCGCAGGGCCTGGTGGTGCTCTCGACCCTCGTCGGGGACGAGTGGCACCGCTCGATCCTCGTCGGCCTGGACGCGGCGACCGGCGCGGTGCGCTGGAAGCTGGGCCGCGACGGGCACTTCTACGGCTACGTGGCGGACGGGCAGGGCAACACCTACGTCTCGGCCTACGGCTGCTGGGCCTCCTCGGGCGAGCTGCTCTCGGTGGGGCCCGACGGGCTGGCGCGCTGGTCCACCTCCGCCGGCGGGCACCCCTTCGTGCTCTCGCCCAGCGCGGGGGTCCTCGTCTACCGCAACGCCGGCCTGACCGCGGTCGACCCGGCGACGGGGGCCGACCGCAGGGTCTTGAGCCAGAGCGCCTCGTACTTCGACGAGATCGTGACCGGCTCGAAGGACGTCTGGTTCTGGGACCGCGAGTGGAGCGGCTCCACGACCACCCTGCTGCTCCGGGTGGCGGACGCGGCCACCGGAGAGGCGCGCTGGAGCGCCCACGTCGACCAGCAGGGCCTGCGCGGCACGGCGATGCTCACCGCCCGGGACACCCTGCTCGCGGTGACGTACGGCCAGGCCGGCGGCGACGGCGGGTCGCGGCTGGCGCCCGTCCACACGCTGCGCGAGTACGCGGCCGAAGCCAAGGAGCTCTTCGCCTGCGAGCTGCCCGGTGTGGTGAGCGGCACCGCGGCGCTCTCGACCGAGCGGTGGACCGCCATCGTCGGCGGCGTGCTGCAGTCCTTCGAGGCGCCGGGCATCGAGCTGGCGCGGGAGGGCTGGGTCGCCTCGCAGGGGAGCCTGGCCCGCACCGGCCAGCCGCGCTGATGCGTTAGCATGGGCGCTCCCCTTCGCCCGGAGCGTCCATGAGCGCGAACGAGTCGAACTCCTACCTCGGCGAGGTCCTGCAGCAGCAGCAGAAGGTCGAGTCCGATCTCAAGCGCAAGCGCGCGATGCCGATGTCGGCCTCGGTGGCGCAGGAGGCCCAGGTGATGCCCCTGCCCGGGCGGGCCTCGGCGGCGGCGCCGCTGGGCGGGGAGGGCGGCGGCAACGGCGGGCGCGGGGTGGACTTCCGCATCACCGGCTGGTGGCGCTGGAAGACGGTGGTCGTCCCCCCCAACGTCTACGTCGTCCACACCCGGCGCGGCGCCGACAAGCCGGTGCACATCGGCATGGGGATGAGCTTCTCCTTCAACCCCTACACCGACGCGTTCCTGGTCATCCCCGCGGCGATGCAGACCATCGTCATCAACGCGCGCTGCATCTGCACCGAGCGGCAAGGGATCCTGGTGCAGGCGTACGTGCAGTGGATCATCGACGACATCGAGACGGCCTACAAAAAGCTCGACTTCTCGGACGCCGAAGACCCGATGCGCATCGTCAACGTGCAGCTGCGCGAGCAGGCCGAGGCGGCCATCAAGGACAAGGTCGCCACGCTCAAGATCGACGAGGTGCTGGCCGACAAGCAGCCCATCATCGAGGAGCTGACCACGCGCCTGCGCGGAGTGGCCGAGGGCAGCAAGGGCAGCGGCCTGGGCCTGAAGATCGTCACCGTGCAGATCAAGGAGGCGGTCGTCTCCAGCACGCGGCTCTGGGAGAACCTGCAGAAGCCCTTCCGCGCCGAGCGCGAGCGGCTGGCGCGAATGGCCGAGCTGGAGACGGAGCGGCAGATCGCCTCGCGGGAGCTGGAGATTCGCCAGGCGCGCGAGACCGCGGAGATCGAGACCGAGCGCGCCGTGTCCAAGCAGCGCGCCGAGGCCGAGCGCGAGACCTACGACCGGACGCAGGCCGAGGCCGCGCGGCGCTCCAAGGTCGAGCTGGAGACCGAGCGCAGCGCCATCGAGGAGAAGGGCGCGACGCAGAAGGCCAAGCAGCAGGGCGAGATGGAGCTGGCGCTGCACCGCATGGAGATGGAGGAGAAGCGGCTGAAGGCGGAGACCGAGGCTCTCACGCAGCAGAAGGCGCACGACCAGGCCGCCGCGGAGCGCAAGAAGGCGCAGGCCCAGGCCGAGCTGTTCCTCATGGAAGAGGCGAGCAAGGCCGGGGCGCTGGTCGCGGACCGCGAGATCGTCCAGCTCAAGGCCCAGCGGGAGATCGAGAACCAGCTCTCGGACGCCAGCGTGCGCAGCCAGCTCATCGCCAAGCTGCCGGAGATCGCCGCGAAGCTGCCCGCGCCCAAGGAGCTGCGCACCGTGAGCATCTCCGGCGACGGCGGCCCGGCGGGGCAGCTCACCGCGCTCCTGGAGAGCGTGATGGCGCTCCTGGAGACGCGGAAGGCGCTGCCAGCGCCGGTGGCCGAGAAGAAGTGAGCCTGGAGCGTTGAGTCGTAAATGAGCGAGCCCGGTCCAGCGGTTGCCGGGCCGGGCTCGCCTCGATTCGCGAACTGTGGCTAGGCCGCGTTCTTGCGCAGCACGTCCTGCTCGTAGGTGTCGATGCCGTCGGCGGTGAGGCGCACGGACTCGATCTTCCCGCCGGCCACCGTGAGCGCGAGCCCGCCGCGCTCGGAGAGGTAGTGCAGGTCCGGCACGATGCTGCGCTCGCCCGCCTTGGGCTTGGCCAGCTTCTCCAGCTCCGCCAGCGGCATCGGCTCGAAGGCGCTCTTGCGGAAGTGCTCGTAGAGCGCGTCGAAGATGGCCCGGCGGATGGAGAAGTCGAAGCCGGGCTTGGCCGGGGCAAGGAACATCGGGCCCGGGAACTTGAAGAGCGCCTTGCCGACGGTGGGGTTGAGCATCATCGCCAGGGCGATGTAGACGGCGATGAGGCCGAGGCCGACGGTGAAGAGGGCGATCGGGAGGGCCAGGGCGCGGGTCCCGGTGAAGCCGGTGACGACCTTGCAGACGTAGAGCAGGTCGATGTCGAGCAGGAAGAGGAAGAGCAGCTTGCTGAAGAAGCCGAAGCCGTAGGTGAGGAAGACGAAGAGCACCAGGAAGAGGGTGTCGACCGCGAGCAGGATGCCGTGGTCCGCGACGAAGCCGCTGTAGACCAGCCCGGTGCCGACCTTCTCGGCCGTGGCGGTGGCGGCGTCCAGCCCCCACCAGTTCATCAGCCAGTTGAACGAGAAGGCGGTGAAGATGGTCCCGCCCCACAGGTTCTTGTTGGCGAAGTTGAGCATGCCGCACAGGAACTGCCCGCCCGCGCCGAACGCCAGACAGAACATCGCCGCGGTCTTCAGCCCCGCCGGCGTCATCGACATCCCGAAGGCGATGGGGGTCAGCGCGGCGCAGCCCACGGCGAGGCCGATGAGGCCCAGCGGCGTGGGCTCGGCGAAGAGGGTGGCGTGCGGTCCGAGGTCGAGCTTCTTGAGCATGGGCTCCTCCGGGGAAGGCGGAACGAGGCCGCCTGTCTACAGGCTCCGGAGGAGGGGATCAAGAAAAAGTTGTGCAGCGCAGCAAAGCGTTACCGGGCCGCGCGGAGCCGAGCCGCCTTCTCCTTGGCGCGGTCGGAGCGGACGGCGGGCATGGTCGTCGCCTCCGGGCTCTGGTTGTAGGCGCGGGCCGCCTCGTCGTAGGCGGCGATGGCGGCGTCCTTCCTCCCGGCGGCAGCCAGGAGATCGCCCTTCTTCTCGTACAGCTCCCCGGCGCGCGTCCCGGTCGTCCCGGCCTCGGCGAGGTCCTTCTCCAAAGCGGCGAGCTGGGAGTCCACGTCGGGGCCTTTCTGCGCCTCCGGCGTGGCCTGGGCGGCCGTGGGTTGCTGCACTGCAGCAGGCCTGGCGTCGGCCGGCGCGGGCTTGGGGCCGGAGCAGGCGGCGAGCGCGAGGGCGAGCGCGAGCGCGAGCGGCCGCGTTCTCATTTCGTTCCTCCGTCCGGCGTCTCGAAGAAGTCCTGGGCGGGGAAGAGCAGCACGTCGGCGATGCGCCGAGCCCCCAGGCACAGCATCAGCAGGCGATCGAGCCCCACCGCGATGCCTGCGCTCGGCGGCATGCTTCCGACGGCCGCCAGAAACTTCTCGTCCAGGGGGTAGACCGGCTTGCCGAGGCGGCGGCGCAGCTCCTGCTCTTCGACGAGCCGGCGTCGCTGCTCCGGGCCGTCGGTCAGCTCGCTGAAGCCGTTGGCCAGCTCGACTCCGCCGGCGTACAGCTCGACGCGCTCGGCGACGCTGGGGTCGCCGGGCTTGAGCCGCGACAGCGACGCCATGCTCGCCGGGTACTCGATGAGGAAGGTGGGCCGCTCCATCCCCAGCGTGGGCTCGACCTCGGTCAGGAAGAGCTGGAAGAAGACGTCGTCGAAGTCCCGCGCGCCGGGGGAGAAGCGGAGGCCCCTGCCCTCGGCCGCGGCGCGCAGCTTGGGCCCGTCGTCCAGGGTGCGCAGGTCGAGCCCGGTCCGGGTGAGGAGCGCGTCGCGCACCGTCAGCCGCTCGAAGGGCCGGGCCAGCGGGATCTTCCTGCCGTCGGCCAGCAGGTGGTCCGCGCCCGACACCGCCCGCGCGCCGCGGGTGAGCAGCTCCTCCAGGTCCACCATCAGCGCCTCGTAGCTCGCGTGCGCCCGGTAGAACTCGAGCATCGTGAACTCGGGGTTGTGGTGCGGGGCGATCTCGCCGTTGCGGAAGACCTTGCAGAGCTGGAAGACGCGCTCGAAGCCCGAGGCGAGCAGGCGCTTCATGGCGTACTCGGGGCTGGTGTGCAGGTAGAGCGTCGCGGCGCGGCCCTCGCTCGTCTCGGGCACGAAGGGGACCTCGAAGGCGCGGATGTGCGGCTCCATCCCCGGCGCGGGTACGAGGCAGGGCGTCTCGACCTCGTCGAAGCCCTCGGAGGCGAAGTAGTCGCGCAGCGCACGCTGCAGCCGGGCGCGCGCCCGGGCGGCGGCTTGCTTGGGGGCGAGTTCGGGCATCACGCTTTTCCCCTTGAAGTCGGAGAGCGTTCAGCTATCAGCAATGTCCCCGCTGCATCAACCCTCTGGGGCTTCCCCATGCGCCGCGCGTCGCCGCTCCTCTTCGCTGTCGCCGTCCTCCTCGGCGCCGCCTGTGCCACGACGTCGGCGTCCTCGCCGGCGCCCGCTCCCGCCGCCGCCGTGCCCGCCCAGCCGCCGCCTCCTCCTCCGGACCCCGACGCTCCGCTGAAGAAGGACGTCCAGGCGCTGCGCGAGGCCGCGGCCGGGCTGCTCCAGGCCCAGGCGGAGCTGACCTGGAAGAGCTGGGCGCTGGGCGAGGCCGTCGACTACTCCGCCGCCGCCAAGGGCCGCGAGGCGCTCTTCGCCCCCGACGCCTACGCCAAGGTCAAGGCGCTGCGCGAGAAGACGAAGGACCCGGGGCAGGAGCGTGCGCTGCGCGCCCTGGAGCTGTACCTGGCGGGCGAGCAGGTCGCGCGCGCCACCTCGGATTCGGCGGACGCCGTCGCCCACCTGGCGGCGACGTCGATGTTCTCGGTGGAAGGCCAGGAGTTCTCCTTCCGCGAGCTGGAGGTGGCGCTGGCCAACGAGGGGCACACCGGCAAGCGCCGGAAGATCTACCAGGCGGCCGGCCCCGTGGTGCGCAAGCTCGAGGTGGCGCTGAGCCTGCGCGAGAAGAAGCTGGCCGAGGCCGTGTCGGCGCTCGGATACCCGAACCCGCTGGCGTTCGAGGCGGCGCAGCGACGGGTGGACGATCCGGCGACGCTGTCGGCCCTCGCCGAGCAGGTCCTCACCCGGACCGAGGCGAGCTACAGCGCGGCGCTCCAGGAGCGCTGCAAGAAGGAGCTGGCCCTCGACCTCAAGGGCGTGCGGCGCAGCGACATCCCGAGGATCATGCGCACCGGCGACGTGGACACGTTCTTTCCCAAGGAGAAGTCGCTGGAGGTCCTGACCTCGCTGCTCGCCCGGATGGGCCTGGATTCCGTCGCGCTGCCCCAGCTGAAGCTGGACGGCGCACCGCAGCTGCGCCGCAACCCGCGGGCTTTGGCGGTCTCGGTGGTCGCGGGAAAGGACGTGCGGCTCTCGCTGCGGCCGGCCAGCGGGCTGGGAGCGGCGGCCCAGGCCTTCCACGAGGCGGGCCACGCGGTGCAGGCGGCGGCGACGAAGGGCGAGGTCGCCGAGTTCGCGGCGCTGGGGTCTGGGGCGGTGGCCGAGGCGGCGGGCTATCTCCTGGAGGACGTGTTGGACGACCCGCCGTTCGTCGAGACGCTCGGAGTCCCGCCGGCGAAGCTCGCGGCGCATGCCAAGGTGAGCGCGCTGCGCAAGCTGCTCCAGGCCCGCCGCCTGGCGGGGCGGCTGCTGTTCGAGATCTCCTGGCGCAGCGGGACGCTGCAGGGCAAGCCGGAGGACGCCTACCGCGAGATCATGGCCCGCGCGCTCGGGTTTCCGGCGGACCCCGAGGACGGGGCTCGCTGGCTGACGGACAACGACGACGACCTGGCGGCCGCGGACCACCTGCGGGGCCTGTTGGCCGCCGCGCAGCTGCGCGCGGCGCTCTCCTCCGAATTCGGGCCGAAGTGGTGGTCGGATGCGAAGGCGGGCGCGCGCCTGGCCGGCTGGTTCGCCCCGGGCTCGCAGCCGACGATCGAGCAGCTGGTCCAGTCCGCGGGGTCCAAGGCGCTGGACGTCGAGCCGTTCGCGGCCGGCCTCGAGGCGTTGCTCGCCACGCCGCCGGCCGCGCCGGCGAAGGCCGGGCCGTGAGGACGCCGCTCCCCGCTCGGCTGCTCCTCGCCGCGTCGCTGGCGGTGGTCGCCTGCGGCTCGCCCTCGCCCGCGCGGGTCCCGGTGGCGGGCTCCCCGCAGCTGGGCCCCGGCGACGCCTGGGTGACGCTGGTCGAGTTCGCCGACTTCCAGTGCGGGTACTGCGCCCGCGCGGCCCCGACGGTCCGCCAGATCGTGCAGGCCTATCCCGCGACGGACCTGCGCGTGGTCTTCAAGCAACTGCCGCTGTCGTTCCACGAGCGCGCGATGCCGGCGGCGCTGGCGGCGCAGTGTGCGGCGGAGCAGGGCCAGTTCTGGGGGATGTACGACCAGCTCTTCGACGGCTCGTCGCGGCTCGAGGACGCGGACCTGCAAGCCGACGCGCAGCGGCTGGGCCTCGACCTGGGCTCCTGGACCACCTGCCTCTCGTCCGACGCGGCCCGGCAGGCCATCGAGCGCGACGTCACGCTGGGAGACGAACTCGCCGTCAGCGGCACGCCGGCCTTCTTCGTGAACGGCTACTCGATCGTCGGCGCGCAGGACCTGGAGACCTTCAAGACGCTCATCGACCGCGAGATGGCGAAGGCCAAGGCGAGCGGCATCGACCGCGCCCGGTACTACGACCAGGTGGTGCTGGGGCAGTGAAAAACCTCCCCCCGACCCCCTCCAGCGGAGCTGGAGGGGGAGCCGTTGGTTGCCTGCGGCGATCCGGTAGGAGCTACTGGGGCCGCCACGTCCGTGCTCGATGCGTCGCGATTCGAGCAGGAGCGCGGTGGTGCCGTTAGCTCCGCAGAGGTGGAGTGGGGCAGAGAGGAGCCCCCCACCAGCTCCGCTGGAGGGGGTTGGGGGGCGGTTTCTTTGGGGGCGCTCTAGAGCTCCTTCATCCGGCTCCACAGCTTGCGCGCCGCTCCCTCCGCCTTCGCCCGCAGCTCGCCCTCCTCGAAACTGAGGACCTCGCGCGCCCACAGCCGCCACAGGCCGTCGACCATGACCGCGTCGACGTGAGACGAGGTGATGCCCAGCGCGAGGTGCGCGGCGAGCGTCTCCTCGATGATCGGGGTGGCCGAGGGGTAGTCGAGGATGACGAGGTCGGCGGCGGCGCCGGGCTTGAGCGCCCCGATGCGCACGCTGAACAGCTCGCTGGCCAGGTTCTGCCCACCGGCGTGCCAGCGCCCGAGGTCGATGCCGAACCCGGCCTCCTCGCCGCGCAGGAACGCGGCCTGGCCCTCGGCGAGGATGTCGCCGCCCAGCCCGTCGGTGCCCAGCGCCTTGCGGTTGCCGAACTTGCCGGCCGCGGCGTAGCCGGCGCCGCGGGCCATGTCCGAGCGCGGGCAGTGCACGAGCCAGGTGCCGGCGGCCTGCACCTCCGAGAAGTCCTTCCACTCGAAGTGGATGCAGTGCGCCAGGATGGTCTTGGGCCCCAGCAGCCGGGCCTCGCTCAGCCGGCCGATGACGCCCTGCTCGTACTGCTTGAGCGAGCGCTGCTCGTCCTCGAGCGACTCGGCGGCGTGCAGGTGCACTCCGGCCTGCTTGTCCTTGGCCAGCCCGGAGAGCGCCTCGAGCGTCTCCCGCTCCATGGCGAAGGACGCATACCCGCCGACCATCCCGCGGAACCGCCCGGTGGCGCCGGACAGGAACGACTCGGTCTCCCGCAGCGCCGCGGCGCGGGCGAGCTTGCCGTGCCGGTCGCTGACCTCGCAGCACAGGGCGCCGCGCAGGCCCACCCGGTCGATGCCGGCGCGGACCGCCGACAGGCACCCCTCGATGAACGAGGGCGAGCTGTGGTGGTCGACGAGGGTGGTGACGCCGCAGCGCAGCGCCTCGGTCGCGCCGACCTGGGCCGCCAGCGCCACCGTCTCCAGGTCGAGCGCCCGGTCCAGCTTCCAGGTCACGCGCTCGACGAACTCGATGAGGCTCTTGCAGGGCGGGGTGGGCGCCGGAAGGCCGCGAGCGAGCGTGGCGTACAGGTGGGTGTGCGCCGCGACCAGGCCGCCCATCACCAGCTTGCCCTGCAGGTCGGTCACCCGGTCGCCGGGCTCGGGGGCGAGGTCCTTGCCGCGCGAGACGATGAGGCCGCCCTCGACGCGGACGTCCTCGGCCGCGACCAGGGTCTCACCGATGTCGACCAGCCTCCCGCCCTTGAGGAGCTCGCCCATGGTGTGCCGCCTCTCTTCCTCGCCCTGCGTGGTGAGTGAGCCCTAGACCCCGGCCTGTTTGGCCGCCTGCTCGACCTTCGCCAGCTCGCGCCCGACCTCGGCTCGCGGCGCGGCCTTCGCGCTGCTGCGCGCGCGGCCGTTCACCAGCGCCAGGACCCTCTGGCCCCTCTCGAGGATGCCTTCGCTCGCTGCCTGCCTGAGCCCCGCCAGGACCCGCGCACCGTCGGGATCCACCGCCAGCGCCGCGCGCCGGGCCGCTTCGAGCGCCGCCTCCCGGGCAGCCTCGTCCTCCACCGCCACCGCGGCGCCGTCGCTCGCCTTCACGGCCTTCGCCGCGCGGGCCCAGCCGGCGTCGGCCTCGCGGCCCTTCAGCGCGCCGCCCAGGCGGACGCGGCCCGCGGGCTCCACCGCGAGGATCCTCGGCGCCGCCTGGACCAGCCCGGCTCGCCTCATCTCCTCCAGCCCGCGGGCGACGGCGGCGACGAGCTCGCCTCCGGCCGCGTCGGCGACGGCGACCCAGTCCGGCATGCGCTCGCAAAGCTGATCGGCAATCTCGTGGCCGGCGGTCTTGAGCCCCTCGAAGGTCCAGGGCGCGGCGAGCGGCGTGCGGTCGAACCACCGCAGCTTCTTGCAGGCCTCGGCGCACAGCCGGGCGGCTTCGAAGAGGGGGCCGTCGACGCGCAGCACCAGCGCCCCGAAGAGCGCGGCCAGCGCGAGGTCGTCTTCCGCCGCGTCGTCCGGGGCGAAGACCACGGCGCGCTGTCCGGCCGAGGCACCTAGGCAGGCCAGCGACGGCGCCGCGGCGCCGCCCGAGGCGACGGCGAGGACCTTGCGGCCGGCCTGGCGGGCCTGCACCGAGGCGAGCGCCGAGGCGCGGTCCTCGAGGGTCCCGGCGGGGCTGCGTCCCTCGTCCTTGAGGTAGAGCCCGTCGAGGCCCGTCCACTCGGCCAGGCGCGGGGCGCCAAAGATGGGCGTGTAGCCGATCTGCAGGCCGGGGAGCTCCGCCAGCTCGTCGAGCGGCAGCAGCTCCTTGTAGCGCCACATCCACGGCTCGCGGCGGGCGAGCGTGGACAGGTCGAGCGAGCGCGAGACGTCGGCGAGGTCGTAGGCGAGCTCGACGAGGCCCGTCTCGGCGCACTCCAGGCAGCGGCCGGCCTTCGCGCTCACGCGCTGGCCGCAGTTCGTGCAGACGAGCCCTGTGACCTGCCGCTCTCCCATCAGTCGCACCCTTCGAACGTGATAGCCGACCGGCCGCAGGCCAGCAAGCGTCCCCGCCCGCCGCGGGATCAGGCGATGCGGGTGAGCTCGACGGGCGGGGCTTCCTCCGGTGCCGGCTGGGCGCAGGCCCCTTCGCGCTCGCGCAGGAGGTCGGCCGGGTGGAGGCGGTGGAGGGCGAGCGAGACGAGGCCGACGGCGACCTGCGGGGCGAGGCTCGCCAGGTGCGTGAGCGCGGCGAACGCGGCGGCCTGCTCGGCGGTGGCGCCCAGCGCGCGCGCGGCCCAGCTGGACGTCAGGAAGTACATGCCCAGGCCGATGGGCAACCCGGGGGTGAGCTGGCCGAGCGAGACGGCGCCCAGGACGACCCCGCCGGCGAAGAGCCCGCGCGGCACTCCGAGCGCCTGCAGCGCGAGCCCGAAGCCGAGGGCCGAGGCGAGCACCGGGCCGAAGGAGGCGGCGAAGGCCTGCGCCATCCGGCGGGGCGAGCGCACGGCGGCCAGCCCGCGGCCCAGGTGGGCCAGGCCGCGAGCGAGGCGGGGAAACCGGCCACGCGACTCGAGCCGCAGGCTCGCCGGGAGCGCCCAGCGCGCGGCGCCGAGCGCCAGGCCGACGAGCAGCACGCAGGCGACGCTGGAGAGAGCCAAGGCGAGGCCGAGCCGCGGGGCGAAGCGCGACCCGGGGCCTGCCAGGGCCAGGCAGACGACCGAGAGCAGCGCAGCCAGCTCCAGCAGCTTGCATACGAGCACCGAGCCGAGGCTCTCGAAGAAGGGCCGGCGGGTCCGGCGGGCCAGGAAGAAGGCGCGGAAGAACTCGCCCAGCTTGCCGGGGACGGCGTTGTGGAAGAAGGCGCCGATGGCCACTGCGTGGAAGCGCGGGCCGAAGGGCGGGGCGGGCTCGGCCAGCGTGTAGCGCCACTGCAGCGCGCGCAGCGGGAGGATGGCGGCGGCGCAGGCGGCGAAGGCGAGGACCCACGGCAAGTGATGGGGCAACTGCGAGAGCCAGGGGCCGACCGGAAAGCGCGGGGCCAGGCGCAGGCCGCCCGAGAGGTGGATGTGGAAGAAGGCGCTGGCGATCAGCGGCACGCTGAGCACGGCGCCCAGCAGGGCGGCGGGGGCGCGCTTCAACCAGCGTGCGCGAAAAGGTGAGGCTGGGGCAGGGGGGACGTCGGATGGCGGGGGCACCGTGGGACCTCGCCCCGCTCAACCTCCGGTGCCGGGAGTGCCTTCCCAGCACCCGAAAGAAGAAGGGGAGCGGTTGCCCGCTCCCCTTCGGTGCTCAGCAGCGGGGCTATGGAATCAGGCCGCGGCGGCCACCGCAGGCAGGGCGGCACCGGGGCGGAAGCTCGCATGGTCGAAGTTGAACTTGTAGACCTTGTTGAAGTACCAGGCCCCGTAGATGCCCAGGGTGATGGAGGTCAGCAGCCCGCCGACGAGGTTGAGGACGAAGAGCTCGGCCCCCTCTCCGTCGAAGCCGCCGGCGAAGGTCTGGCCCTCGACGGTGACCAGGGTGTGCTCGCTGAAGAACCTCATCATCTTGACCTGGAACCAGGCGCCGTAGATGCCCAGGGTGATCGAGGTGAGCAGGGCGCCGACCAGGAACGTCACGAAGAGGTCGCCGCCGGCGCCGGTGAAGGTCATCTTCCCGTAGGTCTGGCCACCCCGGACGATCTCGGTGGTGTCGAGCATCACCTTCTGCAGCTTGCAGGCGAACCAGGGGTAGTAGATGCCGAACGTGATTCCGGTCAGCAGCATCCCGACGAAGACCGTGATGAAGAGCTCCTTGCCAGTGATCTTGACGGCGCCGCTGTAGGTCGAGCCGTCGGCGCCGACGCCCTTCAGGTGCTCCGCGTGCCAGCGGCTGAGGTCGGCGATGAACCAGGCGCTGTAGATGCCCAGGGTGATGGAGGTGAGCAGCCCGCCGACCAGCGCCTTGACGAAGAGCTCGCCGCCGGTGCCGTCGAAGGAGAGCTTCACCTCCCCGGAGGACGTCTTCATGGTCGTGTTGTCCGCCACGAACCGGAGCAGGGTCACCATGAACCAGGGCAGGTAGATGCCAAGAGTGATGGCGGAAAGCAGCCCGCCCACCAGGAACTTCACGAACAGCTGTGCCCCCTGGCCCTGATAGGTCAGTCGCACGTCCATGTGTTTTCTCCTCGGGTAATGCCTCGTGAAGTGATTCGGGAATTGCGTCGCCGCTTGCGTCCCCTGAACGAAAGCCCTGCCCCAGCGTTCTGCCTGGGGTTCCGCCAAGGGGCGACATCTGGGAAAGAGCCGGCAACTCGGCCTTCCCGCATGCGCGAGCCGGATCTACTGTAGCGGCCTCTCCCTGAGGTGACCGGATGCAGAGCCTGAAGGACAAGCTGATCCAGGCCGGCGTGGTGAGCGAGGACTACCGCCCTGGCGAGTCGACCGAGGCGCGTGCTGCCCGCTTGAACAAGGAGCAGACCGACAGGCGCACGGAGATCGCCAAGCTCGTCGCGGCCAACCGGGTCGAGACCAAGCTCGGCGAGCACGTCTTCTTCTTCACCACCCGCTCCAAGAAGATGCGCCGCCTGGTCATCGAGGAGCCGGTCAAGCAGAAGCTCGAGCAGGGCGAGTACGCGGTGGTGGAGTGGCCCAACCAGCCCGACTTCCCGTGGGCCGTGGTCCCCCGCGCCATCGCCGACCGCATCCTGAAGATGGACGAGGTCGCCGTGCGCTTCTACGTGAAGAGCGAGAAGGAGCAGTACGGCGTCGACGGCTCGGCGGCGTGAGGCCTCGCGGTCGGCCGAAAAGGTCCTAGGACGCGGGGGCTTGCGGGCCTGGCAGCGCCCGACAGGCTCGGGGTGACGGACGGCCGCGGGGATGGCACTATGCGCCCGCACCCCGGAGCCCTCATGCGCGCCCTCGTCCTCGCCGTCCTCATCCTCGCCGCGTGCAGCACCGAACCGGCCAGCGGAATGGATGCCTCGACCGTCTCGGCCGACGGATCGCTGAACCCGGAGGCCGACGCGGGCGAGGTCACGCCGGACGCGGGAGGCGCGGGGGCGGACGCGGCCGTCGTCATCGGAGACGCCGGCGACCCCTGCGGCGCTCCCGGCGTGCAGAAGATCGTCAAGCTCGAGGCGAGCCCCGACACCCTCAAGCTGGCTCGCGGCGCCGAAGTGGAGCTGACGGTGCGTGCCACGTTCTCGTCCGGCTGCGTCCGCGAGGTGACCACCGTCTACTTCACGGTCAGCGACCCGACCGTCGCCACCGTCACCACCTCCGCCGACGCGATCACCGTGCGCGCGCTCGCCAACGGCAGCGCCGAGCTGACGGCGACCTCGGAGCAGGGCGGCGGGGGCGTCGCCTCGAACAAGGTCGCGGTCACTGTCGCCGACCCGGTGCAGACCAACACCGAGACCCGCGCGGTGTGGGTCACCCGCTTCGCGCTCGGCAGCGAGGCCGCCCTCAAGGCCATCCTCGACAAGGCCAAGGCCAACAACTTCAACACCGTCTTCCTGCAGGTCCGCGGCACCGGCGACGCCTACTACACCTCGACCCTCGTGCCCTCGTGGGGCGGCGGCAAGGGGCTGGGCAAGGACCCGGGCTGGGACCCGCTGCAAGTCGGCGTCACCTACGGGCACTCGCTGGGCTTGCAGGTCCACGCCTACCTGAACGCGATGACCGGCTGGACCAAGACCGACGCCGGCCCGAACCCGATTCCCGCCGCCACGCCCAGGCACATCCTGGATGCCCACCCCGAGTTCACCTGCAAGACCGCCACGGACACCTACCCGAACGACGACGGCTACGTCTGGATCGGCGCGGACCCGGCCTACCGCACGCACCTGGCCGACGTGGTCGAAGAGGTCATCACGAACTACGCGGTGGACGGCATCCACCTCGACCGCATCCGCACCCCCGGCTCCGACTGCTGCCACACCCCGGCGCTCGACGCGGCGTTCAAGACCGCGGGCGGGACCTGGGCCGACTTCTCGCGCTCGCAGATCGACGAGACGGTCAAGGCGGTCTACGACCGCATGGTCGCCAAGAAGCCGGCGATGGTGCTCTCCGCCTCGGTGTGGGGCATCCACAAGCGGCTGCCGGGCTGCACCAGCACCAGCGAAGGCTGGTCGGACTACTACCAGGACTCCGTCGGCTGGGCGCAGAAGGGCTTCATCGACATGCTCAACCCGATGATCTACTGGCCCATCAAGGCCGGCGCCTGCACCGACTGGGCGGCGCTGTCCGACTACTTCGCCGCCCACGCGAACGGCCGCCTGCTGGTGGCGGGCATGACCGCCGCGCGCGGCTCGTTCCCGGAGCTGGCCGCGGACGTCGACTACGCGCGGCAGAAGAAGCTCGCCGGCACCGTGGTCTTCGCCAGCACCTACCTCGACCAGTTCTCTCTGTGGGACGACTACCTGGCCGGCCCGTACGTCGACCCCGTCCCGCCCACCCCCATGACCCACCGGTAACGGCCGCCTCGCGCGGTTAGATGAGACGACCACCATGCGAATCCTCTCTGGAGTCCAGCCCTCGGGGAAGCTGCACCTGGGCAACTACTTCGGCGCCATCCGCCAGTTCGTGGAGCTGCAGGAGAAGGGCGAGGCGCTCTACTTCATCGCCGACCTGCATGCGCTCACCAGCGTGCGCGACCCGGCGCTGCTCACCGAGTACACGCGCGGCGTGGCCCTCGACTTCCTGGCGCTGGGCCTGGACCCCAAGCGGTCGATCCTCTTCCGCCAGTCCGACGTGCCCTGGCACGCCGAGCTGTTCTGGATCATCGCGACGGTGACGCCGGTGGCGCTGATGGAGCGCGGCACCAGCTACAAGGACAAGATCGCCCGCGGGCTCTCGCCCAACCTGGGCCTGTTCACCTACCCGACGCTGCAGGCCGCCGACATCCTCATCTACGACAGCGACCTCGTCCCGGTGGGCAGCGACCAGCGCCAGCACATCGAGTTCACCCGCGACATCGCCACCAAGTTCAACTCCACCTACGTCAAGGGCTACGACCCGCAGGACCCGGAGAACAAGGGCGGCAAGGGCGCCAAGGGCATCCTCAAGCTGCCCGACGCGCACATCCTGGACGCGACCGCGGTGGTGCCGGGCACCGACGGGCAGAAGATGTCCAAGAGCTACAGCAACACCATCGACCTGTTCGGCGAAGACAAGGCGCTCAAGAAGCAGATCATGGGCATCGTCACCGACTCCACCCCGGTCGAGGCGCCCAAGGATCCCGACAAGAACACGGTCTTCGCGCTGCTCAAGCTGTTCCTGCCGGCCGAGGAGCTCAAGGCGGTCGAGGAGAGCTTCCGCAAGGGCGGCACGGGCTACGGCGAGTACAAGAAGAGGCTGCTCGAGGCCTTCCACGCGCGCTTCGACGAGGCCCGCAAGCGGCGCGCCGAGCTGGAGAAGGATCCCGCCGAGGTCGAGCGCATCCTCCAGGACGGCGCGAAGCGGGCGCGCGCGCTGGCCGAGCCGCTGATGGACGAGGTCCGCCGGGCGGTCGGTCTGCCGAAGCGGGCCGCCTCGACGGTCTCGGGACAGGGCTAGGGGCGGGAGAGCGCGATGCAGCGGATCATGCCTCAACCCGGGACCCCGGCCGCCGAGTTGGCGCGGCTCGGGGACGAGGAGCGCGAGCTCGCCGAGCGCGAGTCCCAGATGCTCACCCAGGGCGTCGAGGTGGAGATGCGCGCCCGCGAGGTGCAGAGCCAGCTCGACGCCGCGCGCGCGGCGCTGCAGCGGCTGGCCAACACCTCGGCGCACGGGGACGCCGAGCGGGCCTTCCTCGACTCCCTCTCTCTGGTGGTGCCGCCGCACGTGGCGAGCACGGAGACCTCCCGCGCGCTCGATCTGAGGCGCAAGGCGCTCATCGCGCGGCTGCAGGCCATCGAGGCCGAGGGGCAGGCCGTCCAGAACCGCGCGGGAAGGCTCTCGGAGATCGCCGAGGCCCTCTCGCGCCTGCAGGCGTACTCCGCGAACCTGGCGGCCAAGGCCGAAGCGGACCGCCAAGCGGCAGCCCTCGCCGCACAGGCTCCCATCCCGCTGACCCCGGTCGCCGCGGCCGCGCAGCCCGCGCCGGCCACGGCCCCCGCGCCGCGCAAGCCGCAAGGCCCGGTGTACTCCGCGCCGCCGGCCGCCTGGTCGCGAGGCCCCACCAAGGCGGACCTCAAGCGAGACACCCAGGAGATGCTGGCGCTCCAGGAGCAGAAGGCCGCGGCCCGCAAGGCGACGCCGCTTCCGCCGGCCGCTGCGCCGCTTGCCCCGGTGGCGGCCGCCCCGGCGCCTTCCCAGCCGAGGCCTGCCGACGGCATGTTCGGGGAGGCCCGGCGCGGGTCGCGGATGAGGGTGAACGCCGAGGTCACGCTCGGCAGCGAGTCGAACTTCTACACCGGCTTCTCGGGCGACCTATCGGAGGGCGGCGTATTCGTCGCTACCTACGAGAAGCTCTTGCCGCCCGGCGCCGCGGTGGAGGTGACCCTGGCGCTGCCCGACCGGCCGCCCCTCAAGGTCACGGGCAAGGTCAAGTGGGTGCGCGAGCCGGCCGACCACTCTCCGGGCGTGTTCCCGGGGATGGGAATCCAGTTCGACCAGGTCCACGCGGAAGCGTTGTCGGTCATCAAGTCGTTCCTGCAGCGACGCGAGCCGATGTTCTGGGACGAGGGATGACGGAAGGACCGATGACGACGACGAAGACGCGGGCGGCCGGCGAGAAGAGCTTCTACCTGGTGACCCTGGGCTGCGCGAAGAACCGCGTGGACAGCGAGGTCATGCTCGGGACCCTGGGCAAGAAGGGCTGGAAGCTCGCCGAGCGGCCCGAGGACGCGCGGGTCATCGTCGTCAACACCTGCTCGTTCATCCGCGACGCCAAGCAGGAGTCGGTGGACACCATCCTGGAGATGGCGGGGCACAAGCAGACCGGGGCGTGCACCACCCTGGTCGTCGCCGGCTGCCTGCCGCAGCGCTACTCCAAGGAGCTGCTCGACGAGCTGCCGGAGGTGGACCACTTCGTGGGCACCGGCGCCTACGTGCAGCTGGCCGACCTGCTCGACGCCGAGGGCGCGCCGCGCTCGCTCATCCCCGACCCGGACTACGTCCACGACGCGCGCACCCCGCGCATCAACTCGATGCCTTCGTACACCTCGTACGTGAAGGTGAGCGAGGGCTGCGACAACGCGTGCGCCTTCTGCGTCATCCCGCAGATCCGCGGGCCGCAGCGCTCCCGGCCCATCGAGGACGTCGTCGCCGAGGTGAGGAAACAGTCGCGGCTGGGCTGCGTCGAGTTCAACCTCATCGCCCAGGACCTGACCGCCTACGGGCTCGACCTGCCCGGCAAGCCCCGGCTGCAGGCGCTCCTGCGCGAGCTGTGCAAGGTGCAGGGGCCGCGCTGGTTCCGGCTGCACTACGCCTACCCGCGCGACTTCCCGGACGAGCTCGTCGACGTCATCGCCAGCGAAGAGAAGATCGTGAAGTACCTGGACATGCCGGTGCAGCACGTCAGCGACACGCTGCTGCGGGCGATGAAGCGCGGGCGCAACGCCGCCTTCATCAAGTCCCTGCTCGGCAAGCTGCGCGAGCGCGTGCCGGGCATCGTCCTGCGCACCTCGCTGATCGTCGGTTTGCCCGGCGAGACCGAAGAGGAGTTCGAGGCGCTCAAGGAGTTCGTCAAGGAGCAGCGCTTCGAGCGGCTGGGAGTCTTCGAGTACAGCCCCGAGGAGGGGACTCCGGCGGCGACGATGCCCGGACAGGTGCCCGAGAAGGTCACCGCCCGCCGGCGCCGGGAGATCATGGCGATGCAGCGGCGCATCAACCGCGAGCAGAACCGGGCGCTGATCGGCAAGCGGCTGCAGGTGCTGGTCGAGGGCCCCTCGCCGGAGACCGAGCACCTGCTCGTCGGCCGGCACAGCGGGCAGTCACCCGAGATCGACGGCATCACGTACATCAACGACGGGTTTGCCCGGCCGGGAGAGATCGTCACCGTCGAGGTCTGCCAAACGGCGGACTACGACGTGGTGGGCGGAATCGTCGAGCCCGCCGGGGGTTGAGCAGCCCGCCCGCCGGAGGGGCGAAGCCTCCGGCTACTCCTGCAAACCCCCTCGGGGTTCAGAGAGTCCTGGGGCTGAGCCTGGTCTTTGGTCTGCCGTGAGCCCCGAAGGGGCTTCGCAGACGTAGCCGGAAGCTTCAGCTTCCGGCGGGTCCTAGCTTTGGCTGGATGCCATTCAAGAAGATCCTCATCGCCAACCGCGGCGAGATCGCCTGCCGCGTCATCCGCACCTGCCGGGAGATGGGCCTGAAGACGGTGGCCGTCTACTCGGACGCCGACCGAGCCGCGCTGCACGTCCGCCGCGCCGACGAGGCCTGGTACCTCGGCCCCGCCCCGTCGCGGGAGAGCTACCTCGTCATCGAGAAGATCCTCGAGGTCGCGCGCGAGTCGAGGGCCGACGCCATTCACCCGGGCTACGGCTTCCTCTCCGAGAACCCGGAGTTCGCCCGGGCCTGCGAGCGTGCCGGGGTGACGCTCGTCGGGCCGCCCGCCTCCGCGATGGAGGCGATGGGCGAGAAGACGCGCGCCCGCGACGAGATGCGCCGCGCCGGCGTCCCGGTGGTCCCCGGTTCGCCCGGTCCAGTCGCGAGCGAGGAGGAAGCCTTGCGGCAGGCCAAGGAGATGGGGCTGCCTGTGATGGTCAAGGCGGCGGCCGGGGGCGGCGGGAAGGGGATGCGCAAGGTCGAGCGGCTGGAGGATTTCGTCGGCGCCTTCCGGGCCGCGACCGGCGAGGCCAAGAGCGCGTTCGGCGACCCCCGCGTCTACCTGGAGAAGTTCCTGGAGCGCCCGCGGCACGTCGAGGTGCAGGTGTTCGCCGACGGCCACGGGCGGTGCATCCACCTGGGCGAGCGCGAGTGCTCCGTGCAGCGGCGGCACCAGAAGGTGATCGAGGAGACGCCTTCCCCGGTGGTCACGCCGGAGATGCGCGCGCGGATGGGCGCGGTGGCGGTCAAGGCGGCCAAGGCGGTCGGCTACGTCGGCGCGGGCACGGTCGAGTTCCTGGTCGACGCGAGCCGCAGCTTCTTCTTCCTGGAGATGAACACGCGTCTTCAGGTCGAGCACCCGATTACGGAGTGGGTTACGGGGACCGACCTGGTGCGCTGGCAGATCGAGGTGGCGCAGGGCGCGCCCCTGCCGGTGGACGAGCCGATCCTGCAGCGCGGGCATGCGATCGAGGCGCGGGTCTATGCCGAGGACCCGGCGCGCGACTTCATGCCCTGCGCCGGGCGCATCGAAGGGTTGAGCACGCCTGGCGGGCCCTGGGTCCGCGACGACGGCGGTGTCTACGCCGGCTTCGAGGTGCCCATCTACTACGACCCGATGATCAGCAAGGTGTCGGCGTGGGCGCCGGACCGGGCGCAGGCCATCGCGCGGCTGAAGCGGGCGCTCTCCGAGTACGTGGTCAAGGGCATCCCGACGAACCTGGGCTGGCTGCAGGTGGCGCTGGCAAACCCGGAGTTCGCCTCCGGCGACTACGACACGGGCTTCGCGCAGAGGCGGGCGCAGGAGCTGCGCGGCGTGCCGGACGAGGAGGCGCAGCGGATGGCGGCGATCGCCTCGGTGGTCTGGCTGCGCACCAAGCGGCGCGACAAGCCGGCGGTCGCGCCACGCGCACGCTCGCGCTGGCGGGATCTGGGCAGGGCCAGGGCGCTGCGCCGCGGGTGAGGGAGGTCGGGGACATGCCAAAGACGGCATCGCGCTACTACGTGACGCTGGGCGAGCGGGGAGAAGCGGAGCCGGTGGACGTCACCCAGACCAGCGAGCGCGAGCTGCAGGTGACCTGGCGCGAACAGACCTGGACGGTCGACGCGTTGGCCCTCGCGGGAGGCTCGGTGAGCCTGGTGACCGGGCACCGCAGCTACAGCCTGGAGCTGGACGGGACCGGGGATGACCTGCGCGTGGCCGTCGGCGAGCGGCAGGAGCGGGTCCGCGTGGCGGACGAGCGGTCCCACCGGATGAGCGCGACCGCGGGGAGGCAGGCGCTGGAGGGCCGGCAGACGCTGAGCGCGCCGATGCCCGGGAAGGTCGTGCGGGTCCTGGTCAACCCGGGCGACGAGGTGGCCGAGGGCCAGGGCCTCGTGGTCGTCGAGGCGATGAAGATGGAGAACGAGCTGCGCGCGCCGCGGTCGGGCCGGGTCGAGGAGGTGGCGGTCTCCCCCGGCCAGACCGTGGAGAGCGGCGCGCGGCTGGTCGTCGTGTCCTGAGGCCGGGCGTGGTCCAGACGGGACGCGGCCCGGAGGCCGGTCACTACTGGCGAGTGACCTTGCCCATGTCGACGAAGGCCGAGTCGACCATCACCACGAACGGCCGCTCGTCGAAGGTGAGGTTGCCGTTCCCGTCGTGGTCGATGATCTGCAGCTTGCCCATGCCGTAGCCCATGGGCCCGCGCGAGTAGTAGTGGGCCTGCAGGGTGTACGGGTAGGCCCGCTTGTCCTTCGGGAGCCGGATGGTGAAGCACTCCGGCCCGTAGCCGGTGGTGACGTCGGCGTAGAGCTCGCCGCCGGAGGCGAGCTGCCGCGAGCCGAAGAACGCGTGGTTGTTCTTGGCGTCGTAGATGTGGAAGTCGACGTCGTTGGCGTCGGTCTCCCAGTTGAGGACGAAGCGCACCGACGGCTTGTCCTCGACGGTGCCGCCGGCCTGGCGCAGCTTGTTGAGGATGTCCTGCTTCTTGCCGGGCTCGGCCTTGATCCACGCCGCGGCCACCAAGCCGAGATCCTCCGGGAGGATGCGCTCGACGCCCGCGAAGCGGCCGCCCGGGTACTGCTGCTTGAGACCGGCGGCGGCGGCCTCGAAGGCGCGCTCGAACAGGCCCTTCTTCACCAGGGCGAAGGCGAGGAGCCGGTGGCTGGCCGGGTGGTCGGGACGCTGCTCGACGGCTTTGGCGAAGGTGTCGATGGCCAGGTCCAGGCCCGCGCCGCCCTTCAGGTGCTCCAGGCGCGCGCCCGCGAAGCGGCGCAGGTCGGCCCGGGAGGCGAACAGGTCGATGATGGACCCGTAGGCGCGGGCGGCCCGATCGAGGTCGCCGGTGGCCTCGCTGACCTGGCCCAGGGCGACGAGCGCCATCACGTCCCCCAGGTCCTCTTCACGCCAGCCGAACGCCTTGTCGAAGGCGGCCTTGGCGTTCTGCTTCGCGAGCAGGTCCAGGACCTCCTTGAACTTGCCGGTGTACGGGTCGGTGCCTTTCTGGGGCGCGGCACGGTCGAAGCCGTCGGCACGTTCGCGAGCCTCTGCTTCGTCCTGTCGCGCCCGGCGCGCTTCGGTTCGGGCCGGAGACGGGCGGGGCGGAGGCCGGTTGACGGCGACGGCGCTCGGGGCAGGCGAGGGTGCGGGCTCGGCTCGCGGGGGGCTGGGAGGAGGCGCGCCCGCCATGTCCTCGGAGGGCTTGGCCTCCGGGGCCTCACTCTTGGCCTGCTCCTCCATGGGCGCCGCCTCGCCCTTCTTCTCGTCGTCGGCGACCCTCTTCTCGGGCTCGGCGACGTCCTTGTCCGCCTTGTCCGCCGCGGCCAGGGACTTCTTCTGAACGTCGGCGGACTTGGCCGGGGCCACGGGTTTCTGCGGAGGCGGCTGCTTCGGCTGGGCGAAGGCCTCCGCGCTGCGCTTGGTCAGCGAGAGCTTGCCGCCCTGGTCCACGGTGAGGATGTCGGCGAGGGCGCGCCGGTCGATCTGGAAGCGGGCGTAGTCCTGCTCGGTCTCCAGAACCAGCAGTGCGGTGTAGCGGCTGAGGACGCGGTTCTTCACGGACAGGTCGACGATCTCCTTCTGCAGCGCGGCCTTCTGCGCCTTGCCGTCGGCCTCGACGTCCATCCGGTACTCAAGGCTGGCGATGCGGGCCTGGACCCACGAGCGCTCGAGCAGAGGGCGGTCGACGGTGGGCAGCTCGACGACCTTGGCCGGAGCGCCGGCGATCGAGATCTTCACCGGGGCGGCTGCGGGCAGGTCTGCGTAGACCAGCACCTCGTCGCCTGCCTGCACGCCGCCGATCTTCTTGGGCCACCACCACGACGCGCCCTCGACCTTGACCTCCAGATTCGTGCGCGTGGCTTCGGAGAGCTTGCGGGCCAGCACGGCGAAGCTCTCGCCGGCGTCGGCGACCACGCCGTCCTTGGGCAGCCCGGCGGTGACGAGGCGGCGCAGCAGCGCGTCGTCGCGGATGCCGCCCACGGCGAGCGCGTCGAGGCGCTCGACCCCGGCGGCCTTGAGCTTGAGCGTGGCGGCGATCAGCTCGTCGCCGCCCACTTCGCCGGCGGTGGCCACTCCGTCACCGATGAGCAGGACGCGCTTCATGCCGCCCTTGCCGGCGCGCTCGGCGGCCCAGAGCAGCGCGCGCTGCAGGTCGGAGGCGCCCAGGGCGCGGCGCTCTTTCATCTTCTTGAGCTCGCCCTCGCCGAAGGAGCCCGCCGGACCGTCGAAGACGACCTGGACGGCCTGGTCGAAGCACGCCACGGCGACCGGGGTCTTGGCGCCGGCTCCGGCGGCGAGCGCCTTGACGAAGCTCTCGACGACGCGCAGCTCGTCCTTGAACCCCAGGGCGCGCGAGGCGCTGGTGTCGACCAGGACGATCGCGGAGGGGATCTCGTCGGGCTTGGACTCGGCCATGGGCTTGACGCGGGCGAGCACGAGGTTGGCGTTGCGCAGCCCGGAGCGAGCGGCGTCGGAGCGCATGACGACCTGGAAGTCCGCATTGGGGACGAACCGGGACTTCTTCAGCTCGCCGGCCTTCTGGCCCTTGGCGAACGCGGCGACGTCGAGCTCTCCCATCTCGGGAAGGCCCTTGAGCGGCAGGACGTACGGGCTGGCGGCAGTGGCCAACTCCTGCGAGTAGGAGACGATCAGCTCCTTGATGCCGCGGGCGGGGATGGGGAAGACGCGCGCCGAGAACTCGTTGCCGGCGGCCTGCTCGAGCAGCGCAGGGTCCTGCCGGCGGTGGAGGAAGTCCTCGTAGGCACGGCGGGCGGCCTGCTTCTCGACGACCTCGCCCTCCTGCCAGCGGTCGTCGATCTTCATCGCGAAGCGGCTGACGGTCGCGCCCTGGGGCAGCGTGATGCGGAATTGGCCCTCGATGACGCGGTCCTGCGGGTTCTGGAAGGCGAGCTTGAGCTCGGTGAAGGCGAGCGGCTCCTCGATCGATGCGCGGGCGGTGAGGTTCACCAGCTTGAGGCCCGTGCCGTCGGAGGCGGTCAGGCTCATCGGCGCTTCGGAGGGCCGGGGCGACTCGGCGACCTGCGGCGGTCCCTCGGGGGCGCGCAGCGAAGCGGCGAGGGCGGCGGCCGGGACGAAGGCGGCCAGGGCAGCGAGGCAGCGAACGACGCGCATTGGGTCCTCCCAGGCAAGGGCGGTGGCAGCAGGAGGCTAGCACCTCGGTGGGGACGAACGAACGAGACGCCGGGAGGATCTCCTTGCCACCGCGGGTGTGCAGGACTATCAAGCGCGCCATGTCCGACGCCCACAGGCACGACGCAGCGCGCGATCAGCACGGAAACCCCAAGGATCTGAAGGCGTACCTGGAGCGGCTGCTCTCGCCCGACCGGGACGAGTGGCAGAAGCCCGACGAGGTCCTCGAGGCGCTCAAGATCAAGGGACGGATGGTGGCCGAGATTGGCGCGGGGCCGGGCTACTTCACGCTCAGGCTGGCCGAAGCGGTCGGGCCGAAGGGCTCGGTGCTGGCGGTGGAGGTGGAGCCCAAGCTCCTGGGCATCCTGCGCGACCGGCTCGACGAGAACGAGGTGGGCAACGTCACGCCCATCCTGGCGCTCGCCGAGGACCCGTTCCTCCCGCGGGCGAGCTGCGACGTCATCCTCGCGGTCAACTCGTTCCACCACTTTCACGAGCTGCCGGCCTACCTGCGTCGCCTCAAGAGCGCGCTCAAGCGGCACGGGCGCATCGTGAACGTCGACTTCCACGACCGGGAGACGCCCGTAGGTCCACCGGTCGACCACAGGCTCTCTCGCTCGGCGTTCCTGGCTGCGGCGCGCAAGGCCGGCCTGCACCTCGCGCGCGAACACGACTTCCTGCCCTACCAGTACTTCCTCGAGCTGACGGTGCGCTGAAGCCCTCCGCGGCTTCCTCGTCGCTCGAGCCAGAACTTGCTCGCCCGGCCTCGAGGGCCAGGGAAGCAACCCTCCTCCTCATCATCAGCAAGCTCTGCTGGCGATGCCGCAAGGCCTCTGCCCGCCGAGCGTGCGCCCGGCGACCGGCTGCCCGAGTAAGTCCTGAGGACGCGCAGCCCGGATGAGAAAGGCGCTCGCCGCGAATCGTGAGTACCCAGCAGGGAGAGAGAATCCCCTCGCCAGGAGGCACCCGTGGGCGTCCAGGTCAAAGGGCTGGTGGTGGCGGCGCTGTCTGCGGCGGCGCTTGCTGGCTGCGGCAATGGAGGGAAGACCTCCGCCAGTCCCGAGGACGTGAGGACGTTCGACGAGCTCGGGCAGCAGATGACTGCGGCCATCGATCGGTGTCAGAGCCGGGCCGCGTCCATCGCCGACCGGCCCGCCTGCCACTCGATCGAGGAGACGCTCGAGTCGACCTTCGAGCCCCTGATGGCGAGCATGCGCGGGATGAGCGAGTCCATGGACGGGCAAATGGGCTCGATGGGGCAGTCGGGAAGCGCGGACCTGACGTGCGCCGCCGACGGGATGATGCAGGCGTTCGCCCGGCACAAGCAGATGGCTTGCGCGTCCTCCGACATGGCGGCCAACCGTGCCGAGATGCAGGCCTCCATGGAGCAGATGCGCGCGTGGGTGACGCACCAGCGGGCCCGAGCCGCGAGCATGGGCGCGGCGATGGGCATGGGCACGGGCGGGATGATGGGCTCGGGAATGATGCCCGACGGCGGAGCGGTGCCGAGGTGCCAGGCGCTGGACGGAGGCTTCTTCATGGGCGGCGAGATGATGGGTGGCCCAGGGATGATGGGGAGCTACGACGCGGGCACGATGATGGAGACCTCGGGCGCTGACGCCGCCGGGATGATGGGAATGCACGACGGCGGGACGCATTAGGCCGCGCGTGTGCTGGCAGTCCCCGTCACGAGTGAGCGTGTCGCTCTGGGCCCAGGCGGCCAGACCCTCGTCTGGCCTTTGAACTTGCTGGGACGCCGCGAGCGGGCCCGCTCACTCCGCCAGTCCGAGTGGAGCTCGGCCTCCGCCGATGCTGGAGAGGGCCAGCGGTGAGGCCCCGCCATTTGACAAGACCGAGCCCGCTCTTAGGTTCGGTCTGCACAAACGACGCGCCCGCCGCCGAGCGGACGGCCCACAGAACCCAAGGAGAAGAGCCATGTTGACCCTGCAGAAGTTTGGTTTCGCGCCCATCGACCAGGTCCTCGATCAGTTCGAGAACATCGCCCGCGAAGGCGCAAGCTGGGAGTGCTTCTCTCCCTCCGCCGACGTGCGCGAGACGAAGGACGGCTACGCCATCGACCTCGACCTGCCCGGCCTGACCGAGAAGGACGTCGCCGTCACGCTCGAGGGCAAGCACCTGACCATCAAGGGCGAGCGCAAGGCCGAGGAGGGCGTGGAGTTCACCCGCCGCGAGCGCGGCTTCGGCTCCTTCGAGCGCGTCTTCCACCTCCCCGACGACGTGGACAGCGCCCACATCGAGGCCAAGGCCAAGAACGGCGTGCTCAGCGTGACGCTGCCGAAGGCCGAGGCCTCCAAGCCCAAGACCATCTCGATCGTCGCCGGCTGATCCGCGACCGGTCGCGGCGCAAGGAACGGCAGGCCTCCGGGCCTGCCTTCCCGGTGGCCGACGAATCCGAAGGAGATCCGCAGAGAAATTCCTTGGGCAAAAAAAGAGCCCCGCCTCGAGTGAACGAGGCGGGGCTCTTCGTCGTCAGGGCCCTTCCCAAGACCCCCACGCATCAATGCAGGTCCTTCACCGGCGCTTCAGTGGACGACCTTGTAGCCGGCCTTCTCCACCGCCTTCTCCAGGTCGGCGACGGTCGCCTTCGAGTCGTCGAAAGTCACCTTCACGGTCCCGCTGCTCAGCTCGGCCTTGGCGCCGGTGACGCCGCCCACCTTCTTGAGGGAGGCCTCCGTCGCCGCGCTGCATCCGCCGCAGTGCCAGCCCGAGACGTTGAGGGTCGCAGTCGTTTCCTTCGCCATCGCTTCTCCCGAGATGAGCAGGGCCGCGGCAGCCGCCAGCGCCCAGAGATGTCGCCGCATTGCAGGTCCCTTCCTAACGGTGCCCGCCGCGATTCGACCGTTAGATGCCAGGGGACCCGGAAAGGGTTCACGCCTTCAGCGCAGTCCGTACAGGGACCGGTACTTGCCTTCCAGGTAGGCCATGAACGGCTCCTCGGTCAGCCGCAGGCCGGAGACCTTCTCCACGAGGTCCTCCGCGGAGTGGAGGAAGCCCACGCGGTGGATCTTCGTCCGCAGCCATTCCAGCACTCCCGACAGCTCGCCGCGCCCCACCTCGTCCCAGGTCTGCGGGCGCTCCTCGATCAGCCGCCGCAGCAGCATGGCCGAGTAGAGGTTGCCGATGGTGTAGGTGGGGAAGTACCCGAACTCTCCCCAGGCCCAGTGGATGTCCTGCATCACGCCTTCGGAGTCGTCGCCAGGAGTGACGCCCAGCAGCTTCTGGTAGCGCTCGTTCCAGGCCCCCGGCAGGTCCTTCGCGGTGAGCGAGCCGCGCATCAGGGCCAGCTCCAACTCGAAGCGCGCCAGGATGTGGAGGTTGTAGGTGACCTCGTCGGCCTCGACGCGCACCAGGCTGGGCTCGACGAGGTTGAGGTGCGCCCAGAACTCCTCCAGCCCGACGCCCTGCAGCTCGCTCGGGAAGTACTCGCGCATCACCGGCAGGTAGTGCGCCCAGAACTCGCGGCTGCGCCCGATCAGGTTCTCCCAGAACCGGCTCTGCGACTCGTGCAGGCCGAACGAGGGCGCCTGGGCGAGGTAGGTGCGCGCGTGGGCGGGGTCGAAGCCCTGCTCGTAGAGCCCGTGTCCGCACTCGTGGATGGTGCTCATGACGCCGGAGAGAGGCAGCGTCGGCTCCAGCCGCGTGGTGAGGCGCACGTCCAGCGGGTGCCCGGCCCCGCCGGTGAAGGGGTGCGTCGAGCGGTCCTGGCGGCCGGCCTCGAGGTCGAACCCCAGGTCCTTGAGCAGCCGCATCGTGAAGTCCCACTGGCGGGCCGGGTCGAAGGCGCGGCCGGCCAACGGATCCTTCGGCCTCCTGCCCGAGTCGACGATGGCCTGGACCAGCGGCACCAGCTTCTCGCGCAGGCGCTCGAAGAGCGGGGCGAGCCGCTCGGCTTTCATGCCTGGCTCGAAGCCGTCGAGGAGCGCGTCGTAGCGCTCCCCCCCGTGGCCCAGCGCGTCCGCCTGCTCCCGCCGAAGGCGGATGAGCGTCTCGAGGTGCGGGCGGAAGGCGCCGAAGTCCTTGCGCGTGCGCGCGGTGCGCCAGGCCTCGACGGAGCGCGACTGCTCCTCGGCCAGCTCCCGGACCAGCCGCGCCGGGACCTTCACCGCGCGGTCGCGCTCCCACTTCACGTTGCTGACCATGGCCCGCTGCTCGTCGGTCAGGTGGCCCGCCGACTCCAGGGCGTCGAGCGAGGCCCCCAGCGCCGGGTCGGTGAGCTTCTCGTGGTAGAGCCCCTGCATCGTCGAGAGCTGGTGCGCCCGGGGCTCTCCCGCTTTGGGCGGCATGAACGTCTCCTGGTCCCAGGAGAGGATCCCCACGACGCCCGAGAGGTCCTTGAGCTCGTGCATGCGCGTGTCGAAGTCGGCCAGGGGACTCTGAGAGGCCATCGGAAGCTCCGGGGAAGGCGAGATGCCAGGCAGGCGGGTGGGCTTGCAGAGGGGCGGATGGTATCCCCTCGCCCCGGGGCCGCGCACGGCGGGCAGCCGCAGGGACGCAAGGGTGACGGGCGCAGGACAGGTCGACCGGCGGGAGGGATCGTCGAAGGCTAGTTGGCGCAGACCAGGCGCAGCTCGAGCTTGTCGCCCGCGCTCAGCCGGCAGGGGCCCTTGAAGGTCGCCCGCGCGGGCGCGGAGCCCGACGGCGGCTCGTAGTCGAAGCCCTCGTTCACGCGGCAGGTCTTGGTCACGCCGGCCGCGTCGGTCACGTCGAAGAAGAGCAGGCGCGGGTCCGGCGGCGGCCGGGCCAGCTCCACGGTCTGCGGGGCGTTGACCAGTGCGGCGATCCGCGTCAGCGCCTCGGCGTAGGAGTCCTTGCAGATGGTCTCGACGAGCCCGCGCCCGGGCATCTGCGCGACGGCGGCCTTGTAGCGCACCGCCACGCCGTAGGCCTCCGAGCCGCCTGCCTGGCAGCGCGAGGGGACGCCCTGCGCATCCACCGCGCCGATCACCGCCAGGAACACCTCGCGCTTGCGGCCCGACCCGGTGCCGTCGTCCAGCTGGTTGAAGAAGGAGACGTAGCTCTCCACCGGCTCGAGGCGCATCCGCCCGGCGGTGGTCTCGCAGGCGTTGAGCGAGCAGCTGCGGCCCCGGCCGGGGTCGCGCGGGTCGACGAGCAGGCAGTACTCGCCCTCGCCGCCGCAGTCGGAATCCTGGGTGCAGCCGCCGGGGCAGGCGCTGGTGATGAACAGGCGGGAGGCGGAATCGGCGCAGCTGGCGGGGTCCGAGCAGTCGTCCTCGTCCGAGACGATGACCACCAGGAGCCGCGCCCCCGGGCGAAGGAAGCCCTTGTTGCCCGCCGGGTTGCCGTCGAGCGGGAAGCTCAGGAGCGGCTCGCTCACCGCCCGGCGCGCCGCCTCGAGCCCCATCTCCTGGCCGGGTCCGGCCGTGCCCTGCCCCAGCAGCACCTGGGCCTCGGGCAGCAGGTCGGGGTCCTCCGCCTCGAGGATCTTCTTGGACGCGGTGTCGAGGATCTTGCCCTGCAGGTTCTTGCCGCGCTGCAGCCGGCCGCTCTCGAACGGGAACTCGACGCAGCTGGCCGGGGTGGTCGCCCCGCACAGCGCCGAATTCTGCGAGATGCCGGTGGTGACGACGCCGATTTGGAAGTCGTTGTGGACCGGCGCGGTCACCAGCTGCTCGACGAAGGTGTGCAGCTCGTCCACCACCTTCTGCTGCTCCTCCTGCATCGAGCCGGAGTTGTCGATGACGAACAGGATGTCGGTCGAGACCGAGGGCGGCAGCGCCAGCTCGGACTGGCAGTCGTCGACGACCCCGTCCGGGGCGGCGCACTGGCAGCTGCCCGCGAGGAGCAGGAGCGCGACGGGCCAGCAGGCAGTTGGACGCAGGTTCATGGCTTGTCGCCTCACTCGAGGATGCTGCACTCGACGCGGCGGTTCTTTGCGCGCCCCAGCGGAGTGGCGTTGGACCCGATGGGCCGCTCCAGGCCGAAGCCCTTGGCGGAAAGCCGGCCGGGCTCGATGCCGCCCTTGGCGACGAGGTAGGCGACCACCGCCTCCGCCCGCTTCTGGGAGAGCTCCAGGTTCATCACCGCCGGCCCTTGGTTGTCGGTGTGCCCGTCGATCCGGACCTTCTTGATCTCCGGGTGCAGCTTCAGCAGCCCCGCCAGGTCGTCGAGGATGGGCAGCGAGTTCTGCTTGATGCTCGCCCGGCCCGAGTCGAAGTGGACGGCGTCCTTGAGGATCAGCTTGCCGGCCTCGTAGACGACCCACGGCTTGGCCTTGGGGCAGCCGTCAGCCTCGGCCGGCCCGGGCTTGTCCGGGCACTTGTCGTCGACGTCGGGGACCTCGTCGTTGTCGGAGTCCGGGCAACCGTCGTACTCGGCCGGCCCGGCCTCCTTCGGGCAGCGGTCCTTGAAGTCGGGGATGCCGTCGCCGTCGGTGTCCGGGCAGCCGTGCATCTTGGCCGTCCCCGGGACGTCGGGGCACTGGTCCTGCGCGTCGGGGATGCCGTCCTTGTCGTTGTCCGGGTCGGGGCAGCCGTCCTCGTCCTCGAAGTTGTCCTTGTCCTCGGCCTGGTCCGGGCAGCCGTCCTCGGAGTCCGCGATGCCGTCGCCGTCCCGGTCGTGCCAGACGCGGGTGTAGCCCACGGTGAGCAGGAAGCGCCACGCCTCGTGGCCCAGGCCGGACTCGCCGAAGTACCCGGTGCCGCCGCCCAGCTGGGCGTAGAAGTTCTTCCACAGCTGCACCTTGAGCCCGAGCAGCACCTCCACCGGGGTCTTGAACGCGTCGGAGGTGCTGAACGGGGCGCGCGCCGGCGTGGAGACGAGCACCTCCGCCCCCACCGACCACTGGCGGGAGAAGAGCGGCGGCAGGTCGACCGAGCCGGCCGCGGCGAAGGCCAGCTCGTCGCCCACGTAGAGGTTCAGGTAGCGCCCGGGCAGCGCCCGGAAGCGGTAGCCCAGGTCGAGCCCCACCCGCAGCCGGCCCAGGAAGGTCCGCTCGACGATGGCCCGCGGGTAGACGAGCACGCTGCGCTCGCCCAGGAACGAGGCGTCGGCGCCGGTGGGGACGCGCACCTCGGCCAGGGCTGACACCGTGACGTAGTGCTCCTCCTCGCGCAGCAGGCGGAACTTGCCCTGGAGGCGCACGTCACCCATCCCCGCGGAGGACGGCTCGCGGTCGGCGAAGCCGGTCGCGCGCTCGAGCGCGGCGAAGTCGGTCTTCTGGTAGGCGGTCACCGGCACGTCGAGGCCCACCTCCAGCCAGTCGGTGAAGGCGTAGGCGCCCAGCAGGTGCAGGTCGAGGCGGTGCTCGATCAGGTCGTTGAGCTTGCGGTCGCCCATCTTCAGCGAGAGCAGGCCCGCCGCGTAGTCGATGCCCAGGTCCAGGCGGAAGGACTTCTCCGGCGAGGTGCGACCGCCGTCGGTGGTCAAGACCGAGTCGATGGACGGCGAGAGCTTGGTCGGGACGGGGTCGATGCCGCGGCGCAGGGGATCGTCCGCGGCGCGCGCCGGCAGGGCGAGCGCGATGGCAAGGGCGGCGACGAGTAAGCTGGGCCTTCGCACGCGGGGAACCCCCGGGAAATACTCAACGTGGCCAACAGCCTAGGAGGTCGGCGGGCTCCGGGTCAAAATCGCGGCCGCCCGCCAGGGCGGTCAACGGCCGGACAAGAGCAGCTTCTCGACGGCCGCCCCGGCCGAGAGCAGGTTCGGCCTGACGCCGCCCACCAGGACCCGCTCGATCAACGGCGAGAGCGTGCCCGCCAGGAACCGGGGGATCGACGCCTTCTCCAGGTGCAGCGCCAGCGTCCCGGAGAGCTCCACGGTGGTCGCCCCCGGGCCGGACTCGGTGAACACGGTCTGGCCGCTGCACTCCAGCACCTCGGGGAGGGCGTGCGTCTTCAGCCGCCAGCGGCAGATCCAGGTCGGCTCGTCCCAGGTGGCGTAGTCGGTCCAGGTCAGCATCTCGGCCTTGAGGAACTTGCGGGCCACCGCGGGGATCTCCGTCTTGCCGGTCCACAGGTTGACCAGCTCGATCACCCCGCCGTCCTTGACCTTGCGCTCCTGCTCGACGATGGAGGCCACGTTGGGCATGTACGGCACCGCCGGGACGATCCGGTCCCGGTAGGTGCGGAAGACGACGTCGCGGGGGAAGGCGATCCGGGTCTGGGCCTGCAGCTGCATGGTGTGTCGTCCTTTGCCTTTGCGTTCTTCGACGATGCGGTGCGTCCGTCAGGGGCCATCCGGCCCGAAGGTGAGCCCGACCACGGCCTCGCCGTCGAAGGGGATGGCCGCCGGCAGCTCCAGGCCAGGCGGGCCGCGCAGCGTCCCCCGGGCCACCAGCTGCACCCGCTGGCCGGCGCGGAACAGGTTGCGCGCGGCGTAGGGCAGGTCGAGGTAGGCGAGCTGGAGCGGCAGCGTGACGCTGGCGCTGCCGCCGGCGGGCACGGTGACCTCCAGCTTCGCGGTGCCGATGGCGAAGGCGCGGCCCTCGGCGAGGAGCTCGTAGTCGGCCGAGGCGATGGCGAGCGCGGCCCCCGGGTTCGACAACTCCAGCTCGAGCCTCAGGTCGGCATGCTGCCGGTCGAACGACCGCGCGGTGAGCTCGCGCATCGACGCCGAGGGCTCCTCCACCCGGCTGATCACCTGGCGGGTAGGCCCGAAGCAGGCCGGGGCCAGCAGGAGGAAGGGCAGGGCGGCCGCCGCGGCGAGCGCGCGGCGGGTGCGGCGCGCGGCCATCGTCAGGCGGCTTCCGGGGCGATGGCTTCCGGGCCGAGCTGCAGGTTCGCCCGCCGGCCCACCACGTCGAGCGCGTTGGCGAACTCGGAGGCGTCCAGGAAGCGCAGCGCCGGGTCGGCGTAGCAGGCCTTGCGCACCACCTGCACCAGCAGGTCGGGCAGGTCGTTGCGCACCGTCGAGAGCAGGGGCACCCGGGCCTCGCGCGCCCGCTGCATCGCCTCGTACTCGTTGGCGGGATCGATGAGCTGCCGGTTGGCCAGCAGCTCCCAGAGGATCACCCCGGCGGCGAACAGGTCGGCCTTGCGGTCGATGATCTTGCCCAGCACCTGCTCCGGGGCCATGTGGGTGAGCGTGCCGCGCACCGCGCCGCCTTCCCCGTGCGCCGGCGTGCCCTCGGCCATCGCCACGCCGAAGTCGGTGAGCTTGACCTCGCCGGTGCGCGAGACGAGCACGTTGGCGGGGTTGACGTCGCCGTGGACGATGGCGCCGGCGCCCTCGGCGAAGCGCAGCTTGTGGACGTACTCCAGGGCCTTGACCAGCTCGCGCGCCGCGTAGACCGCGCCGGCCACGCCCACCGGGATGCCGCGGCCGCGGGCCCGCTCCTGCACCTGCGCCAGGCTGCGGCCGTCGACCAGCTCCTGGACCATGAAGTAGTCCAGGCCCTTCTTGAAGACCTTGAAGGTGCGCACCACGTTGGGCTGCTTGAGCCGGACGCAGAGCTTGCCCTCGGCCACGAACAGGTTGATGTAGGCCTGCTCGGCGCGGAACTGGGGGAGCAGGCGCTTGAGGACGATGTCCGCGGGCTCCTCGCCGGAGCGCTGGGTCCCGGTCGCGGCCTGGGCACGGTAGACCTCGGCCATCCCGCCCACCGCGATCTTGTCGGTGATCGAATAGCCCCCCAGCTCGGTTTCCATGGCCATCGCTACGTCGCTCCCGAAGTCCCCGAAGGAAGAGCTGGATAGTAACCGCTAGGCGCCAACCGGTGGCGCCCGTCGTCAGCGCGCCAAGAGGACGAGCGCGGTGATGTTGTCGGCGCCCAGCGCCTCGTCGGCCAGCCGGCACAGCCGCTTGGCGATGGTCTCGGCCTCGTCGCCGCCGCTCGCCAGCTCGCGCGCCATGACCTCGTCGGCGGACTCGCCCAGGCAGTCGGGCACCCCGTCGCTGCACCAGAGCATCCGGTCGCCGGCGCGCAGGAAGAGGGACTGCACGTCGGCCTGCAGCGGGCGGGTGACGATGTTGCCCTCCGAGTCGAAGAAGAAGCTGCCCACGCTCTGGGTCAGCGCGCCCAGCGCCGAGGGGTCCGCCGCGCTGCGCGGGTCGCGGCCGCTCTTCAAGAGCTCGGTCTTCAGGTCCTGGTCGACCGTCATCTGCTCGAGCGAGCCGTCGCGCAGCAGGTACAGCCGGCTGTCGCCGATGTTGGCCAGGGTGAGCCGGTCGCCGTCGATGACGCCCAGGACCGCGGTGGAGCCGGGCGGGTGGGTGCCGGGCCCGAGCGAGCCGACGAAGATGGGCTGCTTGAGGTAGGCGTAGATGCGGGCGTTGGCGTCCTCGAGGATGGCCTCGAGCGCGGTCTTGGCCCACTCCTGGGGCAGCGTGCCCTTGTGCGTGCGCAGGATCTCGCCGACCGGCCCCTCCCAGGCGTTCTTCACCGCCTCGCGGACCATGCCCGAGGCGAGGTCGCCGCTGCCGACGTCGGCGGTGGAGACGCCGTCGGCGACGAGCAGCAGGCCGCGCTTGGAGCCGGGGTCCATGCCCACGTAGAAGGCGTCCTGGTTGACCGGCATCGCCTGGCCCTTGAGGCGGCCCAGCTCGGTGGCGGCGGCCACGGCGATGGCGGTGGGGCTGGTCCCGCGCGGCGAGGTGCGGCCGGCGAGGTCGGCGCCGAAGGCGCGACAGGTCTCGTAGCGGTCCATCGGCCGGGGCGACATCGCGCGGGTGAGCGCGGTCACCGCGCCGTGCGGCAGCTGCGGCCGGAAGATGCGCGCCAGCGGGAAGTCGCCGCGGTCGGCGGGCAGGCGGCCGGTCAAGAGGCTGTAGCACAGGGCGCCCAGGCCGTACTGGTCGGCCTTCTCGCCGCCCTCGGCCCCGGCGACCACCTCGGGGGCGAAGAAGGGCGTGTTGACGCGGGCGGCCGGCTCGGAGGCCAGGCGCAGCGCCTCGGGCTCCTCCAGGCAGATGGTCCCGTCCGGCCCCACCGAGAACATCGCCGGGGTGATGGAGCGGAAGCAGAGCTTGGCGTCGTGGACGGCCTGGAACAGGTTGCACAGCGCCTTGGCCATCGACAGCGCGTGGAGCGAGAGCGCCTCCTGGCGCCGGAGGATCCACTCCAGCGTCGGGCCGGGCGCGGGCCGCAGGGCGACCAGCACGCGGGTGTCGTCGCGCTTGGTGGCGGCGCCCTGGGCGCAGCAGGCCAGGCCGAGCGCCTTGGTGAGCGTCTCGGGCGGCTCCTTGCCGGGAAGCTCCAGCACGCGGAAGACGCGGCCGTCCTCGGCGCGGCCGTCGCGCACGTAGCCGGTGGTGGCCAGCTCGACCGGGGGGCCGAGGACGAGGTCGAGCTTCTCGAAAGCGACCTTGGTGCCAGAGGACAGCGGGGAGTAGCGGTCGGAGGGCTTGTTCATCGCGCGGCGATTCTACACGGGCCGGGGCCGCGCGCACCTCATTGGATGTTCGGACACTCCGTCGGGTTTTCCACGTCCCGACCTCCCCGGCCCCGTGGGAACGGGCACTTGCAGGCCGGAACGGCCGTTGCCGCCGGGGCTGCCCCGAGCCAGGAGGCCCCATGTCCGCGACGCCTGCCCTGCTGGTCCTGCTGCTGCTGGCCTCGAGCCCCGGAAGCGGCGAGGAGGTGCCGGGGGCGGTCCCCATCCCCAGGCTCGAGCCCGGCGCGCCGGTCCTCTCCTGGGGCCAGCGCACGTACTGCCTGCGCCGGGGAGGCGAGGACGGCCTCGAGTGGCGGGCGCAGTGCGACGAGAAGACGCGCACCTGCCTGGTGGCGCCCAACTTCGAGATCGACGGCGACGGCAGGCCCGCGGGGAGCCTGTCGCGCAACGGCTGGTGCGACCCGTCGCGCAGCGACCGCCGGAGGCACCTACAGCGTCGAGCTATCGAGCGCGGAGACCGACGACGGGCTTCCGATCGTCCCCGAGACCCCCAACGGCGATTCGTACTACGCGTGGCCCTATGAATGGCGGCACGGGGACTTCTGCCCGTTCCCCTTCACCGTCGGGGCGTGTCCCCACCCGACCTGGGTCGAGTCCCCGAGCGACTGGCGAGAAGTGCGGGAGATCCGGCTGGGTCTGAGCGAGCGGTTGGTGGCGGAGACTCTCCGCGGGAGCGTCAAGGTGCAGTTGCCGGATCGCGAGGTCGCGCCTTCATCGATCGCCCAGGTCCAGGAGGCCCATGGCCGCACCTCCGAGAACGTCCTCGTCCTCGGATTCGATCCGCCGCTGGCGGTCGATCGGAAGACCCGGCTGACGATCGCCGGGAACGTCCAGGGCGACTCGGCCGCACTTGCCGGCAGGTTCTACTATGGAGGCGCGTGCGCGCCGGCGGACTGGTCCAGCGAGAACCAGTGGCCGCAGACGGGGCGCGCGGGTGCCGGGAGCCTACACGTCCAGCTTGCGCAGGAACTCCGCGGCTTCCTCGGGCGGGGTCGGGTTGATGTAGAAGCCCGAGCCCTCCTCGAAGCCGGCGACCTTGGTCAAGGTCGGCACGATCTCGAAGTGCCAGTGGTAGTGCGCCAGGCTGCGCTCGTTGAGCGGCGCGGTGTGCAGGATGAAGTTGTAGGGCGGCTTCTCGAGGGCGGCGTCGAGCTTGCGCAGCGTGGTGCGCAGCGCGTTGGCCAGCCCGCGGAACTCGGACTTCTGGCAGTCCTCGTAGTTCGACAGGTGGTTCTTCGGGAGGACCCAGGTCTCGAACGGGCTGCGCGGCGCCCAGGGGGCCACCACCAGCATCTCCTCGTTCTCGTACACCACCCGCGCGTGGTCCTTCTTCTCCTGGCGGATGATGTCGCAGAAGATGCAGCGCTCCTTGGCGTCGTGGTGCTTCTTGGCGCCCTCCAGCTCGTCGCGCACGTGCCGCGGCACGATGGGCAGGGCGATGAGCTGGCTGTGGGTGTGCTCGAGCGAGGCGCCGGCGGCCTCGCCGTGGTTCTTGAAGATGAGCACGTAGCGGAAGCGCGTGTCCTTGCGCAGGTCGACGATGCGGTCGCGGTACGCCCAGAGGACGTCCTCGACTTCCTTCTCGGACAGCTCCGCCATCGACTTGGTGTGGTCGGGGCTCTCGATGATGACCTCGTGCGCCCCGATGCCGCTCATCTTGTCGTAGATGCCGTCGCCCTCGCGGTGCAGCGAGCCTTCGATCATCAGGGCGGGGAAGCGGTTGGGCACCACCCGCAGGGTCCAGCCGGCGCCGTTGGGCTTGCCGGTGTTGGCGCGGTAGGCGAGCACCTCCGGCGGCGTCTTGTCCTCGTTGCCGGGGCAGAACGGGCAGAACCCGCCCTTCTGCTCGACGCGGATGAGGCGGAAGTCGCTGGGGCGCTTGGCGCGCTCGGTGGAGATGATCACCCAGCGGCCGATGATGGGATCCTTGCGAAGCTCGGGCATGCGCTCCTCGGGGGCGAGCGTCTATTGGAAGGCTCACCCTTCCTTCGACCCTCGAGGTCGCGAGAGAGCGGCCCCACCCCAACCGCCCGCCAGCTTCCCGCGGGTGCGAAGGGCGAAGCATACGCGGGCGACCCCGCATTCTGCCTAGCGATTTCTTCGGACAGGCGTCCCGGCCGGGGGACGGACAGTCGGGCGACGGCTAGAGGTTGAGCCCCACCGACAGCGTCCCGCCGGGCAAGAAGACGACGCGCGTGCCGTGGTCGACCGCCACCACGCCGCCGAGCGCCTCGCCCTCGAGGCCGGCGAAGACCGGCCCGGCGAGGTCCACGCGGATGCCCAGGCGCGGGCCGCCCACCAGCGCGAAGCTGTAGCCGGCGTCGGTGCCGGAAGCGGTCTGCCAGAACACGCCGGGGCCGAGCTCGACGCCCAGCAGGAACGTGACCGGGCCGACGTGCGGGTAGAGGTGAAAGCCGGCGCGCAGCTGCAGGCTGTACTCGACGAAGGTGTTGCTCAGGGCGTTGCCGTACGAGCCCAGGAGGCTCAGGCGGAAGAAGCGGGCGGGCTCCCAGCCGACGCGCAGGTCGCCGGCCCAGTCGATGCCGCCCGCGATGCTCTTGCTCGCCCCGAAGCCGAGCGACAGGGCGTTGAAGCTCTCGGCGTCCACCTTCCTGCGGGTCGCCGCGGCGGGCGGCTGCTGCGGCGGCGGCGGGGCCGGCGCCGGTCCGCCCGGACCCTTCTGGGCCACCACCGGCAGCTCGATGGGCCGCAGTTCCTCGAAGGCGACCACGCGCTTCTGGCCCGGCGCGACCGCGAACCGTCCGCCGAAGGCCCTGCCGCCCTTGAAGGCGCGCACGCCGTAGGTCCCGGGGGTCAGCGCCACGGCGCGGCCGGAGCTGCCCGCCATCTCGGCGACCACTTGATCGCGCGTGACGTCGGTCACCAGCGCGCGGTCCAGGTTCGGCGGCAGCTCGAGCGAGGCGGAGGCCTTCTGCAGCATCGTCAGCACCAGCTCGCCCTGGCCGCTGAGCCGGAAGTCGTAGGCCGGGTGCTGCGCCCCGCCTAGGGTCGCCGCGGTGGCGGAGAGCGTCTTGTCGTAGGCGTAGCGGTAGGCCTCGGCGAGCGTGACCTGCCCGTCGCCGGAGGAATCGGCGGCGCCGCGCAGGCCGGAGACCAGGTGGTGGGTGAAGTAGGAGCCCGCGACCTCTCGGGACTCCAGCGCGATCTCGTCCGCGGCGCTGGAGGTCAGGAAGGCCTCGCCGGTGGTGTTCAGCTCGTCGGAGAGGCGGATGGCGAAGGCGGGCGCGGGCTTGCCCCCCTTGGCGAGGATGGCCGCGCCGCTTCGGCAGGCGTCGATGAAGGCGAGGCGCACCTCGGCGCCGGTGGCTGTGAGCATGGACTTGAGCTGCGGGAAGAGCAGGCGCTCGCGCCCCATCTCGAGGCCCTCGCCGTCGCTGTGGCCGGAGAAGAAGAAGATCAGCACCGCACGCGCGTCCGGCGCGCGGTGGATCTCCGCCACCCGCGCGGTGAGCATCGAGAGCACCTTCTCCAGGTCGCCGACCGGGCGCCCCTGCAGCAGGTAGAGGTCCTCCGGCGGGACCTGGCCCAGCTCGACCAGCACCCGGGCGACCTTGCCGGCGTCGGCCTCGGCGTAGCGCAGCGCCGGCAGCTCGCCGGTGCCGGCGTTGTTGCCCACGATCACCGCGAGCCGGCGCGTCTCCGCGCGGGCCGGGGCGGGCGCGGCGGCGGCGGCCAGCGCAAGCAGCAGCGCGGTGAGGGAGGCGGACCTCACTTCGGCGGCTCCTTCTCGAAGGCCAGCGTGGCGATCTTGGCGTCGAGCCGCGGCGGCACCGGCCAGCGCTCGAGGGCCTTCTGCACGTCGGCGACGGCGAGCGGCTTGGGGGAGAAGAAGGCGAAGACGCGCTCGGAACCCAGCGTCTCGTCCAGCTCGATGCTCCCGGGCAGCTCGACGCGGCCCTTTTCGATCGGCGCGCTCTCGCTGCCGCCCGCCGGGAAGTAGACGCTCACCTTGCGCGCGGCGTCGATGGAGGCCACCAGCAGGAAGCCGTCGGCCTCGTCGCGCTGCACCACGAAGCGGATGCGGTCCTGCGGGCGCAGGCGCGTGCCCTCCTTGACCGGGAAGACCGACTCGCCCCGCGCGGCGAACACCTGCAGCGAGGGGCCGCCCTTGATGCCCAGCTCCGGCTCCTCGATGCGGTTGGAGCTGGGGCCGGGCTGGCGCACCGAGTAGGCGACCATGAGCGCGATGCCGCCGGCGACGGTCACCGGGATGGCGATGCGCCACATCGCGGCCAGCCGCTCGAGGAGCGACGGCGGCTTCGCCCGCTCGCTGACCGCCGGCAGGGTGCGGGCGAAGACGTGGGCCTCGAACTTCTTCTGGTCGCTCTCCATCTGGGAGAAGAGCGTGCGGCAGCTCTCGCAGGCCTCGAGGTGCGCGCGGGCCTCGGTCGACTCGGCCTCGGGCAGGGACTTGAGCAACAGGCGGTCGAGGGTGAAGGCGGACAGGTGGCCGCGGTCGTTCAACATGGCGTGCCTCCCGTCAGGAACGACTTGGCCCTCTCGGCGAACTCCTGGAGCCGGTTGATGACCGTGCGGCGCGAGACTCCCAGCACGTCGGCTATCTGCGCCTGCTCCATGCCGTCGACGTAGTAGAGCAGGGCAGGGGCGCGCAGCTTCTCCGGCACGCTCTTCAGGGCCTTGAGCGCCGAGTCGCGGTCGCCCAGGGCCTGATCCGGGTGCTCGCCGGGCCTCTCGGGAAGCTCGGCGACGGGCTCGGCCTGCGCGCCGCGGTCGCGCAGGGCGTTGAGGCAGTAGTTGGTGGCGATGCGGTACACCCAGCGCAGGGCGGCCTCGTCGTCCGGAGCCTCGTCGATGTGCCTCAAGACGCGCACGAAGACCTCCTGCGTCGCGTCCTCGGCCAAGGACTCGTCCCGCAGGACACGCCTGCAGCGCGAGTACACGGCCGGGCCGTACTTCCGGTAGAGCGCTGCCAGGCGGGCGTCGTCCATGGTCTGAAAGGGACCGGGGGGACGCCGCCGGGGTCGCTCCGTCGTCTCGATCGGATGACCCGGGGGCGGGCCGGCGTGTGCAAACGCGCAGCACGATACCCCAGCGGCGGGCGGGGCATCGAGTGCGACGACGGTTTCCAGATGCACCCCAGCCCGCTATAGATCGTTACGCCGCGCGGCCGACGCGCCGCACGCAACCATGCATCCGCTCAACGGAATCCCGCTCTCGATGCTCACCTGCTTCGCCTTCGTCTTCGGGGCGGTGGTCGGGAGCTTCCTGAACGTGGTCATCGCCCGCGTGCCGTTCCAGCAGTCGATCGTGTGGCCGCCGTCGCACTGCATGGCCTGCGGCACGCCCATCAAGCCCTTCCACAACGTGCCGGTCCTCTCGTGGTTCTGGCTGCGCGGGCGCTGCCGGACCTGCCTGGCGCCGTTCTCCATCCGCTACGCCGGCATCGAGTTCCTGTACGGGGCGGTCTGCGCGCTGGCGGTCTACCGGCACGGCCTGTCGATCCCCGCGGCCCGCGAGATCCTGATGATGGGCTTCCTCGTCCCGCTGACCTTCATGGACCTGGACTGGTGGGTCCTGCCGCGCGAGCTGACCTTCTCCGGGGTGGCGACGGGCCTGGTGCTGGCGTTCGTGGAGAGCTGGGACGTCTTCCAGATGCGGCTGCTGGGAGCGGCCGTCGGCTGGGCGGGGCTGATGCTGGTGGGGTACATCTCCGAGCGGATCGTGGGGCGCGAGGCGCTGGGCCAGGGCGACCCGCCGCTGCTGGGGCTCATCGGGGCGTTCCTGGGGCCGCAGGCGCTGCTGCCGGTGCTCCTGCTCTCGTCGGTGCAGGGCGTGGCGGTCGGCATCCCGATGGTCCTCTTGCGCCGCCGCAAGGAGGCGAAGGAGCCCAAGCCCGAGGAGCCGACGGTTGCTGCAGCTGCACAGCCGCCGCCCGAGCCGGAGCCCGAGCCGGTGGCGGGGGAGAAGAACCCTGCGGACGACGACGACAACTGGACGCCGGATCCCACCGCGGTGCCGTTCGGCCCGTTCCTGTCGCTGGCGGGCGCGGAGCTCCTCTATTTCACGCAGCTGCCGCAGTACCTGTTTCCCTGGCCGTTCTGACGGCCCGCTCCGCCCGACCCGGCGCGGAGGCCGGCGGCTACTGGAAAAGCCAACCCCGCGACCGCCTGCGAGGGCGGTGCGGGGCGGCGCGACCTCTTCCCCAGGTCGCATCAGCGGGTCCACGGCTCGGGCTCTCGAGCGCCCGGGTCCACGGCCCAAGGTCGTCAGGCCTTCCTGCGCCTGCGGCCTAGTTCTTCAGGGTCATGACTTCGGCGGCGCGGCGGGCCATGTCGAGCGTCAGCTTGCGCCACTCGGCGGCCAGCTGCATCTGGTACTCGAGGGAGCTGCGCACCAGCTTGGTGGTCTCCTCGAGCGCGGCGCGGGTCTGCTCGAAGCCCTTGGTCTCGAGCTTGGCGACTTCGTCGTACATCGCCGCGACCTTGTCGGTCTGCTCGGTCACCATCTTGTTCCAGGCGTCCTTCATCTGCTGCCCCTGCGCGGTCATCTTCTCGTTCATCATGGCGTTCTCCCTTTCGGCTCGCGTGGAGGACCAAGAGGCCCCCGTCTGGTCTCCGGGAGCGACCGCCTACCGGCCGCCCCAACGCACGCAAAGTTAGCCACGATGTTGCGGGGTGTCAAGAAAAAATGGTGCAAAGCAGCAAAACGCCGCGGACGCCCGGCGCTACCGCTTGCGCTTTCCGCGCAGCGACTGCTTGAGCTCCTCCAGCTCCCGGCGCAGATCGGCCACGGGGTCGGACGGCGGAGGTGCCGACGGCGGGGGCGCCGAGGGCGAGGGCGGGGGAGGGCTCTGCTGCGCAGCAGCACCGCCCGCGGACCGGGTGGGCCAGGGCATGCCCTGCAGCAGCCGCCCGAAGGCCTCGCCGGCGCCGAAGGGCATCGAGAAGGGGTTGAAGGAGGTCAGCGACTGGGCGCCCTGCTTGGTCTGCAGGTAGATCTCGAGAGCGGCGGTCATGTAGCGGCCGAAGAACTCGCCGAGCGCGTCGTCGCCCATGCGCACCAGCTGGGTCAGCAGCGGCACGGGCAGCATCTTCGCCGCGCCGCGGTTCTCGACGACGATCTGCATCAGCGTCGCCTGGGTGAGGTCCTTGCCGCTCTTCGCGTCCACCACCTGGACGTCGTTGCCCGCGCGCACCTTGGTCGCCAGCTCCTCCAGCGTGATGTAGCGGCTGTCGGAGGTGTCGTAGAGGCGGCGGTTCCCGTACTTCTTGACGACCATAGGGTGTTCCTCCCGATTGTGCGGTAGCGAAAGCTACACCCCGCATCGCCGCACGGGAAGCCCGATCTTCGATCTGTTTGTCGCGGTGCAGCATTCCCCTTGACAGGGGGGGGGCGCGGGCGGTACCTTGCCTGCCTCGCGCCGGATGATGCGGTGCACAAGAAGTCGGAGGCTCCATGCTATTCCGGTCGGTTCCCCCGCTCGCTCTCTGCCTTGCCCTCCTGCTCGCCGGTTGCCCCGGTGCCGAGAAGTGCCGCGTCGGCAACGACTGCGCCTCCGGCGTCTGCCTGTCCAGCGGCGAGTGCGGGGTCCGCAACTACCCGGACGCGGACCTCCCCATCCACTGGCCGGACACCGGCTCGAACGGCCCCGACGCCGAGCAGGCCACGGGCGAGGACGCGGCCACCGTCGAGACCGACGGCGCGGTCGTGGTCGAGGCGGACGGCTCGGTGGTGGTCGGCGCGGACGCGGGCGTGGGCGAGGACGCGGCGACGCCCGTGCCTCCGGACGCCTCGGCGCAGCTTCCCGACGGCGGCCTGCAGACCTGCACGGCCAACCACGACGGCATCATCACCCGGGACGAGCTGCCGGTGGTCCTGGGCGCCAAGGCGACCTTCCTCGTGGCCCACGACATCAGCGTGAACACGGTGGGGACGCAGCAGCCGGACGGGACGTGGATCTGGGACTTCTCCGGCCCGCTCAACGGCGACGCCAAGGTGGAGTTCTCGCCCAAGGCCATCGGCGGCGAGTGGTTCGAGCCGGACTTCCCGGGCGCCGAGTTCACCCTGCGGCTCGCCGGGAGCGCCGACACGCTGGGCGTCTTGCAGGGCAGCCTCGACGCGCTGCTGCTGCACGGGATGGTCTCGCCGGTGAAGTCGGACACCGCGACCAACTTCTTCTACCAGAAGGACGAGTCCACCGAGGACCCGGCCCCGGTGAAGACCATCGCCTACCCGCTCAAGACCGGCGCGACCTGGACGAGCTCCGGCGTCATCAACGGCGACTACGACGGCCAGACCTACCACTGCGATGCCGTCCCGCCGCTGCTCACCTGCACGCCCGGCTACCCCACCTACGCCTGCTGCATCCGCCACGTGTACACCTCGACGGTGGACAAGGCGGGCAAGCTGCTGACCCCGCTGGGGACCTTCGACGTGGTGCGCATCAAGAACGTGGTCGAGTTCGAGGCGCTCTACGGGACGTGGACCAACCTCAAGACGGTGCGCTCGTACGTGTTCGTCGCGGAGTGCTTCGGCACGGTGGCGGCCATCGCGGCGCAGGACGGGGAGACCCTGGAAGAGTTCACCACCGCAGCCGAGGTGAGGAGGCTCTCTCCGTGACCCGCCTGCTGGCGCTCTCGTTCACCCTGGTCACCTGCACCGGCTGCCTCGCGTTCCACCGCGGGGCGGTCACCGAGGAGAAGACCCACCTCGGCGAGTACATGGAGCTGCCGGACGCCCGCGTTCGCTACACCGACAACTCGATTGGCATCAGCACCCTGCCGCCGGTGGTGATGATCCACGGGTTCGGCGCCTCGCTGGAGACCTGGGCCGGCGTCGCGCCGCTCATCGGCAAGACGCGCCGGGTCATCACCCTGGACCTCAAGGGCTTCGGCGGCACCGACCGCCCCGAGGGCGACTACTCGCCGCCCGCGCAGGCCCGGCTCGTCCTCGCGCTGCTGGAGAAGCTGGGGGTCACCGGCAAGTTCGCCCTCGTCGCCCACTCGTGGGGCAGCTCGGTCGCGCTGCAGCTGGCCCTGGCCGTCCCCGAGCGCGTCACGCGCATCGCGCTCTACGACGCCTGGGTCTACGAGGAGCAGCTGCCGACGATGTTCTACTGGGCGCGCGCGCCGATCGTCGGGGAGATCCTCTTCGGCCTCTATTACGACCAGATGCAGGAGTACAAGCTGGCCGCCGCCTTCTACGACAAGAAGTACGTGACGCAGCAGATGGTCGACGACGTGGAGCGCGTGCTCGCCTTCCCGGGCACCAACGCCGCCGCCCTCGCGACGGTGCGCGGCATGCGCTACACCGAGGTCCAGAAGGAGTACGGGAAGATCAAGCAGCCGGTGATCCTCATGTACGGCCGCGAGGACATGGCGACGCCGGTGAGCTTCGGCGAGCGCCTCGCCCAGCAGCTGCCCAACGCGACCCTGGAGGTCTACCCGCGCTGCGGGCACCTCTCGATGGTCGAGGCCTACGCGGCGACCAGCGCCAAGGTCCTGAAGTTCCTCGGGGAGGACAAATGAGAAGGCTCCTCCTCCTGCTGCTTGCGCTCTCGGTGCTGGCCGCCGCCCCGCCGGCCGCCGCCACCGACGAGTCGATCTTCACCAACGTGGGCGCGGACCTGACCCCGCGCGAGAAGATCGGCATCGACGTCGACGGGTACCTGCGCACCCGCGCCGACGGCTACTACAACCTCGACCTCGACCGCGGGCTGACGCCGTCCGGCCAGGCGCTCTTCCCGGTGCCGCTGGGCGACCCCAAGGGCCAGTGGATGACCAGCGCCGACATGCGCCTGCGCACCGACTTCGCGCTCTACGCGCCGGGCGGGACGGTGGCGGTGAAGGTGCGGGCCGACCTGCTCGACAACCTGGGCCTGGGCAGCCTGCCCGACGGCTCGCCGCTGGGCTCGAGCACCCAGAAGGCGCCCACCAACTTCCTGCGCCTGAAGCGCGCCTGGGGCGAGGTCCTCACGCCGTTCGGGGTCATCGCCGCGGGCCGCATGGGCAACCAGTGGGGCCTGGGCATGCTGGCCAACGCCGGCGACTGCCTGGACTGCGACTCGGGCGACGCCGCGGACCGGATCGCCTTCGTGTCCCCCATCGCCGGGCACATCTTCGCGCTGGCCTACGACTTCACCTCCATCGGCCCCAACGGGACCCGCAAGGCGGGCGGGGTCATCGACTTCGAGCCCAGCGACCGGGTGAACTCGGTGACCTTCGCGGTGCTCAAGTGGAAGGACGAGCTCTCGCGCGAGCGGCGCCGCAAGGCGGACCGCGTGACCCTGGAGTACGGCGCCTACGTCAGCTACCGCAACCAGGCCAACGACATCCCCGCCTGGTACGTGCCGGCCCAGGACCCCGCGCCGCTCAACTCCTCGCAGGTGATGTACCGGGGGATGGACGCGGTGGCCGGGGACCTCTGGCTGCGGCTGACGACGCCCAAGCTGCGCATCGAGTTCGAGGGCGCGCTGATGTACACGAAGATCAACCAGTCCTCGCTCATCGCCGGGGTGGAGATGCGCGACGCGGTCGAGGGCCTGCAGTACGGCCTGGCCCTGGAGAGCGACATCGGCGCGCCCGAGGACAGCCTGCACGGCGGCCTCGACCTGGGCCTGGCCAGCGGCGACGCCGCGCCCGGCTTCGGCGCCAACCAGCCGGTGGGCGCCACCGCCCCGGTGCTGGGCGACCTCGACGGGCCGCAGGCCGACCCGCCGCGCGACAACCGCATCGACAACTTCCGCTTCCACCCCGACTACCGCATCGACCGCATCCTCTGGCGCGAGCTCATCGGCACGGTCACCGACGCCTTCTACATCCGCCCGCACCTCGACTGGCGCATGGCGGAGCTGGGCCCCGGGCAGCTGACGTTCTCGCTGGCGGGCATCGCCTCGTTCGCCATGTTCGCCTCCTCGACGCCGGGCGGGAAGAACCCGCTGGGGGTGGAGCTCGACCCGACCCTCAAGTACGAGAGCCGCTACGGCTTCCAGGCGGCCATCGAGTACGCGGCGCTGTTCCCGCTCGCCGGTCTCGACAATCCCACCGCGGGGCTGTCGGCCAAGTTCGCGCAGCTCTTCCGTCTTCGGCTGGTCTACGTCTTCTAGGAACGAACCCCATGCGACTTGCGCTCGTCCCGGCCGCCGCCGTCGCCGCCCTCGCCCTTGTTCTCGCAGCCTGCAGCGACAACCTCACCCCCGCGCCAAGGAACACCAACACCGCGCTGGCCTGCGTCCCGAACCTCGACGGCAAGATCGACTACGAGGAGCTCAAGGTCGGCTACGACGTGCCCGTCTCCTACCTCGCGCCGCCCGCGGGGCAGGGCCGCACCATGGACCCGGTCGGGGCCGACGCCGGCAACGATCTCAAGGTCTGGGACTGGGCCGCCGACGACGCCTCCGACCGGCTGGCGCGCATCGCCGCCGGAACGCTGGCCGACAAGTGGTACGCCAGCTCGTTCCCCAAGGGCCAGTTCACGGTGCCGGCGGACCTGGGCGGCACGCTGCAGGCCATCAACTCCATCGACGCGAGCGGCATGTACATCCATGGCTTCGCCTCGACCGAGCAGGACCCGCCGGAAGGGCGCACGCTCTATGTCTACGACCCGCCGGTGAAGGCGCTGGTCTTCCCGCTGCAGAAGGGGGCCCAGTGGAGCTCGACCGGGGTCGTCCGCAACGGCGTCGTCCGCGGGCTGCCCTACGCCTCGAGCGAGACCTACGACATGCGCGTGGACGCCACCGGCACGCTCAAGCTGCCGGACGTCACCTTCACGCAGGCGCATCGCGTCAGCTCGCTGGTGACGATCACCCCGGCGGTCGGGTTGCCGGTGACGCAGCGGCAGGTCGCCTTCTACTTCGAGTGCTTCGGCGAGGTGGCGCGGATGACCAGCGAGCTGAACGAAGCGGACCCCGACTTCACGGTCGCCACCGAGGTCCGCCGGTTCAGCCTCGCCAAGGAAGGCCGGGATGCCTACGAGCCCGCCACGCCCACGCCGCTGGCCTGCCAGCCGAACCTCGACGGCAAGATCGACAACAAGGAGCTCAAGGTGGGCTTCGGCCTGCCCGTCTCCTATCTCGTGCCGCCGGCAGGGACGACCCAGGCCGTGAGCTCGATGACCGCGGAGGCGGAGGGCAGCGCGGACTGGAACTGGACCGGCGACGACCCAGCCAACCAGGTCGCGCACATCTCGGCAGGGACGTTGGCCGGCAAGTGGTTCGCGGGCAAGTTCCCCAACGGCCAGTTCACCGTGCCGGCCGATCTCGGCGGCACGCTGCAGGCGATCAACTCCATCGACGCCTCCGGCATGTACATCCACGGCTTCGCCTCGACCGAGGAGAACCCGCCCGAGGGCCAGACGCTCTACACGTACGACCCGCCGATCAAGGCGCTGGTCTTCCCGCTGAAGAACGGAGCCCAGTGGACCTCGGCCAGCACCGTGCGCCACGGCAAGATCCGGGGAATCGCCTACGCGTCCCGGGAGAGCTACGACATGAAGGTGGACGCCGTGGGCACGCTCCGGCTGCCGGACATCACCTTCCAGCAGGTGCTGCGCGTCCACTCGCTGGTCTCGATCGCCCCGGCCGTGGGCGTGCCTGTGACGCAGCGGCAGGTCGCCTTCTACTCGGAGTGCTACGGCGAGGTCGCGCGGGCGACCAGCCGGGTGAACGAGGCGGATCCCGCCTTCGCGCTCGCTGCCGAAGTCCGAAGGCTCTCGCCCCCGAGCCGCGCCGCCTATCAGCCCGCGCCGCCCACGCCGCTCGCGTGCTCCCCGAACGTCGACGGCAAGCTCAACTACGACGAGCTCAAAGTGGGCTACGACCTGCCCGTTCCCTATCTGGTGTCGCAGGGGGCGGACACCGCTCCCGTGGGCTCCGTGACTGGCGCAGATGTGTCCGCCTGGGACTGGTCCGCCTCCAACGCGAAAGACCAGATCGCGCGCATCTCGGCGGGGACGCTGGCCGACAAGTGGTACGCGAGCAGCTTCCCCAAGGGGCAGTTCACGGTGCCGGCCGACGTGACTGGGACGCTGGTGGCCATCAACTCGCTCGACGCCACCGGCATGTACATCCACGGCTTCGCCTCCGCGCAGAAGGACCCGGCGGCGAGCCGCACGCTGTACACCTACGAGCAGCCGATCCAGGCCATCCGCTTCCCTCTCGAGAAGGGGGCCAAGTGGAGCTCCACCGGAGTCGTCGTGCTCGGCGGGCTCCTGAAGGGCAACCCCTATCCGGCGGGCTCGAAGGAGACCTACGCGATGGAGGTGGATTCCACGGGCCTGCTCAAGCTGCCGGACTTCACCTTTGCGCAGGTGCAACGGCTGCGGACTCTGGTGTCCTTCGAGCCGTCGGCCGGCGTGCCGTTCAGCCAGCGCCAGGTCGCCTTCTATTCGGAGTGCTTCGGCGAAGTCGCTCGGGCGACGAGCGGGCTCAACGAGCCCGCGGTCAACTTCACGGCGGCATCCGAGGTCCGCAGGCTGGGGCTCCAGTAGCAGCAGCGCCCGGCTCCGTCTAGGGGCCGGGGATCGGGCAAGCTCGAGCTCACCGAGGAGTCGCGCTCAGTCGCAGACCCCGCGGTTCCTCGGGCACCGGCCGCAGTCCTCGGGCTGCACGCACCGCCGCGGCCGTCGCCGCAGTAGCTGGGGCACAGCCCGCAATCCCACTGGCAACTACCGCCGTCCTCGATGGGACCGCACCTGCTGTCACCGCACACCCGAGTTCGGGGCGGAGGTGCCAGCAAGCTCACGCCCGAGGCCCGCAAAAGCGCGACCCCCTCCAGTCGCCTGGAGAGGGTCGCGGGAACTGACGCCGAGCGATGCCGGCGATCAGCTTCGAAAGCTCGTTACTTCTTCGCCGGAGCGGCCTTCTCGTCCTTCTTCGCCGGGGCGGCCTTGGTCTCTTCCTTCTTGGGCTCGACCTTCTTCTCGTCCTTCTTCGCCTCTTCCTTCTTCGCCTCGACCTTGGCCTCCTCCTTCTTGGGCTCTTCCTTCTTGGCCTCGACCTTCTTCTCCTCGGTCTTGGCGGGCGCGGCCTTGGCGTCGGCGGCGAAAGCGGCCATGGACCACGACATCGGAACGGCAACGGCCAGGGCGATCACGATCTTGCGCATTTTGTTTGCTCCCTCGAGACGGCGTGGTTGGTTGAGTTCCACGCGGTGCAAACTACAGCTACATCCGCCATGCCAAGGCGGGCGGCAGGGGCCTGGGTCGGGTCAACATGTTGTAAGGACTGGGACTTTCCATTTTCGGACGGATCGGGGCGCCGGTCGCAGCCCGGGAGAACCTCCCCACTGCGCCCCGGCGACCGGGAACGGAATCCCCACCCGCCCGTCCGGCTAGCCCTTCAGCGCCGGGAAGACCGGCCCCAACATCGCCTGGGGCTCGAGCAGGCGATCGAGCTCTGCCTTGCTCAAATACCCCTTCGCGAGCGCGACCTCGCCGACCGACTTCCCGGTGCGCATGGCTTCCTTGGCCACCTCGGCGCTCTTCTCGTAGCCCAGCACCGGGTTGAGCGCGGTCACCAGGCCGATGCTGCGCTCGACGTACATCCGGCACACGTCCCGGTTGGCCTGGATCCCGCGCACGCACTTCTCGGTCAGGGTGCGGCAGCCGCGGGCCAGCATGTCGATGGACCGGTAGAGCCCGAAGAGGATGATCGGCTCGAAGGCGTTGAGCTGCAGCTGCCCGGCTTCCGCGGCCATGGTCACCGTCACGTCGTTGCCGATGACCTGGAAGCAGATCTGGTTCACGACCTCGGGGATCACCGGGTTGACCTTGCCGGGCATGATCGACGAGCCCGGCTGCACCGCCGGCAGGGTGATCTCGTGCAGGCCCGCGCGCGGCCCGGACGAGAGCAGCCGCAGGTCGTTGCAGACCTTGGAGAGCTTGACTGCGGTGCGCTTGAGCACGCCAGAGACCTGCACGAAGACGCCGGCGTCCTGGGTCGCCTCGATGAGGTTCGCGGCGGTGATGAGCGGCACGCCGGCGAGGCGCTCGAGGTGCTTGCGCACGAGGTCGGTGTAGCCGGGCGGCGAGTTGAGGCCGGTGCCGATGGCGGTCGCGCCCAGGTTCATCTCGCGCAGCAGGTGCCGCGCCTCCTGGATGCGCTGCACGTCCTCGCCGACCATGACCGCGTACGTCGAGAACTCCTGGCCCAGCGTCATCGGCACCGCGTCCTGCATCTGCGTGCGGCCGAGCTTGATGACGTCCCCGAACTCGTGCTGCTTGGCCTCGAAGGCGCCCTTGAGCTCCGCCATCGCCGAGGTCAGGTCGGTGAGCTTGGAGTAGAGCGCCAGCCGCACCGAGGTCGGGTAGACGTCGTTGGTGGACTGGCTCAAGTTGACGTGGTCGTTGGGGTGGCAGTGCGCGTACTCGCCGCGGGCGCGGCCCAGGTGCACGAGCGCCAGGTTGGCGATGACCTCGTTGGCGTTCATGTTGGTCGAGGTGCCGGCGCCGCCCTGGACCGCGTCCACCACGAACTGATCGTGATAGCGGCCGGCGAGCAGGTCGTCGCAGGCCTTGCCGATGGCCTCGCCGATGGGGGCGGGCAGGATGCCCAGCTCGACGTTCGCCTGCGCCGCGGCCTTCTTGATGAGCGCGAGTGAGCGGACCAGCGCCGGGAAGGTGCCGATCTTCACGCCGGTGATGTCGAAGTTCTGGACTGCGCGGGCGGTCTGGATGCCGTACCAGGCGTCCTCGGGAAGCTCCATGGATCCAAGGGAGTCGTGCTCGATGCGGGGGCTCATGAGGTGCCTCGAAAGGGCCAATCCGTGTGACCTGCGTCACAGGCCGGAATCGGAAAAGCCATGTGAAAACAAGCAATTGCGGGACCCGCTTTGGCGCGGACCCCGCAATCCTCTTTATATCGGAAAAATCGTCCCTGCCGAGGTCTACCGGAGGATGCCGAAGCCGCGGAACTCGCCGCGGTACTCCATGCGCGTGACCTTCACGTCGGACACCTCGGCGGCGGGCGGGCCCTTGTGGCACCAGCGGATGAGCTCGTCGACCACGTCGTCAGGGCCCTCGACCTCGGCCTCCACCTCGCCGCTGTCCAGGTTGCGGACCCAGCCCTTGAGCCCCAGGCGCTCGGCTTCCTCGCGAGTGGTCGCCCGGTAGCAGACGCCCTGGACTTCCCCCTGGATGAGCAGGTGCACGCGGATCATGGCCATGGTCGGCTCCCGGCAGGCGCGGAAGGCCTGTCGCTACTTGCCAATCATTCTCAAGAACTCTGCTTCGTCGACGACCTTGACGCCCAGCTCCTTGGCCTTGGCCAGCTTGCTGCCGGCGTCCTCCCCGGCGACCACCAGGTCGGTCTTCTTGGAGACGCTGCCGGACACCTTGCCGCCGCGCCGCTCGATCTCCGCCTTGGCGTCGTCGCGGCTCAACGAGGACATTCCGCCGGTCAGGACCACGGTCTTGCCGCTGAAGGCGCCTCCGGCCTCCGGGGGCTTCTCCGGCTCCGGGGTGACCCCGGAGGCGAGGATGCGGTCGATGACCGCCCGGTTCTGCGGCTGCTGGAAGAACTGGTGGATGGCGGTGGCGACCTCCGGCCCGACGTCCCGGATCGATTGGAACTTCTCGGACGGGGCCTCGTACATCGACTTCACGTCGGGGAAGGCCTGCGCCAGCGCCTTGGCCGTCGCCTCGCCGACGTGGCGGATGCCCAGCGCGAAGACGAAGCGCCGCAGGCTGGTCTTCTTGCTCTTCTCGATCTGCGCCAGCAGGTTCTGCGCGCTCTTCTCGCCCATGCGCGGCAGCTGGAGCAGCTTCTCGAGGTTGAGGGCGTAGACGTCGGAGACGTCCTTGACCAGCCCGGCCTCGAGCAGCGCGATGATCAGCTTGTCGCCCAGGCCCTGGATGTCCATGGCGGTGCGCGCCGAGAACAGCGCCAGGTGGCCGGCCAGCTGCGCGGGGCAGGAGATGCCGGTGCAGCGGTGGTTGGCCTCGCCGGCGTTGCGCACCACCGCCGCGCCGCAGACCGGGCACTGCCCCGGGAAGACGAAGTCCTTCTCCGCGCCGGTGCGCTTCTCCTTGATGACCGCCACCACCTCCGGGATGACGTCGCCGGCGCGGCGGATGAAGACGTGGTCGCCGATCTTCACGTCCTTGCGCTTGAGCTCGTCCTCGTTGTGCAGCGTGGCGTTGGAGACGTTGGCCCCGCCCACCAGCACCGGCTTGAGCCGGGCGACGGGCGTCACCTTGCCGGTGCGGCCGACCTGCACGTCGATGTTCTCGACGACGGTCTCCTCCTCCTCCGCCGGGAACTTCCAGGCGATGGCCCAGCGCGGGCTGCGCGAGACCTGGCCCAGCCGCTCGCGCTGGTCGAGGTCGTCGACCTTGATGACCATGCCGTCCTGCTCGAAGGGCTGGGCGTGGCGCTTCTCGAGCATGTCCTGGTAGACGGCCTTGACCGCGTCGGCGCCCTCGGCGCGCAGGCTGGGCGGGGTGCGCAGGCCGAAGCCCTGCAACGCGGCGATCTTCTCGGAGTGCGTCTTGAACTTCAGCGAGCACTCGCCGACCTCGTAGATGTAGGTCGAAAGCGGCCGGCTGGCGGTGATCCTTGGGTCGAGCTGGCGAAGCGAGCCGGCGGCGGCGTTGCGCGGGTTGACGAAGGGATCCTCGCCCGCCTCCTCCTGGCGCCGATTGAGGTCGGCGAAGTCCTTCTTGGCGAGGATCACCTCGCCGCGCGCCTCGAGCAGCGCGGGGGCCTTCTCGCCGGCCTTCACGCTCAGGCCCAGCGGTATGGTTCGGATCGTCCGCACGTTGCTGGTGAGGTCCTCGCCGAAGGCGCCGTCGCCGCGGGTGGCGCCGCGGACGAGCGCGCCGTTTTCGTACCGAAGGGAAATCGATATTCCGTCTAGTTTGGGTTCGCAGACGTAGACAACCTTGTCCAATCCGAGCGACTTGCGGACTCGGAGATCAAAGTCTCGAAACTCGTCCTCGCTCATCGCCTTCCCAAGCGAGAGCATTGGCACCCGGTGCTCAACCTTTCGCCAGCGCAATGGCAGCCAGCCGGGTGGCGTCTTAAGACGATCAACTGCCTCGCCTGCTACGCGCTGGGTCGGCGAATCAGGAGTCGTCAGCTCGGGATGCTCGGCCTCGATCTTCTCCAGTTCGCGCAGCAGCCGGTCGTACTCGGCGTCGCTGACGAGCGGTTGATCGAGCACGTAATAGCGGTGGTCGTGGTAGCGGATCTGCTCGCGCAGTTCCTTGGCGCGCCCGGCGAGGTCGGCGGTCATCGAGGGCCTCCTGAAGGAAATCGGGAGCTTACTGTTTCGTATGGGGCCTGAGAACCGTGGACCGTCGCGCCGGAAGGGGTATCCTCCTCGCCGGAATCGAAGCATGAGCCCGGCACGGAGGCCGGCCACTACCGTGAACCCCGCCCCGCCACCATTGCCCATCGGCGCCACCATCGGCGCCAAGTACCGCCTCGACGCGCTCCTGGGCCAGGGCGGCATGGGCGCGGTCTACCTGGCCGAGAACGTCGACATCGGCAAGAAGGTCGCGATCAAGATCCTGCTGCCGGAGATCGCCAAGGACGACGAGGCGCTCAGGCGCTTCAAGACCGAGGCCCGCGCCGCCGCCGCCATCGGCCACCCGAACATCGCCGAGGTCATCGACTTCGGGACCACCGCCGAGGGCGGCGCCTTCCTGGTCATGGAGTACCTGCAGGGCGAGACCCTGGGCGGCCGCCTGCGCCGCGCCGGGCCCCTGGAGGTCGAGACCGTCGGTTGGATCGCCGAGGAGCTGCTGGCCGCGGTCGCCGCCGCGCACTCCAAGGGCGTCATCCACCGCGACCTGAAGCCCGACAACGTCTTCCTGGTCGAGCAGCCGGTGCGCGCGGTCAAGGTCCTCGACTTCGGCGTCTCCAAGTTCCGCGAGCAGGGGCAGGTGTCCATCACCCGCACCGGCGTGGTCATGGGCACGCCGGCGTACATGTCGCCGGAGCAGGCCCGCGGCGCCAAGGACGTCGGGCCCGCCAGCGACCTCTACGCCGTCGGCACCGTCCTGTACGAGGCGCTGGCCGGCGCGCCGGTGTTCCGCGGCGACAGCTACAACGAGGTCCTGGCCAAGGTCCTGACCGAGCCGCACCCGCCGCTCCTGAATCTGCGCCCCGGCCTGCCGCCACCGGTGGTCGCCCTGATCGATCGGCTGCTCGCCAAGTCCGTCGCCGACCGGCCCGCGGACGCGCAGCAGGCGCGTGCGCTGTTGGCCGAGGCGTTCGGCAGCGGCGGCGGCGGGGCGCCGACTCTCGGGCCGGGAACGGTGCGCCCGGCGGCGGGTTCGTCCCCGGGCTTCGCGCCGACCTACCCGCGGACTCCCGCGCCCGCCTTCGCGCCGACGGCGGCGCCGACTCCGGCGGCCGCTTCCCCGACCGCGCCCGTCACTCCCTCCGCCGTGCCGATTCCGCCGCCGACGCCTCGACCGGCGACCGCGCCCGCCGCAGCCCCGCTGGTCGCAGCGGTGCCCACCGTCGCGGCTGCGGCGGCGGTGGACCACCCGAAGCAGAAGAAGGGCGGGGTCCTGCGCTGGATGATCTACGGCGCGCTCATCCTCTTCGGGCTGAAGGCCTGCAACGCCTGTCGGGACTGCGCCAGCTGCGTGGAGCGCGAGTCGGGCGTCAGCCGCGTGAACATCAGGAGCCGCCGGGGCGAGGACGGCAAGAAGGCGACCCTGGTGGAGGTCGAGCTCGCAGCCGATGGCGGCACCATCAACGTCGGCGACCTCCGCCAACTCGGCGAGAAGCTGCGCGAGATCCAGGAAGCCAAGGCCGGCGACGCGGGCCTGCCCGACTTCGAGAAGCTCGGCTCCGAGGCCGGCAAGGCCCTGAACAAGGCCATCCGCGAAGCCAAGGACAGCCCGCAGAAGAGCGACGACTAGCAGCGACGGCTCAGGCGTGCGGCTGCTCGGGCCCCGGGTTGGTCGCGGGCGGCGGCGGCGCTGCGACCGCTGCCTCCTCGCGGAGCTTGCGGCGCAGCACCTTGCCCAGCGCGGTCTTGGGCAGCTCGGCGCGGATCTCGAACGCGGTCGGCACCTTGTACCGCGCGAGCTTCTCGTGGCAGAAGGCGACCAGCTCCTCTTCGGTGGGCCGCTCGCCGGGCTTGGGGACGATGAAGGCCTTCACGGTCTCGCCGCGGTAGGGGTGCGGCACGCCCATCGCGGCGGCCTCGCTGACCTTGGGGTGCTGCTCGAGCACCTCCTCGACCTCCTGCGGATAGATCTTGTAGCCGCCGGCGATGATGAGGTCCTTCTTGCGCGCGGCCAGCGTGAAGAAGCCGTCCGCGTCGACGCTGCACAGGTCGCCGGTGCGCAGCCAGCCGTCCGGCGAGAGGACCCTGGCGGTCTCCTCGGGGTTCTTCCAGTAGCTCTTCATGACCTGCGGGCCGCGCACCCACATCTCGCCGACCTCGCCGAGCGCGACCTCGACGCTCGCGTCGTCGATGGGCGTGACGCGGCAGTCCACGCCCGGCCAGGGCAGGCCGATGGAGCCGACGCGCGTGCCGCTGTAGACCGGGTTGGCGTGGGTGACCGGCGAGGCCTCGGACAGGCCGTAGCCCTCGACCACCTTGCCGCCGGTGAGCGCCTCGAAGCGCTCCTTGGCGGCGCGGGTGAGCGGGGCCCCGCCGCTGATGCAGGCGCGCACCGAGCGCAGGTCGTAGCGCGAGACGCCCTTGAAGTCGGCCAGGGCGACGAACAGCGTGGGCACGCCGGGCAGGAAGGTCGCGCGGTGGCGGCTCATGACCTCGAGCACGTGCGAGAGCTCGCGCGGGTTGGGGATGAGCAGCAGCGTCGAGGCCGCGAAGATGCCGTAGTTGAGGCAGGTGGTCATGCCGTAGCCGTGGCTGAACGGCAGCGCGCAGGGGACGACCTCGTTGCCGAGGCGGGTGTTGAACCAGACGTGGCACTGGTAGGCGTTGACGAAGAGGTTGCGGTGCGACAGCTCCGCGCCCTTGGGCACGCCGGTCGTCCCGCCGGTGTAGAGCAGGCAGGCCGAGTCGTCGGACGAGAGCGCGACCGGCTCCGGAGTCGCGGGGGCCTTCTCCAGGAAGTCGGGGAAGCGCACCGTCCCGGCGGGCTCGCCGCTCAGATCGACCCGGTGGCCTTCCTTCTCCTCCTTGAGCAGCGTGAAGGCCAGCCGCAGGTGGAAGGGGAAGTGCTCCTTGATGTTGGCGACCAGGACGTGCTCGAGCGCCGGCGTGTGGGCGCGGGCTTCGCGCACCCGGGAGTAGAAGCCGGACAGGCAGACCAGGACGCGGGCGCCGGAGTCCTTGAGCTGGTGCTCGAGCTCGCGGGCGACGTAGAGCGGGTTGCAGGGCACGGCGATGCAGCCCGCGCGCAGCGCGCCGTAGAAGGCGATGACGTACTGCGGGCAGTTGGGCAGGAAGATCGCCACCCGGTCGCCCTTGACGATGCCGATGCGCTGCAGCCCGGCGGCGAAGCGGTCGACGGCGGCATCCAGGGCCCGGTAGGTGAGCTTCGTGCCGTAGAAGATCGTCGCCGTGCGGTCGGCGAAGGGGCCGCGCGCGTTCTCGGACAGGCAAGCGGGCAGGAGCGAATCGGGGACCTCGAGCGAGGCGGGGACGTGCGCTTCGTACTGTTTCACCCAGCGGCGCTCCATGGGGTCTCCGGTGTGCGTGCGAGGCGTGGAACTTTTCACGCGCTGCGTGCAGGCGCAAGCGGACGCAGTGCGCGCAGTCGGCTAGCATCCGGCCTCCCACGGAAAGGCCGCAGCCATGAAGGCGCTCGTCTGCTACGTCTCCAAGACCGGGAACACCCGGAAGGTCGCCGAGGTGCTGGCCCGGGCGCTGCCCTGCGAGAAGGACCTGTTGCCGCTCGAGTCGGTGGGCGAGTTGAAGGGCTACGACCTCGTCTTCCTGGGCTTCCCGATCTGGGAGTTCGGTCCGGCGGACCCGGCGCGCCAGTTCCTGGAGGCCCGCGTCGCCGGCGCGCGCCTGGCGATGTTCATCACGCACGCCATGCCGTCGGTCGGCGAGCCGCCGGTGGCGAAGATGATCGACCGCATCCTCGGCCGCTGCCGAAGGACGGCGGAGGGCGCGCAGGTGCTCGGCGTCTTCCACTGCCGCGGCGAGCTGAGCCAGCCGATGGCCGACGACCTGGAGCGGAGCGGCAACCCGATGCTGCAGCACTTCGCGCGCACGCGGCCCGAGACGCTGGGCCACCCGGACGAAAGCGAGCTGGCGGCGGCGCGGGAGTTCGCGGCGCAGATGCTGGCGGCGGTGGGTGGCTGAGGGTCCCCGCCCGCTCTCTTTCCGCGCTCGGGAGGTGGCAGGCGGGCGGAGGCAGGCCTCGGCGCCTGCGCAGGCTCAGTGCGGCGGCGGCAGCCGGTTCGGTCTCTCGATCACCGGCGGTTGCGTCGTCGGCGGCGCGCCCATCGGCTCTCCGACGGCGAGCGCCGCGCGCCGGTGCTCCTCGCGAGCCGCCATGACCTCGCGGAACAGGATGCGCAGCGCCCCGGTGATGGGCACCGCGAAGAGCACTCCGAGAATCCCCGCGAGCTCGAGCCCGATGAGCAGCGCCACGACGATCCCCAGGGCGCTCACGCGCACGGTCTTGCGGTGCACGACGGGCAGGAGCACGTGGCTCTCGAGCCCCTGGTAGACGACGAAGACGGTCAGGACCACGAGGGCGGGGATCCATCCGACGGTCGTCCCGGTGACGATGGTGATGAGCACGCCCCCGGTGACGAAGCCGGCGAAGGGGATGAGGTCGAGGAAGATCATCACCGCGCCCAGCGGCAGGTAGTAGGGCACCCCGGCGATCGCCAACGTGACCGTCGCCATCGTCCCGGCCAGGAGCGCCAAGAAGCCCGTGCCCAGCGCATAGCGCGTGGTCGCCCAGTAGATCTTGCGGCCCGCGGTCTCCACGCGCGTCCGCGCGACCGGGACGAGGAGCTTCAAGCCCCCCTGCAGCGCGTGCGGCCCGGAGAAGAGCATGAAGATGACCAAGAAGAAGATGCTGACCACCGCCAGCCCGAGGCGGACGGCTCCGCCGACGATGGCGACCACCGGCTGCACCGCGCCCGTCAGGTGCCCGGGCAGCGACCGCAGGAAGTTGTTGATCGAGTCGCCCAGCCCGAACCGCTGCTCGAACGACTTGATCGGCGGGCTCTGCGCGAAGCGCTCGATCGACGCAGGGACGCTGGTCACCAACTCGGAGACCTGCTGGACGAACGGCGGCACCGCCACCAGCGCGATCCCGGTCATCGTCGCCAGCACCCCGACCACCACCACGCTCACCGCCAACCCGTGCCCCAGCCGGCGCGACAGCACCTCGACCAGCGGGTTGAGCACCACCGCGAGGAAGAAGGAGATGAACAGCCACAGGAGCGCGCTGCGCAGGGTGACCAGGACGAGCGCAGCCAGGGCAGCCAGGGCGATGGCCACCAGGATGGTCGCCATCGTGCTCCAGCGGACTTGGGATTGTGCCCACATTGCGAATGGTTAGGGCGAATGTGGGCACGACCGCAGCCGGAGGGCAGCCTGCCGCAGGTCCATGCTTGGAGCGGCGGATCCCCCACGCTCGTCCGGTCGCTACCCTTGACAGCGGAGGGATTCGACGCTTATACATCCCTCCCTTTTCAGGAGAAACCGCCAGTCCTCCCGCGCGCTTGGCGTGGCAGTAAGGCGGCTTTTAGGAGAGTGCCATGAAGGACGGAATCCACCCCAACTACCGGCCGGCCAAGATCCGCTGCGCATGCGGCAACGAGATCGAGACCCGCTCCACCCGCGGCGACTTCCAGGTCGAAATCTGCGCCAACTGCCACCCGTTCTTCACGGGCAAGCAGAAGATCATGGACACCGAGGGCCGCATCGAGAAGTTCCGCAAGCGCTACGAGAAGAAGCCGGTCGCCAAGGCCTAGGCTGCTCGCGCTGCGAACGACCTTTCGCTTCCACGCTGCCCCATCCGCCTCCATGCGGGTGGGGCAGTCCATTTCGGGGGCCTCGCCCGCCCGGCGTTGATCGCCCGGCCGAGCGCGGCTACCTCAAGTAGCTCCGAGGTCCCACCGCATGAAGTTGCCCCGCCTCAGCCAGCTATTGCTCCTGCAAGCCAAGCCCTACATCGGCGGGCAGGCGGTGCTCGAGGGCGTGATGATGCGCTCGCCCAAGAGCTTCGTCGTCGCGGTGCGCCGCCCGGACAAGCAGATCGTCGTGCGGGAGCAGAAGTGGGAGACGCTCCTGGGCGGCATCAAGCCCCTGCGCTGGCCGCTCGTGCGCGGCTCCATCGTCTTGATCGAAAGCCTCTGGAACGGGCTGTCGGCCCTCAACTTCTCGGCCGAGCAGTCGATGCCCGAGGAGGAGAAGAAGGACGGCGAGCCGGCCGCCGCAGCGCCGAGCAGCGGACCGCGCGAGGCCAGCGCCAAGGAGAAGGCGGCCCTGGGCGCGACGCTGGTCATCTCGATGTTCCTGGGCCTGGGGCTCTTCGTCGGCGCGCCGCACCTCATCACCTGGTTCATCGGCGTGCTCATCGGCGTGCCGCTGGACACCACCAGTTTCGCCTTCCACGCCGTCGACGGCCTGGTCAAGGCGCTCATCTTCGTCGGCTACCTCGCGCTCATCTCGCGGATGCCCGACATCCGGCGCGTTTTCGAGTACCACGGTGCCGAGCACAAGGCGATTTGGGCCTATGAGAGCGAGCTGCCGCTCACGCCCGAGAACGCCGCCAAGTTCACCACGCTCCACCCGCGGTGCGGCACGAGCTTCCTGCTGCTGGTGCTGGTGCTCTCCATCCTGATGTTCGCGCTGGTCTTCCCGTTCATCCCCAAGGTCAGCGACAGCGCCTTCCTGAACCAGCTCGCGATGATCGGCATCAAGTTCCCGCTGATGCTCCCGCTGGCCGGCATCAGCTACGAGATCCAGCGGCTCTCCGCGCGCAAGAACGCCCCGAAGATCCTCACGTTGCTGGTGACGCCCGGCCTGTGGCTGCAGCGCATCACCACCCGCGAGCCGTCCAAGGACCAGCTGGAGATCGCCGTGCTCGCGCTCACCCGCGCCCTGGCGCGCGAGGAAGGCAAGTCGGCCGAGGACGGGGTGAAGCTCTTCCACGACTTCGACGGCGCCATCGCCGTTCCCTGACGGGGCTCCGAGTGGCTGCGCTCCTGTTCCAGGTCGAGCTCGTCATGGCGCCACGCGGCCTGGTCATCGCCCGAGCGCTCGAGCCGGCGCAATTCACGCTGGTGGACGCCTCGCGGCTTGCCGGCTGCCCGCTGAGCCCGCGCCGCCCGGAGATCCCCAAGGCCAAGAACCCGGACGGATCCCTGCGGACGGACGTCCACGCCTTCCTGCTCAAGGATCCCGCGCACGCCGCGCGCTTCAAGCCCGGGGACCGAGTCGAGCTGTCGGACTGGCGCGAGCAGTGACCGTCGACTGACGTCGGGCGTCTATCAACTATCGACCATCAACTGTCGACTGCTACTGCGGCAGATACCACTTCAGCTTCTCGAGCGTGGCGCTCACCCGCGGCGGCTTCTTGCCTGGGACCACGAAGACCTTGCGGACCTGGACGCGGTGGCCGGACAGCTCGAAGCGGACCTCGTGCGCCTTGCCCGGCCGCAGCCTCAGGTCGAGCGGGGTGGTGCCGGCCGGCTGGCCGTTGACCGCCACCGACGCACCCGCCGGCGCGGAGTCGCACGGGACGATCGCGTCCTCGAGCGACGGGTAGGCGACCTCGGACTCCTTGGCCGCGGGCTCGAGGTCGAGGGCGGCGTCCGGTGCGGTCGCGTCCACCGGGAACGCGCCGCGCGCGAGGAACACGGTGAGCGCCATCGCGGCGACCGTCACGCCGACGAAGATGCCGCCGGCCATGAACCAGCGGGGCAGGGCGGGCGCCTCTTCGACGGGGACCGGTGAGGGGCCGGGCGGATCGGTCGTGGCCTCGGAGGCCACCAGCGCCTTCACCGCCGGCGTCAGGTCCAGCGTCGACTTCCGATCCGCAGGCCGCTGCGCCGCGCTGGGGGCAGGCGCGGCCTGCTGAGGAGCGGGAGGGGGAGGCGTGCGTCGTTTCGCCGGCAGCGGGGCCTCGCCCGCCGGGGGAGCCGGCTGGACCGGCGGAGCCTCGGGGAGCCTGGCCGCGGGCGGGGCGGTCTTCAGCGGCGGCGTCGAATCCAGCCCGTGCGCGCGGTGCGCGGCGCCGGGGTCCGACTCGATCTCCTCGAGGACGAGCGTCGCGCCCGGCTCGAGCTCGCCGTGCGCGGCGGCGCTGGCGGCGGTCTCGCGCCTGCCGATGGTGGGCACCTGGTCGCGCCTGGTCAGCTCGGTGAGCCAGGCCTTCAGCTCCGACTGCCCAGCGGGCTTGAAGGAGGCGCGCTGCACCCGCTCGAGGTCGGCCAGCATCTGCTCGGCGCTGGCGAACCGGTCGGCGGGCCTCTTCTGCATCGCCTTCTGGATGATCGTCTTCAGCTCCGGCGCGAGGTCGGGCTTGGCCTCCTCGATGGGCTTGAAGGCGCACTGCTCCATCCGCAGCAGCATCTCCAGCTCGGTCCCGCCGGCGAACGGCTGAACGCCGGCGACCATCTGGTAGAGCGTGCAGCCCATGGAGAACAGGTCGCTGCGCGAGTCGAGGACTTCCTCGCCCCTGGCCTGCTCGGGCGACATGAAGCCCAGCTTGCCCTTGACCACGCCGACCAGCGTCTTGGCGCGGCGCATGGTCTTCGCGGTGGCGATGCCGAAGTCGGTGAGCTTGACCTCGCCCTGCTCGCTGATGAGGACGTTGTGCGGGTTGAGGTCGCGGTGGACGATGCCCAGCGGCGCCCCGTCCTTGGTCTTGCCGTGGGCGAAGGCGAGCGCGCGGCAGACCTCGGCGGCGACGTGCAGCGACAGCTCGGCCGGCATCGGCAGGTCGGCGTGCTTGGCGCGGTCGAGCAGCACCGACAGGTCCCAGCCGTCCACCAGCTCCAGCACCAGGAAGTAGCGGCCGGCGGCGAAGCCCAGGTCGAGCACCTGCACGATGTTGCTGTGGTTCAGGCTCATCGCGACGTGCGCTTCGTCGACCAGCGTCTCGCGCGTCGCCGGGTCGGCGACGTAGGCCGCCCGCACCCGCTTGATGACGATCTTGCGCTCGAAGCCCGCAGCTCCGCGCTGCACGCCGAGGTAGAGCTCGGCCATGCCGCCATCGGCGATCTTGCGCGTGATCTTGTAGCGCGCTGCGGACAAGGGTGCGGGTTCCCCCAGGGGAAGGAAAAGGCCGCAAGAAAGCACTCTTCGTCCAGTTTGGCCACCCCCTATCGACCGTGAAACGCGTCGATTGGACTAGCATGGGCGCCGGGCGCCGAAGTCCTGGAAGGGGAGGCCCGATGACGACCGGTTCCGCGTTGCTCGCCTGTCTGCTCGTCGCCGCGGCGCCGCAGGACGCCGCCGATCTGTCGGGCTACTGGAGCCCCGCCGGCGGCGCGCTCGTCGAGGTGCGCCAGACGGGCTCGGAGATCTGGGCCGCCGACGACGGAGCGCGCTGGGCGTTCCACGGCCGGGTCGAGGGAGACCTCGTGGCGGGCAGCTGGATCGATCTCCAGGCCGTCCCGTTCGCCACCGGCGCCATGACCCTCAAGATTCGCTCGCCAGAACGGCTGAGCGATTCGCAGGCGGCGGACAAGGAGTGGGTCAAGCAGCTCATCCCCAAAGGAGCGGTCGTGCTGAAGTGGACCAGCACGTTCGCGACGACCCTCGCCGACCTGGCCTGCGCGACGGTCTGGTGCCCGCCGGGTGGCGTTCCAGGTGCGGTCTGGGGAAGCGAGGTCTACACCGGCGACTCGTCGATCTGCGGCGCCGCCGCGCACTCCGGGCTCCTCTCTTTGGCGCAGGGAGGCTCGGCGACGGTGCGGGCGCTGACCGGGCAGCAGGCCTACCAGGGCTCGGAGCGCAACGGAGTCTCGTCCCAATCGTGGGCTTCGTACGGGACGAGCTTCACCTTCGGCAAGCAGTGCGACCCCAACGAGCCGCTGCCGGGCGAGCGGATGGACAAGCCCATCTCGGCGACCGGCGGGACCAACGCCACGGCGGTCTCGAACCGCAAAGGGGCCGTCTGGTTCTCGTGCCCGCCGAGCCCCGTGCTCTCCACCGTGTGGGGCGTCGACACCTATTCCAGCGACTCCTCCGTCTGCGGCGCGGCGATCCATGCGGGGGCCATCCAGGCGAAGGCCGGCGGGCTGGTGGGCATCGAGAGGGTTGGTCCCCAACCGGCTCTCCAGGGCTCCGCTCGCAACGGGGTCGTCTCGACGCCGTTCGGGCCCTGGTCGAAGAACTTCAAGGTCGTGCGGCCGATGGCGGCAGAGAAGCCGTAGCGGGCCGAACGAGTTGGTCGAAGAGGTCCAGAAGGCGGCTTCGTCGGAGTGGATTCGAGCTGCGCTGGCAGGCCCCCCGTTGGCCCAATGCCCGAACGTTCGGGCAGGTCAACCCCCTGAATTTGCTGGAGTCGAGTCGGGAGGTCCCATCGATGGAACCTCCCAAGGCTGCTCTGCCGCACTCCAGGCAAGCCTCCCCGGGATTGACGGTTGACAGGTCCCTGTTCGAAGGCGCAAAACGCCGCGCAACATTCACGGGGGTCCAGAAAAGATGCCGAAGGTGAACGGTCGCAAGAGCGTGCAGGCGCCCAAGGCGCCGAAGGCCGAGTCGAGCAAGCCGGCCCAGAAGCCCGTCGAGGTCGCCAAGCCCAAGGTGCAGGACGAGTTCGTCCCCGCCGCCAAGGTCGCCGACCGACCGCCGGTCGCCCCGGCCTCGCACGCGCCGGCGCTCAAGCCGCCGCAGGCCGTGGTCGAGGCGTTCAAGACTCCGAAGAACCCGGTCGCGCTCCAGGGCGACCGCGGCTTTGCGCCGGTGGAGATGCCCTCCGCTCGCGACCTCGAGGGCTCCGTCGCCGTGAGGTTCGAGGCCAACAAGGGCCAGCCCGACGTGGCGCTCCAGGCCGGCGGCAAGCTCGCGCTCACCTACGATCCCGAGCGCACCCCGCTGAAGGGCAGCGCCAACGGCATCCCGGCGTACGGCGTCACCGCGTTCGTGCGCCTCGAGCCGTCCGGCAAGATCGTCGAGAAGCCGGCCGTCGCCTTCGAGCAGAGCAGCGGCCGCGTCCTGGGCATGCCCTACGCCGTCCCGGTCGTCGTCGACATCCCCAAGGGCACCACCGGCGTGACCGTCTGGTTCCGTCAGTTCGCCGGCGGGGATCGCCCGCCCGCCGAGGCCTGGGACAGCAACTACGGCCGCAACTACTCCTTCCAGGTCCACCCGTAGCTGGAAACAGACCCTCACCCCTGCCTCTCCCATCCCGGGCGGCTTCGGCGCTCTGCCTCGATACGCGCCTCGTGACTCTGCGAGGCGCGTCGCTCGATCCACCGGGGAGAGGGGATCGTTGGTTGCTCGTCGCGGTCTCCTCGGAGCGCAAGACTCGCTGAAGATTTTTGACCGCCTTCCGAAGAGTGCGCGGCGAGCAACCCATGATCGCCCGCTCTCTCGCCAGTCGAGCGCTGCGCCACGAGTGGCACCCGGACCGGTCGGGACGGATCGTCCCAAGCCGCAGCGGATGGGACGGGACCGACAGCCTGCTTTTCCCTCGGCGGGGCCAGCGCCCAACCCAGGGCCTGCCTTGCCAAGCCCCTTTCTTTCCTTAGGTTAGTCCGCGGATTCATCGCACCGCGGCAACCCTCTCCCTCCCTGCTCGTCGGGGATGGCCGGGGGTCGCGCGCGGTCAGGAAGGGCAGGCGTTCCATGAGGTTGGACAAGTTCACGCTCAAGGCCCAGGAAGCCATCCAGGACGCCCAGAGCCTGGCGCGGCGGCGCAACCACCAGAGCATCGAGCCCGAGCACCTGGCGCAGGCGCTGCTCGACCAGAAGGACGGCATCGCGGTCCCGCTGCTGTCCAAGGTCGGCGCGCACCTGAACCTCGTGCGCTCGCGGCTGGACGAGGCCCTGCGCAAGTTCCCGTCCATCGAGGGCGGCGAGGGCTACCTCTCGCAGCGGCTGCTCAAGACCTTCGACAAGGCCGAGGACGAGGCCAAGACGCTCAAGGACGAGTACGTCTCCACCGAGCACCTGCTCATCGCGCTCGCCGAGGACAAGGGCGGCATCGGCGACGCGCTGCGCTCGCTGGGCGCCTCCAAGGACAAGCTGCACGCCGCGCTCAAGGACGTCCGCGGCGGCACGCACGTGACCAGCCAGGACTCCGAGAGCCAGTACCGGGCGCTGGAGAAGTACGCCAAGGACCTGACCGCGCTGGCCCGCGCCGGCAAGCTCGACCCGGTCATCGGCCGCGACGACGAGATCCGCCGCACCATCCAGGTGCTCAGCCGGCGCACCAAGAACAACCCGGTGCTCATCGGCGAGCCCGGCGTGGGCAAGACCGCCATCGTCGAGGGCCTGGCGCGGCGCATCGCCGAGGGCGACGTGCCGGAGACGCTCAAGGACAAGCGGCTGGTGTCGCTGGACCTGGGCGCGCTGGTCGCCGGCACCAAGTACCGCGGCGAGTTCGAGGACCGGCTCAAGGCGGTGCTCAAGGAGATCGCCCAGGCCGAGGGCGCGGTCGTCCTGTTCATCGACGAGCTGCACACCATCGTCGGGGCCGGCGGCGCCGAGGGCGCGATGGACGCCGGCAACATGCTCAAGCCGGCGCTGGCCCGCGGCGAGCTGCACTGCATCGGCGCCACCACGCTCGACGAGTACCGCAAGAAGATCGAGAAGGACCCGGCCCTGGAGCGCCGCTTCCAGCCGGTCACCGTCGGCGAGCCCACGGTGCACGACACCATCTCGATCCTGCGCGGCCTCAAGGAGCGCTACGAGAGCCACCACAAGGTGCGCATCCAGGACTCGGCGCTGGTCGCCGCGGCGACGCTGTCTCACCGCTACATCTCCGACCGCTTCCTGCCCGACAAGGCCATCGACCTGGTCGACGAGGCGGCCAGCCGCCTGCGCATCGAGATCGACTCGATGCCCCACGAGCTGGACGAGGTGCGCCGGCGCATCCTGCAGCTGGAGGTGGAGCACGAGGGCCTGAAGAAGGAGACCGACCCGATCAGCAAGGAGCGCTTCGCCAAGGTCGAGCGGGAGATCGCCGAGCTGAACACGACCTTCGGCTCGCTCAAGGCCCACTGGGAGGCCGAGAAGGCCGCCATCAAGGCCATCCACGCCATCAAGGGCAAGCTCGAGGAGGACCGCGAGGCCCAGCAGCGCGCCGAGCGCTCCGGCGACCTGACCAAGGCGGCCGAGCTGCGCTACGGGACCCTCCCCAAGGCGGAGAAGGAGCTGACCGAGGCCAACGCCAAGCTGGCGGAGTTGCAGGCCAAGCGCCGGATGCTCAAGGAGGAGGTCGACGCCGAGGACATCGCCGAGGTGGTCTCCAAGTGGACCGGCATCCCGGTCACGCGGCTGATGGAGGCGGAGCTGGCCAAGCTCGTGAAGATGGAGGACCGCCTGGGCGAGCGGGTGGTGGGGCAGAAGAGCGCCATCGTCGCCGTGTCCAACGCCGTGCGCCGCGCGCGCAGCGGCCTGCAGGACCCCAACCGGCCCATCGGCTCGTTCATGTTCCTGGGCCCCACCGGCGTGGGCAAGACCGAGACCGCCCGCGCGCTCGCCGAGTTCCTCTTCGACGACGAGCAGGCCATGGTCCGCCTGGACATGAGCGAGTACATGGAGAAGCACGCGGTGGCGCGGCTCATCGGCGCCCCCCCGGGCTACGTCGGCTACGAGGAGGGCGGCCAGCTCACCGAGGCCGTCCGCCGCCGGCCGTACTGCGTCATCCTCTTCGACGAGATCGAGAAGGCGCACCGCGACGTCTTCAACGTGCTCCTGCAGATCCTCGACGACGGGCGGCTCACCGACGGCCAGGGGCGCACGGTCGACTTCCGCAACAGCGTGCTGATCCTGACCTCCAACATCGGCTCGCAGCTCATCCAGGAGGCGATGCAGCGGGGCGAGGGGCTGACTCCGACGGTCAAGCGCGAGGTGGTGGACGCGCTGCGCAGCGAGTTCCGGCCCGAGTTCCTCAACCGCGTCGACGAGCTGGTGATCTTCGAGGCGCTGGGCAGGGAGCACCTCGCCCGCATCGTGGAGATCCAGCTCAAGCGGCTGCGCAAGCTGCTCGCGGACAAGCGACTGGAGCTGGAGCTGACCGACGCGGGCAAGGCCTTCCTCGCCGAGCGCGGCTACGACCCGGTCTACGGAGCGCGGCCGCTCAAGCGGGCCATCCAGAAGTACATCCAGGATCCGCTGGCCATGAAGATCCTCGGCGGGGAGTTCTCGCCCGGAGACGTCATCGTCGCCGACGTGGCAGCCGGGGCCGAGGGGCTCTCCTTCGCCCGGCGCAGCCACCCCGGCACATTCCAGTCCGCCGCGACCCAGCTTCACTGAACCGCTCCGTGCGATCCTCGCGGCTGCGAGGGTCGCATGGAGATCTTCCAGCTCAACAATCGCGCCTCGGGGCAGATCCGCGCCGGGCTCTTGGACGAAGCGGAGGCCACGCTCGACCAGGTCGGGCGCGTCCTCGCCTCGCGCTACTCCGGTCCGATGTTGAGGATGGTCAGGTAGCCCTCGCCCTCGTACATGGGGACGAAGTGCTCGACGCGGCTCGGGTCGCCCGCCGGTTCGCGCTGCTCGCCGATGGCGACGAACTTGGCCACGCCGTCGAGCTCCGCCCCGGGCGGCAGCTCGTTGAGCGTCAGGTCCAGCCGGCGCAAGTGGGCGAGCTTGGAGTCCTGGGACCGCAGGTGCTCCACCGCCCGTCGCCCGAGCGTGCCCAGCGACAGATCGAGCACCTCCAGCTGGGCGACGAGCGCCGAGGCGGTCAGGGCTTCGGCGAGGTCGGACCCGAAGGGCGCCGCCCGCAGCGACAGCCGACGCAGCTTCGGGAAGCGCTCCGGGGCGAGCAGGGGAAGCAGGTCCTCGAGCTGCACGTCGCAGCCCAGCCGCGGCGAGCCCAGCCAGAGCGCGAGCTCGGTCAGCTCCGGCCAGTCCTCGCGGGCCAGCATGGCCACGGTCCGCCGGTCCATGGCCGCCGACCGCAGCTGCAGGGTTCGCAGCCCCGGCAAGGCGAGCTCATCGACCACGAGGGTGCCGGCCTGCAGCTGCAGCGCGCGAAGCCCCGCGAAGGCCGGCGGCAGGCCGGACAGCTCGAGCCGAGTGCCGAAGAAGGCCTCGGCCTCGTCGAAGGTGCAGGCCGTCAGCGACTGGAGCCAGCCGACCTCGCGGCAGCGGGACAGCCCCGCGGCGATGGAGGCGAAGTCGGTGGAGAACGACAGGCTCGTGCTTAGCCGGGCGACGCGCAGGTCCGGGTCGGCGAGCAGGCGGCGCAGCACGTCCGCGAAGTCCATGCCGGCCAGATCGGTGCCATAGACGATCCGCGCGCGTCCCGGCTCGGGTCCCAACTCGAGCGAGCTGCCCGCGGCTTCCAGGAGCTTGGCGCGGCGCGCGTCGACCGGCAGCGTGTCGAGGCAGACGTAGCCCTGGGCCACCTTCTCCTGGACGAGCTTGTCCAAGGTCGCCTGCGCCGTCGCCTCGGACTCGAAGGACCGGCGCACCCGCGTGGCGCGCTCGGCGCCCTTGCCGTAGTCGAGCTCGAGCACCGCGCCCTCGCGCTCGATCTCCCAGAAGCGCATGGAGTCGCCCTGGCCTCGCTCGAACCTCGGCATCGAAACCCCAGAAGTGTCGCCCTGTCGTGCGGTCCGCCTGGTGTCAGGCAACTTCCCGGCTCGCCTCGATAATCGCCGCAAACCCGGCCGTCGCAAGTCTTTGGCGGCCGGCCGACTTTCAAGCGAAGAGCACGCGCGGCCGGGCTCCCGAAAGCAGGGAGTCCGGCCGTTCGTATCTCGGAAGCGCTGGGTGACGGTCGTACGCCCGGTTGGAAACTTGCCGGTCCGCCGGCGTTCAGTACAGTCGCCCCCATGAAACGGCGAACTCCTGTGAAGGTCGATTGGGCGGCGATGCTGCGCGCAGCCCAGACGGTGCGAAAGACGGCCTACGCCCCGTACTCCAAGTTCAAGGTCGGCGCCGCGGTGCTGGGCGGCTCCGGGAAGATCCATGTGGGCTGCAACGTCGAGAACTCGAGCTACGGGCTGACCGTCTGCGCCGAGCGCAACGCCATCGGCGCGGCGGTTGCGGCCGGCGAGACGCACATCCTGGCCTGCGCCATCGCCGCCGGCGGCAAGCCCTGCCCGCCCTGCGGAATGTGCCGCCAGGTCCTCGCGGAGTTCGGCGACCCATCCATCCCGGTGGCGATGGTCGGCGGCAAGGAGCGCACGATCCACGCGCTCGCGGACCTGCTGCCCCACGCCTTCGACAAGAGCTTCCTCTAGCGGGCGCTCATCCCGCCCTGCGCGGGCCGGACAAGAGCTCGGGCGAGACGATGACCGAGGTCCCGGTGGACCGCGGGTCCTCGCCGCGCCCGGTCCAGGCCCAATAGCGGACCAGCTGCTTGAGCTCCTCCTGGTGCGGCGGCGCGGCCGACTTGAGGTACGCGTCGAGGCAGGCGGTGAGCTCGTTCATCGTGGCGAAGCGCCTGGCCGGCGCGAGCGACGTCGCCTGGCGGATGGCCTCGCGCACCGGTTCCGGGACGCCCGGAAGTGCCTCGGCGGTGGTGGGGATGCCCTCCTGGCAAAGCCGGCACACCAGGTCCACCGGGTCGTCGACGGATTCGAGCGGCCGCCGTCCGGTCGCCAGGCTGAAGAGGACGGCGCCGAGCGCGTGGATGTCCGACCTCGGGCTGACGGCGTCGTCGCGCAGCTGCTCCGGCGCGAGATAGCGCACGGCGGCCCTGCGGGGATCGACCCGCAGGACGGTGAGCAGGGCGGCTGCACGGGCGAGCCCGAAGTCGAGGATCCGCACGAGCCCCGCGTCGTCGAAGAGAAGGTTCTCCGGGCAGAGCTCGCCGTGGACCTTCCCCAGCGGCGTCCCGTCGGGGCCCAGCGCCGTGTGGGCGTAGGCGAGGCCCTCGCCCGCCTGCGCCACCAGCTCGACCGCGAGCGAAGCCGGCAGGGGGCCGCGATCGGCGCGCAGGCAGTCGGCGAGCGCGATGCCTTCGACGTACTCGGTGACGACGAGGCACCGGCCCTCCGACCAGCCCGCGTCGACCAGCCGCGCGAGGTTCGGGTGCCTCAGCAGGCGCAGCAGTTGGAGATCCTCGAGGAAGCGTTCCGCCGCCGCGCGGTCCTCGGTGAGGAAGCCGGGCAGGCGCCGGACGAGGAAGGGGTCCCGGCTGTCGAGCCGCCGCGCCAGCCATGCCTCGCCCAGCCGGCCGGTCCCCAGCCGCCGTTCGAGGTGGTAGTCGTCCAGCGGGGAAGGGGCCATGGGTCAGGTCATCAGGTCACGGGGCGGCCCCGGGCAGGCGGGGCTCGACCATCAGGCGGAACTCGACTCGGCCGTGCAGCCCGGCGAGGTCGGGGTCGGACAGCGCCAGCGGCTTGAGCCGCTCGGGGTCCAGGTCTACGGCGCGCCCCAGCGAGAGGATCGCCTCGTCCAGGAGGTCGGAGAGGGCGTAGGCGCAGGCGAGGTTGTAGTGCGAGGTGGCGTCGTCGGGCGCGACCGTGAGGGCCTGCTTCAGTTCCAGGGTCGCCCTCTCGAGCGCGCCCTGCTGGATGCTGCGGACCGCGCGCGAGTCGAGCAGTGCGGCGACCGCGGAGCCCAGGTCCACCTCGCCCAAGCCCTCGAGGCGGTACAGCTCGCTGCGCGAGGCGGTGGCCGAACCCGTCAGCACCAGGGCGCGCCGATTTCCAGGGAGCAGGCGGACCGCGCCGACCCAGGTCGTCCCCGCCTCCGGGAGCCGGTAGGCCGCCATCTCCTCCTCGCCGCCGGCCAGGCGCACCACCAGCCGCACTTCGCCGCCCTCGCGCCGCAGCTCGAGGTCGAGGTCGAGGGGAACGCTCCAGGGCAGGCGCTGGCGCGGGCCGTCCAGGATCACCGCTAGCGGCGGGGCCCTCGCGGGGTCGAAGCCCTCCGGGCGCAGCGCCGCCAGCGAAGCCTCGGCGGTGCGCTCGGCGGACTCGCCCGCCGCGGTCGCGCGTGCCGTCGCCTCGGCCAACGCGGGCTGGGCGATCGCCTCGCTCCGGCGCAGCTTGGCGTCGGGGCCCACCACGTGGACCTTGCCGGTGGCGGGCGACCCGGGGAACTCGTTGACCTCGGCGAAGGCCCAGCTGCCGTCCTCGGCGGCGCCCAGGAAGGCGCGCAGCTGGAGCGTGCGCGCCGGCGGCGCGCCGGCGCAGGCCGACAGCGATGTCGCCAAGACGACCAGGAGTGAGAACAGGCTCACGGGCTTTTGCTGGAGGGACAACGTGCCGCTATGATAGCTGCCTGCGGTACGGAGCGAAGCCATGCCCGAAGAAAAAACCATCGTCCATAGCGTCGCCGACCTGCTGTCCGAAGCCAAGAAGACGAGCGCTTGTCTCATCGTCGTCTCGGGCCGGATCAGCGTCGGAAAGATGTTCAAGCTCGACCGCCCCGAGATGACCATCGGCCGCAGCGGCGACGCCGACATCATGCTCGACGACGAGGGCGTCTCCCGCCGCCACGCCAAGGTGGTGGTCCGCGCCGACGGCTCGGTGCAGCTCGTGGACCTCAACTCCACCAACGGGACCTTCAACAACGGCGACAAGATCGACGTCTCGGCGCTGCACGACGGCGACAAGATCCAGATCGGCTCTGCGACGATCCTGAAGTTCAGCTACCAGGACTCGATCGAAGAGGCGATGACCAAGAACCTCTACGAGTCGGCGACGCGCGACGGGCTGACGCACATCTACAACAAGAAGTACTTCGTCGACACGCTCAAGAAGGAATTCGCCTACTGCCTGCGTCACCGGGTGCCGCTGAGCTTGATGATCATGGACATCGATCACTTCAAGCGCATCAACGACACCTACGGCCACCAGGCCGGCGACTACGTGCTGGGCCGGCTCGCCGCCAAGATCAACGACGCCATCCGCGCCGAGGACGTCTTCGCCCGCTACGGCGGTGAGGAGTTCGTGGTGCTCCTGCGCGAGGCCCCGGAGGACAAGTCCTTCATCCTCGCCGAGCGCCTGCGCCGCCTGGTGGAGACCACCGACTTCACGCACAACGGCCAGCAGATCCGGGTGACCATCAGCATCGGCATCGCGACCCTCACCGACGGCGAGTACGCCGACGCCGAGGGCTTCGTGGCCGCGGCCGACAAGCACCTGTACAAGGCCAAGCAGGCCGGCCGGAATCGCGTCGAGGCGCGGATGCTCGGCGGCGGCTAGAGCCCGCTTTCCAGTTCCAGCTTTTCGGGAAGACGACGAGGCCTTCCAGGCGGCCCTTGCCAGGGCCACCGAGGCCTCGTCCACGTCTGTCAGACCCGCTCTCTCATGCAGCGAACTTGGTCCTGAAGGACCGCATCGGGTCACCGATGAGCGTGCGCTCCTCGGACGTGCTCTCCGGCTTCTTCTCTGCGACCGCCATCACCACGCCACAGCTCGTGCAGGTGTACGCCTTTTCCTCCACCTGGAACCGCGTCGTTCGATGGCAGCGGCAACAGTACTTGTTGATGGTGTTCATGGCTTGGTTCCTCCTTTCGTTTGCCACGAGTTCCATTTCGTCCCGCTCCCGTCGAAGCCGCCCACGCATGGTGCCTGGTATCCACTTCCATGCGGCTGGCGGTTCCGAACGTTTTCAGATGCTTTCCGCGTGCCAATCGCTGCCAGGCCGCGACGGCCCGACAGGCCTGCTGGCGGTGAGCTTCAATGCTGCGAGGTTGCGTGGTTTTTCGATGCCGCCCCCGCCTGCATCGTTTCCGGCTCCGTCGGCCGCCGCCTCGCCGGGGCCGCAAAGCTGAAATGTTTGCGGCCTCACTGAGAAAACTCTGCCATCTCGCCGGGTTGTGACGCGTAGTGGCAAGCGAGCGCTTCGGGGCTCTCGGATCGTTCCATCGCGAATGCCTCAGGCAAGCCCCGGAATAGAGGCGCTATAAGCCCCGCAGGTGCCGGTGCCACCGAAGGGTGACGGGGCAGCGACATCGGCGCCCGGTTCGGTGCCGTCTCGGCGAGCCCGAAAGGGGCGATCCGGTAATTGACCTGTCGGTCAGCGGGCAGTAGCCTCTTCCGCCTGGCTTTTCTGGGGATCGCCACACCAAGGAGTGGCCATGTCGCATCGTCGTTTTGCGGCGCTGGCACGCGCCCTCTCTGTCTTGTCCACCTGCACGCTGCTGCTCTCGGGCGGCCGCGCCTTTGCGGGCGACCTGCCACGGGTGCTCGTGCTGCCCTACGCCCCCGTCTACGACGGGTTGGCCAACGCCTCGGGCGAGAAGGCTGCCGAGGTGCTGATGAACGAGCTGCGCAGCTCCGAGCAGCTGCAGCTCGTCGCGCTCAAGAAGGACGCCGTCTCCGCCGCCCCGGTGCGCAAGGCCGTCAACCCCGGCCCGGCCAAGGACGTCGCGGCGCTGACCGAGGCCAAGGAGCGGGTGGCGAAGGCCGACGACTTCACCAAGAAGCTCAAGTTCCGCGAGGCGGCCACCGAGCTGGAGAAGGCCATCACGCTGATGGAGGGACAGCACCCCTACATCGACTTCGCCGACCTGGTCGGCGCCAACCTGTCCCTGGCGGTCGCCTACTTCCGCCTGGGGCTCGACTCCGACGGCGAGAAGGCGCTGGCCAACGTCGTGCGCCTCGACCCGGAGCGCAAGCTCGACGCCGAGAAGTACCCGCCGGTCTTCATCCGCGCCTTCGACAACGTCAACAAGCGCGTCAAGAAGGCCCCGCGCGCCTCCCTCGAGGTCAAGCCGACCTCCGGCGGCGCCCCGGTCATTCTCGACGGCCGCGAGGTGGGCCGCGCGCCGCTGCTGGTCAAGGACGTCCTCAAGGGCTCGCACTTCCTGCGCGTCGGCGACGGCTGGTCGAACCGCATCGAGGTGCCCGCCGCCGACACCGTCAAGGTCTCCCCGGACCTCGGCTCCACCGGCGGCCCGGTGCCCGAGTTGGTCGGGCTGCTCGCCCGCAACGTCATCGACGACCTGGTCCTCAGCCGGGCGCTGGCGCTGGCCGAGCAGGCCCCCGCCGACTTCGTGGTCCTGGGCGGCGTGCACAAGGAAGGCGACGGGGTCGTCGTCTCCAGCCACCTGCTCAAGGTCGCCAGCAAGAAGACCTGCCTGCTGCAGCGCGTGGTCTTCGACCTGGAGATGCTCGGCGCCGGCATCGAGATCTACAAGGTGGGCGCGGACATCACCAACAAGCTCGACGTCTTCGGCGACGAGGAGAAGCTGCCGGCCAAGGTCGCCCGCGACGCGCTGCCCCCGGCCGGCAGGTCCACCGGCATCGCCTCGGTCAGCGCCAGCGGCGGCGAGCACGTGGCCGTCGCCACCGAGCCGACCGGCGGCAACGACCGGGTCATCCGCAAGGCCGGCGACAAGCCCGAGGACAAGCCCAAGCCGGCCGACGCCCCCACCGTCGCCACCACCGGCGGCAGCACCGAGGTCCGCAAGGTCACCGCCACCTCGGGCGAGCCGGAGATGATCCCGCTCGAGCCGACCGGCCCGGGCGAGGACCCTGCCAAGCCGAAGAGGCCCGCCGGCGGTATCGGCACGACGGGCGTGGTCCTGACCGTCCTCGCCATCGTCGCGGTGCTCGCCGGCGGCGGGGTGGGGGGCTACTTCATCTACGATGCCGCGAACAAGCCCATCACGGGCCGGGGCACCATCCAGTGGTAGACCGGGAGCGGCCAACTTCCATGGACACGACGCGCCTTCTCTGGACCTCGTCCCTGCTCGCCGCCGCGCTGCTGTCGGCCGGCTGCTTCGACCGAACCAACGCGGTCGACGTCCAGCTCGTCAAGAGCAACGCCTGCGGCTCGGGTCCCGACCCGATGCAGGACGTCACCCACCTCCGGGTGCGCTTCCTCAACGCCACCCGCTGCGGCACCGCCAACGAGGAGGGCAAGCGCTTCTGCCAGGTGGAGAACGGCTACGAGTGCGGCAGCGACTCCGACTGCGGCTTCGGCACCGTGGTCAAGGAGAACGTGGTCGAGGTCAGCGCCGGCAAGATGGACTTCGAGCAGCTCGACGCGGGCCTCGACCTGCAGGTGCAGGTGGCCGGCTTCAGCGGCTCGCCGACCGACGCCAGCAGCCGCATCCTCTCCTTCGGCCAGTCGGGCACCTTCAAGGTCCCCAAGGACAAGTCGGCGGAGGCGGTGGCGGCCAAGGCGCAGGTCTTCTTCCGCCAGGTCGAGAAGTTCTCGCCCATCAACCTGGGCAGCGACCCCACCGTGCGCACCATGATGGGCGAGGCCCGCGCCGGCCACACCGCCACGTTGCTCGACGACGGCCGCGTGCTCATCGCTGGCGGCTTCGACACCGTCGGCGTGGCCTCCGGCAACCTCAAGGTCCCCAAGTACTGGAACTACAAGGACACGGTGGAGATCTTCGACCCGGCCACCGGCGAGATGACCGCCGACGTGCCGGCGATGAACAAGCTGGGCGTGCCCACCCCGCGCGCCTTCCACACCGCCAGCTGGAAGGAGGGCAACCAGGTCCTCGTCGCCGGAGGCGAGTACGTCGAGAACAAGGGCGGCGTGCGCAGCCCCACCATCCAGTCCTCCACCGTCCTCTTCGACCCGACCATCACCGACGACGCCGGCAACGCCAAGGGCGGCTGGGCGCCCCAGCCCTCGCGCATCATGCGCTCGCGCCACGTGGCCATCACCGAGCAGACCGGCATGGTCCTGCTCTACGGCGGCCTGTCGTTCGACGGCACCAGCACCAATCCGCCCACCTACGTGCAGAGCTACGAGTGGTTCGACCCGCTCAAGAACCTGTTCACCAAGCTCGACACCGCCAGCCAGTCGCCCACGGTCACCGCCATGGGGCACGCTGCGCTGCCGTTGTACGGCGGCAAGTACCTGGGCGTCGTCGGCGGCAGCATGCTGGACACGGGCAACGCCGGGAAGCTCAACAAGGACCGCGGGATGAAGTTCTACATGTACCGGGACGGCAAGATGCAGGAGCAGACCTACATCTCGCTGCCGGTGCCGCGCACCTACGCCACCATCGCCGGCCAGGGCGCCCGCTACATCATCGTCGGCGGCTTCCAGGCCTTCGACCCCAACCCGGCGGTGAACGGCGTCGGGGGGTGGTCGGACCTGCTGCCCGGCAGCCCGTACTCCGGCACCGACATCCTCAACCTCAAGGGTCCGGGCAGCCAGCCGCAGATCCTCCCCCAGGGCCCCTCGCTCGACGTGCCGCGCGGCCACGCCTGTGCCGTGACCCTCAAGGACGGGCGCATGCTGGTGGTGGGCGGGCGCGGCGGCAGGACGACCCTCGAGTCGATGGCCGCCACCGCCTTCTTCACCGACGACGGCAACGAGGACCCCGCGGCCGCCTTCACGTTCGACAAGGGCGACGACATGGCCGACCCGCGCTTCTTCCACACCTGCACCCTGCTCAAGGACGGCTCGGTGCTGGTCACGGGCGGCATCCAGGAGAAGGGAACGGCGTTCGCCACGCTGCAGACGATGGAGATCTTCGTTCCCCGCCCGCCCGCCGACTGAGCAGGGAGCCGTACCTCGCTTTCACCGCAAGGCCTTGACGCAGCGGGCAAACCCGCTAGGTTGGGCCCCTTTTTGCTGACGCCTCTCCGGCCCGTAGCGGCGCGGCGAGGACTCGGAGGTCGTTCATGGACGCGGCAGCTATCATTCTGGGAGTTCTCTTCGCGCTGGCGGGCATCGCCGCATTGTTGCTCTTCCTGCAGCTCTCGCAGGCCCGCTCGCAGGCCAGCCAGGCGAAGGGGGACATCGACGGCGTGCGCACCCGGCTGGCCTCGCTGGAGTCCGACAGCAAGAAGGCCACCGAGGCCCTGGAGGCCAAGCGCCGCGAGGCCGAGGAGCTCAAGGAGCGGCTCAAGGACGTCAAGAAGCGCCGCCACGAGGAGAAGGAGAGCGCTCGCTTCAAGATGGACATCCAGCACGCCCGCGAGGAGATCGAGCGGGAGATGGAGAAGAAGCTCCAGTCCGCCCGCGAGGAGGCCGAGATCTCCAAGGCGCACGTCAAGAAGCTCTCCGAGGAAGTGGCCAACCTCAAGTCGCGCAAGCCGGAGCGCGCGCCCGAGCCCAAGCCCGCCGAGCCCGCCAAGCCGATCGAGCCGCCGCAGCCGTTGCAGCCCCGCTTCGCGACCCCGGACGAGGTCAAGCGCGCCGAGGAGGCCGAGAAGGCCGCCGCCCTGGCCAAGCGCAAGGTCGACGAGGTCCAGGAGGAGATCAAGAAGGTCCGCGCCCGGGCCGAGACCGATCGCCGGGTGTTCCTGGTCCAGAAGAGCGAGGTCGAGCTCGCCAAGGACAAGTTCCGGTCGATGGAGTCCAAGGCCAACGCGTTGGTCCTCGAGCGCGAGGAGCTGAAGAAGGCCGTCTGGCTGCTCGAGAAGGAGCTCAAGTCGGTCATGCCCACCTCCGAGGCCGCGCCCGAGAAGAAGAAGGACGCGCCCAAGCCGGAGCGCGCCCAGGAGAGCAAGCCCGTCGAGGCCGCCAAGCCCGCGCCCGCCCCCGCTCCCGAGGCCGCTGCCGCCCCGGCCGCCACGCCGAAGGCCGACGAGAAGCCCGCCGAGGCCAAGGCCTAGCGGGCCGTTCCCAGCTTTCGTCCGATTCGAATGCCGAAAGGCCCGCTTCCCTCGCTGGGACGCGGGCCTTTCCATGTCCTTCGGCTTTGGGCCGCTCGGCTCAGGTCCCGGGAGCCGGCGGCGGCGGCGGCTCGGCCTTGGCCGCCGGGCGCTCGACGATCTCCCTCACCCCGGGCTCCTGGAGCAAGAGCTCCCACTCGCCCTGCGAGAGGTAGACCGTCCTCCGAGCCTTGACCCGCGCGAAGTGGAGCACGATGCGCAGCTTGCCGGCCTGGTCGGACTGGTGCTCGACCCGCAGCGTCCCGCCTTCCTTGGTCTGGACGAGGATGTCCTTGGAGAGAGAGCGCAGCCGCCGCGACACCTTGAGCGCCTGCCGGCCCAGCGGGGTCTCGAAGGTGTGGAAGTGCTTGTTGCGCGAGAGCGGGCGGCCGCTCTCGCCGATGCGAGCCACCAGCTTTCGGACGAAGTCGTGCATGACCCTGGCGAGACTAGCAAAAAACGGCGAGGCCGGCTCCCGCGAAGGAGCCGGCCTCGGCTGCTAACCCGTCGTTACTCTTGAGGAATCAGGCGCTCGCCTGCGGGGTTGCCGCAGGGGCGGGCGGGGGAGCCTCGGCCGGAGGAGCGGCCGGCTTCTTGCCCGGCGTCACGTTCCAGAGGGTGACGATGAGCGCGAAGCCCACGACGGCGAAGGGGATGGGAGCCCACTGCCAGGCGCTCCAGCCCCAGTTGTCGAGCAGGTAGGCCATCATCGGGCCCACGAAGGCCGCCGCCACGTACTGCATGCCGTCGAAGAGGCCGGCCGCGGTGGCCGCCGCCTTCTTGCCGCCGAAGTCCATGGAGGCCGCCCCGCCGATCATCCCGTGGGCGCCGTTGACGAAGAAGGAGAGCAGCGCCAGGCACAGCGCGGTGACCCAGGGGTTGGGGCCGACGAAGCGGTCGAAGGCGCCGAAGATCGCCAGCATGCAGGCCATGCCGACGAAGCCGATGGTGACCACCGGCGCCCGGCGGGTCTTGAAGATGCGGTCGCTGGCGTAGCCGAAGGCGAAGCCGCCGGCGATGCCCAGCAGGGCGATGCCCCACGCCGCGGTCTGGTAGGACCACAGGCTGGACTTGTCCATGCCGGGGGGCACGAAGTTGTTGGCGAAGTACTTGCCCCACCAGCTGTCCACCGTGGTGCGGCGGACCATGCCCAGCATCATCGAGCAGAAGGCGATGATCCACGCGGCGCGGCTGGTGAAGACCTTCTTGAGCACGAAGCTGAGCTTGACCGGGCCGTCGCCGCCCTCGGAGGCGCTGCCGTCGCCGGTGTCCATGTCGGTGAAGCCGGCGTCCTTGGGCGCGTTCTGCATCATGAAGAGGTTGGCGACGAAGAGGACGCCCACGATGATGGCCGGCAGGAGGAACGCGTAGGCCAGGCCGAGGTTGACGGCCAGCAGCGGCGCGCCGGAGAAGGCCAGGATGAGGCCGAAGCGGATGAGCACCCCGAAGATGCCCGAGAAGCCGCCGCGCTCGCGCACGTGGAACCACTGGGCGTTGACCTTGACGATCGACAGGGCGCCGAAGGACTGGAAGTAGGCGTTGACGCCCCAGATGCAGACCAGGATCACGCAGGCGCTGTCGGGCGTGAGCCCCAGGGAGAGGACGGCGGGGGTCAGCACGTTGATGGCCGCGTGCCCGCGCCCGTGCCCGACGGCCTCCACCGCCTTGCCGATGACGGCCGGGGTCTGCACGGTGAGGACGACCAGGCCGAAGGCCAGGTTCATCAGCGTCACGCCGATGGCCCCGGTGAGGAACGCCTTCTTGCCGCCGATGCGGTCCGAGAGCGGCCCGTTGAAGAACACCGAGAGGCCGTAGACCGCCGGCAGCATGGTCTCGAAGTAGCCCAGCTGCTTGTTGGACCAACCGAACGTCATCTGCAGGTTGTCCATCAGGGCGCTGAAGTTGTAGCGCGTCATGTAGAAGAACGCGTACAGCAGGCCCAGCACCATCCAGTTCTGCATGCGGCGCTTCTGGAAGGCGGGGTCGGCGAAGGCGGCCGGAATCGGCGCAGCCGAGGCGGAGACGACGGGAGCGGACATGGGAACTCCGAAGCGAAAATGGTCCCGGCGATAAGACCCGATGGACCCTGCTTTGGCAAGGAGCCAACAGCGCGGTATCAAGGACCATGCGCGCCGTCGCCGTCATCCCCGCCCGCTGGGCCTCGACCCGCTTTCCCGGCAAGCCGCTCGCCCTCCTGCGGGGCCGACCGATGGTCGCCCACGTCTGGGAACGGGTGAGCCGGGTGCGGGGCCTGTCGGCGGTGCTGGTGGCCACGGACGACGAGCGGATCGCCCAGGCGGTGAGGGCGTTCGGCGGCGAGGTCGCCCTGACCGGGGAGTGCCGCACCGGCACCGACCGGGTCCGCGAGGCGCTGCGCGGCCGCGAGGCGGAGGTGGCGCTCAACGTCCAGGGCGACGAGCCGCTCATCGAGCCCGCCTGCCTGGAGAGCCTGCTGGGCGTCTTCGCCGACCCGAAGGTGCGGATGGCGACGCTGATGCGGCCGCTCTCGCCCGGGGAGGCGGAGAACCCCAACGTGGTGAAGGTGGTCGCCGCGCTCAACGGCGACGCGCTCTACTTCTCTCGCGCGCCGATCCCCTTCGTGCGCAGCGCGCCGGCGCAGGCCTTCGCGCACGTCGGCGTCTACGCCTACCGCCGCGACCTGCTCGAGGCGCTCGCCGACCTGCCGACCACGCCGCTGGAGAAGGCCGAGGGACTCGAGCAGCTTCGCGTCCTCGAGCACGGCATCCCCATCCGCGTGGTGCCCACGAGCTACCGCAGCCTGGGCGTGGACGTGCCCGAGGACCTGGCGAAGGCGGAGGCGGCGCTGGCGGCGCTGGCGGCGGGCTCGGAGATCTGATCGAGCGATCGACGTCAGCCGTGAGCCGTCAGCCCGGCTTGGGCGGCTCCATGGCCGCGGGAGCGGTCGGGGTCGGAGCGCCGGCCGCCGAAGCGTCCTTGAGGAACTTCTCCGCCAGCCGGTGGCCCTCGGCCTGGTCGAACGGCTCGCGGGTGATCTCCTCGCGGCGGCTGACCGCGTGGAAGGTCTTCTCCACCATGGCTCCGAAGACCTTGCAGTCCTCGGCGAGGCGGGTGCGCGCCGGGCCAGCGGGCAGGTTCTCGGGCTCCTGGACGATGGCCGAGAAGCGCTCGAACGGCTCGAAGTCGGCGTAGCGCAGGAGCTGGTAGGAGACGTCGCGGAAGTAGAGGGCGAAGCTCTTGAGCGCCGCGAGGGCCCGCGCGGCCTCGGCCTCTCCGCCGCCGGCGGCCAGCGCCTGCTCGGCGACGGCGCAGATCTCCCGGTAGGCGAACAGGTCCAGCCGCAGCCGGCGGGCCTGCTCGTGGCGCTCGGAGGCGGCGTCGAAGAGCGAGTCGACCTCCAGCGAGGGGTCGAAGACGCGGGCCAGATCGGTCACGGCCTTGCGGCACATCTTGATCAGGTCTTCGCGCGCGCGGCCGGGGGCGGGGGAGGGGGCGCCGGCGACGCCCAGGTCCTGCTTGACCACGCGCGAGGTCTCCGCGCGGATCTCCTGGGCCAGGCGGATGGCGGCCGCCGACTTCTCGGGCCCCAGCCGGGTCAGGCACGCCGCCAGATCGCCCTCGAGGAAGGCGGCCAGCGAGGCGATCTCCGAGCGCACCAGCGCCAACACCACCTGGCTGCGGCGGGTGGTGACCTCGGACGCGCCCGGGACGTAGCGCAGGTAGTGCAGCAGGCGGAACAGGGCGAGGAAGGCGGTGGAGACGGGGCGCTTGGCGGGCGGCTCGAGCTTCTTGCCCAACTCGAGGATGCGCACGTTCTTGATGCGGTCGTACTCGGGCCGGAACTCCAGCGGGCGGAAGGGCTTGAAGTGCTTGTTGAGCGCGATGTGCCACAGCGCCAGCTGGCCCACGTCGGCGAAGAGCTGGTAGCCGGTGGAGTCGAGCCGCTGCAGCTGGTCGAGCACCCCGCGCAGGGCCACGAAGCCCTGGCGGATCAGGAACAGGCTCTCCTGCGGCGTCGACTGCTCCAGCTCGGCTTCGATCAGCTCGCGGCGGACGCGCTCGTCGGTGACCCGCGTCTCCAGGTACTTGCGGAAGACCAGGCGCCGGTCGCTGGGCGGGTCGAGCAGGAAGCGGGCGAGCCGGATGCAGCGGTTGACGGCGTCGCGGACGGCGGAGAGCTCGTCGACGAAGTCGCGGGCGACCACCGGGCCGTCGTCGTCGAGCGGCAGGTTGTGCAGGTTGAAGAAGCGCTCCAGGCCGCGCAGGAGCATCTCGAACTCGAAGAGGATCTCCTCGCGGCCGTCGACGGCCAGCGAGCGCAGCCAGCGCTCGCGCTCGGCCAAGAAGCCGGCGCGCAGCCGTTGGCTGTCCTTCATCAGCTCGAAGAAGAAGTCTCGGGCGAAGCGTGCGCGGTCGGTCGACATCGAGGAAAAAGCCTACCTCAAGGCTGGAGGGCACGCGAAGACCTGGCGGCCCGGCGAAGGCCCGGGTGCTAGAATCGGGCCTCCGATGTCGGCGCACGATCCCAACGAGAAGCGGCCTCCTGCCCCCGAGGACACGCCTGCCCAGGCGCCCGCGGCGGCCCCCGAGCCGCCCCGGCGCGGCGGGCCCGACCGCTTCCAGGACGGCGCCTCGCAGCGCAAGCCCGCCTTCGTGATGAAGCCCGAGCGCAACGACCCGGGCTCGGCCATCCCCCGGAGCAGGGTGCTCGACCCCAGGCTCATCCCGGTGGTGCCGCCCTCGGTCACGACCGACCCCGCCCGGCAGTTCCACGCGCTCCTGGGCCTGCCGAAGGCGCCCGTCGCCAAGCCGCTGCCGCCCGAGATCCCGCCTCCTCCGACGAAGCCCGCGCCCAGGCCCAGGCCGGAACCGAAGGCCAGGGCCAAGCCGCCGCCCAAGCCGGCCGCTCCGCCCCCGGCCGCCCCGGAGCCGCCCCAGGGCCCGCCGGAGATCGAGAAGATCCTCAGGACCTTGCCGCCGGCGCGGGCCCACATCATCCGCCAGGTCATCACCGGGCCGGAGAGCCGGCTGAAGCGGGCGCTGCGGGCGTACATCGAGGACCAGCGGTTCAAGAGCCTGGACTTCGAGGCGCAGCGGCGGGCGCTGGCCGCGTTCGACCTGCGCTACTGACCCTGGCTACTGGGGCAGCTGCTGGAGCACCTTCACCATCGGGCGCTCGCGCGCCAGGTCCACCAGCGGCATGTCCGAGGGGGCGGGAACGCCCTTGGGCAGGCGCAGGCACCTGGCCATGGGCTTCTCGAAGGTCCCCGGGTTGCGCGGCAGGCCGACGGTCACCACCACCCGCCCGTCGTCCAGCTCGACGAGGGTGCCTGGCGGGAACCGGCCCAGCGCGTTGACCGTCGCCTGCAGGAGCAGCGGGTCGTAGCCCTTGCCCGCCAGCGGCAGCATCGACGCCAGCGCCCGGGCCGGGGAGCCCTTCTCCGCGCGGTGCGCGAGGTTGTCGTAGTCCTCGGCGATGTGGATGAGGCGGGCGAAGAAGCCGGGGGAGTCGCCCTGGCCCGAGTGGTGCCCGACGCCCAGGAAGCGCCGCAGCTTGGCGGGCTGGAAGCCGCACTGGCGCAGCATCAGCCGGGCGCCCGCGACGGCGTGCCGCGGGAGGTCCACCTTGGGCGCCGGGGGCGGCAGCCGCAGCGCGTAGCCGACGTCGTGGTAGAGCGCCGCCAGCCCCAGGTCCTGCAGCATCTCCTCGGACAGGCCCAGCGAGCGGCCCACCAGCAGCACGATGTGGGCGGTGCGCACGGCGTGCGCCGCCATCGTCCGCATCGGCCTCTCCACGCCGAACAGGCGCGGCGCGCCGAGGTGGCCGTTGACGATTTCGGCGACCAGGCGCCGCAGCGGCAACGGGTTGAGCAAGCGCCCCATCCCCAGGTTCTGGAACGCCTCGTCGACCGCGGCCTCCGCCCGGTCCACCAGATCGGCGGAGGCTTCGGTGGTCTGGACCACCTCGATCTCCCCGGCCATGCGGAAGCGGTAGGTGCCCTGCAGCTCGAGCGAGACGATGCCCTTGCCGCGCAGCGCCCTCAGGAGCGCCGTGCGCGGCTCGCGGGACGGTGCCGGCCCCGCGAAGCTGGAGAGCAGGAAGCGCAGCTGCTCCTCGGGCAGGGGCGCGAAGAAGGTCACCCCGCCCACGTTGTGGCGCTTGAGCTCGCTGCCCATGTCGTGCGTGTTGGTGCCGCGGTCGAGCAGCCGGATGCGCACGTCGTTCAGGTAGGCCTGGTCCCCCACCGTCACCAGCTGGATGGTGCCCAGGAGCTCGCTCAGCCTCGCGAGCAGCTCGGCCAGGTCGTGCACCGGCTGGTCGAAGGCGTGGTTGTCGGGTGCGTGGATGCGGCTCATCCGCAGAAGGCCCGACATCAGGTTCACCAGGTGCTCGCCGCGCTCGCGCACCTCGGCGGCCAGCTCGCGGTCCTCGCCGACGCGGGCGCGGGCGATGGCCCTGCCGACTCGGGCCTGCGCACTCGCCAGCTCGGCGACCGCGTACTCCGAGAGCGGGGCAGCGGCCGGCGCCGCGCCCCGGGCCACCGCCGCGCCGGGGGCCGCGCCTGCGCCCCACGTCGGAGCCGTCGTCGAGGCCGCGCCCGAGCCCCGGGCCGGACCCGCGCCGCCAGCACCCTGCGCCGGAGCCGCGCGCAGGATCGGAATCGCGCTCGAGGCCGGGCTCGCGCCCTGGGGCGGCTCCGTGCCGGGGGCTCGCGCGCCGAGGGCGGCCGGGACGGCGGCCGCCTCGGTCCTCTGGGCGGAGGCGACGCCGCTGCGCTTGCGCCGAGCCAGGGTCTGCCCGCAGAAGAGGCGCAGCTCCTCGTCGCCGCGCTCCATGATGAGCTTGATGGCCGCCTCGGCGGCCTGCCCCTCGATGCACGCCAGGCCCGCCACCGCGGCCCACTTGAGCGTCCGCCCGCCGGGCACGTCGGTGAAGCCGCCCAGGAGCTTCTTGGTGCCGGATTTCGCCCAGGACTCGAAGGTGCCCAGCGCGGTCATGGCCGACAGGAGGGTCAGGGCCCGGCCCAGCCCCTCCGCCTCGTCCGGCGGCAGGTCGCCGTCCTGCGCCCTCTTCTCGAGGTGGTCGTGCAGGACCGGGAAGGCCCTGGGGCCGCCGAGCTTGGCGAGCAGCCCGACGACCTGCCGCCGCACCGTGGCGTCGGGCGAGCCGAGCAGCTCCTTGGCCAGGGTGGTGGTCTCCGGGGTCAGCGGGGCGCCCTCGAGCAGCCGGAGGATCTGCACCTGCATGGCGGGGTCGGCGCGCGGGCAGAGATCGACCGCCGCCTTGATGGCCCGGGCCGGATCGATCGTGCGCAGCACCTCCAGGTAGGCCCCGGCCAGCGCCGGCTCGGCGGTGCGCGCCCGGGCGAGCAGCTTCTCGGGGTCCGACTTGGCGACGTGGGCGAGAACGCGGGCCGCGGTGGGCCGGCTGGGCCCGCCGTAGAGGCGGTCGAACACGGTGATCGCCAGGTCGAAGTTGCGCGCGGGCTCGACCTGGAAGAGCCGCACCAGCGTCTGGGGCAGCGCCTCGTCCGCCGGGTGGCCCTGCGCGAAGGCCTCGAGCATCAGCGGGTCCAGGAAGCGGCGGACGTGGACGGTGAGGACCGCCGGCTCGGCCTTGAAGAACGAGAGCAGCAGCTCGCCCAGCTCGAGCAGGGCGCCGGCGCAGTTCTCGACCAGCAGGAAGTCGCGGATCTCGAAGGCGAAGGTGAGCGCGTCCTGCACCCGGAGCATCGACGCCGGAGGGCGGACCAGCCGGAACGCCTCGAAGGCGGCGCGCACCGCCGCGGCGGGAACGCGCTCGGGGCTCTCCTCGGCGACCAGCGCCGCCACGCTCTGCGGCGGCAGCGGGCGGAACGCCGGGGCGCCGAACTCGCGCAGCGCCGGAAGGGGCAGGTCGAAGTCGGCCGGGATCTCGAGGGCGAGGAGCGTCGTCGCGGCCAGCGCCGGGTCCTCCATCGACTCGGGGACCTCCTCGTCCGGCTTGAAGCCCTCGGCCGCGTCGATCTGGAGGCCCTTGAACGCCGCCTTCCGCAGGAGCGTGACGAGGTCGTCCTCCTGCTGGCGCACGCCGGAGTAGCGCACCGAGACGATCTCCAGCAGCTTGAGCAGCTCGTCCCAGCCGATCTTCTCGCCGAACTCGAGCCCGCGGACCCCGTCGCGGAAGAGGCGGAAGGCGAGCGAGCGCTCGCGGTCCTTCTCGCAGTAGACGATGTCCCCGGCGAAGGCGAGCTCGAAGGGGCGTACCTCGAGCTTGACCGCGCCCTGGGTCTTGAAGAGGTTCTCGGCGCGCGCGCGGTAGTCGCCGACGAGAGTGCGCACGACCTCGTTGCCGGGGTCATACAGCGCGAAGGCGCGGGCGGCGCGCGAGAGCGCCCGGAGCCACGAGTTGACCTCGCGGGCGGCGGCGGACCCGCCCAGCTGCTCCTCGGTGCCGAGGAGCGCCTCCGGCGAGGTGGGGTCCACGGCCGGGGCGGCGGGGTCGGGGACCGGCGCCGGAGCGGCGTTCGGGGTGGGGTCTGGGGCCATGGCGGAGTCTCGCAGGGGAAGGCGGTCTCACGGGGCGCAACGCGGTTCCATTCTCGCCTGCGAAATGACGGAATGTGAAACTCGCGGCCGTCGGTCTGGGCCGTCCGTGACGCCGCAGGGGCAAGGCCGCAGGCCTTCCTACCGCCCGCACAGCTTCCGGAACGAGCAGGTCCGGCACCCGGCGACGTCCTCGAGCATCGGGAAGTCGTCCTTGGCGGCCACGTTCTTGGCCGGATCGCGCAGGAGCGCGCGCATCTGCTCGACGCTGCGGCGGAAGAGCGCGCGGAAGCCCTCGAGCGCCGCGCGGTCGACCTGGACGTCCACCTCTTCGTTGCTGCCCAGGTAGACCAGCCTGGCGACGACCTTCTCCGGCGCGGCGCTCCAGTGGTCCTGGGCGTAGAGCGCGTAGCCGGTGACCTGGTCGCGGTCCTCGTCGCGGGGGCGGCCGGTCTTCCAGTCCACCAGCACCACGCCGTCGCCGTCGCGGAAGGCGAAGTCGGGGCCGGCGAAGACCTTGACGCCGTCCATCGGGAACGAGCCGATCTCGTCGATGGGCAGCCACTCCTGCTTGGTGAGCGTGCGCGCCTTCTCCAGCCAGGTGGACGCGTAGAAGTTCCGGATGGAGGTCGCGGCGTTGTCCCAGTTGGCCTTCCACTCGGCGTCGGGCACCGGCTCGGCGTACTCGTGCTCGACCAGGCCGACGATCCACTTCGGGCGGTTGCGGTACAGGCCGCGCCGGCTGGCGGCGAAGTCCTCGCGCATCCGGTGGTGGGCGCGCTCGAGCACGGTCTCCAGCGGAGGGACCGCGCCGGAGCGCGCCAGCGAGAGCGCGAAGGCGAGGTGCTCGTGGACGACCTTGCCCGCCCACTGCTGCCGCGTGGAGAGGTTCTTGAGGACGTAGGCCTCGCGCGCCTCGCGCGAAGCGGCCTGGTCCCAGCCGCCCCAGGAGCCGTAGTAGTGCAGCCAGTACAGCCGCCGGCACTCCTGGAACTTCCCGTGCCGGGACTTGGACCAGCTGAACTCGTTGACCAGCTCCCGCGCGAACATGGTGGCGCCATCCTCGCACGCCGCCGCGACATCAGACAGCGACCTTGAACGCGCGGGGCCGAGGCGTCACAGTCGCCCGCGTGAACCTCATCCTGCTCGAGCCAGCCGACTTCGCCCCCGACGGTCTCGCCCGCCTGACCGGCCGCCGCGCCCACCACGTTCGCGAAGTGCACCGCGCCCAGATCGGCGACGAGCTGACCGTGGGCCGGGCGGGCGGCCAGATGGGAAAGGGCAAGGTTGTCCGCTGGGAGCGCGAGGAAGTGGTCCTCGAGGTGCGGCTCGACACGCCGCCGCCGCCGCCCTCGGGCATCGAGCTCTTGCTGGCGATGCCGCGCCCGAAGATCCTCAAGAAGGTGCTGCAGGCGGCCAGCTCGCTCGGCATCAAGCGCGTGGTGCTCATCAACAGCTACCGCGTCGAGAAGAGCTACTTCGACTCCCCGGTGCTCTCTCCCGAGGACCTCCACGAGCACCTGGTGCTGGGCCTCGAGCAGGCGCGCGACACCGTGCTGCCCGAGGTGCGCATCGAGAAGCGCTTCAAGCCGTTCGTCGAGGACGAGTCCGACGCTCTCTGGCCGGGCGCCCGCCGGCTCGTCGCGCATCCCGTCCCCGAGGCGCCTCTGTCGCCGGGCGCGGCCGGCTCCACGCGCGAGAAGGCCGTGGTGGCCATCGGCCCGGAGGGCGGCTGGATTCCCTTCGAGGTGGAGCTGCTGGAGATGCACGGCTTTGGGCGCTTCAGCCTCGGCCCGCGCATCCTCCGCGTCGACGTGGCCGTGCCCTTCATCGTGGCGCAGCTGGAGCTGGCCCGGCGGCTCGCGAGTCTGTGAACGCTCGCCCGCCCCCGGCGGCACGCCCCGTCGGCTTCGTCACTCCTCCAGCGGCGGAGGCAGCTCGAGCCCGACGTGCACCTTGTTGGCGGTCTCGTCCGACAGGCCCCACTTCTGCTGGAGCTTGCGCAGGTAGCGGGCCTCGAGCGGCGAGAAGACCTTGTCGCTCGCGGCGCAGAGGGCGGCCAATCCATAGACGAGCTCGCGCTGCTTGGGGTCGGTGACCTTGTCGGCCAGCTCGAGGGCGCGCGCCGTGGCCAGCTCGGGCGTGGCGTACTTGCGCTGGATGTCCTTGGCGACCGCGGCGGTCTTGGCCTGGTCCCACATCGCCAGCAGCGGGTTGGAGGCGAGCGAGGCGCCGACCCAGGCGACCTCTCGCATGCCGACGCTGCCGTCGCTCATGGCGGAGAGCAGCGCCAGCCCCATCAGGAGCGGCGGTTCGTGCGCCGAGGCGGCGGAGGTGAGGGTGTTGGTGGAGCTGCTCGAGACAAGGGACACGATCTTCCCGATGAGGCTTCCGAGGTCCATGGCGTTCCCCCGGGGGTGTTGGTCGCCGCAGGATACACCGGCGTCGCAGGCTACTCCGCTTGCCCGAGAAGCCCGACGTCGGCCTCCGGAAGCCGGACCCAGCTGACCTGGCGCTCGGGCCAGCGCAGCGCCCCGATGCAGCTGCCGGCATTGCCGTCGGGCACGCCGCTGTAGTCGACGCAGACGAACTTCACGCGCTCGCCAACCTGCAGCGTGCCGGAGCGCGGGGCGCTGCCGGCGTTGCGCTTCTGCCAGTCGCGCAGCGGATCGGTCCCGGGAGGATGCGGCGGGGCGAAGGAGTCGTGGATCCCCGGCATCGGCGGCAGGTTCCAGTAGTGCCCGAAGACGGTCAGCTTGTCGGTGGGCACCGGCGGGCGCTCGAGGTCCCACCAAGTCACACGGGCGCGGTCGCGCCGCTTGCCGTCGCGGTCTCGGAACTCGGCGCACTCGACCTCGTAGCCCTTGAGCAGCAGCTCCTGCGGCGGGTCCCGCTGGTCCTGGAACCAGGCGCGGCTGATCCCGGACCGCAGCCCCGAGAGATCCCACGGGCTCTCCAGCGCCACGTGCTTGCGCAGCCAGTGGACCGCCGAGGCTCCGTCGGGATGCGCCGCCCGCGGCGAGAGCGGCTCGCGCACGGCCTCGAAGGCGCCCTGGTGCCAGACCGCGTGGACCAGCCGCAGCTCGGGCAGGTCGACCGCCATCGGCAGGTCGCGCATGCGGTCGAGCACCGGCTGCCAGGCGACGCGGTCGGCGAGGACCGCCTCGCAGGTGTCGCGGTTGGAGCTCTTCGCCTTCATCTTCCCCAGCGCCCAGCCGACGAGGTTGAACTCGTGGTTGCCCATCAGGCAGAAGGCGCGGCCGGCATCGACGAGGTTGAAGACGAGCTTGGCCACGCCGAGGCTGTCCGGGCCGCGATCGGTGAGGTCGCCCAAGAACACCGGGGTGCGCCCGTCGGGATGCGTCCAGCCGTCGTCCACGCGGTAGCCCAGGTGGCGGCCGAGCGCGCGAAGGCCCTGCAGCTGGCCGTGGATGTCGCCGACGATGTCCAGCCTGTGCGCCGAGTCGCTCATCGCGTGCCTCCGCCCGGAATCTACCATCGGGCGTGGGCCTGACTCAGGGCTGCGGCAGCCCCGACCAGCTCGTGAAGTCCGGCGGGCCGGCGGCGGGGCGCACGTCCACCACGAAGCCGGTGAGGTGGGCCATCCCCGAGAGCGGATCCAGCCGGTCCGGCCCGTCGGCGGCGAGCAGGTTCACGTTCACGCCGCGGGCCTTCTTGGCCACGCTCAGGCCGGAGGCGTGCTGGTGCCCCCAGCCGTGCGGCAGGGCCACCGTGCCCGGCATCAAGTCCGACAGGAGCTTGAGGCCGACGCGGACGGTGCCGACGTCGGTGGAGACGTCGACGAAGGCGCCCTCGGCCAGCGAGAGCCGCGCGGCGTCGTCCGGGTGCATGTACAGGAAGTTGGTGCCGTCCTCCTGCTGGACGAAGTCCTCCAGGTTGTGCGTCCAGGAGTTCTGCGTCACCACCGCGCGCTTGGTGATGAGCTTGAAGCGGCCCATCTGAGCGAGCTCGCGCTGGAAGAACGGCTCGAGGATCCGCTGCGCCTGCTCGACCAGCTCCGGCGGCGCGAGGTGCACCTTCCCGTCGTCGGTGAGCACGCGCTCCCCGAGGAAGTTGCCGGCGGCCTGGGCCGGGCGCAGCTGGCCGTGCGGGTGCGCCACGAGGTCCGCGAAGCTGCCTTCGCCGGTGACCCGCAGCAGCGCCGAGAGCAGCAGCTCCTGCGGCACGGCCCGGTGACCGCGGTGCAGGAAGGCCAGGCCCTCCATCGCCTTCTGGGCCACCCGCGAGCCGAAGAGCGGGGCGCCGCTGGCGCGGCACAGATCGAGGTAGATGGTCGCCTCGTCGCGCTGCTCTCCCTGGGGCTCGAGGATGGGCCGGGTGGCCTGCAGGTACGGCCGCAGCTGCAGCCCGAGCATCAACGGGAAGATGAACGGCAGGTCCGGCCGCTGCAGCGGGGAGGTGCAGGGCAGGTTGTAGTGGGCGAGGGTGCCGGTCTCGTTGCGGAACAGGTCGAGCGTGACCAGCAGCTCCAGCTGGCCGAAGGCCTCGCGCAGGCGGCCGGCGTTGGCCATGGTGATCAGCGGGTTGCCGCCGGTGACGAAGAGCGCGCGCACCTGGCCCTTGCCCGGCGTGAGGATCTCGTCGGCGAGCACGCCGCCGGCGAAGGCGTCGTTCACCGAGCGCAGGCCGCCGACGCGCGATCGATCGTCGCGCAGGAGCGTGCCGTTCTTCTTGCCGAAGGCGGGGAAGTCGAAGACGCCCTGGCCGACCTTGGTGCCGCCGTCGCGGTCCAGGTTGCCGGACGCGGCGTTGATGACCTCGGACAGCCAGAAGCCGAGCGCCCCCTGGCTGCCCATGTTGACGCCGGTGGAGCAGTACATCGCCGCGCCGGCGCTGGTGCGGAAGGCGGTCACCATCTCGCGCAGCCGGGAGGCGCCGACGCGGGTGACCTCCTCGGCGCGCTCCGCCGTCCAGGGCCTGGCCAGCTCCGCCACGCGGTCGAAGCCGGTGGTGAACCGGTCGAGGCGGGCGCGGTCGACGCCGCCCTGGGCGACGAGCTCGTTGAGGAACGCCAGGAAGAAGAAGACGTCGGTGTTGGGGCGGATGAAGACGTGCTCGCCGGCCTTGGCGGTCTCGGTGCGCCGGGGGTCGACGACGAACAGCCGCCCGCCGCGCTTGCCGATGTCCTGCAGCCGGCGCAGCGAGTGCGGCACCTGCCCGAAGCTCCACTTGGAGATCACCGGGTTCGCGCCGACCACGATCAGGCAGCTCGTCCGCTCGAGGTCCGGGAAGGGCTGGGTGAAGGGGTAGCCGTACACGGCGCGGGCGACGGCGAACTTGTTCGAGCAGTCCTGAGTCGAGGACGAGTACGAGCTCTTCGAGCCCAGGCCGTACATGAAGCCCTGCGCGAAGACCGGGTGCAGCACGCCGAAGCCCGCGGCGGTGCCCACGTACATTCCGACGGAGTCCGCGCCGTGCTCGCCCTTGAGCGCGCGGACCTTGGCGCCGATCTCCGCGTTCGCCTGGTCCCAGCCGATGCGCTCCCAGCGGTCGCCGACTCGCTTCTCGGGAAAGCGCAGGCGGTCGGGCGAGTCGTAGAGCAGGTGCTGCTTGAGGCCCTTGACGCAGGCGAAGCCTTCGGTGGCGACGTGGCGCTCGTCGGGGCGGACGCGGACGATGCGGCCGTCCTCCAGATCGACTTCGAGGCCGCAGAGGGCCTCGCAGATGCGGCAGAACGTGGTGCGGGTCTCGGTGCGCATGGGGCGCGCATCCTAACCGGGCCGTGCCGACTTCAGGACAGTAAAGCCGAAACCACGGTGGGGGGGCGCAGCCGTGCGATTTCGCACGGGTTTCGGCCAGGAAGCTGTGACTTTTCGGGCACTTGGGCTAAACAAACTCGCTTTCGCGAACGTCCCTTCTGCACGCCCGTTCCGCCTGGAGGAAACCCCGATGCGCTCCACCCTGGCTCTCGCTGCCGCCGTCACGCTGGCCGTCTCCGGCCTCGCCCGCGCCGACGTGCCTCCCCCGCAGCCGACTCCGGCGCCTGCCCCCGCGCCGGCCCCGGCTCCAGCGCCGGCTCCCGCCGGGAAGCTCTCCGCCAAGGAGATCCTCGACAAGATGGACTGGAGCAACAACCACTTCGCCGACCAGACCATGGAGATGGGCCTGACGGTGAAGGACACCAACGGCTCCACCAAGACCTACGACTTCACGATGTTCCAGAAGGGCGACGCCAAGCGCCTGCTCAAGTTCAGCTCGGGCGAGATGAAGGGCATGGCGACGCTGGTCGAGGACCGCAACAGCGTCTACGTCTACCTGCCCGGCTTCAAGAAGGTGCGCCGCGTCACCGCCAACACCATGAGCGCGGGGTTCGCCGGCTCGGACATGTCCAACGACGACATGGCCATCACCGCCTGGGGCAAGGGCTGGACCCCGGTCGTCGAGAAGGAAGAGGCCGACGGCTACTGGCTGGCGCTCACCCCGGGCAAGGACGAGCAGACCGCCTACACCATGGTCAAGCACAAGGTGGACAAGAAGACCTTCATCCAGATCGAGACGCACTACTACAAGGGCACCGAGCTGGTGAAGAAGCTGGTGGGCAGCGCTCCCAAGGACTACGGCAACGGCGTCTTCCACAACATGCACGTGGAGATCACCGACCCGCGCACCGGCCACGCCACGATCATGGAGACCAAGTCCTTCAAGTTCGACACCGGGCTCTCGGACGACCTCTTCACCGTCCGCCAGCTGCAGTGGGGCAAGTAGTAGCGATTTCGCATCCGATCGCCGTCTGGACTCAAACCCGTGCAGCCCGAGCGTAGGGCGCCGCGCAGCCATCCCGGAGTCGAGGGTCCCCTCGACTCCGCCATCGCTTCGCGCCGGCCACGCTCGGGGCGAACGGAAACTCCGAGGAGAGGTATGAACCGCACCCGCGCCGGCCTTTGGGCCGCCCTGCTCGTGTCCGCCCCCGCCGCCGCGTCGGCTGCGCCGGAGTGGCTCGACAAGATCAGCTTCTCCGGCTACGTGCAGAGCGACATCCGCTTCGACGTCGAGGACTACCGCGGCGTCAAGGACGGCGACGGCTACAAGTTCTCGACCAACCGCAACGACCTCGACCTGCGGCTGGAGGTGACCCCCATCGAGCAGCTGGCGGCGGTGGTGGACGCCCGCCTGCGCTTCTTCGGGATGATGGAGGTCAACACGCTGGTGCAGACGAACGACCGCAACCGGGTCGACCCGTTCAGCGTGCAGCTCGACCAGGCCTACCTGGCGGTCAAGGGCGTGCCCTTCAAGTGGATGGACCTGAAGCTCGGCCGCATGGTGCAGACCTGGGGCTCGGCGGACATGTTCAACCCCACCGACAACATCAACGGGCACGACTTCTCCGACCCGATGGACTTCGCGCGAAAGGTGCCCAACCAGATGGTCGAGCTGGACCTGTACCCGGCCAACTGGCTGACCATCAACGCGGTCTGGGTGCCGATGTTCAAGCCCAGCCAGCTGCCGTCGTCCGCCTCCTTCGGCTTCGCGGTGGAGCGCGACGCCAAGGGGTGCCTGGTCGGCATGCCGGCGCCGCCGCTGTCGGCGAAGAACGCGGACGCGCTGACCAACACCTTCGGGCAGCTCGACCCCTGCATGCTCAACTTCGCCGACCCCGAGGTGCGCACGGTGCTGCCCTCGAACAACATCGACAACTCGCAGGTGGCGGTGCGCGCGCGGCTCCGGCTGGGCGACTTGGACCTGGGCCTCTCCTACTACTACGGCCGCTTCAGCTTCCCGGTGGCCTACACCGCGGTGGCCACCACGGCGCCGTCGGCGAGCGACCCGTCGAAGATCGACGTGAACTACGTGGCCGAGGTGATGTACCCGCGCATCCAGGTCGCCGGCCTGGACTTCAGCTACACCGCCCCGTGGATGCTCGACATCGGGCTCGTCGGTGAGATCGCCCTCTACTTCCCGGAGGAGGTGGACTTCGCGGTGCGCGCCTTCAACGGCACGGAGAAGGTGCTGGAGCTGCGCGACGTCAACGTGCCCTCGACGCCCTTCATCAAGGCGACCGTGGGCATGGACTACGCCTTCACCAGCTGGCTGATGGTCAACGCGATGTACATCCACGGCTTCTTCGACGAGTTCAACGACCGCTACGGCCTGCACAACTACGTGGCCCTGACCCCGCGCCTGTCCTTCAAGGACGACTCGGTCAAGATCCAGATCAGCGCCATCCTCGACTGCGACGACCTGTCCAACCAGGTGAACCCCGAGCTGCTCTGGATCGTGGTCCCGGGGGTCGAGGTCTCGCTGGGCGCCTGGATCTACGGCGGCAGCACCCACGCGCTCGACAAGAACGGCGACGGCCAGCCCGACTCCATGGACTACTCCGCGCGCAGCAAGTTCGGCCAGAAGGCCTCCGGCCGCAACGTGGCGTACCTGCGCGCCAAGGCGATGTGGTGAGGAAGGTGAATCCGATGACGACCCACCTGCGAACCCTTGGTTCTGTCTGCGCCGCCGCGGCGCTTCTCGCGGCGACCTCCTGCGGCTGGAAGTCGGACGGCCTGGAGCGGCTCGAGGAGCTCTACCCGACGCCCGTCGTCCCGCCGGACGCCGGGCCGCCCCCCGACCCCTGCCCGATGCCCGACGACCCCGCGGCGACGGCGGTCGAGACCGGGGGAGACTGCAGCGCCGGGCTCGCCGGCGGCCGCTGGGCGGTGCGCATGGTGCAGTTCGGCAGCATGAGCCCCGCCGGAACGCCCTGGCGCATCACCCTGGCCGACCACTTCCTGGCCCAAGCCAGCGCCGACGGCAAGGACCTGGAGCTGACCTTCTGCGCGCAGTCGTCCTCGCTGACCAAGAGCGACGGCAGCCCGGTCTCCCTGGGCATCACCAGCATGCCCGACAAGACGCGCAAGGCCATCGGGTCGCACGCGCTGCCGCTGCCGCTCTCGGACGGCGGCCTCGCCTCCGGCGAGAGGGCCTGGCTGTGGGGCGTCAAGGATCTCGCCAACCCCCTCGCCGACGCCCTGCCCACCGACAAGGCGGACCCGCATGTGTGGGACGAGGACGAGGACGGCCACCCCGGCGTGACCGTGGACGTCGTCAACCCGACCGGCCAGCGCTACATGGCCCGCCGCTCGAAGTGGTCGTTCGGCCAGACCTCGGTGACCAAGGAGTGGGCGACCGGGACGCTGTCCTTCGCCGTCACCGAGAACGCGCTCGACGCCACCAACGCGCTGCTCAAGACGGTGGCGCCCATCAGCGTGCGCAGCGAGTGCAAGAGCCTCTACCAGATGCGCTGCGTCGACGCCGCCTACACCTGTGACCAGGTGATGGCCAGCGCCAAGGCGCTGTGGCGCGACGCCCCGCCGGCGAGCCAGCCGTAGCGGACAACCGACGAATCCAGGGGCCGCCCGCGGACGCACCCCGCGCCCGGGCGGCCTCTCGCCTCGAAGAGGACCACTCCATGAACGCCTGGGATCGCCTCGTCGCCGCCGTGATGCGGATGCGCTGGATCGCGCTCGCCGTCTCCGCGGCGCTCACTGCCGGCGCCGCCGCGCTCTCGTTCGGCATCCCGTACACGTCCGGCGTGGCCGAGTACCTGCCCGCCAACGTGCCGGAGGTGAGGGCCTGGCTGGAGCTCACCAACCGCTTCGAGGGCATGAGCGCGCTGATGGTGGGCCTCGAGGAGCCCAGCGGGCCGCTGAGCCCCGAGGGCCTGACCGCGCTGCGGCGCGTGACCGACAAGCTCGCCGAGCAGAAGGCGGCGGGCATCCTGGGCTCGCGCAGCGTGTCCAACGTCCCCACCGCGCGGGAGGCCGAGGACGGCCTGGTCAACGAGCTGATCTTCTCCGACGTGCCCAAGGACAAGGCGGGGCTGGAGGCGCTCTCCAAGCGCATCTCGGCCGACGGGCAGGTCAACGGCGCCCTCATCAGCCGCGACCAGTGGGGCTACGTGGTGCTGGTGCGCGCCGACCCGCGCAAGGACGCCTCGGCCATCGCCAAGCTCGTCGAGGACATCGTCGAGAAGGAGAAGGGGCCGCTGAAGGCCTACTACTTCGGCGCGCCGTTCTTCACCAACCAGATCACCAAGAAGGTCTTCGCCCAGCTCAAGTGGATCGTCCCGCTGTTCGTGCTGCTGCTGGTCCTGGTGCTGGCCCTTGGCGTGCGCCGCCCGGGCGTCATCGGCCTCATCCTGGGCGCCTCCGGCCTCTCGCTCGTCTGGTGGCTGGGGCTCGTGCGCCTGTTCGGGCTGGGGCTGTCGCAGACCTCGGCGGGGGCGGCGCTGCCGCTGCTGGTGCTGGCCGCGGTCGCCTACGCCCGCGGGCTGCAGGTGCGCCTGACCGCGAAGAAGCCGGAGGAGAACCCGTTCCCCCTGGCAGTCGTGGGCGGCCTGGCGGCGCTGGCGCTGGCGAACCTGGCGCTCTCCTACGCGACCATCCAGTACCTGGCCTTCTTCGGCGCCACCGTGGCCGCGGGCCTCCTGGCCATCGCCCTGTTCGGCCTGCTGGCCTTCGCCCCGGCCGCCTCGCTGCTGGGGCCGACGCCGCACCCGGAGGCGCCGCCGCGCAAGCACTTCAAGACCAACGCCGGGCTGGCGGCGGCGGTCGCCGCGCTGCTGGTCTTCGGCTACGTGGCCTCCGGCGTCCGCTTCCTGATGACGCCGCAGGAGATGTTCGCGCCCGACGACGAGGTGGGGCAGACGCTGTCCTTCTTCGACCGGCGCTTCGGCGGCACCGACGTCATCCAGCTCTCGTTCAAGGGCAACCTGCGCGATCCGTCGACGGCGGCGCGGCTGTTGCGGCTGACCGACCTGCTCGAGGGCTCGCAGGCCTTCGGCGACGTGCGCAGCGTGGCGCAGGTGGTGGGCTTCCTGAACAAGGGCTTCGGCGGGCTGCACCGCATCCCCTCGACCGCGGAGTCGCTCAACAACATCTGGTTCTTCCTCGAGGGCAGCTCGGACGTGAAGAACCTCGTCTCCGACTCCCGCGACGAGGCGATGCTGGTGCTGCGGGTCCCGGTCAAGCCCGCCAAGCCGATGGCCGAGCTGCTCGCCATCGCGCAGTCGGCGGTGCGCGGCTCGGGCGAGGTGGGCAAGGAGGCGGCCAGGCTGCGGCTCGCCGCGCTGGGCAGGGCCTTCAAGGTGGAGCTCGCGCCGGCGCAGATCGACGCGGTGATCGCCGCGGCCGCCAACGCGCCGACCGCGGAGGAGGCGAAGGTCGTCGACGGGAAGGTCCTGGCGAGCCTCCAGGCGTTCCTGCAGTCCGGCGACTCGCCGTACCAGCCCACGGCCGAGGAGGGGACCAAGCTCGCCGAGGCGCTGGTCGCGCCGGAGGCGGAGCGCAAGCCGAAGCTGACGGCGGCGGCCGAGTCCTTCGAGGCGCTGGTGAAGGGCGGCATGGCCGGCGACTTCGTGGAGACGCTGCTCGCGCGCGAGAAGGACCTGCGGCTGTCGACGCGCAGCCAGGTGCTGGCGCAGAGGCTGGTGGAGGGCAAGCCGGGCGCGCCGGAGAACCTGGCGGTGCGGGCCACCGGCGTCCTGGCGGACCTCCTCGATCCCCAGGAGAAGGCCGCGGCCGAGGTTCCGGTGCTGGTCAGCGGCATGCCGGCCGTCGCCGACAAGATCGAAGGCGACCTCGTCGGCGGGCTCTGGAAGGCCATCGCGGCGCTGCTGGGGCTGGGCGGCGTGTTCGCCTTCGCGTTCCAGTGCGGCTACCGCAAGGTGGTGCGCGCGGTGCTGGAGGGCGCGCTCGCCACGGCCATCACCTTGTCGGTGTGCCGGCTGACCGGGCTGCAGGTCGACGCCGGCTCGGCGACGCTCTACCTGTTGCCGCCGATGCTCGGCTTCCTGACCTCGGGATGGGTCGGTCACGCCAACGGGCATTCGCGGCGCTACCCGGCGGCGTACCTGCTGGGCCTGGCGGCGGCGGGCTGCACGCTGCTCTTCACGGGCGTCCTGCCGGTGATGCGCATCGGGGCGGGGATGGCCATCGGGCTGTGCTCGGTGGTGCTGGTCTCCTACCTCTCGGGCCTGTTCCGCACCGACCCGGTGCCCGGAGCAGCTACGACCGACGGCTGACAGTAGGCGACCCGGAAACGGGACGCGGTGTACGCTCGACGCGACCGGGAGGTGCTCCGTGGCGCGCATCAAGGGCGTGGTCTTCGTCAACCGCTACGACTACCTGATGTCCACTGCGGGGGAGGCCGGGCTCGCCAAGGTGATGGCGAAGCTCAGCGCGGACGACGCCAAGGCCTTGAACCTGCCCAACGCCTCCGAGTGGTACCCGCTGGAGACGGTGCTGCGCGTCGACCAGGTCATCCTCGACGAGGTCCTGGGCGGCAATCTCGAGAGGATGATCGAGGTGGGGGCCTTCTCCTGGCGCCAGAACCTGAACGTGACCTACCGGTTCTTGTTCCGCATCCTCAGCACCGAGACCATCCTCTCGCAGGCGAGCGGGGCGTTCCGCAAGATGCTCGACACCGGCACCGCCAGCGTGGAGAAGCTGGCGCCCCGCGACGTCATCGTCCGCTACGAGGGCTTCCACCCGGTCAAGGAGAGCTACTGCCGGGTCCTCAAGGGCTCACTGGTGGGAATCATGGACGCCTGCCGCGTGAAGGGGACCGTGACCGACCACGCCTGTGTCTTCAAGGGCGACCCCTGTTGCGCCTTCCGGGCGCGCTGGGAGTGAGCCCCGGGCCGCACGGTTGCGGCTATGCTGGCCCCGGTTCTCAACGCGTTCGACACCACTCGAGGAGGCTCCCATGGGACGGCTGTTCGGCCCGCGCTGCGCGCTGGTGGGCATGGTTCACCTGCTTCCGCTGCCCGGCTCGCCGGGCTGGAAGGGCTCGATGGCGGAGCTGGAGGACCGCGCGCTCGCGGATGCCCGGGCCATCAAGGAGGGCGGGGCGGATGCCGTCTGCATCGAGAACATGGGCGACGTGCCGTACCTGAACGGCCGGGTCGACCCCGAGACCGTGGCGGCGATGGCGGTGCTGACGCGCGGCGTGGTGCGCGAGGCGGGGATGCCGGCGGGCGTGCAGGTGCTGGCCGGGGCGAATCGCGAGGCGCTGGGCGTGGCCATTGCCGCCGGCGTGTCGTTCCTGCGCTGCGAGGCGTTCGCCTATGGGCACGTCGCGGACGAGGGGTGGATCCAGGCGAGTGCGGGGACGTTGCTCAGGGCGCGGGCGGCGCTGAGGGCCGACGGGATCAAGATCTGGTCGGACGTGAAGAAGAAGCACTCGGCGCACGCGGCGACGGCGGACGTGGACATCGGCGAGTTCGCGCACGGGACGGTGTTCTGCGGCGCGGACGTGGTCATCGTCACCGGGGTGGCGACGGGCAAGCCGGCGAGCCTAGAGAACGTGCGCAAGGTGCGCGAGGCGGTGCCGGAGACGCCGGTGGTGGTGGGGTCGGGCGTGGAGCCGAGCCAGGCCAAGGCGCTGGCGGCGCTGTGCGACGCGGTGATCGTCGGGACGTGGATCAAGCAGGGCGGGGACTGGCACAACCCGGTGGATAGGGAGCGGGTGGCCCGGCTGAAGGAGGCGTTCGCGGGGGTGTAAGCGGACGCGAAAGCGAGATTCCGAAAAGCAGAGGGGCCGCCGAGCGAACTCGGCGGCCCCTTTCTCTTAAAGGTGAGCGCGGAGGCTCAGACTTGAGATTCGAACTACCGCGTCGGCGCGACGGTCAGGCCGCGGATCAGGGTGTTCGTCGCAGCCGTCAACAGCACTGTCGTGGTGGGACTGGCAATGCCAGTGTCGACGAACGTGCGGATCGTCGTCGGTGTCGCGGTCGTGCTGACGAACAGGTTCACGTTGGTGCCATCGTAGAAGCCCGTAACTCCGCGGCATGCCCCGACCGCAAGGTGGTACGGCTCGGTCCAGGTTAGGCCGTCCGCGGTGGTGTACCGGTGCAAGCCTGGCGCCGAACCGTCATCGCAGACGTACCAGGTATCAAGCCCAGCGAATCCGCCTGGCAGGTCGAGCATCAGCATCCCGTATCCGCTGTTCATCCCCGAGATCAGGTCGACCTTCGTCTGGCCGGAAGCCGTTGGAAGCCCCGTGCCGACGCTGAACCCGGCATTGTTGTAGTCGCCGAATAGTTGCCCGCCGAAGATCCCGAGCGACCGCACATTCAGTCCCGAGAGGACCGAAGTGGCGAGCGCCGAGCCGAGCGCCTCGTAGACAATTCCACCCGTCGAGGTTCCGAGCCAGAACTCTCCGCCTGTCGACGACACGACTGAGCGGATATTGCCGCCAGCGGCTGCCGCAGTTGTGGTCGTGGTCGTGTCGATGTTCCCGAGAGCGTCAATGCGAGCAACGCTCTTGAGCACGGTTCCCGGAACGGTCGTGCCAGGGGCCACTGCGTACCCACCGACGGTCAAGTACTTCTTGTTCGCGGACCGATTCAGGAAGCCCTCGATCTGAGAACTGGAAATGGCACAAATGTTGGTCTGCGGAGCAGTTCCAGCCGCGGTCGGAAGGGCCACCACTCCGTCGAGAGGAAGTCCGGTCGTCGTGCCATCGGCCCAACGGGTCTCAATGAAGGTAGGCGCGGCGGTGCCGCTCGTGAGCACGGACCCGTTGCCCACTCGCACGAAGCTGAAAGCCCACTTGCATACCCCTGCCCCATTGCATACCTCGCCACCCGTGGAGCATGCCGTGAGCGCCGGTGCATTGCCGGTGCCGCACTTGCCGCTGTTGCAGGCCGCCACGAGGCATGGATCGGCCGGAGCCGAGCACTGCGCCGCCGTGGCGCACTCGACCTTGTTCGCCGCGTCGTTGGGCTCCTTCCCCGAGGCGAAGTCCGCGAGCAGGTACTTGGTGAGCGCCTGGGGTGCGCCGTAGCTGTCCGTGAAGTTGTCGGTGTAGAGGCCAGCGTAGGTCCACTCACTGCCGCCCAGCTCGTTGAGCATGAGCGTGACGACGCCGACCTTCGCCGGGCTGCCGAGGCCCGCGAGCGGAATCGCGAACTCGGTGTACGTGCCGGCGTGCGCCGGGGGCGTGACGCTCGTCGCCGAGCCCCAGGTCCCGCCGCTGTTCGTGATGACCTGGGCGTAGGTGAAGTCCATCTTCGTGGCGTAGTGGTAGTCGGCCTTGAAGCCTGCGGGCATCGTCTGGCTCTGCGTGTTGTAGGTCACGCCGCTGGACGAGCCGTTGGCGCCGCCCGGATCGGTATCCAGGTAGACGAAGAGCCACTTCTTGTCGGCGTTCAGAGCGCTGGGGGTGACGTCCGCGCCCGAGTAGCCGATGTAGAGGTTCACGGCGTCCCAGGTGATGTAGGCGATGTAGCCGGCCGACGTGGTGTTGAAGAACTCGCCGGTCCAGAAGTCGTTGTAGCCGCTGTCCGCCAGGTTGACCGTATGGCGGTAGGCGCCGGGCACGCAGACGCCCGAAGCGTTGCACACGTCGGTCCCGGTGCAGAGGCCACAGGTGCCGCCGCAGCCGTTGTCGCCGCAGGTCTTGCCCGTGCACGCCGGCGTGCAGCAGGCGTTGCTGTAGCAAACGTCCGGACTGCTGCAGCCGGTGTACACGCAGCCGGTGGCCGGGGCACACGTGTCGGTCGTGCAGCCATTACCGTCGTTGCAGGTCAGGGCGGTGCCCGGGACGCAGCCGGTGGCCGGGTTGCAGGTCTCCACGCCGTTGCAGGCATTGCCGTCGTTGCAGGTCAGGGCAGTGCCTGGAACGCAGCCGGTGGCGGCGCTGCAGGTCTCGACGCCGTTGCAGGCATTGCCGTCGTTGCAGACCAGGGGAGTGCCGGGGACGCAGCCGGTGGTGGCGTTGCAGGTCTCGACGCCGTTGCAGGCATTGCTGTCGTCGCAGACCAGGGCAGTGCCCGGAACGCAGCCGGTAGCGGCGTTGCAGGTCTCTACCCCGTTGCAGGCATTGGCGTCGTCGCACAGGGGCGCCGCGCCCGGGACGCAGCCCGTAGCGATGTTGCAGGTCTCGACGCCGTTGCAGGCGTTGTTGTCGTTGCAGACCAGGGCGACGTGAGTGGGCAGGCCGGTGGCGGGGTTGCAGCCGTCGGTGGTGCAGGCGTTGTTGTCGTTCTCGATCGGGAGGGCGACGTGCGTGGCGGCGCCGGTGGCGGGGTCGCAGCCGTCGGTGGTGCAGGCGTTGCTGTCGTTCTCGATCGGGAGGGCGACGTGCGTGGCGGCTCCAGTGGCGGGGTCGCAGCCGTCGGTCGTGCAGGCGTTGTTGTCGTTCTCTATTGGGAGGGCGACGTGGGTGGCGGCGCCGGTGGCCGGGTCGCAGCCGTCGGTGGTGCAGGCGTTGCCGTCGTTCTCGATGGGGAGGGCGACGTGGGTGGCGGCGCCGGTGGCCGGGTTGCAGCCGTCGGTGGTGCAGGCGTTGCTGTCGTTCTCGATCGGGAGCGCCGTGTGGACCGTCAGGCCGGTGGCCGAGTCGCAGGTGTCGGTGGTGCAGGCGTTGCTGTCGTCCTGGATGGCGACCGGGGCGTGCACGCAGGCGCCGTTGGCCGGGTTGCAGGTGTCGGTGGTGCACAGGTCGGCGTCCAGGCACTCCGAGTTGGCGGTGCAGAGGATGACGTCGAACTGCGCGGAGGTGGCCGAAGTCAGGTTGGTCGCCTTCGCCACCAGCGAATAGCCGAGGCCGACGGTGTCGATCTTCAGGTCGGAGAAGGTGGCCACGCCGGCGACGGCGGCGGCGGTCAGCGTGCCGCTCAGGACCGCGCTGCCCGGGTTGGAGCCGAGCTCCAGGGTGATGGAGTTGGTCGCCGCGTCGTTGGTGTTGCCGTTGGCGTCGGTGACCTTGACCTCCACGGCCGGCGAGATGGCGGTGCCGGGCCCGGACTTGGTCGGCTGGACCTTGAAGGCCAGCACGGCCGCGGCGCCGGCGGTCACGTTGGTCGCGGCGGTCCCGGTGATCGTCCCGTCGGTGACGGCGAGGGTGCGCGCCCCGGCGGTCTTGAAGGTCGCCTTGAAGCTGCCGGTGCCGTTGATGAGCATCGACTGCGCCGGGAGCACGTCCTTGGCGACGCCGGTGGAGAAGCTGACCGGGCCCTGGTAGCCGACGACCGTGTTGCCGAAGCCGTCCACGCCGGTGACGGTGAAGGTCTGCTCCTCGCCGGAGACGACGCTGGCGGGCAGGCCGGCGATGACCAGCACGGTCGCCGTCCCGGTCGGGACCACCTGGACGCCGCTCTGCTTGCCGCTGATCGCGGAGGTGACGGTGTCGGTGGCGACCACGTCGTGCAGGCCGGCGGTCTTCAGGGTGAGCTTGAAGGAGTGGGCGCCGCCGTCGGCCGCGACGAAGGCGTAGTCGGCGGGCAGGGTGGCGGCGGGGTCGGCCTCGTTCTCGACGGTGATCTTCACCGTGCCGGTGTAGCTGGCGTCGGTGTTGCCGAAGTCGTCGCTGGCCACCACCGAGAGCGTGCCCTCGGTGCCGGCGGTGACGGGGCTGGCCAGCCCGGAGACGAGCAGGCGCGTGGCGGCCCCGGCGGAGACGGCGACGTTGCCCGTGCCGGTGAGCGTCCCGTCGGAGGCGGTCACGGTCTGGGCGCCGGAGGTCTTGAGGACCAGCCCGGTGAAGGCGTGCACGCCGGCGTCGGTGGCGGCGAACCCGAAGGCCGCCGGCAGGGTGGCCTGGGGGTCGCCGGAGGCGATGGTCACGGTGCCGGTGAAGCCGGTCGCCACGTTGCCCTGCGCGTCCTGGGCGGTGACGGTGAAGCCGAGCGAGCCGCCGGCGGTCGCGGTGGCCGGCAGCTCGGTGATGACCAGCGCGGTGGCGGCGCCGGGGTTGATGTCGAAGCGCTGGCTGGTCGCGTCGGGCAGGGTCTCGGCGCTGGCGACCAGGGTGTAGCCCTTGCCCACCTTGCTCAGGGTCAGGTCCGCGAAGGTGGCCACGCCGTCGACGGCCGCGGCGGAGACGGTGCCGCCCAGCGTCGCGGTGCCGGGGTTGTCGCCGATCTTGATCTGGACGGTGCCGGTCACGGGGGTCACGGCGTCGGTGTCGTCCAGGAAGGAGACGGTCACCGCCGGCTGCAGGGCGGCGCCGACGAGGGCCGAGGCGGGCACGGTGACGGAGAGCTTCACCGCCGGCCTGACCGAGGTGACGAACTCCACGGTCGGCTTGGCCTCGAGGGTGACGCTGCCCACCTTGGCGGTGATGGTCTTGAGCTCCGGCTCGGTGGAGCTGATGGAGCCGATGGCCATGCCGTAGTCGTTGGTCGACGACGAGGGCTGGGTCAGCGTGTTGCCGCTGCCGGTCACGATCAGCTCGACGTCCTTGCCCTTGATGGGGTTCTGGTTCTTGTCGAGCAGCTTCACGTTGATGAACGACTTGTCTACGCCGTCGGCGATGACGCCCTTGGAGCGCGACACGGTGACGGTGGAGACCGCCGGGTCGATGTCGCCCGCGGGGGTGACCGTCTGCTCGGGACAACCGGTCAGCGCCAGCAGGCCGACGCCGAGCGCCGCGAAGCGGGTGATGAAGTGGGCGCGCATGTGCTTCCTCTCTGGAAAAAAGGGGCCGCGACGGGCCCCGTAAAGAAGCCGACAGGATGCCACGGAGAGATCAGGGCAGCAATCGAGCGCCGTCCAAGGTTGGACAGTGGCACCGGTCCGCCGGAGCCCGGGGCGCAAGGCGCCGATTTCCTCAGTCCCGACGCCCGCTTGCTCCCAGCAGCGCCGACAGGAGGGAGTCCAGGCGGCGCTGGCCGGAGAGGCACAGCGCGGCCCGGCTGCGGCGCCGACGGCCGATGCGCACCCCGAGGACCTCGAGGCCCCGGGCGGCGAACGCGTCCTCGTCGCCCTCGTCGTCACCGACGTAGAGGGCGCGACCGAGGCCGAGCTCGCGCGCGGCGCGTCTCAGGGCCGCGCCCTTGTCCGGTGCGCCTTGGGGAGCGAGGTTCACGACCAGCAGCCCGCGCGCCAGGCGGCAGCCGGGGAGGAGGCGGGCCGCGGACTCGATCGCTCTGAGCGCGGCGGCGCGATCGCGGCAGCGCCGGTAGTGGACGGAGAGCGCGGCGGGCTTGGCTTCGAAGCGCACGCCGGGAAGGCCTTCCAGGGCCGTCGCCAACGCGCGCCGCCACGAGGCGACCTGGCGCCGCCACTTCGCCGGGACCGGCTCGCCGGGCCACTCCGCGCCGTGGCTGCCGACGACCAGCTCCAGCCCCGTCCCCCGCAGCAGCCGCAGCGCGTCCCGGCGCGGCCGCCCCGTCACCACCGCGCACGGCCGGGCTGCGCACAGCGCCGCGAGCAGGCGGCGCGTCTCCGGCCGCACCTCGACCGCGGCGGGGTCGGCGCGGATGGGCGCCAGGGTGCCGTCGAGGTCGAAGGCGAGCAGCGCCGGGCGGGAGAGGAAGCGCCCGAGGAGGACGAGGCCGCGGGGCGTGAAGGCGTCGATCACGCCGCGAGGCAACCGCCTCGGCGGCCTCGCGTCAAGCTTCGGGACCGCCGGCCCCGAGGGGGGGCGTGGCCGCCGCGGCCCGCCGGTCCAAGAGCGCCCCCAGCCGCGCCAGGAACGCGTCGAGCGAGAACGGCTTGTGGAAGAAGGCGTCCACCTCGAGCGCGCGCTTGGGCGCCGAGGCGGAGACCGCCACCACCGGCAGCCGGGAGAGCTCGGAGTCGCGCGCGAGCGCCGCCAGCACCTCCAGGCCGTCCACGGACGGCAGCATCAGGTCGAGCACGACGGCCAGGCAATCGTGGCCGCCTCGCTCCGTGCGCAGGACGTCGAGCGCCTGGGCGCCGTCGGCGGCCTCGCGAACGAGGTAGCCCTCGAGCTCCAGGATCTCTCGAAGCATCTGGCGCGTGTCGAGATCGTCCTCGACCACGAGCACCCAGCGGCTCGTCATTCTCCCCCCTCTCCGAAGACCCGGGCCTGCCCGTCAGAAGCGTGCCGCCGGCCGCCTGGGGACTTCAATCTCCGCGATGGGGGAGGCGGGCCCAAGGAGGGCGGCCGGCCGCTGTCGGTTGGCGCTCGCACGGCCGGGGTGGCCCCGAGCGGGCTCCAGGGCCCGGAGCGGGCGCGAAACGCAAAGGCGCGCAGCACATCCGAATCACCGCGTCAGGGAGCCGCGCCCGGGAGGAAGGAAGGCGCGCAGGCGCAGTCGGGGGAAGCCCTTCGGACTCTCCGCTGTAGCTCCAGTGGCGCTTGATCGCGCCCGTCACGACACCAGATTCCGCTTCAGCCCTCTCCCGAGGGAAACGTGCGGCTGCGCGCGCCCAGGTGCCGCGGGGCGGCCCCGGAAGGAGGGAGGGAGGAAGGCGAAAGGCAGCAGGGGAGCGCGGCACCTAGCGCTCACTAGAGGAAGCGCTTCTTGAAACCCACCAACCTGCCACCGGCCACCGGCTCGCTGGCCATGTACCTCTCGGAGATCCGGCAATACCCGCTGCTCACCAAGGACGAGGAGCAGGCGCTCGCTCGCCGCTATCGCGAGCAGGAGGACGCGCGCTGTGCCCACTCGCTCGTCACAAGCAATCTGCGCTTCGTGGTCAAGGTCGCCTACGAGTACCGCTCGTACGGGCTGCGGATGGCCGACCTCATCCAGGAGGGAAACATCGGCCTGATGAAGGGGGTGCAGAAGTTCAACCCCGACAAGGGCATCCGGCTCATCTCGTACGCCGTCTGGTGGATCCGCGCTTACATCCAGAACCACATCCTGCGCAACTGGTCGCTGGTGAAGCTCGGGACCACCCAGGCGCAGCGCAAGCTGTTCTTCTCCTTGGCCCGCACCAAGCGGGAGATCGAGCGGATGAGCGGCGATGAGGCCCCGGACGCCCGGCAGATAGCCAAGCGCCTGCGCGTTCGCCCCACCGAGGTGCAGGAGATGGAGCGCCGCATCGACGGACGCGACCTGTCGCTCGACTCGCCCATGGGCGACGAGACGGGCAGCAGCCACGTCGACTTCGTCCCTGCGACGGCGCCCGGCCAGGAAGAGGAGTTCGCCGCCCGCCAGGAGGAGGCGCTCATCCGCGACCGGGTCCGCAACGCGCTGGAGGGGCTCGACCCGCGGGAGCGCTTCATCATCGAGATGCGCCTGCTCTCCGACAAGCCGATGACGCTGCGCCAGCTGGGCCAGCACTTCGGCTTCTCGCGCGAGCGCGCCCGGCAGCTGGAGATCCGCGCCAAGGAGCGGCTCAAGGCGAGCCTCGCCGAGCTCGCCGACGGGCTGTGGAACGACGGCCAACCCAGGCGCGGCGCGGTCGCCGAGGAGGCGCCCGTGGAAGCGGAGGGGACATGGGCCTAGCGGCGGCTCAGCCCTTGCGCTTGCCCGCCGGGCGCTCTCTCTTGGGGGCCGGCGCGGCTTGCAGCTCGGTACGCACCCAGCCCGCGGCGTGGCTGCCGACCCGGTAGCGCAGCCAGGCGACGCCGTTCTCGAGGGCCTGCACCGAGTCGAGGTGCAGCGTGTCCGCCAGCCGGGCCGGCGCCGAGGGCTCCAGCGCCTGGAAGATCGACCGGGCAGGGGCGCCGCCCACGATGACCGGGTAGACGAGCACGCTCACCTCGTCAACCAGGCCCTGCCGCAACAGCACGCCGTTCAGGATCCCGCCCGAGTCGACGCGCACCCGCTTGACCCCGAACCGGCCGCGCAGCGCCGGCAGCGCCTGCTGGAAGTCGACCCTGTCCTTGCCCGCCACCACCACGTGGATCCCGCGCTCGTTCAGGTAATCGAGGTGGCGCCGGGGCGTCCGCTCGCTGCAGAGCGAGACGAAGTCCCGCCAGTGCCCGGCCTGGCGCAGCACGTGCCAGTTGCGCACCTTGCCCCGGCTGTCGGGGACCACCAGCAGCGGCCGGCGGTCGTCGGGGGCGGGGGGCGGCCGCGGCGCCCGGTCGGCCGGCGTCTCTTCGGGGACGGGCTGCGAGGGGTCGAACATCGTCTTGCTGCCCGCGAGCGAGGCGTCCTCCTCGAAGCAGGCGGCCAGCCCGTAGAACTGGGCGAGGTCGAGCCCGAAGCCGTCGATGCGGCCGTCGAGGCTGACCGCGTTGTGCAAGATCACGTAGGGACGCGCCATCGAGTCTTCCGTTTCCTCTGCTCTAGCTTCTAGCCTCTAGCCGCGGGGCGGCGAGCCCCAGGTGCGCTCGAAGACCGGCCGCGGGTGGCGGGCGTTGCCGAACGGGCCCGGGTAGGAGTTGGCGACGGGGCCTTCCTGGCAGCCCCACTGGCCGCGGTAGCGCGCCCAGTCGAGCCCGATGCGCCCGGGCTCGCCGGGGTTGTTCAGGTTGACGCGCACGGCCTGCGCCGGGGCCGTCGGGGACTCGAAGAATTCGCCGGTCCCCACCTGCAGCCTCCCGCCGTCGCCGGCGTGGGTGTCCCGCGGGCCCAGGTACACGATGAAGGTGTTGCCCGGGAAGTCGTAGAAGGCGTGGCCGCCGGTCGCGACGTAGGCGACGACCTGGTGGCGCAGCCCGGAGTAGTCCCAGAAGCGCACTCCGCGCGCGCCCGCGGGCGGGGTGTTGACGTCGCCGGTCGGCACGTCGAGCGCCGGGTCCTTCGCCCCGTACCGGGCGACGTCGACGAACATCGCGTTGTCCATCGAGAGGTGGCGCTCGTACTGGGCGGCGTCCACCGCGCCGGTCTGCCGGTTCACGAAGACCGCCAGGATCTCCCGGTCGCCCTCGTGGTCGTCGACGGTGGAGTGCGAGTTGAAGGCCCAGAAGACCACGAAGGCGACGAAGAGGTGGCTCGAGTCGGCGAGGGCGCCGTTGGCGGGGTGCACCACGGTCTCGACGTCGATGCCGCCGGCCAGCGCGAGCATCGCCGCCGGGCTGTCGACGGTGGTCGAGCCGTCGTGGTCGTTCAGGCACAGCCAGAAGTCCGAGCCCTGGCCCGCGGCGGGGTCGGCGGCGACTCGGGTGACGGCCTGGTAGTTCACGGTGGCCGCGGCGAGGGTCGACAGCGACGGCGCGGGATCGACGAGCAGGGCCGAGGACCCGGTGGGCCGGAAGAACAGCTTGGAGCGGCTGACGAAGTGGTCGACGTTGGCCGGGAACTTGTTCTCCGGGTTGCCGCCGTAGGCCCCGCCGTTGAAGAGGAACACCGGGGCATAGGCGCGGGCCAGCGCCCCTTCGAGATCGTCGGGCACGCCGTCGGCGTCGGAGTCGCACAAGGGCGTGGTGACGGCCGCGAGGCACGCATCGGGGCCGCTGCCCAGTTCGAGGCAGGCGGCGAGCGCCTCGACCGCGACGCCGGTGCCGCAGGCCGGTCCCGCATCGACCCCGGCGTCCTCTCCGGCGGCCGCGGCGTCCGCGGTCGCCGCATCGATCACCGCTTCGGCGTCGGCAGGCTCGGCATCGGCGGGCTCAGTGGCGTCGGGAGGCGCAGCGGCGTCCACGAGATCGAAGGCTGCGTCGGGAAGTGCGGCATCCGCGCCCGCGGGCGGTGCACCGCTGTCCGGGGCCGCGACCGGCCCTCCGCTGCAGCCGCCCCCGGAGGTGGCGAGCAGCAGCAGGGACAGCGCGAGCGTCGGGCCGGGTGCGAGCCGCATGGCGGCCAACAGTGTACGCCAACGAGCGAGGGGCGCCGCCTTCCGGCAGCGCCCCCCGTGGATGTGACTTGGAACCTACGACTCGTCGCTGAGGACTCTCAGCGCTTCGGCCCGGCCTCCAGGACCTCGCGCGGCGCGCCGTCGGAGAACTTCTTGAAGTTCTCCACGAAGCGCGACGCCAGCTGGCGGTACTTGTCCTCGTAGGCCGCCTTGTTCTCCCAGCTCGACGCCGGGTCGAGCACCTTCTCCGGCACGTCGGGGCAGCTGGTGGGGACTTCGAACCCGAAGACCGGGTCCTTGCGGTACTTCACGTCGTTGAGCCGGCCGTCGAGCGCCGCGTTCAGCAGCGCGCGGGTGTGCTTGATGCTGATGCGCTTGCCGACGCGGTAGGCGCCGCCCACCCAGCCGGTGTTGAGCAGCCAGCAGCGCACGTTGTAGCGCTCGATCTTGCGCTTGAGCAGGTCGGCGTAGAACCACGGCTTGTGGACCATGAACGGCGCGCCGAAGCACGTCGAGAACGTGATCTCCGGCTCCTTCATCATGTCCAGCTCGGTCGAGCTGATCTTGGCGGTGTAGCCGCTGATGAAGTGGTACAGCGCCGCGTCCGGGGTCAGCCGCGCGATGGGCGGCATCACCCCCGAGGCGTCGCAGGTGAGCAGCACGATGTTCTCGGGGTGGCCGGCCCGCTTCTCCGGCACCGCGTTGCCGATGAAGTCCATCGGGTAGCTGGCGCGGGTGTTCTCGGTCAGCCGGTCGTCGTCGAGGTCGAGCAGGCGCGTGACCGGGTCGTAGGCCACGTTCTCCAGGATGGTCCCGAAGCGCCGCGTGCAGGCGTAGATCTCCGGCTCCGCCGACGCCGAGAGGCTGATGACCTTGGCGTAGCAGCCGTTCTCGATGTTGAAGACGCCCGCGTCGCTCCAGCCGTGCTCGTCGTCGCCGATGAGGTTGCGCAGCGGGTCCGCCGACAGCGTGGTCTTGCCGGTGCCCGACAGGCCGAAGAACAGCGCCGTGTCGCCCCGCTTGCCCACGTTGGCCGAGCAGTGCATCGACATCACGCCCTGCAGGGGCAGCAGGTAGTTCATCACCGTGAAGATCGACTTCTTGATCTCCCCGGCGTAGCCGGTGCCGCCGATGATCCCCAGCTTCTGCTCGAAGTTGAGGATGATGAACGTCCCGGAGTTGGTGGAGTCGATCTCCGGGGCCGCCTGGAAGTCCGGCGCGCAGACGATGGTGAACTGCGGCACGAAGCGCCGCGCCTCGTCGTGGGTCGCCGGCTCCAGGAACATGTTCTTGGCGAACATGGAGTGCCAGGCGAACTGGGTGATGATCCGCACCGGCAGCTTGTAGTCCGGGTCGGCGCCCGCGTAGCAGTCCTGCACGAACAGGTCGCGGCCCTGCAGGAAGCCCTGCAGGCGCGCCCAGAGCATGTTGAACTTGGCGGGGACGCAGGGGCGGTTGTACTCGCTCCACCACACCTTGTCGGAGCTCTCGTCCTCCTTGACGATGAGCTTGTCGTTCGCCGAGCGGCCGGTCTTCTTGCCCGTCGAGCACACGAACGGCCCGTTGGCGGCGATGCGGCCCTCGCGGCGGAACAGCGCCTCCTCGTAGAGCGCCGGGGTGGGCAGGTTCCAGTACACGTTGCCCAGGTTCTTCAGGCCGTGGTTGTCCAGGCCGAACTCGGTCTTGACGGCCTTGGCCTCGCCCATGGCGGGCGTCTTGATGTCCAGCAGGTTGATGGTCATTTCCAGTCCCTCACGAGCCGGCGGTCGCCGATGTAGATGTCCTGGGGCGCGCTGGGGTCGAGCGCCCACTTGATGCGCTGCAGGCCTTCCTGGATGTCCTTGATGGTGCCGCAGTAGGAGAGGCGCAGGTGGCCCTCCATGCCGAACTCCTTGCCCGGCACGGTCACCACCAACGCCTTCTCCAGCAGGAACTGCGAGAGCGCCACCGAGCTCTTGTTGTAGTTGGAGAAGTCCGGCAGGCAGTAGAAGGTGCCGCCCGGCTTCTCGATGCGCACGCCGGCGAAGGAGTTGAGCTCCTTCATCATCACGTCGCGCGCGTTCTGCAGCGTGGCGTTGAGCGCGTCGGTCACCGACTGCATGCCGTTGAGCGCGCCCACCGCCGCCGACTGCAACAGCGCCGACGGGCAGCTGACCGTCTGCGCCTGCACGTTGATCATCACCTCGACGAGCTGCTTGCTGGCCACGACCCAGCCCATGCGGAAGCCGGTCATGCCGTACAGCTTGGAGATGCCGTTGATGACGATGAGGCGGCTGTTCTCCGAGAGGTCCTTGGCGTACTTGTAGGCGCTGGTCGCCTTGCGGCCGTCGAAGATGAGCTTGTGGTAGATGTCGTCCATGATGAGGAAGAGGCCCTTCTTCTCGGCCAGCTCGACCACTTCCTGGATGAACTTCTCGCTGTAGACGGCGCCCGAGGGGTTGTTCGGGCTGTTGATGATGATGAGCTTGGTGTAGCTGGTGATGGCGTTGGCGATGTCCTGGATGCGCGGCTCGAAGCGCCCGTCCTCGCTCTTCACGATGACCGGCACGCCGTAGCACATCTTGATCATCTCGGGGTAGCTGACCCAGTACGGCGCCGGGACGATCACCTCGTCCTGCGGGTTGAGGATGGTCAGCATCGCCGCGTAGAGGGCGGCCTTGGCGCCCGGGGAGACCATCACGTTCTCGGGCCCGACGACCCGGCCGTAGTTCTCCTCGGTGTAGCGGATGATGGCCTTCTTCAGCGCCGGCACTCCGTCGGTGGGCGTGTAGCGTACCTCGGCGGTGGTCAGCTTGGCGGAGGCCGCCATCAGGGCGTCGATGGGGGTCTTGATCTTGGGCTCGCCGCCACCGAGGTGGATGACGGCCTGGCCCTGCTCCTTGAGGATGTTGGCCTTCTCGTTGAGTTTGAGCGTGGGCGATTGCCCGATGGCTCGTGCCAGTTGGCTGATGCTCATCGCGTGGGACTCCCCGCTGCTAGTGCACAGCGCTGTGGAATAAGCGGGTTGGGGGTGGACGGGAGGGGCGGGCGCGCACGACCCCGGCTGCGACGGCCGGTGCCGCTCGCGCGCTGCTGTGAAACCTCGATGGGGTCAGTCTCCACCGAGCGCTCCTCACGGGGTGGAAAGGCCGGCTGAACGTGCCGGAACCCCCCCGAGAAGTCAAGGCGGCGCGGGGTCCAGGCCCGGTGGCGACGACCTCCGCCCCGAGCCGCTTGGCGCAGGCCGAAAGCGCCCTCGAACAGGGCCCGGTCGTCGCCCTTGGCCAGCGTCTCGTAAACGGGGTAGCGGCCGCGCGCTACGGGGCCCTGGCCTTGCGGTAATCCTCGAGGAGGGCCCGGACCCTGGCCGTCGCCGCGTCGGCCGGGCAGGAGAGGGCGAAGGTCTCGTAGGCCGCGGCGCCCTTCTCCATCTGGCTCTCCTTGGCGTACAGCGCCCCGAGCTTGAGATGGGCGTGGGCCGCGCCGGGCTGCAGCTCGAGGACCTTCACCAGCTTGGCGATGGCCTCCGGGCGCTTCTTGGCCCGCTCCAGGTCCACCGCCTCGGCGACCATCTTCGCCGTCTCCGCGGTGGTCGAGTCGCCGGTGCAGTCGGGCTTCGCCAGCACCCGTCCGCCGAACGAAGGCTTGGAGGGATCCACGCCCGGGCCGGTGCCCTTGGGCCTGCCCGAGGCGTCGAGCACGGTGATGGCGATGCGCACCGCGGGGCGGCCGCCGATGTGCAGCAGGACCTTGGCGGTGCCGACGGCGACGCCCTTGATGCGCACCCCGTCGCCGCTGTCGAGCGGCGCGACCTCGACGGTGGGCGCGTACTGCGTGACGGCGACCTTGGAGATGTCCGAATAGATCGAGGACTTCTCCTCGCCGACGGCGAGGTTCATCACCACGTCCTCGACGACCCCGGTCGAGCTGCCGGAGACGACGCGGTCCAGCGCCTGCGTCTGGGTGTTCTCGGGCGCGGTCTTCGGGTTGCCGACGACGATGGGGTAGCGGAAGCGGTTGCCCTTGGAGGTCCAGACCAGGACCTCGGTGCGACCCTCGATCAGGCCGCGGATGGCGACCTCGCTCGCGCCCTTGGGCCGCACGTCGGCGACCTCGGGATCGCCCACTGCGATGCGCGCCAGGCCCGGGACGGTCAGCACGCGCTCGGCGTTGGGCTTGAGCTTGAGGGTCGTCCCGTCCGGCGGCGGGCTCGGGGGAGCGGCGCAGAGGAGCAGGGCGGCGAGGAGGGCGAGGGACATGGCGTGCCTACTTGGTGGTGGCCTCGGGCTTGCGAGAGCGGTCGCGGGCCCAGGCGGCGTCGGGGTGATCGGGGCAGGCGAGCGCGAAGGTCCCAAAGGCCTCGGCGCTCAGGTCCTGCTTGCCCATCTTGGCGTAAAGCGCGCCGAGCCTGGCCTGAAGGAAGGCGGCTTCCGGCCGCAACTTAAGCACTTCGCCCAGCTTCTTGACGGCCTCGGAGTACTTCCTGCCTTTCTCGAGGCTCTCGACCTGCTGGACCAGGTCCGCGGTCCAGGCCGGCTCTCCGGTGCAGTCGGTCTCACGCACGTCCCCGATGATCTCGGCGCCCTGGCCGCTGACCGGCGGCGGAGTGGACTCGCTCTTCGGTTGGCCCACCTGCAGCAGGTAGCTCAGCCGCTGGCCGTCGGCGAACCAGAGCAGCAGGGTCGTCCGGCCGTCACGCACGCCGCGCAATTCGATCTCCGAGCCCCGTGGCCTGACCTCGACGATCTCCGGGGCGGCGGTCGCGAGACGCGTCAGGCCAGGGGCCGGGATCCGGCGGAGCTCGTCCTTCTTGAGCACGATCGTGGGTGCGTTCGGGAGCGACGCCTGAGACGGCGCAGCGAGTAGCACGGTCGCCGCAAGCAGCAGGGCAGGCGCCAACGAAGCCTCCGGGGTACGAAAGCGAAGGCCACATCATCGCGAGACTGTAGCCCCTGGGGCAACAGCGTCGTCGATGCTCCGATTCACCGAGATGATCGTTACGGGCCGGAACGTGACGCGCGTCGCCCGATGGCACCAAGCCTGGGACCGACCCGGGAATTCGCCGCGGCGAGCGAGGCTCGCGAGCCCATTCCTCCTGCGGGGCGGCGAGGGGGCTTCGCCGTACCCGGGTGCTTCGCTGGCGCCTGCTGCTTCTAGGAAGGGAATTGGTGGCAGGTGAGAGGCTAGAACGGGAGGTCGCTCTCGCTCTCCGGCTTCTTTCGGCCGCTCGCTCTCCTCGGCGCCCGCTTCCGGTCCGTCTCCATCGACAGCTCGTCGTCCGGCTCCATGTGCGGCGTCGCCAGGTTCTCCAGCTGGCTCAACAACCCCAGCGCCCAGAGCATCCCCGCGTACACCTGGACGTGCGTGGTCGCCTTCCCGCGCTCCGCTTCCGCGACGGTCTTGCGGGAGACTCCTATCTGCTCCGCGACCTCTTCGATCGTGAGCTCTCGACGCAGCCGCGCTTCCCGGAGGTGCGTTCCAAGCGCCTCGAGCGCGTACTTCACTTCGACCAGGGACGGCTTCGTGGGCATGGTCTTGTCGGCCTCCATTGAGAGGGGCTGTAATGTCCACCGCGAGGGACATTGTAACGGGAAGCGGGCGACACATTAACGGAGCCCGTTCCGACAGGCCCCACCTCACCGAGGCCATCGGCCACGTCACCCCCGTCGCCCAGGCGCTGACGTGGGCGACCGCCCCATGCTCACCCTTCCTTAAAGGCAGCCCAAGCCTCGGTCCTTCGCGGGTCTCCAGTTTCGCCACCAGCCACGTCACCCCCGTCGCCCAGGCGCTGACGTGGGCGACCGCCCCATGCTCACCTTTCCTTAGAGGCAGCCCAAGCCTTGGTCCTTCGCGGGTCTCCAGTTTCGCCACCGGACCACGTCACCCCCGTCGCCCAGGCGCTGCCGTGGTCCACCGCCCATGCTCATCCTTCCTTAGAAGCGGCCCATCCCGAGCCGGGAAGCGGACGTTGCCGCCATCAGGGGTGGGGAAAGTCGGAGAGAGAACCAGGGCGCCATCAGCTCCTTTATCGAGAGAACCGACGCGCATGTCGTGCGTCACGGCGGGTCGTCAGCTCAAGGGGCAGGGACCGCAGACGTCCGGGAACTGCGGCCACATCGGACCTGCGCCGCCCGAGGATTGGCGGGCAAGCGCCTATTCCCCTGCACGAGAACGCCAGAAGTAGCTCCCGGCGAAGCTCCGCCCAGAGGGTGGGGCAGCTAGTCCAGGCTGATGACCCGGTCGATCCGCGGCTTGCCATACTCCGCCCCGGCCGTCAGCACCTTCAGGTTCGGCAGGATCTCCACCTCGCCGCCCGAGTGCGTGTGCCCGCACAGCACCAGGATCTCCCGCTTCGGGAAGGCCAGGGCCGCCTCGCGCAGCGCCTGCCCAGCCGCCATGCAGCAGAAGTAGGGCAGCCACTCCGGGTCCGACATCTGGCCGTCGTGCCAGCAGGCCTCCGGGAAGGGCGGCACGTGGGTGAGCACCACCGCGCGCCGGTGCTCCTCCAGCGCGGGCCACAGCACCGAGCGCAGGTGCTCGGCGGCCTCGTCGCCCAGCTTGCCCAGCCGCGCCAGGCGCTGGGCGTGGGGGATGGCGGTCAGCTCGTCGATGAGCAGGAAGTCGTTGAGGACGACGGCCGAGCCGTCCACGTTCCCCAGGCGCGCGTCACCGAACCCGTCGCAGCCCACCAGCGCCGTCTGCGGCGAGAGCGAGACGACCCCGGCCGACTGCAGCCAGCGCAGGCCGGGCCGCAACGTCTTCAAAGCGTCGGCCTTGCGCCGAACCTGCGCGATGGAGCCCCGGTAGAAGTCGTGGTTGCCGAGCACGAACCAGACCGGCCCGTCGAAGCGTCGGGCCAGCAGCGCCAGGTGGTGCTCCAGGGTGTAAGCCTCCGAGGTGTCGCCGCTGACCAGTAGCAGGTCGGCCTCGGAGCGCGCCAGCGTGTCGCCGAACGCGGCCAGCGCCTCCTCGGAGAGGAAGTTCAGGTGCAGGTCGGTGGCCCAGGCCAGGCGCGGCATGGCGCTTCAGCGCTCCTCGAGGCTGCGCAGCTCGACGTCGGCCAGCCGCAGGCGCAGCGCGATGGTCTTGGCCAGGTGCTCGAACAGCAACGCGCCGATCTTCCCGTGCTTCTCGACGACCGCGTCGAAGTCGGCGCGCCTGAGCGCGAAGAGCTCGGCGGGGGTGGCGGCGTGGGCGTTGGCGGAGCGCGCCTGCCGGTCGAGGAAGGCGATCTCGCCGAAGTACTCGCCGCGGCTGATGGTCGCCAGGTGGTGGTGCTTCTCGCCGCCCAGCGACATGTCGATGTGCACCCGGCCGGAGCGGACGAAGAACAGCTCGTCTCCGGTGTCGCCGGCCTCGAAGACCGGCTCGCCGGCGAAGAGCGAGCGCTTCTGGACCGCGGGCGCCAGCTCCGCGGTCGCGGCCGGGCCCAGCAGCTGGAAGACGGCGATCTCCCCCAACTCCAGCGGCGGCCTCGACTCGCCGTGCGACCAGCCGGCCGACTCGAGGATGCGCTCCTCCATCCACTCCAGCGCGCCGTCACGCGTCTCGAAGACCTGGCCGCCGTGGCCGCCGCTGCCGCCGACGACCCCCAGCTCGCGCAGGTAGCCCTCGATGGCATGGCGCGAGAGCAGGCCGGAGGGCATGCCGCTGAAGAGCAGCTGGCCGCCCCGCTCGGCGAGCCGCTCCTGCATCTGCTCCAGCAGGTGCGCCGCCGTGTAGTCCATCGACTCCACGCGGCGGCAGTCGAGCAGCACCAGGCGCCGCTTGTTGAGGTCGGGCTCGAGCTTGGTGAGCAGCTGGTCGGTGGTGCCGAAGAAGAGGTCGCCCTTGAGCTGCACCAGCAAGCCGTCCCCGCCCTTGTCCGCGAGGATCTTCAGCTCCTCGCCCGCGCGGCGCCGCGTAGAGCGCACCTGCGTCAGGTCCACCTGGCGGGCGATCACCGTCTCGCGGATCTGCTCGCGGATGAAGAGCAGGATGGACAGGCACACGCCCACCACCGACGCCTGGATGAGCCCGACGCCCTCGGCCACCACGATCACCGAGGCGATGACCGCGAAGTCCAGCCGTCCGCCCTTCTTCAGCAGCAGCCGGAACATCCGGAAGTCGAACATCCGGAAGGCCACCACCAGCAGGATGCCGGCGAGCGCGGGGATGGGGACCCAGGCCATCAGCGAGCCCAGCGCCAGGAAGCCGCACAGGATCAGCACGCCCTCGACCACGCCGCCCCAGGGCGAGCGGCAGCCGCTGGTGACGTTGATGAGCGAGGGGCCCATCGAGCCGGCGCCGGGCACGCCGCCGAAGACCGCGGAGGCCACGTTGGCCACGCCCTGCGCCAGCAGCTCGCGGTTGGAGTCGTGGCGGGTGCGCGTCATCGCGTCGAGCACCACGCCGGTCTTGAGCGTGTCGATGGAGAGCAGCACCGAGAGGGTCGCGGCCGGGCCGGCCACCAGCGCCAGGTCGGAGAGGGCGAAGCCGCGCAGCGCCGAGAGGCGGCCGGCGATGGCCTCGCCGAAGGACCCGGCGGCGGAGATGGGGCCGACGACCAGCCTGTTGCCCTCCAGCGAGCGCAGCTCGGGGACGGCCAGGCTGACGAGGAAGTAGGTCGCGAGGCCCGCGGCGAGGCCGACGATGGCCGCGGGGATCCTCTTGGTCAGGCGCAGCGCGGCGGCGGTGGCCAGCACGGTCGCGACGCCCACGACGAGGGCGGGGCCGCTCCAGCGCGCAGGGGCCCCGAGGGCCGCGAGGAGCGAGACGTTGCCGGCGACGCCCAGGAGCCTGGGCAGCTGCGCCACGGCGATGATCACCGCGACGCCGGAGAGGTAGCCGCTGACGACCTGGAAGGGGATGAACTTGATCAGCTTGCCGACGCCGAGCACGCCGTAGGCGATCTGCAGCGCCGCGGAGATCAGCGCGGCGATCACCAGCAGCCCCAGCAGCCGCTCCGTCGAGGCGCCTCCCTGCGCCGCCAGGCTCGCCGCCAGCCCGGACATGACCGCCGCCGCGGGCGCGCAGGGCGCGGTGACGAAGCCGGCGTTGCGCCCGACCAGCGGCGCGGTCAGGCCCAGCGCCGCGGCGCCGACCAGGCCGGCGAAGGCCCCGGCGCCGGCGAGGGACGGCGAGGCGGCGGTGAAGATGACGACGCCGAAGGCGATGGCCGAGGGGAAGGCCACCAGCATGGCGGCCACGCCGCCCCACACGTCGCCCGAGGAGAGGCCCAGCGGGCTCTTCTTCCCGACCGCCGGACCGGTGCCGGCCCCCGCTACCGCCTGCTCGCTCATCCCCGCTTCCCCGTTTCCACGTGCGTGCCGGGCCAGGAGAGCACATCGCCCCGGCCCAAGTCGAAGTTCCGACGGGCCCGGGCAGGCAGGCGGCGGGGCGAAGTGAAACGGGCGCGGCGGCCGAGGCCACCGCGCCCGCTCAATCACTCAAATCCGCCCTGCCCTGGGGTAGCGGCGGGCCTCTGCGCCCGCCAAACTGACTACAGGCCGAGCTTGGAGTGCAGGTCCTTGACCTTGCCGATCGCCAGCATGGCCATGATCACGTAGACCTTCTTGTTGGCTTCCTTGGCCACGTTGACCACGTGCTTCTTCATGACGCCGGCGCTGACCTCGGCGCCGATGTCCGCGGGCAGGCAGTGCATGTAGAGCGCGTCGCCCTTGTCGGTCAGGCCCATGCGGCGCTCGTCGCAGATCCAGTCCTTGAACTGGGCGTTCTGCTCCAGCATCTGCTTCTCCAGCGCCTTGAGCTTGGCGTCGTCCTTCACGCCCACGCGCTGCAGCATCAGCTCGTAGGGGCCCCAGCTCTTGGGGTAGACGGCGACGGCGCCCTTGAAGGCCTCGTCCATGTTGTCGGTGACGTTGAAGCTGCCGCCCGACTCCTTGGAGAAGCGGTTGGCGTCGTCCAGGCAGCGGTCCATCAGCTTGTAGCCCTTGGGGTGGGCCAGCGTGATGTTCGCGCCGTAGCGGGTGAGCAGCATGATCAGGCCCTGCGGCACCGACAGGGGCTTGGCGTAGGAGGGCGAGTAGGCCCAGCTCACGGCGACCTTCTTGCCCTTGAGCCCGTCCTTGAAGTTGTCCTTGAGCCAGAGCAGGTCGGCCAGGGTCTGGGTGGGGTGGTCGACGTCGCACTGGAGGTTGACGATCGGCACGGTGCGCTTCTCGTCGTTGGCGGCCAGGTACTCGTCGATGCCGCGCTTGACCTCCTTCATGAACACGTTGCCCTCGTTGAGCACCTTGTCGTGGCGGATGCCCATCGCGTGGCTGTTCATGCCCAGCATGGCGCCGGTCTCGGACGGGGTCTCGCCGTGGGCGACCTGGGTGGAGGAGCCGTCGACGATGACGGGCATCATGCCCAGGCGGGTCGCGGCGCCGGCCCAGGCGGACTTGGTGCGGGTGGAGTTGTCGAAGAACATCGCGTAGGCGAGCTCGTTGGGGCAGAGCGGCTGGAGCTTGCCCTGCAGGTCGAGCGCCTGGAACTTCTGCGCGACGGCGCAGAGCGCCTCGATCTCCGGGGTGGTCCACTCGCTGGTGACGAGCAGGCTCTTGCCGAAGAGGTTCTTGAGCACCTGGGGGTCGATCTTCTGGCTGGCCATTAGGCTTCTCCTTGGTCGTTGAGTCGGTGGTGCGAAAGTCCAAGACGCTTACCACAGAACGCGCACTCCGGGAGGGCCCAGCGGGGCCGCCGCGGAGGTTGCTTCCTGGGCCGCGTCTGCCAGACTCCCCCCTCGGCGCCGGTGCGCCCCCGGGAGGACTTCGTGGAGTTGCTGCTGCTCGGTCTGGCGTTCGCGTTCCTGCTGGCCTTCAACGCGTTCTACGTCCTGGCCGAGTTCGCCATCGTCAAGGTCCGACCGACCCGGGTCGCGGAGCTGGAGGCGGCCGGCGACAAGCGCGCGGTGGTGCTGCGGAGCATGCAGGCGCAGCTGGACCAGTACCTGAGCGTCTGCCAGGTGGGCATCACCCTGGCCAGCGTCGCGCTGGGCATCGTGGGCACCAAGGCCACCGACGTGATCCTGGGAGGCGGGGACCACGGCGCCGCGCGCTACATCGTCGGCATCGCCATCTCCTACGTCGTCGTCTCCGGCTCGCACATCGTGCTGGGGGAGCAGGTCCCCAAGTTCGCCGCCATCCGCGTCGCCGACAAGATGGCGCTGTGGTGCACGACGCCGCTGCGCGTCTCGCACTTCGTCTTCTACCCGGCCCTCTTCCTGCTCTCCGGCGCCACCAACGGCGTGCTGCGCCTGCTGGGGCTGGGCCGGCCGACCAGCGAGGAGCACCACACCGAGGGCGAGCTGCGGCTCATCCTCGACCAGTCGCAGGAGCTGGGGCTGATGTCGTTCCGGCGCCTGCTGTTCATGGAGAACGTCTTCGACTTCGGCGCGCTCACCGCGAAGGACGCGATGCGCCCGAAGGCGGCGGTGAAGTGCCTGGACGCCCGGGCGCCCTGGGCCGAGAACTTCAAGGCCATCCAGGCGGCGCGGCTCACCCGCTACCCGCTGATCGAGAGCGACGGGGTGCGCCCGACCCGCCTGGTGCACCTGAAGGACCTGGTCCTCCACGGAGATCCCGGGTCGGCGAGCCTGGCGGCGGTGGCCCGGCCGATGCTGTCGATCAAGGAGACGACGACGCTGGAGGCGGTGATCGCCGAGATGCAGCGCAAGCGCATCCACGCGGCGGTGGTCTCCAGCCTCCTGGACGAGTGGACGGGGTTCATCACCCTCGAGGACGTGATCGAGGAGCTGGTGGGCACCATCCGCGACGAGTTCGAGGACGAGGAGCCCGCGCGGCTGGCGGACGCCCTGACGCTCTCGAGCATCCACCTCGGCGTCGAGTCCGACTCGCCGATCGCGGCGCTGAAGACGGCGATGGCGAAGATGCCGGCCGAGGCGCTGCCGCTGCCGCGCGAGCAGATCGTCACCGCGGTGGCGGCGCGCGAGCGCCAGGTGCCGACCTACCTCGGGCAGGGCATCGCGATGCCGCACGCCCGCATCCCCGGGCTGGCCAAGCCCTTCCTGCTCTTCCTGCGCTCCGACCAGGGCCTCAAGTGCGAGGGCACGGCCGAGAAGGCGCACCTCGTCTTCATGCTCCTCACGCCCGCCGGCCAGCCGCGCGTGCACCAGCGGCTGCAGTCGGTGATCGCCACGATGCTGCACGAGAGCGAGTACGTGAAGGAGCGGCTGCAGACGGCGACGTCGGCGGCCGAGGTGCTCGAGGTGGTGCGCACCGGCGAGCAGGCGGTGCTGGACTGAGGCGGCTCGGCCGAGTCCGGCTCCCGGTCTCCAGCTCTCGCGGGCCTGTCTCGGGGCCGAGACCGGGGACGTCGTGGTGATGCGTAGCGATGCCCCGCGCAGGCCGGGCTCGGCTGGCGACCCGAGGAGTCGTCAGGCGCCTCCAGAGAAAGCCGCGAGCCCGGACCCGAAGGCTTCACCTTCGAGCCGGGCTCGCCTGTAGAGGGACTTAGAGGGACGCCGTCAGTGCTGGCGCTCCATGGCGTAGGGGAGCGAGGCGTAGAAGGCGGAGGCCTTCTCCAGGTCGTCGATGCGGTTGATCTCGTTGGGCGCGTGGGCCTGGGACTCGTCGCCCGGGCCGAACCCGATGACGGGGATCTTGTGGCGGCCGCAGATGGCCACGCCGTTCGTGGAGAAGGTCCACTTGTCCACGACCGGGCCCGAGCCGTACAGGTCCTTGAAGGCCTCCACGCCGGAGCGGACGAGGAAGTGGTCCTGGGGGATCTTCCAGGTCGGGAAGTAGAGCTCCTGCTTGTACAGGCGGCCGGTGTAGGCGGGCTGGGCGTACTCGGGCATGAAGACCTTGAACTTGTCGACGCCGGCGCCCTTCAGGGCCTTCTCGACCTGGCCGATGGCGAGCTTGTCGTCCTCGCCCCAGGTGAGGCGGCGGTCGCAGTAGAGCATCGCCTGGTCGGGCACGGCGCACTGGCTGGGGCCGTGGACCTTGATCTGGCTCACCACGATCGTCCCCTTGCCGAGGAAGCCGTCCTCGTCGGGCTTGAGCTCGGCGTTGAGCTTCTCGATGGCGAGCGCGGCGCGGGCGGCCTTGTAGGCGGCGCTCTCTCCGCGCTCGGGAGCGGAGCCGTGGCTGGACACGCCCTGGATCTCGATCTGGATCTCCATCCGTCCGCGGTGGCCGCGGTAGAGCCGGCAGCTCGTCGGCTCGGTGGAGACGACGAAGTCGGGGACGAACTTCTCTTCTTCGATGAGGTACTTCCAGCACAGCCCGTCGCAGTCCTCCTCGATGGTCGTGAAGGCGAACCAGACCTGGTAGTCGCCCTGGTAGGCCAGCTCGGTGAGGATGCGGGCGGCGGTGATCATCGAGGTGGCGCCGCCGAGCTGGTCGCTGGCTCCCCGGCCGTAGACCAGGCCGTCCTTGATGAGCCCGGAGTGGGGCGGCGTCTTCCACTGGCTGGGATCTCCGATGCCGACGGTGTCGATGTGGGCGTCGAAGACGAGCTTCTTCTTGCCGTTGCCGACCCGGCCGAGGAGGGAGCCGAGCCCGTCGATGCGGACGTCCTTCATGCCCGCTTCCTCGCACATCTTCTTGAGGAGCTGGACGCGTTCCTTCTCCGTGCAGCTGAACCCGGGGATCTGGATCATCTTGCTGAGGTTCTGGGCGGACAGGTCCCGGTGCTGCTTCGCCTTCTCGAGAATCGTCTTGGGGTCCATCGTGTGCTCCATGTTCAGCCGTTGGCTGGCTAGATCAGGTGTGAGCGGCCTGCGGGATCGAGACCGGCGGATCATTGCCGGTCGTTCCTCGAGCCCGCAACCGAGGCTGCCTTCGGTGCGCAACGATACTCAATTTCGGGCGCGATGCACGGCTCGAATCGCGGCAGTCGGGATGGCCCTCGGCCCCCGGGCATCGGGCACGATCCCGCCCGCCTCGCGCTGCGACATCGCACCGGAGCCGCACATCCACGGCTGGCGGGCAGGTACTCCGTCTCATTCACTGCGCCGGATGCTGCGGGCAGATCCCCCGAGCCCTGGCCCGGACCGACGCGACCCCTTCGACTTGGGGAGCGGCCTCCCGCGAGGCGGGGAGCGCCGACGTCGTGCTCCGGTAGGTCAGGCCTCGACCTTCACCACGTACTTGCGGAACCGGGCGGGCCTCGAGTCCACCTGGATGAGGCACCTGTGCGCTTCGCCGGGGAGGAACACGGCGGCGTGCCGGGGCGGGACGAGCAGCCGGGTAGTGCCCCGGCGCGGTTGCTCGTAGAAGGCGGTATCGGCGTCAGGCGCGAAGTCCTGCTCGACCTTCAGCTCCGACGCCGGCACCCAGTCGATGAACTCGCCGCCCTCGACCTCCACCTGGATGTCGATGAACCGGCGGTGGGACTCGAACCGGCGCTCGCCCGGCGGAGACGTGGTGCCCTCGTCGGCGTTCGCGAAGAGCGAGGGCTCGCGGATGGGGTGGCGTCCGGGGCGGAAGGGCCCGGCGATCGCCTGGTCGAGCCAGTCGAAGGCGGCTGGGAAGAGCGGGTGAAGCGAGGCGTACCGGCGAAGCTCCGCGAGTGGAACGAGGATCATGGTGGGCGCTCCTCCTCCCGGCTACTGGGCCGCAGGCACATCGTAGCGCTGCACCACGGCGCGCGTGGTGCCGACGTCGCGGCTCTTGCCGTCCGAGGCGAACGCCGCCGACTGCGCCAGGTCCGCCTTTGGACCCCACGTCCACGGCCATCGCCGGCGCCGTCTGACCGCAGCGAAACCCGCATGATTGGCACGACATCGGCCGAGGTGCGCCGGCGCCGTGCATGGTCCTGCGCAGCCCGCGAGTCGTGGCCGCGACCTCGGCGGACGCGCAGGTACGGCGAGGGCGCAGTGGTCGCTGCGGAGGCGCACGCCACGTCTCGGAGGTGGCCTGGGGACATGCATCTTGGTAACCCTACGGCGCGAACGCCTCTGGAGCTCCCCATGTCCCCCAAGACCAGCCCCAACGACCGCTGCCCGTGTGGGAGCGGAAAGAAGTACAAGCGCTGCTGCATGGAGTCCGACCGCGCCGCTGCGCCCGTGGCCGAGAGCGCCCCGGCCGATGCTGCGCACTCGCCCCACCCGACGCTCGTGGGCCTGAAGAGCGCGTGGAGGCGCGGCGACATGAGAGCGCTCGCCGATTCACTGGAGCTCCTCCCTCCGTTGCTGGAGGCCGGCGGCCCGCTCGGTTCCATCCGCTTCGACGAGACGCGGTTCGAGAAGGCGCTCGTCGGCGCCATCGACGGCGCCGCGGACCTGGACGACGAAGCGAGGCGCGACTGGGTCCTCAAGGCCTGCGTCCGCGGTGCCTGCGACCCCCACGAGGCGGAGAGCCTGATCCGCCGGATGACGGCGGTCGCCAGCGACGGACATCTCCCGCCCGAGACGGAGGGCACGCTGTCCTTCTGGCTGGCGACGACCGAGGCGGCGCTCGAGACCGGTGGCGAGGCACTCCACGGAGCGCCCCTGCTGCTCGCCATCGCCGCCGTGCAGGCCGATGAGTTGAGCGAGGCGCGCCAAGGAGCCGCCGCCAAGCTGAGCTCCCTCATCGCGGGGCTCGAGGACCGCTCGATGTCGCTCTCCGACGTCAGCCGGGAGCTGGAGGAGCACGGCGACGAGCTGGCGGGGCTCTTCGCGACGGTCCCCGGCCTGGCCAAGCTCGCCGAGTCCTCTGAGGCGAAGATGCGCGGGATGCTCCCTCGGTTACTGCGGGGCCGCGGCGGCCTCCGCGTGCTCGGCATGGACGAGTTCCTGCTGCTCGCGTTGGAGCTCTCCAGGCTGAAGGCGGACCAAGGAGACGGCGAGGCGTCCTTCGGCGCGATCGCCGACCACCTTCGCCAGCACCCGCTCGTCGGAGTCGTCCTCGCGCGGCTCCGCCTCGCCTCCAGGGACCCCGGGCTCTCTTCGGGCAAGCGCGACCGATTCAACAAGGCTGCGGTCCTGCTCGAATTGGACCCCGCCGCCTTCTTCCTGACTGCCCTCAAGGAGAACAGCATCGAGGAGTCCGTGGGTGAGAACGCGTGCCTGGAAAGCGCCGGCTCCCAAGCCGACGCCATCGAAGCCCTGGCCGCCCACTACGAGAGCTTGGGGCTGGCGGAGCGTGCCGCAAGGGCGAGGAGGGCGGCGGAGATCGCCCGTTCCCTTCCGCCGCCTCCGCCGACTGGCTGAAGGCCGCGACCGGCTCGACCCCGTTGCGGCGCAGGGTCGCGTAGAAGAACGCGTAGTCCTGCGCGTGGCGGCTGCGCTCGATCATCCATCCATCCATCGTCGGGAGCCCGTGGTCCGGATCGCTCAGGAACTCCTTCTCGCAGCGTGGAATCGGCGCCCCCGTCGTCGGAGCCGCGAGCGGCGTGAAGTGCGCGTCCGAGGGCTTGGCGGTCAGGGTGCCCCGACGGCGCGGGGAGCAGCGGGGGCCGGCCGGTCCAACTGCAACCGCCCACTCGCTCGGGTGCTGTGGGTCGGAACGAAGAGCCTCTCGTATCCAGCACAGCCGATCGCCCTCGCCTTCGACGGCTCCCGTCCTTCTCGGGTACCGGCAGAGCGGGCCTCGCCGCCCGCCCGATGCTTAACCTGAAACTAGGGAGGCGAGCGCCGTGGACTACGAGCGACTTCTCGAGCTGGTGCGTGACCGCGCGGTGCTGCCCTACCGGGAGAGCGCCGAGCTGGCGGTGGCGGCCACCTTGGAGACGCTGGGCGAGCGGCTCCTGCCGCTCGACGCGAGCCAGCTCGCCTCCGAGTTGCCCGCCCCCCTTTCCGAGGCGCTGCGCCGCCGGTCCCTCCCCGGCGAGTACCCCCTCTCCGAGCTCTTCCAGCGCGTCGCCGAGCGCACGGGCGTCTCGCTCCCCTCCGCCCGCGAGCAGGCGATCTCGGTGTGCCTCGCGCTGGGGGACTGGCTCGACGACGAGGTCGCCATCCACTTCCGCGAGCGGCTGCCGAGCGAGTTCGCGGAGCTGCTGCGGCCCCCTCCGCGCTTCCAGCAGCCCATCCACGAGCACCACGTGCTGGGGCGGGACACGACGCTCTCCGGGGGCCGGGCGGGCAGCCAGCACCCGCTCAGCGAGGCCCGCCCCGAGCGCGCCCATAGCCAGTCGGTGGTCCGCTCGGACGACCCCCATGCGGATACCAAGCTCTCGAGCGCGCGCGGCCTCACCCAGGAGCGGGTCGGGAGGACCTTGGCGCAGGGCCACTCCGGCAGCGACCACCCCCTGAACGACTCCGACTGAATTGCGCGAGACTCCTCGGCCGGGCAGGTCGAGCCGCCCTCCGCAGGGCATCGCGCGCGCCTCTCGTGACGGCAGACGCCGAGGCCGGCGGCGCGCGGCCCGCAACGAGCGCGGGCGGCCCTCGCGAGCCGCCCGCGCCACGACTTCAAGGGGTTTGCGGCCTCAGCGGCAGGTCAGCACCTTGCGGCCCGAGCAGAGGCCGCTGCAGCAGTCCGCGTTGGCGGTGCAGCGAGCGCCGCTGGCGAGCAGCGTGCAGACCGCCGGGGGCGGCGGAGGAAGCACGCCGGTGGTCAGGTACTCGTAGGCAGCCTTCGCCTGGACCAGGCCGAAGCCGTAGTAGGCGTCGCGGCCGGCGGTGCCGAGGTCCTTGGCGGTCGCCTGCAGCGCGTAGCGCACCTCGGCGTTGGTCCAGGCCGGGTTCTTCGACCAGACGAGGGCGGCGGCGCCGACCACGTGCGGAGTGGCCATCGAGGTGCCGCTCTTCTTGTCCAGGCCGACCCACGCGGGATCGCCGAGGGCGGTCGCGAGGTTGGAGAGGGTCACGGTCTTGCCCGCGGCGGCGGAGAGGCCGGCGGAGTCGGTGACGTTCACGGCGGGGATGGCGGCGACGGCGCTGCTGGAGATGACGAACGGGCCGGAGGAGCCGTACGCGAAGACCACCCCGAGCGCGCGGACGGTCTGGGCGGCGTTGACGATCCTGGCCGAGGGCGCGGCGCTGCAGGAGACGATCTTGCCGGCCCAGGAGGCGCTCGACTTGGTGCAGGACCCGCCGCTGACGAGCGTCCCGGTCACCCGCGCGGGCGCGGCGCCCGTCACCTTGGAGCCGCCGAGGAGGTCCGCGACCTGGGCGTCGGCCCCGTGGACGAGGACGCCTTCGCGGTTCCAGCCCAGCGTGGAGATGACGCCCACGCCCGGAGCCGACAGCTCGACGTCGCCGTTGACGTTGGAGAAGGAGGCGCGCTGGTTCGCCGAGTCCACCGCGGCGACCGAGACGACCGAGGCGTAGGCGGCCGGGTAGTTGACGATCGCGGCGCCGTCGTTGCCCGCGGCGGCGATGGAGAGCACGCCCGCGTCATAGGCGGCCTGGAAGGCGTCCTGCTCGGTGGCCGTCGCCTGGCTCCCGCCGAGGCTCATGTTGACGACCATCGCGCCCGCCTCGCGGCACTTCTGCAGCGCGCCCACCAGCTCCGAGGCGTAGGCCCAGCCGCAATCGTCGCCGAAGACCTTCACGACGTGCAGGGCGACGCCGGGGGCGACGCCGACCACGCCGCTGGCGTCGTCGAGCGCGGCGATGGTGCCGGCGACGTGCGTGCCGTGGCCGCACTTGTCCACGCTCCAGGGGTTGGTGGCGGTCACCTCGGAGTCGCCGGTGATCGTCATCCCGGCGAAATCCGGGTGGTCCAGCTGGAGGCCGGAGTCGATGATGCAGACCTTCATCGACGCCCCGATCGGCAGCGCCGGCAGAAGCTCCGCGGCCCGCGCCTGCACTTGCACGATGCCCCAGGGGAGGATCTGCGAGTCGAGGGCCAGCGGCTCGCGCTTGGCGTCCTCTTCGACGTACTCGACGTTGGGGTCCGACTGCAGGGTCTCGAGGGCCTGCGCGGACAGGCGCGCCGCCACGGCCCGGTGCGCGGGCAGGTCCCGCTCGAGCTTGGCGCCGTGCGCCGCGAGCGAACCCTTGCCCCGCCCGTGGTCCTTGAACTTCACGATGTAGCGCCCCTCGCCGTCCAGCGCCGAGGCCTGCTGGCCGAGCTGGCTGGGGTCGGACGGAGCATCGACGTCGTACTGGCCGCAGGCGGTGGCGAGCAGCAGACCGGCGAGGCCGGTCCGGGCGATGAAGCGGGCGTTCATTGGGATCCCCTCTCGATGGCGTGGTTCGAAGAAGCGGCCGGCGCCTGGTCGAGGCACCGTCATGCTGGATCAAATGCGACGCGCGGTATTACCACGATTTGCCTACATTGTCGCCAAGGGTGGGTGAAAGTTGCGCCCTCCCGGGACGAGGATGCGCAACCTGACGAAAAGAGGGGGCTTTCGGGTCCGCGCGGCCAGGCTCTGTCGGCTCGCACCTTCGGTGCGTGTGGCCGCTGCCCAAGCCTCTTGCTCCCGGCCGCGACGGGACGAGGGAGGGCGAGGAGGTGGTCATGTCGCCGATGACGAATCTCGGTCGAGAACTCTCGAGGGGATCATTCGGCGCCCCAGCCGTCGTAGACGCCGCCGGACCGGGAAGATCAAGATCTCGAAGAGCGGGCGTGGACGCGGATGTCCATGACCGGTGGGCCTCGAAGTCCTCGAGCGACATCGCGTGCGTCCCCAGTGTTGGTCCCCGCGAGATGGGTCACGTGGTCAAAACGGCTTCAGAACGGTCCGTTTTTCTCCGCCGCACTCCGGGGGCGCGCAGGTATCAAGAACAGATGGGACCAGAATTGAGGACCGAGCTCGAGAAGATGTTGGCGGGCGAGCTGTACGAGCCGGCGGATCCGGAGCTCGTACGGCGTCGCGAGCGGGCCCGCGATTTGTGCTGGGCCCTGAACGCGACGAAGGAGTCGGAGCAGAAGGAGCGGCGCAGCTTGCTCGAGCGGCTGCTCGGTGGCGGCGGCGATTCTGCCTGGATTCAGCCGCCGTTCTTCTGCGACTACGGCTCGAACCTCTACTTGGGGCAGCGCGTCTACTTCAACTTCAATTGCGTCGTGCTCGACGTCTGCGAAGTCCGCATCGGCGAATTCACGATGTTCGGACCGGCAGTGCAGATCTACACGGCCACGCACCCGCTGAGCGCCCCCAAGCGCCGGCTCTCGGAGTTCGCGAAGCCCATCGAGATTGGCTCCGATTGCTGGATCGGCGGCGGCGCCGTCATTCTCCCGGGTGTCAGGATCGGCAACAAGGCGGTGATCGGCGCCGGTAGCGTCGTGACCCGCGACGTGCCGAGCGGGGTCGTCGCGGCAGGCAACCCCTGCCGCGTCATCCGCGAAATCACCGACGAGGACTGACCGCGGTGGTCACTTGGGCGGGTCCTCGACGGCCCCTGCGGCGGCAAGCGGAAGCTCCCCGAAGAGGTCTGCTCGCCAGAGATGATCCGCCAGACGCTGGAGCGCTTGGGTTCGTGGAGGCAGCCACCCGAGTTGGCCGGGCTCGTCACCGGCCCCAGGCCCCGAGGCTCGACCGCCAATCCCCCTGCGGCGGCGTCGACCCTCCCGCCGCGGACGACGCGAAGTAGCCCGGCCCAACTCGCCTGCCCCTTGGACCTTGCTCACTCATTCGCAATCGCCATGGCGGCCGTCGACTGGGATGGTCTACGCTCGTGGCCCGATCGCGGGGTGCTGCAAGGGGTGGCCCTTGCCGCAAGGCCCCGAGGGATGCTCCGCCAGAGGCCTTGGCTGTCTACGACTCTCGGCGGAACGCCTTTGATTTTCCTACGCGCTACGCTCCCGACAAGCCGCGCTCCACGCTGCGCCCCCGAGAGGTACTCGATGGCCTGTCACCCCCGGGGCCTCGTGCGCGCCTCGTTCGTCCTCCTCGCGCCGCTCCTCCTCTCCCTCGCGTGCAAGGGCATCGGCGCCTCCGACGGCGGGCTCCCCGAGCTCCCGGACGCTACCCAGGCGTCCCCGCAACTCGACGCCTCTCTTCCCCTCCCGTGGACCCCCGGACCGTTCCGCTGGGTGGCCACCTGGGGCCCTGGCCTCACCATCAAGGACGCCGCGCTCGACCCGAGCGGCAACCTCTACGTCACGGGCACCTTCCTCGGCACCGTCGACCTCGACCCCGGCCCCGGCGAATTCCCCTCCGCGAGCGGCACCGCGCTCAACGGCCGGGCGTTCCTGACCAAGCTCTCTCCCGACGGCCAGCACCTCTGGTCGCGCGCGTTCGACCCGCACCTCGAGTTCGCCGCCGCGGCCTTCTCCCCGAGCGGGACCTCGTGCATCGCCGGCCGCTTCACCGAGCCCAACTCGACCATCGCCATCGACTTCGATCCAGGCGACGGAGCCGACCTGCGCTACGGCATCGGGAGGGCGCAGGGCTTCGTCACCTGCCTCGCCGCCGACGGCAGCTACCGCTTCAGCTCAATCACCGATGCCCGCTCGTTCGTCCACAACGCCACCGCGGCCGCGTTCGAGCCTGGCGGTGACCTCCTCGTCAGCTTCCTCGACCCCAACACCTACTCGAACATCGTCCGCGTCCACCCCGACGGCAGCGCTGATCCGCTCGTCGTGCCTTTGGCACCGCTGACCATGGGCCTGGCGCCGCTCTCCACCGGCGACCTCCTGACCTACGGCACCTTCATCGGAGAAGCGGACCTCGACCCCACCGCCGGGGTCGACCGCTGGCGGACCGTGAGCTGGGACTGCAGCGGAATTCCCATGGAAGGCGTCGTCGTCTCGCGGTTCGGCGCCGACTGGTCCTACGGCTGGACCACCGGCCTCGACAACGCCGAGCGGCCACTCTCCGCGGTCGTGGACGCCCAGGGCCGCACCTACCTGGCGACCCTCTTTGGAAACGACTGCCGCGTCGACGGCTCCCCCAAGGACGGCATGGCGAGGCGCGTGGACCTCGACGGCACGATCGCCTGGCAGAACCGACTGCCGGCCCCGATGCCGCGCTACGAGACCAGCGCCGTCGACCCGCGCGGGGCGATCTACTTCGCTGGCTCGTTCGCCTCCTAGACTACGACTTCCAGATGGCCTGGACCCGCCGCGCCTCGAAGCACTTCGACACGCGCGGTCTGACCGACGCCGTGATCACCAAGGTCGGCATGGACGGCGGCTACGCCTGGTCCCTGCCCTTCGGAGGCGAGGGCGAGGAGGCCGTCCGCAAGATCGTGGTCGATGGCGCCAACCGCGTCGTGGCGCTGGGCAGCTTCACCGGGACCATGAACTTCGATCTCTCCGGAGGCCAGGCCGAACGGACCGCCCCGGGCCCGACCCCTTCGGCCTTCGTGTTGTCGCTGGAAGACCTCGGCGGCCTCGAGCCCCTGGAACCCACCTACCTCGAGCCGCCCGGTCCCGACGCCGGCCACGTCTGCCTCGCCAAGTGCCCGGCGCACGCCTGCGGCGCGGTGTCCGACGGCTGCAACGGCAAGCTGACCTGTGGCGGCTGTGCGCTCCCCGAGGAGTGCGGAGGCGCAGGCCAGCCCAACGTCTGCGGCATCCCCCAAGCCAAGGTCCTCGCCGAGGGGCTCAACCACCCCTACACGCTCTACGTCGACGCCGACGCCGTCTTCGTCGCCACCTACGGCGACTTCCACGAGCAGGGCACCGTGCCTGCCGAGGGCAGCGCGCTGCTGCAGGTCCCCAAGGACGGCGGTCCTGCGGTCGTCCTGGTCCCGAAGCTGGGGATGCCGACCGGAATGACCAGCGACGCGACGCACCTCTACTTCACCGATCCCCTGGGGACCAAGGACGCCACCGGCCGGGCCCTGAGCGCGCTGCGCCGCGTCCCCAAGGGCGGTGGCCCGGTCGAGACCCTGGTCGACGAGGCCGTGCTCTCCTACCCCATCGCGGTGGACGACACTGACGTCTACTGGCTGAACGGAGCGGAGGCGCCGTACACCACCTCGCACTCGGTGATGCGCAAGCCCAAGGCCGGCGGCGACCCGCAGGTCCTCCTCTCCAACCTCGTCGGAGCCGGGTCCCTCGCCATCGACGACACGCGCGTCTACTACATGGCCAGCAATGCCCCGAGCCTCGGCAAGCTCGCGAGCGTCCCCAAGACCGGCGGCTCCGAGACCCTGCTCCTCGAGAACGTCGCCAACGGAGGCGGGCTCACCATCGAAGGCAACGCGATGTTCTGGCTCGAGCGACGCGATCCCGCGACCGGGGGCACGACCGTCCTCACCCTGTCCAAGACGCCCGTCCTCGGCACTCCAGCGACCGTGCTCTCGACCCTCGGCGAGGAGGCGTTCCCCGTCTCGCAGAGCGGGGGCATCGCCTACGCCGCGCGCAACGGCGAGCGCCGGGCCCACACCGACACCGGCGCGGTCCTCTCCATCGTCCCCGGAGGCACCCTGACCGTGGTGCGCGGCGGGCTGGACCATCCCAAGGCCGCGGTGGGCCAAGGCGGCAAGGTCTACTGGGTCGAAGAAGGCGGGCTCTCCCTCCACGGGACCACGGGCCGCGTCGTGAGGACGCCATGACGCGGACACTCTCGCGGGCGCTCGGCGCTGCCCTGCTCGCATTCACGGCCTGCGACAGGTTCACGACTCCAGCCGCACCTGGCGCGGACGCCGGAGCCGAAAGTCCCGACGCCGGACCGATCGCCGCGAACTGCCTCGACGGCGAGGGCCCCGCGCAGGGTCCCTGGGTGCGCTGCGCCGCCGGGGCCGGCGCAGCCACCGCCGTCGCCACGGCCGTGGCCACCGACTCCGCGGGGAACGTCTACGTGACCGGCGCCTTCACCCAGACGATCGGCATCGGGGCCGTCACGCTCACCGCGAGCGGCTTCGCCGACATCCTCCTCGCCAAGTACGACGCCCAAGGGAAGGTCCAGTGGGCGCGCAGGTTCGGCGGAGGCACCCGCACGGACGACAGCGAACGGGGCACCGCCGTGGCCGTCGCCCCCGACGGGTCGATCTTCCTCGCCGGGATCTTCGTCGGGATCGCCGACTTCGGCGGCGGGTACGTGCTGCAGGGCACTCCCAACGGGTTCCTGCTCAAGCTGAGCCCCGCGGGCGACACCCTCTGGGCGCGACAGGGCGGGGACTTCGCCAACGCCCTCGCGGTCGACGCGGCCGGGGCCTGCTACCTCACCGGGAAGGGCCTCGGGTGGACGCGCAGTGCTGCCGACCCCGTCCTCGGTCCGCTCGTGAGGTTCGACGACTCGGGCGCCGTGCTCTGGGAGCTGGCGCAGCAGTTCGAGGAAGGCAGGGGTCTCGCCGTCGACGCCGACGGAAACGCCGTGCTGATCGGCAAGGGCGGAACCCCGGAGCTCTTCGGCCTCACGCCCGACGACCCACCGGCGAACTTCTCCGCGAAGGTGAGCGCGGCCGGCGAAGTGCTGTGGGCGAAGCCGTACGAACTGCAGGCCACCGGAGTGCTCGGGGTTCAGGCGCTGCCCACCAAGCAGGTCGCCGCCTTCGTCCTGTTCGGCCAGTACGCCGGGACCGAGATCGACCTCGGGAACGGCGTGAAAGTGACGACCGGCACCAACGAGCACACCTACCTCCTCACCTACGGGCCCGACGGCACCGCCCAATCGGCCCAGCCCCTGGGCGCCTGGGGGTCGTCCTACTTCCTGCTGAGCGAGGACCTCGACCTCGTGAGCGGCGGGAGCTGCCGAATCGACGCAGTCCTCGACGCCACCACCACGCTCACGTGCCCCGACGGCAACTCCGCCTACGTCGCTCGCTACGACCCCGCGGGGAAGGTCCGGTGGGTGGCCCAGGCCACGCCCGAGACTTCTCTGAGCGCCCTGGCATTCGACCCGACGGGGAACATCGTGGCCGTAGGGCAGTACTCCCGGGACCGGTTCGGCAAGACGCCGGTGATCGATGGCGTGGCGCTGCCGGACCTGACCCTTGGGAGCAGTACGGGATGGTTGGTGTGGAAGGTCCCCGCGGGGCGCGCTGCCGGGCCCTGAAGGGACCCGGCGGCAAGCGGAAGTTCGTCGAAGAGGTCTGCGCGCCAGAGATGATCCGCCAGACACCGGAGCGCCTGGGTTTGTGGAGGCTCCGCCCGAGATTCTCCTCGGCGCCAACTTGGTCCACGCCGTCGCGCTGGACCCCGGCCGCGCTCCAGGGACTTGAGCGCGCGCAGGGCGTCCTTGCCCGAGGCGGCGGCGCTCGCGCCCGCGACGGGCTTCCTCAGGCCGGCCGCCGCTCGGAAGGCGGCGAGCGGCAGGGCTCTTCGCGTGGTCCGCTTCCTGACCCGCTGCCGGAGCGGCCGCGGATCCAGATAGAGAAGGAGCCCGGTCCAAGACTCGTTGGACCGGGCTCCGTCTTTCAATCGATGAGCCCCGAGGGGCCTTGCAGCAAGAGCCAGAGGCTTCGGCCTCCGGCGGATGCCCGAACGACTCTCAGCCGAACATCTTCTCCAGCACCTTCGGATCCGGCGCGATGACCGTGGGCTCGCCCGCGACCTTCATGGCGCTGGCCACGTCCTTGAGTCCATTGCCGGTGTTCAGGCTGACGACCGTCCACTCCGGCTTGAGGATGCCGGCAGCCTTGGCCGCCTTGAGCCCTGCCCAGGAAGTCGCCGCCGCAGGCTCGGCGAAGACGCCGGCGCCGCGCGCGACCTCCAGGATCGACGCGAGGATCTCCTTGTCCGGCACTTTGATGCCGAACCCGCCCGAGGCGCGGATGGCCTGCACGGCAGCGTCGCCGTCGCGCGGCAGGCTGACCGAGATGGAGTCGGCCACCGTGTCGCCGGAGCAGGCGCGGATCTGCCCGTCGCCGTTGAACGCATCCACGATCGCCGCGCTGCCCTCGGCCTGAACCGCCAGGAGCTTGGGCGTCTTGTCGACCAGCCCGAGCGCCTTGGCCTCCTCGAAGCCCTTCCACACGCCGGTGAGGATGTTGCCGTCGCCGACCGGGACGACCACCAGGTCCGGCACCTGCCAGCCGAGCTGCTCGAGGATCTCGAACGAGACGGTCTTCTTCCCCTCGCGCGTGTAGGGGTTGTAGCCGGTGTTGCGGTTGTACCAGCCGAAGCGCTTGGTCGCGGCCAGGCACAGGTCGAACGCCTGGTCGTAGGTGCCCTCGACCGCCAGCACCTCGGCGCCGAAGGTCAGCAGCTGGGCGATCTTCGCTCGCGGCGCGGCCTTGGGGACGAAGATGCGCGCCTTGATGCCCACCGCCGCGGACAGCACCGCGGTGGCCGAGGCGGCATTTCCGGTCGAGGCGCCGGTGACCAGCTCGCGCCCGAGCTCGCGGGCGCGCTGCAGCGCCACCGAGCTCGCGCGGTCCTTGAACGACGCGCTCGGGTTGCGGCCGTCGTCCTTGACCAAGAGCGTCTTCACGCCGCAGGTCTTGGCGAGCTTGGGCGCCTCGATGAGGGGCGTCCACCCGACGGGCGGGCCCTCGAGCCGCTTGGAGACCGGGAGGACCGGTAGGTAGCGCCAGATGGTCCGGTCGGTCGAGTCGGCGAGCGTGGCGCGGGTCAGGCTGCGGCGGGCCTTCTCCAGGTCGTACTGCACCAGGACGTTCCCGCCGCAGGTGGCGCAGACGTAGACGTCGTCGCCGATCTCCGTGACCTTCCCGCACTTCACGCACTTCAGGCCGTTGGCGAAGGCCCCGGCCCGACTCCCCGAGCTGGTCGAGGGGCTCACGGGACGATCCAGGTGCCGGTCTTGCCGTTGAAGGCGTCGACGATGTGCGGCGGGTCGGTGATGAGCGCCTTGCCGCCGCTGCCCTTCACGAAGTCGATGGCCGCCTGGATCTTGGGCTTCATGCTGCCCGGCGCGAAGTGGCCCTGCTCCATGTACTGGACGGCCTCGGCCACGGTCATCGTCTCCAGGTTCTTCTGGTCGGGCTTCTTGAAGTTGATGGCCACCTTCTCCACGGCCGTGGAGATGCAGAACACGTCGGCCTTGGCCTCGCGGGACAGCAGGCTGGAGGCGAGGTCCTTGTCGATGACCGCCGCCGTGCCCTTGAGGGAGCCGTCCTCGGTCTCGATCACCGGGATGCCGCCGCCGCCGGCGGCGATGACGATCATCCCGTCGTCGAGCAGGTCGAGGATGGCCTCGAGCTCGATGATGCGCTTGGGCAGGGGCGAGGCCACCACGCGGCGCCAGCCGCGGCCGGCGTCCTCGACGACGTCCCAGCCGTTCTTCTCCTTGTGCTCCATGGCCAGCTCCTTGGTCATGAAGGAGCCGATGGGCTTGCTGGGCTTCTTGAACGACGGGTCGTTGCGGTCGACCAGCGTCTGGGTGATGACCGTGACCACCGTCGGGCGCTTCGCCCAGGTGCGCATCTCGTTGTAGAGGGCCATCTGCAGCTGGTAGCCGATGGCGCCCTGGGTGTCGGCGCCGCAGGAGTCGAGCGGCACCTCGTGCAGCTCGTGGCGGGCCAGCTCGCTGCGGCGCAGGATGAAGCCGACCTGCGGGCCGTTGCCGTGGGTGACGATGACCCGGTAGCCCATCTTGATCAGGCCGCCGATGTGCCGGCAGGTCTCGACGACCGCCTGGTACTGGTCTTCGACGCTCTTGTGCTTCTCGTCGAGGATGAGCGAGTTGCCGCCGACGGCGATGAGGGCAAGCTTGCCGAGGTTCTTCTCAGTCATGGGAAGTCCTGTTGGGAAGGAAATCCCTGCCCCCGCGGACGCGAGGGCAGGGAAGTTCGACGGGAGTAGTGGCCGGCCTCTGCGCCGGCTGCCTGCTTTGATCCTTGAGGCTGTCTGGCCGGCCTCTGCGCCGGCTGCCTGCTTGGGTCCGCTAGCTGAGGCTCTTGAGGACGCCGGTCTTGTCGTTGAAGTCGCGGATGAGCTGGTCCCACTCCGCGGCCTGGGAGAACGTCTCGGTCCAGAAGTCCGGCTCCCACAGCTGGTTCAGCTCGGCCGAGCTCTTTCCCTGCTGCTCGACCCAGGTGAAGTACTTGTGGTTGTGGATGGCCTTCTTGTCCCAGTAGCCCAGCTCTTTGAGCCCGTCGACCTGCGTGCCCTGCAGGTAGCGGGCGAAGTGCGCCGAGGCCTTGTCCGCGTTGTAGGCGCCGTGCTCGGCCCGCAGCTCTTCCTTGCGCGACCCGTACAGGTCCATCGAGTCGGTCATCGGGAACATGATCACGTCGCGGCCGTCCATCTCGTAGTACTTGGCCATCTTGATGCCCGCGATCAGGTTGCAGATGCCGGAGATGCCGCACAGCGGCAGGAGCTTGAGGAACTCCTCCTTGACGCCTTGCTTGGCCAGGTACCTGAGGCCCTCTTCCTCGTTGAAGAGCCGCATCAGCTGCATGCACTGCTCGTCGTCGATGGCCGCGACCACGTCGGTGTTGCGCACGTTGTGGATCCACGGAACGTGCTTGTCGCCGATGCCCTCGATGCGGTGCGCGCCGAAGCCGTTGCGCAGCAGGGTGGGGCACTGCAGCGCCTCGGTGGCCACCACCTTGACGTGCGGGGCGATGGTCCGCAGGTAGTCGCCGGCGGAGATGGTGCCGGCCGAGCCGGTCGCGCTGACGTAGCCCGCCAGCCGCCCGTTCTTGGGCGCCACCTGCTTGAAGATCTCCTCCACCGCGCCGCCGGTCACCGTGTAGTGCCAGATGGCGTTCCCGAACTCCTCGAACTGGTTGAAGATCGTGATGGCGTTGCCGCGCGTCTTACGCAGCTCCCAGCACTTGTCGTAGATCTCCTTCACGTTCGACTCGGTGCCCGGCGTGGCGATGATCTCGTCGGTGCCGATGGACTTGAGCCACTCGAAGCGCTCCTTGCTCATGCCCTCGGGCAGGATCGCCACGGCCTTGCAGGCCAAGAGCGCGGAGTCGAAGGCGCCGCCGCGGCAGTAGTTGCCGGTGGAGGGCCAGACGGCCTTCTGCGTGGTCGGGTCGAACTGGCCGGAGACCAGCCGCGGGACCAGGCAGGCGAAGGCGGCGCCGACCTTGTGCGCGCCGACGGGGAAGTGCTTGCCGACCAGGCCCACCAGCTTGACCGGCACGCCGGTCAGCTCGCTGGGGAACTCGACCCAGTTGCCGCGGTTGTACAGGCCGCCCTTCTCCTTGGGCTCGTTCTTCCAGGTGATGCGGAAGAGGTTGAGCGGGTGGGTGTCCTGCATCCCCACGTCCTTGAGACGCTTCTGGATCTTCTCGGGGACCTTGGCGGGGTCGCGCTGCTCCGCGAAGGTGGGGATGACGATCCCGCGCTCCTTGCAGCGCTGGACGGTCTTGGCAAGCACGGTTTCGTTGATGCTCTGGATCACTTTCACGAAGGGCCTCACAGGCAAGCGGTCAGTTCCAACTGCCCCCGAAGAAGACGACGAAGTCTATCCAACCTTGATGGAAAGGCGAAGGTGCCCGAGAACGGACAACGGTCGGCGCGGCGACTCCAAGGTGGCGAGCCGGGGGCCAGCCCACTTCCAGCGGGCTTGGGGCCAGTAGCCGGGGGCTCTTCAGCCCCCGGTTTCCGGGCGGTCCGCGATCCTTGCCGCAGGTCCCCGGCGAACGGCAGCGACCGAGGCGTTCACACCGCGTAGTACATGGCGAACTCGTGCGGGTGCGGCCGCGACTGGATCTCGTCGGCTTCCTTGGTCTTCCGGGCGATCCACACGTCCACCAGGTCGTTGGGGAAGACCTCGCCGGCCAGCAGGTACTCGTGGTCGGTCTTGAGCGCGCGCAGCGCCGAGGAGAGCGAGTCCGGCAACGGCTTGATGCTGGCCCGCTTGGCGTCGGTCCAGGTGAAGATGTTCTCGTCGATGGGCCCGAAGCCCATGGCGCCCGGGTCCATGTTCTTCTTGATGCCGTCGATGCCGGCCATCAGCATCGCCGCCATCGCCAGGTACCCGTTGCAGGTGGCGTCCGGCGGGCGGAACTCGACGCGCTTCTCGTCGGGCAGCACCGCGTACTTGGGCACGCGGATGGCCGCCGAGCGGTTGCCCAGCGAGTAGAAGAGGTTCACCGGCGCCTCGAAGCCGGGCACCAGGCGCTTGTAGGAGTTCGTCGACGGGTTGCACAGGCCCAGGAGCGAGGCGCCGTGCTCGAGCAGGCCGGCGGTGTAGCCCTTGGCCAGCTTGGACAGGCCCGCGTAGCCCTCCTTGTCGAAGAAGACCGGCTCGTCGCCCTTGAAGAAATGCTGGTGGAAGTGCAGCCCGCTTCCGGCCTCGCCGTAGAGCGGCTTGGGCATGAAGGTGGCGGTCTTGCCGCGCCGGTCGGCGACCATGCGCACCACGTACTTGATGAGCATGATGGCGTCGCCCATCTTGAGCATCGGGCCCATGTTCGGCTCGATCTCGCACTGGCCGGGGCCGCCCACCTCGTGGTGGTGGTAGCGGATGGGGACCCCGATCTGCTCGAGGATCTGCACGCACTCGCTGCGCAGGTCGTTGAGGCGGTCCATCGGCGGGCAGCAGTGGTACCCGCCGCCGCGGCGGATGGTGTAGCCGCGGTGCTGCGAGGCGTTCTGGCCGACGTTCCAGACCGCTTCCTCGGAGTCGATGCGGTACTGCGTGAAGTTGGTCTCCGAGCCGTGGTCGACCTTGTCGAAGACGTAGAACTCGAGCTCGGGGCCCCAGACGCTGCGCGTGCCCAGGCCGCTGTTCTTGAGGTAGCCCTCGGCGCGGGAGCAGATGCCGCGCGGGTCGCGGGCGTAGGCCTTGCCGGTGTCGGCCTCGACGATCGAGCAGAGCACGCTGATGGTCGGCAGCTCGCAGAAGGGGTCCTCGAAGGCGGTGGTGGGGTCGGGCTTGAGCGCCATGTCGCCGGCCTCGAGCTTGGCGTAGCCGGGGACGGAGGAGCCGTCGAAGGCCTCGCCGCGCTCGAGCATCTTGTCGTCGATGCGCGCCGCCGGCAGCGTCAGGTGGTGCCAGCCGCCGAAGAGGTTGCAGAACTTGAAGTCCACCATCTTGATGCGCGGGTCGCGGATGTGGCGGAGGAGATCGTCGGCATCTTGGAACATGCGGGCACCTGGGGGCGGCACCGGAAGTCGGCCGGTGCGGTTGGGAAGAGCCCGCAAGTTGTGGCGCAGATGCGCGATTGGGGCAAGCACCGCGGGGGCTGGGGGCTGGGCCTGGGAGCCGGACCTTCTTCAACGCCAAGCGGCCAAGAACGCCAAGCGGCCAAGACGTGGTTTCTTGGCGCGCTCGGCGTTTCGCGCGCGTTGGCGGCGAAGGGCTGCTCGCACCCGGCGCCATCCACGGCCGTGGCTCGGTCCAGCGACCCGAGGCCTACAGCGTCGCCGGCAGCCCAAACCGCGGGAACAGCCTCGGGTCCAGGAAGCTGGTGAGGTCGCGCACCAACCCGCCCTCCAGCTCCACCACCTGGATGGCCAGGGCCTGGTACCGGCCGCTCGCCGGGTCGAGCTGGTAGATGGCGAACGCGTCGCAGCCATTGGCGCGCGTCGGCACCAACCGGAACCGTCCGGCGGCCCCCTCCCCGCCGAGGAGCGCCGCGGCCAGCCACGAGGCGATCGACTCGCGGCCGCGGAACCAGGTGGGCATCGGCGGCATGGCCAGCACCGCGTCCTCGCGCAGCAGAGCGGCCAGCGCCGGCACGTCGGCCCGCTCCCAGGCCTGGACGTAGCGCGCCAGGAGCGGAGGGAGCGTCTCCTGCTTGTTCTTCATGGGCCCCTCCGGATCGTGCCCCGCACGCTTGCGCTCCTCCAGGGTGGTTCGGGCCCTCTGCAGAGCGCTGTTGGCCGCGGGGACGCTCATCTGCAGGAACTCGGCGACCTCGTCGGCGTGCCAGCCCAGCACGTCGCGCAGCAGCAGCACCGCGCGCTGCCGCGCCGGCAACAGCTGCAGCGCCGCGAGGAAGGCCAGGGCGATCGACTGCTTCGAGGTGTAGACGGCTTCGGGATCGGGCTCGGTGTCCGCCAGCAGCTCGTCGGGGTAGGGCTCCAGCCAGACCGGATCCATCACCGGCGGCGCGACGGGCTGGGACGGGTCGCTCGCCGGCCCGGCGTCGACTGGAAGCCGGCGCGCGGGACGCTTGTCGAGGGCGTCGAGGCAGGCGTTGGTGGCGATCTTGTAGAGCCAGGCTCGCAGCGAGCTGCGGCCCTCGAACGACTCCAGCCGGCGCCAGGCGCGCAGCAGCGTCTCCTGCACCAGGTCCTCGGCGTCGCCGAGCGAGCCCAGCATCCGGTAGCAGTGGGCCTGCAGCTCGCGGCGGTGCCGCTCGGTCAGGTCGCGGAGGGCCTGCTCGTCGCCGCCGCGGGCCGCTGCCAGGGTCTGCTCGAAACGATCGATCTCCATGACGCTCCTTGCCGCCCGAACCGACCACCTCGCCGCCGGCGCTGTCAACCGCGGGCCGGTGTTCATCAGCGCGGCTGGACAGGCACGGAGGCCTACCCGCTTCTTCACTTGGCCCTCTCCCTGGGGTCCAGCGGGTTCGACCGTTGTGACGGGAGGGTCGCGAGGAACTCATCGGTTCGGTACCAGGCTCCGAATCCAAGTCCCAAGTCCTTGATCTTCCTCGGGCTCGAACCGGTACCAGGCTCCGAATCCGAACTGGCGCGCCACGCTGCCCCGAAAGGTGAGCCCGCCGTCGCTGCTCGGACGGGGCTTCCCGATGCCGTGGCCCCCACCATCCTTCTCGCCGCAACACGCGCGGGAGGAATCATGGAGCAGGACGCGGCCCCGAACCTGATGGTGGAGCCCTCGACGGGGGCGGCGTTCGAACGGCAACCGGAGATCGGCGGCCGGCGCTACCAGACGATCGGCGTGGGAGTGCGCAAGCTCTTCCTCGCGCCGCTCTACAGCATCGGGCTCGCGGTCGAGCGCGGACAGCTCGCGGAGCTCCTCGAGCGCACCCGGTTCCTGAGCGAGCACGCGGCGCTCGACCAGCGCTTCTTCTCCGCGCTCGTCGACTTGCCCGTCGACAAGGCCGCCTTCCTGGTCTTCCACCACGACTTCCCGCGGGAGCGCGCCCAAGAAGCCATGGCCGAGGGGCTGCGCCGTTCGCTGGGGCGGCGCGACGAGACCCGCATCGCGAGGGTGCTCGACCTGCTGAAGCGCGACCTCCAGCGAGGGGACCGGATCCACTGGCGCTCCTCCGAGAACCGCCTGCTGACCTTCGAGCTCGACGGCGTCGTCGACATCAACGACCGGCTGCTCGCCCGCGGAGTCTGGGTGCCGTATCTCGGGCCCGACCCCGTCTCCGCCTCGCTCAAGCAGCGCATGGCCCGCTTCCTCGCAGCAGGCGGCGGCCTCTCGCAAAGTGCCAGCTGACATATCCTGGCGCGGTGAACGCCGTCGCCATCCTCCTCGGGCTCGCGCTCCCCATCGCCTGGGCCTGGGCCTCGCTTCGCCCTCTGGCCGGGGCGGACGCCGTCGGGATCGTCGCGCTGCTGGCGGCCTCGGCCGCCCTGAACTCCTTCTGGCCGCTCGGCGGCGGCATGGCCGTCGACGGAGCGTTCGCCTCGCGCTTCGGCCCGCGGGACTACGTCTTCGACGCGCGGCGCTCGGTGCGCGAGCGGTTCCTCGGGCCGTTCACGATGACCCTGTCGAGCTTCGGCTGCTTCTTCCTGGGCCTTGCGCCGCTCGGGCTCGCCTGGCGGCTCGCCCAACCCTCGGGGCTGGCGCGCGAGCTGTTCGCGGTCGGCGCGCTGCTCGTGCTCGTCGTCGTCGGCCTGGCCCGGCACAAGTCGGAGGCTCCGCTGTGGCGATGGCGCGAGGAGCTGGAGGCGGGCGTGCTGCCTGACGCCGCCGGCTGGAAGAAGCGCCTCGAAGCGCTTGCCCGGATCGCCAGGCTGGACGGATCGCTCGGGCACGTCGGAGGCGTGGGCGCGGCCACGGTGGGCCTGCACGAGCACCTCGACGCTCTGGAGATCCTCCAGCAGGCGGCTCAGGGCGGCGTCGCAGGCGCGAGCGAGCTCTTGGAGAAGGGCCTGAAGCACCTCGAGTCGCGCCGCGTCGCCGGAGGCTTCCCGGTCTACCCCGGTTGCGAGCCCCGGACCGCCTTCACCGAGCGGGCCGAGCGCCTGCTGCGGCGAAGTCCCGGCTAGGCCCCGACCCACAGCGGATCAGCCGGTCGGTCCACTCTGTCGACCCAGTCCACCCAGTCCACCAGCGGCCGCCCCTCACACGGCTACAGCGACCGGCCGGCCTTCTTCCCCGCCGCCAGGTTCACGAACGTCTGAACCGTGAACAGAGTGAGGATCTGCGTAGGCCGCAGGCCGGGGACGATGCGGTCCTTGGCCTCGGGCATCAGCTCGCGCAGGCGCTGCAGGCCCATCTCGGAGATGACGCCGCCGGGGGCGAAGTCCTCCTCGGTCATGTCGCCCCTCGCCGCGCGCTCCATCTCGCCGCGGGTGATCTGGATCTCGAAAGCCCGCTCGATGCGGAAGACGATGTCCAGGAAGTCGAGCGACTCCGCGCCGAGGTCCGCCATCAGGTTCGACTCGGGCTTGACCTCTTCGAGCGGCCGCGAGAGCGACTCGGCGACGATTCCCCGGACCACGTCCTCGACGCTCTTCCCCGCCGCTGCTGCTGCCTCGCTCATCGCTCTCCCGTGCCCTGCGGTGCCACTCCGTCCTCGAACCACTCCACGACCTTCGCCAACGCCTTGCGCCCCGTCACCAGCGGCTTCTCCGCCGGCCACCCCAGCGCGACGCCGCCCAGCATCCGCCAGGGCTTGGCGATGTTCAACAGGGCGCAGATGCGGTCGCGGGCGAGCAACGGGCCGCTCATCCAGCAGGCGCCCAGGCCCTCCGCCTGCGCCTGCAGCAGCAGCTGCATCGTCGCCGCGGCGGCCGAGCAGATCTCCCCGTTCCAGTGCTCCACGGTCACGAACTTCGCCGGGTCGGCGCCGGCGTCGGCCACCAGGTGCGCGAGGGTGTCGGGGATGCACTTGTAGCTGACGACCACGAACGCCTGCGCCGAGGCCACCGGCTTGATGAAGTAGTCCCAGTAGTCGGCCAGGTGGTCGGGGTGCGGGCCCGCCGCGATGGCCCCGCGGATCTCGGCGACGGCGTCGCGGGTGTGCTGCAGGAGCTTCTCGCGCGTGGCCTTCCCGGTGACGACCGAGAACTTCCACGGCTGGCGGTTGGTCGGCGAGGGCGCCGAGGTCGCGGCCTCGAGCAGCCGCTCCAGCGTCGCGCGCGGCACCGGGCGGTCCTCGAAGGCGCGAACCGTGTGGCGCGAGCGGAGGAATTCGAGAAGGAGATCGGGGTTCATTCGAGCTTGAAGCCTCCGTCGACGTTCCAGACCTGGCCGGTGACGTAGCTTGCCTCGTCGCTCGCCAGGAAGGCGATGACCCGGGCGATCTCCTCGGGCTTGCCCAGGCGCTTCATCAGGACGCGCTTGAGCAGCTCGTCGGGGGCGAGGGCGCGCAGCTCGGCGGTCATCGCGGTCTCGACGATGCCCGGGGCCACGGCGTTGACGCGAATCCCGCGCGGCGCCAGCTCGACGGCCAGCGCCCGGGTGAAGGACTCGACCGCGCCCTTCGAGGCCGCGTAGTTGCTCTGACCGCGCCCGGGCCGCTGCGCCGCCACCGAGGAGACGTTGACGATCGACCCGCGGCGCTTGGAGAGCATCCGGCGGGAGGCCTCGCGGCAGCAGTTCACCGTGCCCTGCAGGTTGACCGAGAGAACGCGCTCGAAGTCGGCGGGCTCGCTCGCGCCCAGGAGCGTGTCCCGGGTGACTCCGGCGCAGCAGACGAGGATCTCGGGGACCAGGCTCTTCTCGTCGAGGAGCTTGAAGAGCGCGGCGACCTCGTCGGCCTTGCTGACGTCCGCCGGGAGGATCTCGGCCCGGCCTCCCGCGGCCTTGATGCGCCCGGCGACGTCCTGGGCGGCAGCCGACTCCTTGAGGAAGTTCAGGAGGAGGGCGTGGCCCTTGCTGGCCAACTCCAGCGCGACCGCCGCGCCGATGCCGCGCGAGGCTCCGGTGACCAAGGCGATGCTCATGGCAACTCCACGCGCACGGCGCCCGCCAGCCCGGGCGCGCCGGCGCTCAATCCGATTCCAATCCGTGCCTTCGTCGGCTCCGGGCGCTCCAGCGGACGCAGCGGACCGGCCGCCGGCGAGCGGAGTCCGGCGATCGGCGCGAGCCTGCCGTGGCGCAGCGCGGCGGCCAGGGTCATGGCCTGGATCAGGCTTCGCGCCGCGCCGGTCTGGCCCAGCGCCGAGGCGTCGCAGGTCAACGGCAGCTCCTTCGAGCCGAGCGCTGCTGAGAGGGCGTCCCGTTCGACCCGATCCCACGCTGCTTGGGCGCAGCCCACCCCGTCGACGACCTCCGCGCCTCGGCCGATCTCGCCCGCGAGGCGCGCGAGGAGCTCGCCGCGGGGCTGGCCCGGCGATCCGTCGGCCCCCTCTGCCGCCGAAAGGAGCGCGAGCTTGTGGCTCCCGGCTCTCGATTCGGGTTCCAGCACCAGCGCCGCCGTCGCCTCCCCGGGGACGAAGCCGGCGGCGCTCGAGTCGTACGGCGCGGCGAGTCCGTCGAGCGCGGCTCGCGAGAGAAGCGAGGACGACTCCAGCTCCACCAGCGCCTCGGGGCCCAGCAGGCTGTCCGCGGCCATGACGATCGCCGCGTCGGCCGCGCCGTCGGCGAGGCAGCGGAGCGCGGCGCACAGCGCCTGGGCGCCCGCGTTGGCTCCGCCGAAGGTCGCGCCCTCGCCCCGAGTCTCCAGGTCCGCCGAGGCGAGCGCGTGGGCGTTGTTGGACAGGTGCTTGAGCAGCCAGAACGGATGCAGCTCGCGCAGCCCCTGGTCCCACGCGCCCTGGCCGTCCGCGGAGATCTTCTGGAACGCGGGGAGGATCTCCGGCCAGGCCACCTTGAGCCCGCCCACCGCCGCGAAGAGCGCCACCCGCGGCCCGCCCTTGCAGCCCGCGCGTCTGGCGGCTTCGAGCGCCGTCTGGATGGAGAGCGCCAGGAAGGGCGTCAGGAACCGCCGGTGCTTCGGCATCGGGGCCGGCACGTCGAGGAGCGGCGCGCCGACGCGGCCCGGCCGGAAGCACGGCCTTGCCGCGCGCCTGCCGTCGACGAGGCCGGACCAGACCGTCTCCACGTCCGAGCCGAGGGCGGTGCGCCAGGCCCACCCGGTGATGGCCGCCCGCGGGCTCATGCCCGCCCCACCGCGATGGAGCAGTTGGCGCCGCCGAAGGCGAAGGCGTTGCACAGCGCGGCGCGGACGTCCCGGCGCTGGGCCTCGCCCACCACGTGGAGCAGCGCGCAGTCGCGGTCGGCCTGCTGGAGCCCCGCGGTGGGCGCGACGGTGCCGCTGGCGACGGCCTCCACCGCGCAGAGGAATCCCAGGGCCCCGGAAGCGGCGATGGTGTGGCCCAGCGCGCCCTTCGAGCTGCTGACCGGCGTGCGCGCGAGCGAAGCGCCCAGCACCGCCTCGAGCGCCCTGGCCTCCACCGCGTCGTTGAGCGGGGTCGAGGTGCCGTGGGCCTGGACGTACCCGACCTCGGTCAGCCCGGCCTGCTCGAGCGCCAGCCGCATCGCGCGCGCCGCGCCCTCGCCCTCGGGCTCCGGGGCGGTGAGGTGGTGCGCGTCGAGCGTGCGGCCGAAGCCCTTCACCTCGGCCACCGCGCCGGGGTCCTCGACGTCGAGCACCGCCAGGGCGGCGCCCTCGCCCAGCACGAAGCCGTCGCGGCGCACGTCGAACGGGCAGGAGACGCCCTTGGAGCTGAGCGCGCCCAGGATGCCGAAGCCGGCGAGCATGAACGGGTCGACGTCGGCGCCAACCCCGCCGCACAGCGCCAGGTCGCAGGCCCCGGAGCGCAGGGCACGGACGGCCTCGCAGATCGCCGCGGCCCCGGAGGAGCACGCCAGCGACACCGTCATCACCGATCCCGTGGCGCCGTATTCGGCTGCCAGGGCGCAGGCCACCGCGGAAGGCGAGGCCGCCGCGCCGCGAAAGGAGAGCACGCGCCCGTCGAGGGCGAACTTCTCGCGCTCGAAGGAGGCGCCCCCGGCTCCGGAGGCCTGGGCCATCCCGACGAACGCGGGCAGCGACGGCCGGCCGGCCTCGGCGCCCAGGAAGATCCCCAGCCTTCGCGGCGCCTTGGCGGGCAGGCGGGCCGCGGCCCAGGCCTCGCGCGCGGCGCGGCGGGCGAGCGGCCAGCGCCGGTCCGCACCCTCGCCGAAGTCCTGCGTGAACGCCGCGGCCGAGCGGCAGGGGAAGCCGGTCACGTCGAAGTGCTCCACCGGCCGCACCGCGGTCTTGCCGGCGCACAGCGCGGCGAAGGTCTCGGGCCAGCTCTCGCCCAGGGGCGTGAAGGCTCCCACGCCGCGCACGAAGACCCGGCGCCCGCTCCACTTCATTCGCTGGCCCCGGAGAGCAGGACCTGGAGGTACTCCGCGCGCTCCTGGAGCAGCTTCTCGTTCTTCACGTCCACGAAGGCGAAGGTGATGGTCGCCTCGGCCACGAGCTTGCCGTCCACGTGCGCCTGGCCCTTCACCTCGCCGGCGTTCTCCGAGGCGGCGACGAGCGTGGTCTCCAGCTCCAGCCGGTCGCCGGGGCGCACCGGGTTCCGGAACTTGGCCTTGTCGATCATCGTGAGCAGCGCGTTGACGCGCGGGTGGCCGCGCTCGCGCATCGTCGCCTCGCAGAGCGTGCCGCCCAGCTGCGCCAGGCTCTCGAGGATGAGCGCGCCGGGCATCACCGGGATGCCGGGGAAGTGGTCGACGAAGTAGTCCTCGGCCAGCGAGACGCACTTGAGGCCCTTGGCGACGGTGCCCGGCTTGAGCTCGGTGATGCGGTCGAGCAGGACGTAGCGCATCCGGCCTCCCTCCCTCGCTGCTTCCCGGTCAGGGCTTGCTGCCGGGCCTCTTGAACGCCGCCGTGCCGATCTGCGTGACCTCGTCGCCGGCCTCGCTGGCGAACTCGGTGATGCGCGTGTCGGCCTTGCGCAGCCGCCGGCACAGCTCGCGGTTGATGTTCTGCAGGACCATCACGTAGCTCTTCACGTCCTCGCGGTAGAGCTTGTAGAGGTCCATGTTGGTCAGCTCGTACAGCGTCGCGTCGCGGGCCACCTGCGCGGTGTAGGGCCGCGGCTGCATCTCGATGAGGGTGGTCTCGCCGAAGAAGTCGCCCTCGTGCAGCCGGAACAGCTTGACCTGGTGGCCCGAGTCGCCGGCGCGGCACATGACGATCTCGCCCCGGGCGATCACGTACATCGACCGGCCGGTGTCGCCCTCCTTGAAGACGTTGGCGTTGGCCTTGAACGAGCTCTCGCGCAGCATGGCGATGATCCGGTCCAGGCCCTCGTCCTCCAGGCCGCCGAAGAACGGCGTGCGGATGAGGAATTCCCTGATGGTCTCGGTGGAGCCGGTCATTGGCGGTCCGGGGCAGTGTTGACTCCCCGACGCATAGCACGAGCAGGCCCCGCTGCTCACCTACGGCCTGCTCCCCCAATCAGGCCTTCTGCGGGCCCGGCATCGAGAGCTCGCCGCCCACGGCCACCGACAGGCTCAACCCGCCGGCGACCTGGGCGTCCGGGACCACCGAGAGCTGGCCGGCGCTCGCGCCGCCGAGCCGGCCCTGGATGCGGCGCATCGCCTTGCGGGCCGCGGCTTCCAGGGCATCGCCGTCCCGGACCAGGGTCGAAAGGGGCCGGGCGCCGTGGCCGCCCGCGGCCGCGTCGCCCAGAGGCGCGATGGCCGCGCGGGTCCCCACCAGGCCCAGCGCGACCGCGGCCGCAATCCGGATCTCCCGTCGGGAGTGCGAGAGCAGGCCGAGCAGCGCCGGCTCGGCGCCCGGGTCGCCCAGAGCGCCCATCGCCTTCGCCGTCGCTTCCTGGCAGGCCGGGTCCTCCACGGTCGCCAGCCTGCGCAGCGGTTCGAGCAGCCCGGCGAGCTTCAGCCGTCCCACGGCGCGCGCGGCGGCCACCCGCAGCGGTCCCTCGTCCGACCGGAGGTGGCGCGCGACGAGCTCCTCCCTGGAGACGGGCGTCGAGGCCCGCGGCAGGGCGTCCATCGCCATCGCTCTGAGCGGAGCGGGAAGCCCGGGGTCGTCGACGAGCTTCGCCAGCGCCGCGAAGCCGCGGTCGCCGCCGACGATGGCCGCGGCCTTCATCCGGATCAGCGGGCTTCGATCCCCGAACGCGGCCTCGCAGGCCCGCGCGCAATCCGGCCGGTCCGGGTACTCGCGCACCAGGGCCTCCAGGCATCGCAGGCGCACGGCATCGAGCGGATCGGACTCGACGCTCGCCGCCAGCGCCCGGGCCGGGGTCTTGGCCGCCGACAGGCCCTCGACTGCGCGCACGAGCCACTCGGCCATGTCCGGAAGGCAGTGCGCCGAGCCGGGGCACTCGAGCGACACGGTGGAGAGGTGGACCTTGAGGGTCCCGGCCCTGCAGGCCTCGAGGACCGCTTGCCGCGCGGACCAGCTCAGCGCCGCGAGCACCACGGATTCGGGGCCGCCGACGTACGCGGCGCGGTGCAGTTCGATGTCGCCGAGGTCCACGCCCCAGCTCGGCCCGGTGAGCAGGCTGCGCCGGGCCAGCTCGAAGTCGGGCGGGATGACGCCGTCGCAGTCGACCGAGAGGCGGTTGCCGCGCTTGAAGAAGCCGAGCCACAGCTCCTCGATGCGCACCTCCTGGCCGCGCAGCCGCCCGGCCATCACGCGGTCGCCGGCATCGAGAAAGCCGAGTGAGAGGACGGCGTCCTCCCAGACCCGGCGGCTGGGATACCGGGCGAGGCGGACCAGCGCGCGGTAGACGCCGCGCAGCGCGAACACCGCCGCGACCGGTGAGAGGAAGAAGCCAACGAGCAGCAAGCCCCCGATCGCCAGGGAGAAGAGGATGGCGAGAGCTTCGAGGACCATCAAGCCTCCCTGTGACTGCACGCTGGCCCATCAGGTCAGTCGTCCCAGGGAAGAACTCCGGGAACTCCTGGCATTCCAGTCCACAATCCGCAGCAAGGAAGATGGGTTAGCGGGCCCGACCGAGGACGACCGTGGCGTTCTGCCCACCGAAGCCGAAGGAGTTGGAGAGCACGGCGTCCACGCGCGCTTCCATGGGTGCCGGGCCCAGGACGTTGAGGGCGCACTCGGGATCGGGCTCGAGGTAGTTGGCGGTCCCGGGCAGCAGGCCGCGCTCGAAGGGCAGCAGGCACGCCGCGATCTCGATCGCTCCGCTGGCCGCCATCAGGTGCCCCACCGCGCCCTTGATCGAGCTGACCGGGACTTTCGCGCCGGCCTCGCCGAGCGCGGCGTGGATGGCCCGGGCCTCGGCGGCGTCGTTGAGCGGCGTGCCGGTGCCGTGGGCGTTCACGTAGCCGACCTCTCCGGGGGAGAGTCGCGCTCGCTGGAGTGCGCGCTCCATCGACCGGCGAGCGGGGATGCCGTCGGGCCGGGGAGCGCTGAGCCGGTAGGCGTCCTGGGTGCTGCCGAAGCCGAGGATCCGCGCCAGGGGCCGGGCGCCGCGCGCGAGGGCCCGCTCCTCGGCCTCGACCACGAACATCGCCGCGCCTTCGCCCATCACCGTGCCGTCGCGGCGGCGGTCGAACGGGCGGCAGGCGTCGGGGGCGTTGCGCGGCGAGGGAGCGCCCAGCCGCGTGATGCCGCCCAGGCCGAAGGGCTCGACCATCGAGTCCGAGGCGCCGCAGAGGACCACCTTCGCCAGCCCGCGTTCGACCTGCGCCGCGGCATGCGCGACGGCCAGCGCCCCTCCGGCGCAGGCGGACGCGTGCAGCGCCTGTGGCCCCTGCAATCCCAGATGCCGCGCGACGAGCCTCGCGGTGAGGTCGAACGGCGCGCGCAGCCGGACCTTGGGCAACGGCGCCGACGGCTCGCGGGTCCAGTCGAAGCCCTGGCCGTCGTAGAGATGAGCGAGGTCCTCGAAGAAGGTGTGCTCCATGCCCAACGCGATGGAGAGCCCGGCCTCGCGGTCCTCGGGGCGGCACCCGGCGCAGCGCCAGGCCTCGAGCGCCGCCAGCAGCCCGAAGGCGACCTTGCGATCGCGGAAGTAGCCGTCGCGACTCCACTCCTCGAGCAGCGCCGGGTCCTCGCCCGTGGCCTGCGACTTCATCCAGGCCGCGTCGATGGCATCGACCGGGACTTCGCCGGCCACGTTGGAGGGCAGGGTGGAGGCGTCGAAGCTGCGGATGTGGCGGACGGCGGTTTCGCCGAGGACCAGGCCGTCGAAGAAGGACTCGCGCCCGACGCCGAACGCCGAGACCACGCCGAAGCCGGTGATGACCGCGCGGCTCAAGGGAGCCTCCCTCGAGAGAGGCGGATTCCGCCGAAGGCCCCGTCGATGCCGGCGCAGAGCACCAGGACGTCGGCGGCCGCCCCTGCCGTCAGCAGGTCGGTGGCCGCGGCACAGGCCAACGCCGGGCCTGCCGCGAGAGGGTCGGCCAGCGACAGCGACAAGTCGCCTGGATGGACTGGATGGACCGCTCGGATCAGGGATTCGCGGGCTGGCGGTCCCCAAGGCACGAGGATGGCCACGTCGCAATGGGCGCCCCCCAGTTTCTCGAGGAGGGCACCGAGTTCCCGGTCCACCGCGCAGCCTTCGATCCACGCCAGCGCCCGGTCCGATTGCACAGCCAGCGCGAGCAGCGCCGCGCCTTCCCCGGGCACGAAGCCGCGCGCGGTGTAGCCCTCGAGGTGGAGCTCTTCAAAGGTGGCCAGGTGCAGCGCGGAATCTGCGCCGCCGGCCAACGTGCGCGAGCAATCGCCCTCCGCGAGCGCCCAGCAGGCCTCGGCGATGGCGGTCACCGTGCCTGTTCCGCGCGAGTAGAAGGCGCGGTTGGGCCCGCCGACGCCGGCGGCGATGGAGCCGTGGCAGAGGATGTAGTTGCTGAGCAGGTGGAAGGCGAGCAGGGGATGCGCGGAGGCGAGGCCCTCGCGGCAGAAGCGCGCCGGGTCGACCTTCGCGCCGACGATGCTGGCCTTCAGGATCGCGAGCAGCTCCTCCATCGGTCCGCCGGAGGCGCCCAAACCCAGGAAGCAGCCGATCTCGTCGCGGCCCTGGTCCCAGCCGGAGTCCGCGAGCGCCTTCTTCATGGCGACCGCCGCCAGGTGCGCGGCGCGCGACATGAGCCGGCGCGTCTTGACGTCGGAGACCTCGTCCGTGGGCGGGACAGGAGGCACTTCGCTGGCGTGCGTCCCGGGGTGCGAGCGGCTCAAGGCCTCGCAGGGCCGCGGCGCGAGCGCGCGGCCGAGCAGAGTCTGGCCGAGCCCGCGCCAGCCGAAGCCGAACGCGCTCACGGCCGAGACGCCGACGACGGCTGCCCTGGGGCCGAGCTGCATGAGGGCTTTGTAGCACGCCCGACACCCCGAGCTTGTCGAGGGGCCAGAGTTCAATTCATGCGATCTGGGCCGAAACCCCAAGCTTGTCGAGAGACCGAACCGCGCCAAGTCCTCAAGGACTGAACCCTGGCCCCTCGACGAGCTCGGGGTGTCGGCGGTTGACGCTCTCGGAGGGCGGTCGGCATGATGCCGGCCTCTTCGAGGAGGCTGCCGAATGAAGTGCGCGAGCTGCGGTCCGGCCACCCACGGTCGCAAGGACCGCTCTCACGTCTACTTGAAGCAGGAGCCTTCCTCCTGCTCCAAGTGCGGCGCCCGGATCGAAGTCCGCACCGTCTTGAAGGCGGGCGAGGTCTACCGACTGCGGCACTGCCCGGCCTGCGGCCCGTCGGAAGAGAAGATCTCCGGCGACGCCAAGGCCTACCTCGACGACTTCCTGGCGCAGGGCGCGGCCCGGGACGGCGCTCCTCGGACCTTCAAGACCACCACCGCCGCTTGCGCCCAATGCCTGGAGCTGGTCGACGCCAAGGTCGTCCTCGAGAGCGGCAAGGTCTACCTCTCCAAGGCGTGTCCGAAGTGCGGCCCGTCCAAGGCGCTCGTCTCCGAGGACGCCGCCTGGTACGTCGGCGCCTACGGGTTCTCTCGCGCGGGCAGCCAGCCGATGAAGCTGTCGAAGACGCCGGCGAAGGGCTGCCCGCAGGACTGCGGCCTGTGCGGCGACCACGAGCAGCACACCTGCGTCCCCATCGTCGAGGTCACCGACCACTGCAACCTCGCGTGCCCCGTCTGCCTCGTCGACAACTCGCAGGCGCACCACCTCGCCGTGGACGACTTCCGGCGCATCGTCGACGGGCTGGTCGCCAGCGAAGGGCTGCTCGAGAGCATCGCGATCTCCGGCGGCGAGCCGACCAGCCACCCGCAGATCCTGGAGCTCATCGACGTCGCCACCCGCCCGGAGGTCGGCCGGGTAGTCGTCCTCACCAACGGCGTGCGCCTGGGCCGCGACCGCGCCTTCGCCGAGAAGCTCAAGGAGAAGGGCGCCTACGTCATCCTCCAGCTCGACGGGTTCACGCCCCAGGTCCACCAGGCGCTGCGCGGCCGCGACCTGACCGTCGAGAAGGCGGCGGCGCTGAAGGTGCTGGAGGAGCTGAAGATCCCCACCCAGCTGCTGGCCACCGTCGCCCGCGGAGTCAACGAGGACCAGCTGGGCGCGCTCGTGGACCTGATGCTCCAGAAGGAGCACATCGTCTCGCTCAACCTGCAGCCGCTGACCCTCTCCGGCCGCGGCGGCGCGACGTTCGGCGGCGACCCGCTCGACCGCGTCACCGTCCCGGGGATCATCAAGGCCATCGAGGCGCAGACCGCCGGCCGCATCGCGATGAGCGACTTCTGCCCGCTGCCGTGCCCCAGCCCGCACTGCGTGGCGCTGACCTACCTGCTCAAGCTCGACGACGGCGCCTTCGTCCCGTTCCCGCGCTTCGCCGACCTGCGCAAGCACGGAGGGCTCCTGCGCAATTCGGCGAGCCTGCCGGCGCTGCCGGAGATCGAGCAGGCGCTGCGCGACGTGACCTACGACCTCTTCGCCCGCCAGGACGAGATCCCCATGGCCAAGGGCATCCTCTCGGCGCTGCGGCGCGCGGTGGACACCATGTTCACGGCCGGCCCGCTCAAGTTCCAGGAGGCGCTCAGGGGCGGCGAGCGGCAGGCCAAGTCGATCTTCATCCACCACTACATGGACGCCCACGACTTCGACCTCGAGCGCCTGCGCAAGTGCTGCAACCACTACCCGCTGCCCGACGGGACCCTGATGCCCGCGTGCGGCTACAACCTCTTCCACCGCGGCGCCGCGCAGGGCGCCGGGACGCAGCGCGCGCCGTGGGCCCGCGCTCCGCGGACGCAGCAGGGAGCGTGACGGCGATGGGAATGCTCGACGGCCGGGTGGCGCTGGTGACCGGGGGCTCCAAGGGCCTGGGCCGCGCGGTGTGCAAGACGCTCGCGCACGAGGGCGCCAAGGTGGCCTTCAACTATTCGAAGTCGGAGGCCGAGGCGCGCGCCGTCGAGGAGGACATCGCCAAGGCGGGCGGCGTGGCCAAGGGCTTCAAGGTCTCGGTGCTCGACAAGAAGGGCCTGTGGGAGATGGTCCGCGAGATCGAGAAGGCCTTCGGCGTCATCGACGTGCTGGTCAACAACGCGGGCGTGAGCCAGGCCGTCCCGCTGGCGCTGATGGAGGAGGAGGACTGGGACCTGCTGATGGGCGTCAACGTCAAGGGTACCTTCCTCGCCACCCAGGCCGTGCTCCGGGGAATGGTGCGCCTCAACCGCGGGCGCATCCTGAACATCGGGTCGCTCGCGGGCGTGAAGATGCTCCCCGCGCCGGTGCACTACTGCACCGCCAAGGCGGCCATCAAGGGCTTCACCGAGTCGCTGGCCAAGGAGGTCGCGCGCTACGGCATCACCGTGAACTGCCTGGCGCCCGGCGTGCTCGACGAGGGCGTGGCGAACCACATCCCCGCCAACCGCCTCGACGAGTACCTGCAGCACTGCGCGCTGGGCCGCCCCGGCAAGGTCGAGGAGATCGCCGACCTGATCGCGTTCCTGGTCTCGGACAAGAACAGCTACATGAACGGCGCGACCATCGTCGTGGACGGCGCGGTGTGAGGCTGCCCTTCACCCTCGTCGACGGCCGCGGCCTGCGGTCGCCGGGTGGCCGGACGGCGCTACTCGACACCTGGGCCGCGACGCGAAGTCGCGGCAGTCGGCAGACAGCAAGCCCACGAGGGCGATGACGAGGAAGCTGGAGATCCGTACCGACGGACGTCTAACGGGCCCGCGAGCCTTCAGGCATGACTTCGCGGGCCCGGCGCCGGCCGTTCAGCGGCGGGTGCGTCGCCGCGAGGCCCAGCCGGCGAAGAGGAGCGGGGCGAGGAGCGCCAGCGGGCTCGCCGCGGCGCCGGCCGAGCAGCCGCAGCCGCCGACCATCGCGCCGGGGTCGTCGGTCCCGCTGCCGCCGCCGCCGTCGGGCTTCTTTCCGGCGTCGGGCGGGTCGTCGAGGATAAGGCCGCCGCCGCCGTCCCTGCCCGTGTTGGAGCCGGAGCCGGCGTCGGCCGCGGTCTTCACGGGGACGCACAGGTGGCCGTTGGGGAGCGCCTTGCAGAGGTAGCCCTCGGAGCAGGTCTCGATCTCGCCGCCCGAGCACTTCTCGCGGCAGGCGCCCTCGGCGCAGGCCTTGGGCGCGACGCAGGCGGTGCCCGGCTGCCAGACCGTGCAGCCGGTGGGGGCGGTCACGCAGGCGTAGGGGACCTCGCCGCTGCACTTGGCCTCGCCCTGCGCGCAGTCGTCCTTGCAGGGCGTGATGCAGCTGCCGCTCTTGCAGATCTGGTCGGCGGCGCAGGTGGCGCCCGGCGTCAGCGCGTAGCAGCCCGACGCCTGCTGCTTGCACTCCATGATCTGGTTGCCGGCGCACTGCTTGGAGCCCGGGGTGCAGCCGGCGGGGCAGGCGACGCAGGCGCCGGCGGAGCAGTACTGGCCGGCGGCGCAGTCCGACTCGTTCCAGACCGGGCAGTTGTTCACGTCCTTGCCGCAGGTGGCGAGCTTGGTGGCGTGGCACTCCTTGGCGCCGGCGGTGCAGGAGGTGCCGCACACCCCGCAGGCGCCGCCGCTGCAGAAGGTGGAGCAAGCCGCCTCCTGCGACCAGGTGGTGCAGCCGTAGGCGTCCGCCTTGCACTCCACCGGGACGTTGCCGCTGCAGCCGCGGGTGCCGGCGGCGCAGACCGTGTCGCAGCGCGCGCAGGCGTTGCCGGTGCAGACCGAGCCGCGGGCGCAGGTGTCCTGCGCCCACTCGGTGCAGCCGGTGAAGAGGTTCCACTCGCAGGTCTGCTCGGTGGTGGCGTTGAGGCACTTGGAGTCGCCGGACGAGCAGCCGCTGCAGGAGACGCAGCTGCCGCCCTGGCAGATCTCGCCGTAGCCGCAGGTCTGGTACTTCTCCCAGACCAGGCACCCGCCGGCGCCCACCACGCACTTCTCGGAGTTGCTGCCGGAGCAGCGGTAGGCGCCCGCGGCGCACTGGTCGGAGCAGGCCACGCAGCTGCCGCTGGTGCACACCGTCTTGGGCGGGCAGGCGCTGGTGGTCCAGGCGGTGCAGCCCTGGGCGGAGTCGAAGACGCAGCGGATGGTGGCGTTGTTGGCCCCGCACTGCTGGGTGCCCTGGACACAGACGTTGACGCAGCAGTTGGCGATGTGCGCGCCGATGGTGTCCAGCGCCGTCGTCAGCGAGGCCTCGTCGGTGGCGACGTAGGACTGGGCGGTGCCGCCGGAGCCGGCGATGCCGTCGAGGACGGCCTTGTTGCTGAAGAAGGAGTTGTCGCCGAAGCCGACCACGTAGACGGGGTAGCCGGCGGCCTTGAGGGCGGCGGCGGCGGAGCGGGTGGCGGCGTCGTCGAGGCAGGACTCGGCGTAGCAGGAGTTGGGGCCCACGCAGGAGGAGGAGGTCCAGGCGCAGGTCGCCGGGTCGAGGCTGGAGTTGCAGTTGGGCATGCCGTCGGTGATGAGCAGCACGTAGGCGTTGACCGCGAGGTGCAGCGACTGGAGGTAGGTCTTGGCGTTGCCCAGGGCCACGGCGGTGGGCGTCGAGCCGCCCGGGTACTCCCAGGAGTACTGGTCGTGGACGTCCTGCGGGGTGATGGGCACGTTGCCCACGATGGTGCCGTAGGAGCAGCTGTTGGAGTCGGCGGGGTAGAACTCCAGGCCGAAGTCGAAGCGGTTGGAGAACTTGGTGGTCATGTTGGTGACCGCCGTCATCGACGAGTCCCACTTGGTCGGGCAGCCGGTGCAGGGCACCTCGTCCATGGACCCCGACTTGTCCTGCACCAGCAGCAGCACCGGCAGATCGGTGGGGCAGGGGACGGCCTCGGCGCGCGAGGCGAAGAGGGCGACCGGCAGGGTGGCGGCGAGGGCGGCGAGCTTCAAGGTGGAGCGCATGGATGGACTCCGCGACGGCATGGGTACGGCACACCATTGTCGGTCACTCGGGCCCTCGAGTTGCCGACAAAGAATGCGCAGCAAATCCGGGGCCTTGCTGCGGCGCGTCTAGGCCTGGTCCGCCTTCGCGGGCGGGAGGGGCGCCTCGCGCGAGGTGAGGAACCTCAGCACCTCGAGCTGCCGGCGGAAGACGTAGAGGAGGAAGAGCACGAAGGCGATGGCGACGAACTCGGTCGCCTCCTCCCAGGCGTCGGCCCACAGGATGCGGTCGCGGAAGGTGCGGAAGAGGAAGAAGCGCATCACCGAGAAGCTCATCAGGCCCAGGCCGGCGAAGAAGAGGCTGCGGGCGTACGCGAAGAGGCTCCGGCCGCCCCAGAGGAGCGCGAACGAGACGGTGAAGAGCACGCAGGCCAGGAGCGGGTAGAGGCGGAACTCGAGGAGCTGCAGCTCGGCGCCGACCTGGCTGACCACCGAGGAACCGAAGATCGTCGTCTCGATCCTGAGCGGGACGATGGGAGCGCACAGGGGGATGAGCGAGGTGACGGCCAGGGCCGGGGCCGCGAAGAGGAAGAGGCGCTGCAGTCCGCAGGGGACGGCCTCGCGCTTCCAGCAGTGGCCGCAGAAGCGCTGGACCGCGCAGGTCGCCGCCGGGTCCTCGTAGCGCACGACGCGGTCGTCGGCGAGACGGAACAGCCCCAGGGGCAGGAGGGCGCCCATGGCGAGCATCCCCAGACCGTGCATGACCTCGATCGGGTCGGAGGCGCCGGAGGCGAACAGGTAGTTCACGGCGCACATCCCCTCGCCGAACAGGAACGCGATCATCGACTGGCGGACCAGCACCAGGCCGCGCTCGCGCGAGCGCCAGAGCAGGACGATGAGCAGCGCGGAGAGCGCCATGTAGGTGCTCTTGACGCCGATGCCGAGGACGACGGTGGCCACCTGCTCGAGCCGGCTGGCCTCGAGGCGGCGCGGGGCGCGCAGCTCGGCCGAGGGCCGCGCGGGGCGCATCACCTGGCCGCCCTTCCACGCCTTCATCCCGTCCCTGAGGCTGTAGACGCGGTCGTAGCCCGCTTCCTTGGCGACCAGCCCGGCCACCTTTGAGGTCGTGCCGGCGTGGCAGACGACCAGCACTGGCCGCTCCTTGGGAACCATGGCGTGCGCGAGGTAGCCGTCGACCTCACCGAGCTCGAGCGGGATGGCGCCGGGCAGCCAGCGGTCGAACACCTTGGCGGGCGCTTCTGGAAGGCGGACGTCGAGGATCAGCGGCGCTGGGCTCCCGGAGAGGAGCTTCTCCGCGCCGGCCTGGTCGAGCTCGGGGACGAGCGGGGTGCAGGAGGAGAGGGTGAGCAGGAGCAGCGCCAGTCCAGCCCTCCCCCCTGCCCCCTCCCAACTGCGGGAGGGGGTTCGCTGGTTGCCTTCGGCGATGTCGATCGGAGCTGCTGGCACCGCCCTGCGCGCGGTGGGCACGGACGCTGGTGCCGGGCACCTGGGTCGCGGTGAGAGCAGCTCCGCAGGGGAGCGAGTCGAGCACAGACGGGCTCCCCTCCAGCTCCGCTGGAGGGGCGGGGGGGCGGTTTGCATCTAGTGCGGCTTGACCGAGATCAGGAACTCCTTGAGCTGGCGCGCCCGCGGCGGCTTGTACATCGACTCCGCGAAGCCGCGGCAGCTGGTCCAGCACGCGGCGCAGTCCTTGGTCCGCTGCCGCTCGCAGAGCTTGTCGTAGATGGCGTGCACGTCCTCCTGGAGGAGGTTGCCCACCGGCTCGTCGAGCGTCTCGGTGCAGCGCGCCACGTTGCCCTTGTTGTCGATGTTCATCAGCAGCCGCCCGGTCTGGCAGTTGCCGATGCCGCCCTGCGCGATGGCCTGGTCCATCTGCTCCAGGTAGCTCGTCAGCGAGATGAACTCGGGGTAGCGGCGCTTGAGATCCAGCAGGTGCTTGGTGACCGAGGTGCCGGGCAGCCGCCGCGCCTTCACGCCGCGGTTCCAGGAGTAGAGGTTGACCATGTAGGTCACCCCGATGTCCTTGGCGAGGACGATGAGCTTCTCGATCTCCTCGAGGTTGTCGTCCATCAGCACGGTGATCATGTGGACGCGGTTGGTCTTGTTGGAGCGGTAGCGGTTCAAGAGCTCCAGCGCCTTCACCGCCCGCTCCCACGAGCCCTTGGCTCCGCGCTGCTTGTCGTGCTTGGCCGGGTCGGCGTAGTCGACCGAGACCGAGATCTCCTGCAGGCCGGCCTTGGAGAGGTCCTTGGCCAGGCTCTCGTTCACGAACCAGCCGTTGGTGATGAGGATCGGGAAGTGGTTCTCCTCGTTGAGGACGTGGATGACGTCGCACAGGTCCTCGCGGATGAGCGGCTCGCCGCCGGCCAGCGAGATGATCAGCGTCCCCAGCTCGTTGAGCTTCTTGCCGATGAGCCGGATGTCGCCGATGGACAGCTCCTCGGCCTGGTCGTGCTGGGTCTTCCAGAAGTCGCAGATGTCGCACTTGAAGTTGCAGCGGTAGGTCACCTGCAGGTTGCAGTGGATGGGGCCGCCGGTGGCCAGGCCCTTCATCAGCCGGGCACTGCGGTAGCCGTAGTGCAGCCCTTTGTCGAAGCGTTCGAGCATGGTTCAGCTCCAGTGGCGCAACTCTCCGAGCGCGGAGAGCGGGTGCTGCTGCAAGAGAGATGGGGCCATGTGGCAGAAGATCTGGCAGCGGTCGCCACAGTCGGGGATCGGGCCCGCCTGCTGGCGCGCCCGCTCGAGCGCCGGGCCCCAGCCGCCGGCTTCGACCACGTCCACCTCGGCCTTCACGAAGTCCAGGCAGGGGTAGCAGGCCCGGCCGTCGGGCCGCAGCGTGGGCATCAGCAGCGGCATGCAGCGGTAGCGGGCGAGGTCGCGGATGCCGGCGACGTACTCCGGCACGCCCAGGACCTCCAGGCCGCTCTTCTTGATCTCCACCAGGCGCTGCGCGAGGCGCGCCCAGCCCGGGTGGCTGCGCAGCTCGGAGTGCACCGCGGTCCCGACGATCTGCGGCGAGAGGTGAAGCCCCAACCGGTGCTTCTGCGCCAGCGAGACCACCGCCTCCACGTCGTCCAGGTTGCCCGGCATGGCGACTGCGGCCAGCACCAGCTTGAAGCCCAGCCGCTCGCGGTGCGCCAGGCAGAAGTCGAGCGCCTTCAGGACCTTCTCGGCGACCTCCTGCGGCTTCCCGATGATCTTGGCGAGCCGCGACGGGTCGAGCGAGTCCACGCTGAGCGCCACCACGTCGCAGGTGCGCAGCAGCTCGGCGCGGTCCGGCAGGCCGATGCCCTTGGTGTTCAGGGCGATCCGGAACCCCAGCCGCTTCGCCGTCCCGAGCAGCTCCTCGAGGTCCTCGCGGACGAGCGGCTCGCCGCCGGTGATGTCCAGGGTGTCGGCCTCGCGCCGCAGCAGGCGCAGCAGGCGCTCGGCCTCGGGCACGGACAGCTCGCGCGAACCGAGGTCCTTGAAGGGGCGCCCCTCGCCGTCGCAGCAGTACTCGCAGGAGAGCGCGCAGCGGTGCGTGACGTACCAGGAGAAGAGCAGCGGGCGGGTGGGCTGGGCTCCGGCGAGCACCGCGGGGAGGTTGCGCAGGTAGTTGGCGACGAAGCCCATGGAGCGCAGAGGATAGCGCGCCTTCGGCGGCCGTTGGGCGAGGTGTGCGAAAACGCACTGCGGCCAGGAGGGGGACGACTGCCGGCACCCAACGCGTGACTGCTAGGATATCGGCCTTCCCGGGGGCAGGAGAAGGAGCCACAGGATGGCGGCGCTGACGCAGGAGTTGTCGTGGCTGACCAAGGGCAGCCGCCTGTTGGGCAACGTCGCGGTGGGCAAGCTGTTCCTGTGCAACTGGCAGATCACCTACCGCTGCGACTTCGCCTGCCAGTCCTGCCTGTTCTGGCGCGAGGAGCACCGGGCCTCCGACGAGCTGACCCTCGACCAGATCCGCCTGGCGGCCGAGAAGCTCGCCCCGCTGGCGCCGCTGGCCATCTCCATGTCCGGCGGCGAGCCGCTGCTGCGCGAGGACCTGCCGGAGATCGCCCGCATCCTCTCCAAGGACCACTTCTTCTCGATCATCACCAACGGCTGGCTGGTCACCCGCGAGAAGGCCCGCGCGCTCTACGAGGCGGGCCTGGGCGACGTCCACGTCTCGCTCGACTACGCCAGCGCAGCCCGCCACGACGCGCAGCGCGGCCGCCCCGGCTCCTTCGAGCGCGCGCTCCGCGCCCTGGAGATCTTCCGCGACACCCGCCCCGACCGCCGCCACCGCGTGCACGCGCTGGCGATGCTGCTCGAGGACAACCTCGACGACCTGGAGAAGCTGGTCCTGCTCGCCGAGGAGCTGGGCATCTCGGTCGAGCTGTCGCTCTACAGCGACCGCCGCGGGAAGCTGCCCCGGCGCAACCCGTCGCGCCCGGTGAGCGAGTTCCTGCGCCAGCTCAAGGCCCACCACCCCCAGGCCTTCGTGCCCATGCGCGGCTACCTCGACGCCTTCGACGACGCGGTCGCCAACCACGGCGTCCCCGCCTGCCAGGCCGGCAACACCTTCTTCAACGTCGACGACCGCGGCAACGTCGGCCTGTGCATCAACGAGCTGGACCGGCCCGTCGGCAACCTGCTCACCGCTCCCGCCGACCTCTTGACGCAGCGCCTGGCCGAACGCGCCCGCTCCAACCCCTGCGGCGCGTGCTGGACCAGCTGCCGCGGGCTGGGCGACGTCATCGCCGGGCCGGGCGGGCTGGCGAAGTCGGCCACCGACTTCTACCGGGCCATCCGCTCGCGCTGAGAAACCGCGCAGCGCACCGAGCCGCAAGCGTTAGCGCGCGGAGGACGACCAGCCCTGGCGGTGACGAGCGGGATTCGAGCAAGGACACCGAGTTGCCCATGCTCGAACCGATCCGGTCACTGCCGGGGCAGGTTTCCTCCACGCGCTGACGCTTGTGGCTCCGTACTAGGATTCCACACGGTCCACCGAGGAGCGCCCCGCATGCTCGCCGCCTACGCCCTGGCCGCAGCGCTGCTCTCGGCGGAGCCCGCATCGCCGGCTGCGTCCTTGGTCGCGTCGAAGGTCGACTTCTCCGGCACGTGGAAGCTCGACCTGGCTGCGTCCGATCCGCTCGACGACCTGCTCGCCGCGCAGGGCGCCTCCTGGATCGAACGCAAGGCGGCCGGGTCCTTCGTCGTCACGCAGAAGGTCTCGAACAAGCCGGAAGGCCTCGAGGTCTGCGTGGAGTCGTCGCTCGGGACCAAGTGCAACCTCGTCAAGGCCGGCCAGGGCTGGGAGGAGAAGGAGACCGAGAAGGGCAAGGTCCGCGGCAGGGCCGACTGGTCCGAGGACGGCAAGGCGCTGGTCGTCACCACCGAGCTGACGCTCAAGGACAAGAAGCCGGCGCAGATGATCGTCACGCGGTCCCTCGAGGACGAGGGCAAGACCACCGTCCAGACCCTCGAGCTGAAGATCAAGGACGGCAAGGCGTACAAGGCGCGGCGGATCCTGCGGCGTCAGGGGAAGTAGCCGGCGCAGCACGCCTGCTTCGGTGTCGATTTCGCTGCCCCACCCCCGCCTCCCCGTCGCGGCCGGATGCACGGGATCAAAGCCCAGTGCGCTCGAGGCTCCGGTGAGGGGCCCGTGGGTTGCCTTCGGCGGTCCTCGTCGCGACACGGTTGAGCAGTCCGAGTGTACTTTCGGTGTCGCGCAAGAGGTCGCATCGAGCAGAAGGGAGCCCCTCACCGGAGCCTTGAGTGCACTCGGTTTCGGTCCGTTCGACCTGCCGCGACGGGGAGGCGGGGGAGGGGCTGCCGCCGGGGCCACCGCCGGGGCTACCGCCCCGCCTTGACCTTGAGCGCCTCGAGCGCCAGCTTGGCGATGGCCGAGCCGTGGCCGGCGCCCTCGAGCACCTTGTCCAGCGCGTCGACGAAGCGGTCGCACTGCTCGCGGCGGACGATGAGCGGCGGCATGACCTTGAGGACCGCCGGGGCGTTGACCGCCGACTGCGCGACGATGCGGTGCTCGTTCATCAGCTGCAGCGCGACGTGCTGGACGAAGAGCGCGGCGGTCGCGCCGGAGAGCCTGGAGAGCGGCGTCTTCTCCAGCCAGCCGCGCGAGGCGTCCTGGAACTCGAGGGCCAGCATCAGCCCGTGCCCGCGGACCTCGCGGATGATCGGATGGCGTCGCGCCAGCTCCTGCAGCCGGTCCTTGAGGTGGCGGCCCAGGTCGGCGGCCGCCTGCGCGAGCTGCTCCTCCTGGACCACCTTCAGGGTCGCGAGCACCGCGGCCATGGCCATCGGACCGCCGCCGAAGGTGGTGCCGTGCAGCCCTTGGGTCGCCGTCGTGCCGTAGGCGCGCGCGTGCACCGTGCCGCGGGCCACCATGGCCCCCACCGGGACCAGGCCGCCGGAGAGCGCCTTGGCCAGGCAGACCGCGTCGGGGACGATCGCCTCGCGCTCGAAGCTGAAGAGCGACCCGGTGCGGCCCAGGCCGGTCTGGACTTCGTCGACGACCAGCAGCGTGCCGTACCGGTCGCACAGCTCGCGCGCCGCGCGCAGATAGCCCGCCCTGGGGACGACGCACCCGCCCTCGCCTTGGATGGGCTCGACCACGAAGGCGGCCACGTCCCTGCGCGAGAGCTCGCGCTCCAGGGCCCGCTCGTCGTCGAAGGGAATCCGCGCGGCGCCGGGCGTGAGCGGCTCGAACGGGGCGCGCATCGCGGCGTTGCCGTTCAGGGCGAGCGAGCCCAGGGTCAGCCCGTGGTAGGCGCCCTCGCAGCCGATGAGGCGGGAGCGGCGGGTCGAGGCCCTCGCCAGCTTGAGCGCGGCCTCCACCGCCTCGGTCCCGGTGCAGCAGAAGAAGACGCGGTCCAGGCCGGAAGGCAGCGTGCGGCAGAGCGCCTGAGCCGCCAGGCCCTCGAGGGTCGGGCAGTCGACCTGGGCGAAGCCCGGCAGGTCGGCCTCGAGCACCTCGCGCAGCGCCGCCTTCACCGCCGGGGGGTTGTAGCCCAGGTTGAGCACGCCGTAGCCGGAGCAGAAGTCGAGGTAGCTCGCGCCGGACTCGTCGAACAGCTCCACGCCGCTGGCGCGTACGAAGGTCCGGCCGTAGCCAGCCAGCTGCAGCAGGTCGACGAAGCCCGGGTTGACGAACGAGCGGTGCAGCTCGAAGGCGCGGCCGCGGGCGTCCGAGAGCAGGCGGGCGATGAGCTCGTCCATGGCGGGGCTCCGAAGGAGGGGCGGCTATAATCCACCGGCTCACTTCCCGAGGGAAACATGACCTCCGCCGTGCTCGCCGCCGCGCTCGCCCTCGCCCTGGCCCAGTCGCCGGGGGCCGCGCCTTCGCCGCCGGACGCCGGAACAACAGGAGCGTCGGTGCAGGTGGCGAAGACGGCGACGAAGGAGGCCGCCTTCGCCTCCGCCGTTGCGCCGCCGGTCGACAAGGAGCGGGACGTCGAGGCGGTGGCGGCGGCGATCCAGCGCATGGAGAAGGCCGCCAGGGCGCTCAAGGACTTCACCGCGACCTTCTACAAGAAGGAGTGGAAGGGCAAGCAGCTGCCGGAGGAGGTCATCGCGCTCAAGTACCGGGCGAGCCCGCGCAGCGTCTACTTCAGGTGGACCGGGGACGCCTACCAGGGCCAGGAGGTCCTCTGGCAGAAGGGCTGGAACGGCGACAAGGCGCGCGCCCACCCCGGCTCGTTCCCGGACGTCACGGTGAACCTGCCGACCGGCCACTGGCTGATGACGCGCAGCACCCGCCACCCGGTCCCCAACGCGGGCTTCGACTTCACCATCGCCATGTTCGCGCGCGACCTCGTGACCCACCAGACCAAACCCGAGTGCCTGGTGCGCGCGGTGGACGCAGGCCTGCAGGTGCTCTATGGCGCGCAGGCGCGCTGCTTCGAGATGGAGACCGACAAGGCCAAGTGCCCCGAGATGTACTCGCGCAAGGCGCGGCTGTGCATCTACGAGCGGCTGGACGTCCCCGCGAAGATCGAGGTCTGGGACCAGGAGGACGGGGCGCTGCGGCTGGTCGAGGAGTACGGCTACGGCGACGTGAAGCTGGACTTCGGCCTGAGCGACAAGGACTTCGACCCGGCGAACGAGGACTACCAGTTCTAGCTAGCCCCGCCGAATCCGCACGCCCGCCTCGCACAGGAAGGCCCGGGCCTTCGCCACCTCGCCCTCGTGGATCGCCGCGCGGATGCCCACGCTGCGCGCCGCCTCGACGTGCTCCGCCCGGTCGTCGAGGTAGACGCAGTCGGCGGCGCGCAGCCCGAAGCGGGCGAGGAGGCCGGTGAAGAACGCGGGATCCGGCTTCATCACCCGCGCCTCGTAGGACAGGTGCAGCCCGGTCAGGCGCCGCAGCACCGGCATCTGCAGCTCGAGGAAGGCGAAGTGCAGCGGGTCGGTGTTGGAGGCGAGGTACGCGGCGTGGCCGGCCTGCAGCACCTCGTCGGCGAGCGCCTCCATCTCGGGCCAGGGTTCGAAGATGTCGCACCAGGCCTCGACCAGGCTGGAGTGCGTCGTGGGCGACGCCGGGGCGCCCAGCTGGCGCGCCAGCTCCGCGATGAACGCCTCCGGGGAGAGGTCGCCGCGGTTGCAGGCGGTGGAGGCCTCGCCGAAGTGCAGCTCGGCGGACTCCAGCGTCTGGGGAGCGCGCCGGCCGGCCAGGCGGCGCAGGTGGGAAAGGCCGCGCGGGAGGTCGAGCCTCACCAGCACGTTGCCCAGGTCGAAGAGGACGGTCGGGGTGTTCACGGCGGGAGCGTACGGGGCCTGGCGCGACGCGGCAACGCCGGCTGTGCTCTAATGCGCCCTTCTTCCACGGGGGTGGAAAGTCATGGGGAAGCGTTCCTTGGTCATCCAGGTCGAGCACAACGCGAGCGAAGCTCGCCTGGGCGACCTGGGCGTGCGCGAGTGGCCCATCTGGACGAAGCCGGCCTCGACCTTCGACTGGTCCTACGACGCCGACGAGACCTGCTTCTTCCTGGAGGGCGACGTGGTCGTCACCCCGAAGAACGGCTCTCCGGTGGCGATGGGCAAGGGCGACCTGGTGATCTTCCCGCTGGGCATGGAGTGCACCTGGGAGATCCGCAAGGACGTCCGCAAGCACTACACGTTCGGCTGAGCCCGGCCCGCACCGCGCTGCGCCGCACGGAATCGCGGGCGCGTGAAGAGCCCCGGCAACTGACGCGTCACCGGCTGAATCCGGTTGGCCCCGGCACGTGGCGATGGAGTCGTAGCGGTCCGGCCCTTCGCCCGTGCGTGGAGACGAACCTCCGCACGGGATGGCGGCCGTCTCAAAGGCGCTGAGTCGGGGGCCAGCCCACTTCAGTGGGCTTCGGGATGGTAGCCGGGGGCTTTTTAGCCCCCGGGTCGCCGAGCGGAGAACGGCCCCTCCTCCGTCTCGGGCAATCTCAGCTACCCCGCCTTCGCCACTTCCCCGTCCACCACCGTCCGCACGTCGAACACGGGCTGCGCCTGGATGGCCTTCTTCACCGCGCAGCCGTCGGCCGAGCGCACCAGCGCGTCGTGGTACTTGGCGGGGAAGCTCGGCGGGACGTGGATCTCGATCCAGACCTTCTTGAGGACGTGGGTCGCCTCGTCCCACTCCATCTTCTGGGTCAGCCGCACGCCGGTCGCGTCGATCTTCCGGGCCTGGCAGAAGCCGAGCACGTAGATGCCGGCGCAGGTGCCGATGGAGGCCAGGAACAGGGTGAAGGGCTCCGGCGCGCTGCCCTCGCCACCGTTCTCGGTGGTCTGGTCCGTCTTCAGCACGTTGCCGTGGTACTCGGCGTTGACCTTCTTGCCTCCGGGGAACGTGACGACGAGCTCTGCCATGGTTCGGTCTCCTTGAAGTCCTGGGCCCGAGGGGCCTGACGGTGAGAGCCGTCGGCCCGGTGGGGGGTTCGGATGGTGAGGCCTGTGCCCCAGGGTAGGCAAGGCCGCCTTCGTCTGGTTTGATGCCGCGCCCGATGTCGAACGCACTGGCGCTGGATGGGGCTTCAGGAGGGCAGGGACGGCTGGCCGCCCTGCGCGAGGCCGTGCCTGCCGTGCTCGGCGCGACCGCCTTCCGGGCCGCCTGCTACGCGGCGATGACCGCGCTGGCGCTGTGGAACGAGCTGCGCCCGGCCCCGAGCCTGCCCGACACCCTGCTCGCCCGGTTGCCGTACGTCGGTTGGGTCGACCGGGTGAACTACGTGGCCTGGCTCTTCTGCTACGTGCCGGTCGCGCTCGCCTTCCTGCTCACCGAGCCGCGCCGCTGGGCCCGCTACATGGTGACCGGCGGCCTCGTCTCCCTGGCGCGCGGCGTCTGCATCGCGCTGACGGGGCTGGGCCCGCCGGACCCGCTGCACGCGGGCCGGGGGATCGTCGGGATGGAGTTCTGGCGGGCGTTCCTGGACCTGCTCTCGCCGGTGGGCGTCTTCGCCAACGGGGCCGCGCGCGCCTACCTGACGCAGGACCTCTTCTTCTCCGGGCACACCGCGACCACGTTCCTGCTCGTGCTCTACCTGTGGAAGCGGCCGGCGCTGCGCTGGCTGGCGCTGGCCGGGCACGTGGCGATGGTGGCCTCGGTGATGCTGGCGAGGCTGCACTACTCCATCGACGTGGTGGGCGCCTGGGCGGTGACCTTCGCGCTCTTCGCGCTCAGGGAGTGGGCGCCTCGGCCGCAGGCTTCGGGGCCTTCGGCGGGAACAGCGACCCGTAGCTGACCTGCGGGCCCTGGATGTCCAGGCGCACCTCGTGCGCGGTCGCCGCGGCCTCCAGGAGCTTGCGGTACTCGGCGTCCTTGCCGCGCTGGAAGTTCTGGGTGAGCACCGCGACCGGGGCGTCGAGCTTGGACTTGCTGCTCAGCTCCTCGCGGACCCAGGTCGGCGTGCCGGCCAGGACCTCCTCGAGGAACTTGTGCTGGACGCTCGGCTGCTCCTTGGCCACCTTGGCGACGGCCGCGGTGATCCACTCCACCTCCGGCAGCTCGGGCAGCGGCTTCTTGGCGTTGGCCTTCGGCCGCTTGGGCAGGCGCTTGGTGTTGCCCCAGATCTCCACCCGCATCGCGTCGGTGCCCTTGACCCGCGCCAGCTCGGTCTTCAGGAACGCCGGGTCGAGGCGGCTCACCCGCTCCTCCTCGATCGTCGTGCCGTAGAAGATCGGCATCACCCCCGACATCTTGGCCTGCAGGGCGCGGATGAGCGCGGCGTGCTTGGGCATCCGGTCGGACTTCGACTGGAGCAGCAGCCGCGGGTCGGAGATCGGCTCGCCGACCACGAAGAGGTCCCCGACGGGCAGCGCCTTGAGCGGCTCGCCGAAGATCCCGGCGGGCGGCAGGCTGGTGGGGGCGGTGTCGACACAAGCATAGAGGTAGAGGGTGGTTGCCATGGGTCGAGATGATAGCCGCGGCCGGGTCACGGCAGGGCATCAATTTCTCCTTCGAGGTTAGATGCGGGCCACCGCGAGCAGGCTCATCCCGACCCGCGGCTTGAGGCGCTCCTCCAGGCTGGCCAGCGTCGGGGCGAGCAGGTCGTAGGCGCGCAGCTGGAGCGGCGGCATCGACCGGCGCCGCAGCACCCGGCCGTTCAGGAACCAGCCCGGGATGCCCAGTACGTTCATCGGCTCGAGCGCCTCGAGGGTGAAGCCGCAGCCGGTGAGCAGGTCGGAGAGCGCGCCCCGGGTGTAGCGCCGGAAGTGGCCGACCGCCTCGTCCATCGAGCCGAAGAGCGCGGGGCCCGCCGGGACCAGGATGACCAGCCGCCCGCCGGGCTGCAGCACGCTCTTGAAGTTGAGCACCGCCTCGCGGTCGTCGGCGATGTGCTCGAGCACGTTGGAGAGCAGCACCGAGTCGAAGCGGTGCTCCTTGAGCGCCTCCCAGTCGGCCTTCTCGACGCCGGACAGCTTGGGCACCACCTGCGGGCTGTGGGCGAAGAGGTTGCGCAGGCGGTCGTAGTAGAAGCGGTCCATCTCCAGGGCCATCACCAGGTCGCGGCCCGGGGCGATGTGCTTGGTGATGGTCCCGATGCCCGCCCCCACCTCCAGCACGCGCCGGCCCAGGTGGGCGGAGAGCTTGCGGCCGAGCCAGGCGTTGTAGCGCGGCGCGCCCTCCTCCATCCGCAGCAGCGTGGTGTATCCCTCGTGCCGGTTGTCGGCGTCGTTGATGCTCGTCGCGTAGCGCATCAGCGTCAGCGCGCGCTGGACCCGGTGCCCCAGCCGCTCGGAGACCGGCGTCGCGGCGAAGCCGATGGGGATCTCGTGCACGCGGAAGAGCTGCGCCGCCATCTTCACGGCGATCTCGGCGTCGATGCCGCCGTTGGCCGAGGAGATGGGCATGCCCAGCAGGATCTCGGCGCGGATGGCCTTCAGGCCCGTCTCCGCGTCGGCGAGCGAGAGATCGGTCAGGGCCCCGGTCAGCACCGAGAGCGCCAGGTCGGCCAGGTGCCCGTAGAAGTGGCCGACGGCGCGGGCGCCGCCGGGCTCGAGCCGGCCGAAGCGCACGCCGTAGACCGCGTCGGCATGGCGGTCGAGCAGCGGGGCGAGCAGGGCGGGGTAGTCGGAGGGCCGGTAGGCGGGGTCGGGGTCCTGCAGGATGACGATGTCGCCCTTGATCTCGCGCAGCGCCGTCTTGATGGCGACCCCGCGGCCGCCGACGACCGAGAGCGAGCGCGCGCCCAGCTCCGCCAGGCGGGTGCGGTCGGCCTCGGCGAGCCGGCCGGCGACGATCAGCTCCTTGACCTGGGGTTGGGCCAGCGCGGCGCGGATGAGCGTGGACAGATCCGCGACCGCGATGCGCTGGGTGACCGGCACGATGACCGAGGCGACCGACATGGCGGCCGGTATCTAGCACGACTTGGCGGGCTCAGCGGGCTCAATTCAAGGCGGGCCGGCGCCCCCGGCCGCCCCGGGAGCGGTCCGGGTCAGGGCCGAGCGCCACAGCGGCAGCGCCCCGGCGAGCAGCGCCGCGCCGATGGCCACGTAGAGCACGCCGAGGACCGAGCGGGGCAGCGGGCTGTGCCGGAGCACGAAGCCGACGCCCATCATCGCGCCCACGAACGCCCAGGACTTCCACGACAGGAAGCCGCCCAGGCACTTGCCGTCGCCGCGCTCGATGATCCGAGCGGCGTTGCGCAGGGCCACCGGGCGGATGATGAACCAGGCCTTCGCCAACCCGATGGCCACGCCCAGCGCCACCAGCATCCAGGGCTCGCCGGTGGCGAGGCACCAGACGACTCCCGCCGTGCCGAGCCCCAGCCCGACGCAGGTCCACAGGACGGAGGCCGCGGTCAGCTGGGTGCGCACGCCGACGGCGGGCTTCCAGCGTTCGGCGGTCTTTCGCGGGCTGTCCAAGGGGCTCCTTCGAGGCTCTTCACCCATCCATATAAAGAGGATCGCTGGACTCGTGCCAGACATGCGCCCGCAATCCCCCGAGGAGAGTGCGCATTTCCTATTCCAAAGGGTGACGCCCTGGCACGCACTTCTTCTCGACCTCGACGAGCCGCCGAGCGGACGGCGACAGCACTGGTAGTATCGCTCGGGGTCAAACGGAGGGGCGTTGGTGGATCGCGGGAACGCATCGCTGCTGCTGCTGCTGGCCGTAGCCCTGGCCGGCTGCAAGCCCATCGGCCCTCGGCCCCTGCGCCGAGACCAGCCGCACCACCTCGTCCTCGGAGCGGTGGAGGCCACCGAGGCGCGCTTCCTGGCCGTGGACCTCTCGAAGTCCCCGCCGGCCTTCGCGCCGGTCGTCACCGTCCCCGATGCGGTGACGCTGGAGGACGCCCGGGAGGTCGACGCCCAGGAGCCGCTGGCGACGCATGTCGGCGCGGAGCTCTTCGTGGTGACGCGGCGGGGCGGCGACGCCGAGGTCCTGCGCATCCAGCCCGACGGGAAGCGCTCCCGGCTGCACACCTCGCTGCGGCTCTTCACCTCACGGCTGACGCCCCGGCCGCTGCGGGTCGTCGGGCAGCGGCTCTTCCTGGTGACGAAGGAGGAGATCCTGTCGACGCGCCTGGACGACCCGAGCCCGTCCCTGGAGTCGCTCGACACGTCCGGCTTCGATCACTTCGCCACGCTCACCGGCGAGCTCGTCACCTCTCACGACCTGCGCATCGGCGATCCCTTCGACTGGCAGCTGTTCAGGCTGCAGGGCTCCGGCTCGCTCGATCCGGTCGGCAGGCTCGCCCACGCGCTGCTCGAAGACGTCGTGGCCGTGGACGGCGAGGACGGGGCCAACGACGGGCTGCTCTTCGTCAAGGGCCGGGGCATCCGCAGCATCTTCCGGACGCGGGGAAAGAGGGTGGCTGAGCCGGAGGCCGTCCTCGATGAGGAGAAGGGCTCCGTTCGTGCGCTCGCCGTCCTGGGCAACGAGCTCCTCTTGTGTGGGGACCTCCTCTCCGCGGTCCCCGTCGCCTTCGACGGCTCGACGGATCCCCGAGGCGTCCAGGAGCTTCCCTGCAACGACGTCGCCAAGCGCGGCCCGGCCGCGTGGGCGCTCGTCGGGGCGAACCCGCAGAAGCTCGTGAGGCTGGAGACCGACGGCTCGGGACAGGCCAGGGCCGTCGCCAGCTACCCTGTGCCCGGCACGGCGACCTGGCACTCGATCCTCCGCTGAGCGGGCGCCCGGCCGAGGCTTTGCGCGGTATCGTACCCCAGGATGCAACTCCGGGTGTGAGACGTTCTCGTCAGGGACCCCCTATGCCAGAGACCGACACGAGCCGGGCAATCCTCGGCTGGACCAAGCGCATCATCGATTCCTGCGGCCCGAGGCCGGCCGGCTCCCAAGCCTGCCTCGACTCGGCCAAGCTCATCGCCAGGGACCTCGAGGAGAACTGCGATCGGGTGGAGCTGCAGGAGTTCAGCTGCCGCCCCATGGCCTTCATCGCCTTCGAGACGCTCTCGGCGGTGGTGGGCGCGATCGCCGCGGCGCTGCTCTTCTTCGGCTTCACCTATCCCGCCCTGGCGCTCTTCTGGTTCGTGGCGCTCGTGGCCATCACCCAGTTCGGCCTCTACTTCGAGGTCATCGACCGCTTCTTCCCGCGCAAGCGCTGCACCAACGTCGTGGCGACCCTGGAGCCCCAGGGGCCGGTGAAGCGGCAGATCATCATCAGCGGGCACCACGACAGCGCCTTCGAGTTCCGCTGGCTGCGCTTCTCGCCGCTCGCCTACGTCTCGATCGGCGCCTGGCAGCAGGTGGCGCAGTACGGGATGCCGCTGGTGCTCGCCGGGCTGCTGGTGGCGCAGGGCCTGGGAGCGATCATGTTGAGCGAGGGTCTGCTGCGCGGCCTGGCGATCTTCGCCTTCGTGCCCGCGGTGATCTTCACCACCTACTTCACGCGGCGGGCCGTGCCCGGTGCGGGCGACAACCTCGTCTCCAGCGGCATGGCGGTGCACGCCGCCAAGATCTTCCGCCAGCGGCTGCAGGTGGACCCCGAGGCCCTGTCCGGGACGCGGCTGTTGCTCGTCAGCTTCGACGCCGAGGAGTCGGGCCTGCGCGGCTCGCGCGCCTTCGTGCAGCAGAACCTCGATCAGCTGAGCTCCGTGCCGACCGTGATGCTCAACCTCGAGTCCTTCTACAAGCTCAAGGACCTCAAGGTGCTCGTCGCCGACCTGAACGGCTTCCGCAAGCTGTCGCGGCGCGTGGCCGACCTGTGGATCGAGGAGGGCAAGGCCGAGGGCATCGAGGTGAAGACCATGAAGCTCTTCTTCGGGCTGGGCGCCACCGACGCCGCGGAGCTGGCCAAGGTCGGCGTCGAGGCCGCGACCCTGCTCGCCGTGCCGTCCAACCCCATCGGCGCGGGGCGCGTCCTCTACCACACGCGCGAAGACGTGCCGGAGAACCTCGAGCCCGAGGTCATCGACGCCGCCGCCCGGATCACCCTGCGCATGGTCGATCGGCTGTCGAAGGAGCCGGCGGTCAAGGCGGAGACCGTGGCGGCCTGATCGTCAAGGGACGTCCTTGACGATTCGGGAGCTGCCTTGACGATTCTCGGCGGAAACTTGACGATATGGGCAGGAATCGTCAAGGATCTGCTTGGTGAAGACCGAAATCGTCAATGGAATCGTCAAGGAAGCGCTCAATCGTCAAGAAACCATTGGCATTTCGGAGCTCATGCAGCTGACGGGGCTTACCCGACAAGCGCTCCACACTCACCTCAAGAGGCTGATCCAGTCCGGGGACTTGGTAGCCGAAGGGCGCGGTAGAGCGACCCGCTACCGGGCAAAGCAGGCCAGGCACCGCGAGCACAGCTACCGGCGCGAAGGTCTGTCCGAGAGCGACGTTTTCGCCGAGCTCGAACCCGAGCTGGTCCCGGCCGGTTCGACCGCGCAGGCCAAAGAAATCGTCCAGTACGCGTTCACCGAACTGCTCAACAACGCCATCGACCACTCCGGGTCACCGGACGTCGAGGTCCTGGTCGACTCGACTCCCGAGCGGCTCTCCTTCGACATCGTCGACCGGGGCGTGGGAATCTTCGCCCGGGCGCAGCAGGCGCATCACCTGGACTCCGAGTTGACGGCGGTCCAGGAGCTGTCAAAGGGCAAGCTGACGAGCCAGCCCGAACGGCACACCGGCGAAGGCATCTTCTTCGTTTCCAAAGCGGTCGACCGCCTCGAGATCGAAAGCGGGAATCTGCGGTGGACCGTCGACAACCTCATCGGCGACCAGGCGCTGCGGTCCGTCCCCGAGCGCGTCGGGACCCGCGTCCATGCCGAGCTCGCCGCTGCGACCGAGCGCGCGCTCAAGAACGTTTTCGACGAGTACACGAAGGACTTCGCCTTCACAAAGACCCGCGCCGTCGTGAAGCTCTTCGAGCACGGCGTGTCCTTCGTGTCTCGCTCCGAAGCCAAACGCCTGCTGCAAGGGATGGAGCGCTTCAGCGAGATCCTGCTCGACTTCCAGGGCGTGAACGGCATCGGCCAGGGCTTCGCGGACGAGGTCTTCCGCGTCTGGGCGAAGGATCATCCGGCCATCGCCATCACGCCGGTCAACATGGCGCCGGCGGTCGAGTTCATGGTCCGGCGAGGCCTCGGCTAGCCGCGCCCCGGCCTGCGCAATCGGCGAAAGGGCCAGGGCCAGAACCAGAGGGCGGCTTTCACCTCGGGGGCTCGCCGCCCGGGCCCGTCACCGACGTCGGCGGTCGCTCGGCCCTCGTCCTCGCGGTAGCCACCGCGAGCTCCTCGAGCCGGATGCCCCGGGCCACGTCGCCCTGGGTGATGGTGCCGACGATCCGCGCGTCGTCTTCCACCACCGGGAGCTGCGGCGTGCCCTGCGCGTCCATGAGGCGGATGGCCTGCCAGACCTCGTCGTCCGGGCGGACGGACTGGACCCGATGCGCGACCTGGCCGACCAGCGTCCGCGAGCGCTGCTCCGGCGGGACGCCCTGGACGTCCTCCAGCGTCACCACGCCGCGGGCCTGCTCGTGGTCGACCACCGGCAACGCGAGGCGGCGCTCGCGGACCATGGTCTCGGCGGCTGCGCTCACCGGCGCCGAGGTCTCCACGGACACCGCGCCCGCGCTCATGAAGTCGCGCACCTTGACGTGCCCGAGCGTCGCCTGGATGAGGACCTGCCGGCTCTCGCCCTCGGCGCCGAGGTAGACGAACAGGGCCACGAGCAGCAGCAGGAAGTTGAAGCTGAAGAGCCCCAGCAGCCCGAAGAGCACCGCGAAGACCTTCCCCGCGGCCGCGGCCACCCGCGTCGCCCGGACGAAGCCCAGCCGGCCCACCAGCGCCGCCCGCAGCACCCGGCCGCCGTCCATGGGGAAGGCCGGGACGAGGTTGAACAGCCCCAGCACCAGGTTCAGCTGCGCCACGTAGAAGAGCGCGAAGCGCAGGTCGAAGGCCTGGACGCCATGGGCCAGGCGGAACAGTCCGAAGAACGCCGCGCCGATGACCAAGCTCGAGAGCGGGCCGACCAGCGCCATGACCGCCTCGTCGCGGCTCCTCTTGGGCGGCCCGGCGATCTGCGAGACCCCGCCGATCATCAGCAGCGTGATGTCGCGCACCTCCACGCCCTTGCTCAGCGCGTAGAGGGCGTGGGCGAGCTCGTGGACCAGCACGGACACGAAGAGCGCCACCGCCACGCCCAGCCCCCATAGCCAGGGGCTGCCGTGCAACTGCCCGGGGGGCACCTCGGCGAGCAGCGCGGCCCCCACGAACGCCCGCCCGAAGAGGAAGGCGAGGAAGGGCAGGACGAGCAGGAGCGTGAAGTGCACGCGGATGGGGATGCCGCGCAGCGTGCCGATCCGGATGGTCCCGCGCATGCCACCTCCCCCAGCGAGCCCCTGACCGCGTCGGGCCCGGTGCGAGCCAGACCGACTCCAACCAACGCTGGGCATCGCGCGGGACCACGCCTGCGTCGGCGGGCCTTCAGCCGTGCCCGACGGCGGGAGCCAGCAGCAGGCCCACGAAGTCCACCAGGAAGTGCAGCGTCACCGGGGCGACCAGGCTCCGGCGCCACAGGTAGACGAGGGCGAAGGCGGCCCCCAGCGCGCCGACCGTGACGACGCCCGCCGAGCCCTCGTAGCCATGCCCGATGGCAAAGAGGACCGACGAGGACGCGACGACCAAGGCGCTGTTGGCCGTCAGGCTGCGCAGCCGCAGCAGCAGGTACCCGCGGAAGATCGTCTCCTCGGCCACCGCGACGACCAGGACCAGGAGCAGCGCCAGCGCCACCTGCGAGGCGCCGGCGGGGTGCAGGTTGGCGGGCAGGTGCGCGGGGGTGGTCAAGCCGAGCTGGCTCAGGGCCCGCTCGAGCAGCGCCGCCCCGACCTGCAGGGGGACGAAGAGCAGGACCCCGAGCCCGATCTCCCGGCCGGTCCCGGCGAGCGTCCAGCCGATCCGCAGGCGCGGCTCGCCGTTGCGCCACAGGAAGAAGAGGACCAGCGCCACCAGCGACAGGTCCCGGGCGATCACCGAGATCGCGAGCAGCGGGAAGCTCAGCTGCACCTGGCCGCCGTGGGCGAAAGACAGCAGCAGCGTCGGGCCGACCAGGAAGAGGAAGACCGCCAGCTCGATCTGCTGCTCGCGCTCGCGCAAGCCGTCCCCCCGGTCGCCCCGGAGCGAATCTTCGCCGCGCCTCGCTCCGGCAGGAGCCTCCCGTTGGGGCGCGGCGCGCCGCTCGTCCGGAGTTCACTGCCCCGCATCGGTGGCTCCGAAAGGCACGCGCCGGATCCGTCCGGAGCCCCGAGGGCAGATCATCCCCCCGCACCGGACCCTCGCCCAGGAGCGCAGCCATGCCCCGGACCTTCACCAGAGGCGCCTTGCTCGGCCTGGCGCTCGCCGCTGGCCTCGCCTCGATCGCCGGAGCCGCCGAGCCCGCCTCGCCCCGGGTCGCGCGCGCGACGCTGGAGAACGGCCTGCGGGTGGTCGCCGTGCGCAGCGCGCTGGCCCCGGTGGTGACGACGGAGATCACCTACCTCGCGGGCGGGGACGAGGCGCCTCCGGGCTTCCCGGGGATGGCCCACGCCCAGGAGCACATGATGTTCCGCGGCAGCCGCGAGCTCTCGGCGTCGCAGCTCGCCACCCTCACCGCCGCCATGGGCGGGGAGTTCAACGCCGAGACCCAGCAGACCGCCACCCGCTACTACTTCACCGTCCCGGCGGCGGACCTCGAGGTCGCCCTGCGCATCGAGGCCTCGCGCATGCGGGACGTGCTCGACACCGAGGCGCTCTGGCGCCAGGAGCGCGGGGCGATCGGCCAGGAGGTCGCCAGCGACCTCTCGAGCCCCGAATACCTGCTCTACACCCGGCTGCTGGCGCACCTGTTCAAGGGCACGCCCTACGCCGTCGACGCGCTCGGGACGCAGGCGTCGTTCGCCAAGACCACCGGCGCGATGCTCAAGAAGTTCCACTCGACCTGGTACGTGCCCAACAACGCGGTGGTGGTCATCGCCGGCGACGTCGACCCGGATGCCGTATTGGGCCTGGCCCAGCAGCTGTTCGGGAGCATCCCCGCGGGCAAGCTGCCAGCGCGCTCGCCCATCCGCCTCCGGCCGCCGACCGCGGGTCACTTCCAGCTCGAGAGCGACCTGCCGTACGGCCTCGCCGTCGTCGCCTGGCGGTTGCCGGGCTACGACAGCCCGGACTGGGCCGCGGGACAGGTGCTGGCCGACGTGCTCGACGACCAGCGCAGCGCGCTCTACTCGCTGGTCGTCGAAGGCAAGGCGCTGCAGACCAGCTTCCAAGACCAGTCGCTGCCGAGGGCGGGCCTGGGCTACGCGACGGCGGCCTTCCCCGGCGGCGAGGGCGGCGCAGCGCTGGTGAAGGCGATCCAGGACGTCGTCGCCGGCTACCTCGCGAAGGGGTTCCCCGCGGAGCTGGTGGAGGCCGCCAAGCGCCGCGAGGTCACCGACGCCGAGCTGCAGAAAGGGTCGGTCTCGGGCCTCGCGGCGCTCTGGTCCCGGGCTGTGGCCGTCGAGGGCCGCGCCTCGCCCGAGGACGATCTGGCGGCGATCGCCAAGGTGACCGCCGAGGACGTGAGCCGGGTCGCCCGCGGCTGGCTCGGCAACAGCGACCGGACGGCGGTCACCGCGGTCCTCGTCCCCAAGCCGTCGGGCAGGCCGGTCGCCGCGCGGCCGCCCCGCGGCGGCGAGTCCTTCGCGCCGCGCCGCGTGGAGCCGGTCGTCCTGCCGGAGTGGGCCAGGCGGACGATGGAGTCGCCACAGGTGCCGCCGTCCGTCCTCGCGCCGGTCTCCACGACCCTGCCCAACGGGCTGCGCCTCATCGTCCAGCCCACGCCCGAGATCCCGGTCGCCGTCGTCTACGGCAGGGTCAAGACCGACCCCGACCTCCAGACGCCGCGCGGGCAGGAAGGCGTGGACCAGGTCCTCGAGCAGCTCTTCTCCTACGGCACGACCGAGCACGACCGCCTCGCCTTCCGCGCGGCGGTGGATGAAATCGCGGCGGAGCTGACCGCGGGCTCGGACTTCTCGGTCCAGGTCCCGGCGCGGTCCTTCGAGCGGGGCGTGCAGCTGCTGGCCGAGAACGTGCTGCGGCCGGCGCTGCCGGCGCCCGCCTTCGAGAACGTGCGCAAGCAGACCGCGGACGCGGCGGCCGGGCTGCTCCAGAGCCCGGCCTACCTCGCGCGTCGCGCGCGCGAACGGGCGATCTTCCCGGCGGGCGACCCGAGGCAGCGCGAGGCGACCCCCGCGACCGTCTCGGCGCTCAAGCTCGAGGACGTCCGCCGCTACCACCAGGCCGTCTTCCGCCCGGACCTGACGACCGTCGTGGTGCTCGGCCAGGTCACGCCGGAGCAGGCCCGCAAAGTGCTCGAGGCGCACTTCGGGGCGTGGAAGGCCGAGGGGCCGACGCCGGTGACCGATCCCCCGGCCGTGCCGCCGAGCGGGCCGTCGGTCGCCGCCGTGCCAGACGCCAGCCGCGTGCAGGACGAAGTGACCCTGGTCCAGACGCTGGAGCTGACGCGCACCTCCCCGGACTACTACCCGCTTCAGCTGGGCAACCACGTCCTCGCCGGGGGCTTCTTCGCCACGCGCCTCTACCACGACCTTCGCGAGGAGGCCGCTCTCGTCTACTCGGTCGACGCCGACCTGCGCGCCGGCCGGACCCGCGCCGTGTATGAGGTCACCTACGCCTGCGACCCGGCGAACGTCGCCAAGGCGCGCGGCCTGGTCGAGCGCGACCTGCGGCAGATGCAGTCCGAGCCGGTCTCCGCCGACGAGCTACAGCAGGCGCGCGCCGTGCTGCTGCGCCAGATCACCCTGGCGGAGTCGAGCCTGCACCGCATCGGGCGCGGGTTCTTGGAGCGCTCCATGCTCGGCCTGCCGCTCGACGAGCCGACGATTGCCGGGAAGCGCTATCTGGAGATCTCCGCGCCCGAGGTGCA
>DASXVQ010000123.1:0-2505 GCA_036504155.1 Myxococcales bacterium
CCGGGCCTGCCGTGATCTTGCCGAAGGGTGCCGGGGTCGTGTCGGTATGTTTGGTCGTGTCAGCGCCCGACAAAGGCCGCCCCCGCCACGGAGGGCGGGCTCTACCCACCTCCGCCGGCTGAAGATGTGGGGTGACAGCAGGGCTTCAAGCCTTGGAGCCGCTCTCGGGCGCCGGGCAGCGGTGCCCCTTTTCGTCACCACCGCTCCCGAATAGGTCGCCGGGCTGCGGCGGGTGGCGACTTCCAGGACGGCCTGGCCGAGTTTCGAGCAGGGCTGTCCGAATCGAGGACGAATCCGGCTGTAAACCCGATTTACCTCTGGACAGTCCAAGCCATTGAAATCACAGGCGCCGACCTGCTTGGCGTCGGCCTTGCTCAGGTAGGGGCCTCGCTGCGACGCCACCGGAGCCCACCATGAAGAAGACCTTCCTTCTCGGCACCCTGACCGCGCTGGCCCTCGCTGGTTGCGGCGAAGCCTTCCTCGACTCCACCGGCGAGGTGAAGCCCGAGGTCGCCATCGAGCAGGGCATCGTCAACGGCACCGTCGACAACGGGCACCCGACGGTCGGCAAGGTCCGCGACAACGGCGACGAGATCTGCACCGGCACGCTGGTGGGCGCCAAGACGGTCGTCACCGCCGCGCACTGCATCGAGTCCACCACCGCCAGCCGCTACGCCTTCCTCCTCGGCAGCAGCGTGTACGCCGCCAACTCGGTGACCGTGCACCCCTCCTGGGACGGCAACGCCGACAGCGGCGAGGGCAAGTACGACATCGCGGTCATCGTCCTGAAGAACGCCCCGAGCGTGACCCCCACCCCGGTCGCCGTGACCGCCCCCTTCGTCGGCGAGGAGGTCACCCTGGTCGGCTTCGGCGTCACCGGCGAGAACAACAACAACTACGGCACCAAGCGCATCACGACCAACAACCTGTCCAAGGTCGTCGCGACCAAGATCTACTGGATGCCCTCCGGCGGCGTCGGCACCACCTGCTACGGCGACTCCGGCGGCCCCGCGTTCGCCACCGTCAACGGCCAAGAGGTCCTGGTGGGCGTCACCTCCGGCGGCGAGTCCCCCTGCGAGACCGGCTACTCCTGGGACACCCGGGTCGACTACTACGTCAGCTGGATCAGCAGCGTGACCGGCGGCGACGTGGTGAAGGCCGGCTCCTCCGGCGGCAACACCTGCACCCCCAGCTGCTCCGGCAAGGCCTGCGGCAGCGACGGCTGCGGCGGCAGCTGCGGCACCTGCAGCGCCGGCACCACCTGCAGCGCCTCCTCCCAGTGCGTGAGCAGCGGCGGCAGCAGCACCGGCGGCGCCGTCACCGAGAACGTCAGCGGCTCGGTCGCCAAGAGCGGCAGCAAGTACTTCGGCCCCTACACCGTGGTCCCCGGCAGCACCTTCTCGGTCGACATGACCGGCACCGGCGACGCCGACCTCTACGTCCGCTTCGGCTCCAAGCCCACCGCCTCGACCTACGACTGCCGCCCCTACCTGGACGGCTCGGCCGAGAGCTGCTCGGTGAAGGTGCCCGCCGGCAAGACCAGCGCCTACCTCATGGTCAAGGGCTACACCGCCTCGAACTTCAACCTGGTCATCTCCTACACCAAGACCTCCTCGGGCGGCTCCTCCACCGGCGGCACCAGCAGCGGCACCGCGACCACCGCCGCCGCCGACGGCTCCGTCCAGGCCAACCAGGACATGAACTACGCGCCCATCACGGTGCTGGCCGGCACGACTTTCAAGGTGGTGATGAGCGGCTCGGGCGACCCCGACCTCTACGTCCGCTTCGGCGCCGCGCCGACCGCCAGCACCTACGCCTGCCGGCCCTACCTCGAGGGCGCCGCCGAGACCTGCACGGTCACCGTCCCCGCCGGCCAGAACCAGGCGTTCATCATGGTCCGCGGCTACGCCGACTCGACCTTCCACCTGGACATCGCCTACACCGCGCCGTAGTCCGGAATCCCGGCTCGAGAGTGCACGAGGCCCTGCCGGCGCGTCCGGCGGGGCCTCGGTGTTTTCCAGGCCGGAGCGAAGCGGCGCGCCGGCCCATCGCAACGCAGTCCGTGGCGGAGTCGAAGCGATGGAGCCGCCGCTCTTCATCGGCCTGCAGGCCTCCGGGACGTCTTCCTTCCACACCGAGCGCCTGCTGCGCTCGCACCTGCACCTGCGCCTCGACGCCCTCACTGCGAGGCCGCTTCGATGCTCGAGCGCCCGGCCTGGGAGGAAGGCTTCGACCGCATCCTTGCGATCCGCCTGATGGCCGCGAAGGGCTTCGAGGTCGAGGATTGGCCCCGCGTCCTCCTGGCCTGAGCCGTCCACCCCGTTAGAATGCCGCCGCCATGCCGGCTGCCCCCTCCTCCGACACCGAGCTCCTCGCCCCCGCCGGCGACCGCGCCTGCCTCCAGGCAGCCCTGGAAGCGGGCGCCGACGCGGTCTACCTCGGCCTGACCGCGCTCAACGCCCGGCGCAACGCGCGCAACTTCTCCGAGGCAGAGCTGGCGAGCGC
>DASXVQ010000124.1:0-43746 GCA_036504155.1 Myxococcales bacterium
CCGCCCGCGGCACGGAGGCCGCGCTCTACCCACCCCCGGCGGGGATTCGACCCCCGGCGGGGATTCGACCCCCGGCGGGGATTCGACCCCCGGCGGGGATTCGACCCCGGCGACCGACTCACTTCTCCATGTTCCCGGTCACGGTGACCCGCATCCCCTCGCCGCGGCCGCGGACCTCCTGGTGGTACATCATCTCCGCCCACGGAGCCGGGTGGACGAAGCTGCCCTGGTTCACCGCGCGCACCCGGAAGTGGAAGGAGTGCGTCCCGGACGGCAGCCGCGTGAAGTAGTAGCGGACCTCGTGGTCGAGCCGCTGGACGTAGGTCGGCGCGATCGAGTCCGACAGCGACGGCTTGGCCTCGGAGCCGCTGGTCTCCAGCTCGGGGTTGAGCGGCTCCAGGCCCGCGGCGAACGGCACCACCAGCGCCACGTGGTAGCGCTCCTCGTCGCTCGTCATCTGCGCGTGGACCTCGACGACGTCGCCCACCGCCAGCTTGCGGTTCTCGCCCTTCTTGTCGTCGTAGAGCCCCGGCGTCGCCGCGCCCTGCGCGTAGACGGTCATGCTGCGCGAGACGAGGAAGCCTTCCCGCAGCGCGCTGGCCTCGACGCCCGGCGCCAGCGGCAGGTAGTGGTAGACGACCCGCGCGCCGACCTCGGCCCCCTCGATCGTCGCCGACCTCGGGGTGTCGGACTGCAGCGAGGTGCGCGCGACCTTCTTGGTGCCCTCCAGCAGCAGCTCGCCGCCGCCCTCCAGCGCCACGTGGACCTTGGAGGCGCGGGTGTTGGCCTTCTCCAGGTACGTCGCCAGCGCGGAGATGGACCGGCGGTTGTCGTGGGTCGAGCCGAAGCCGCCATACGCGGTCGACGAGGCGAGCAGGCCGTCGCGCACCAGCTCCAGCCGCTTGTCGGTCGGGTCGAGCATCACCAGGCTCTCGAGCACCGCGGCGATCGCCGAGGTGTTCGAGCCCAGGTAGCCCAGGCCCCAGCCGCTGCGCCGCCAGCGCAGGCCCTCGAAGATCGGCTTGCCCTTGTACTGCTTGGTCACCACGCTGTCCCACAGGTCGGTGTCGAGCGTGGCGAGGTTGGTCTTGAAGAGCGAGCGGTTGGAGTCCATCGCCAGCACCAGGTCGGCCAGGCTGGTGACGTCCATGTCGGCGCGGTGCTGGAAGAGGTCGATGAGGTAGTGCTCGTCGAGCGACCCGGCGCGGACCAGCGCCCTCACTGCCGCCGACTGCTGGTTGTAGCGGTAGTCGGAGTACAGCCCGCGGAAGTCGCTGCGCAGCACTCGCTTGAGGGCCTCGACGGTGCGCTCCTGCAGCTTGGGATCCACCGGGGCGCCGGCCTTCTTGGCCGCGACCATGAACTCCAGGGTCTGCGCGGTCAGCGCCACGTCGCCGGCGCCGCCGCCGGGCCAGTAGGCGAAGAAGCCCTGCGGGTCCTGGTAGCTCGGCATCTCCTCGAGCAGGCGCTTGACGTGCGGCAGCTCGCCCGCCGCGCGGTCCTCGAGCCCCAGCTTCTTGAAGGTCTCCACGAACGCCAGGTGCGGGAAGATCTTCGACATCTTCTGCTCCAGGCAGCCGTGCGGGTAGGCGTCCAGGTACTGCAGGCCCGCCGCCAGCTCGAGGATGCCGGGCTCGCTGGTCACCAGGACGTCCTGCCAGACCGACCCCGGCCGCGCGGCCTCCGGCAGCGGCTTGAGCGCGACCTTGCCCTCCTTCCAGCGGTCGAAGTAGGCGAAGCGCTGCTGCAGGCGGTCGGGCAGCACCGGGAGCTTGACCTCGAAGGCGTCGCCGGCGCCGTCGGCGTTGCGCGTCACCCCCACGGTCACCTTCAGCTCGCCGGACTCGCCGGCGATGCTCGGGTTCACGGTGACGGGGAAGAGCACGCTCTGCGCCGCGTTCATCTTCAGGCTCGTCGGCGACTTGGTGGTCTTGTCGGGGCCGAGCGGGCCGCCGGCGACGACGGGGCCGGCCAGCGCGAGGTCCACCGTGGCCGCGCCCTCGGCCCCCTCCAGCAGGCGGACCACGCCGCCGGCGTAGAACTTGTCGCCGGCGCGGACGAAGCGCGGCAGCTGCGGCTGCACGAGCAGCGGCAGGCGGACGCGGATGACGCTCTGCTTGAGCCCGAAGCGCGCCAGGCCCGAGGCCGCCACCGCGCGGACGCGGAAGTTGGTCAGGTCGTCGCTGAGTTTGACCGGCAGCACCAGCTTGCCGCTGGCGGGGATCTGCACCGTGGCCTGGTAGAACGGCACGGTCTTGAACTCCTTGCGCACGATGCGCTTGCCGCCGCCGGTGCCCTCCTCGTCGCCGCCGTCGCCGCCCGGCTCCTCGTCCTGCTCCACCAGCTTGCCCAGCACCAGGTTGCGCGTGTCGCGGATGGCGGTGGTGCGCTGGTTGCGGTCGATGAAGCTCTTGAGCGGGTCGAGCGTGGCCTCCTTGGCCAGCGAGAGCACCGCCTCGTCCACCAGCCAGAACGTCACTTCGCCCGCGAGCGGCTTGTTCTGGTCGTCGGCCAAGGTGATGGTGAAGTCCACCTTCTGCCCCGGCCGCGCCTGCTCCGGGTGCGCCACGCCGACGTTGATGGAGTTCTTCACCGGCTCCACCTCGAGGTCCGTCGACGCCGCCAGGGTCTGCGGCCGGTAGCGCGAGTCGTCGGCCTGGCCTTCGCCGAGGCGCCCGCGCATCAGGACGACGTGCACCGGCAGGTTGGGCACGTGCTGGATGCCGATCTTCACCTCGTGCACGGCCTTGCCGCCGACGATCTCCACCCAGGCGTAGCTGTTGTTGAAGCCGGGCTCCTCGACGACGACCAGCGCCTTGCCGGACTGGAACGGGCTCTGGATGACGACCTTGGCGACGTCGCCCGGCGAGTACTTCTGCTTGTCGGTGGCCAGCTCGAAGACGCCCTCGCGCGACTTGGGCCAGGCCATGGGGCCGGCGCCGCCGACGTAGAGGTCGGCGGAGAGCGTCTGCACCCGGCCCAGCTTGTCGCGGGCGAACAGCTCGACCACGAAGACGCCGGACTCGGTGATCGGCAGGGACGGCAGCACCGCCTTGTCGGCCTCGGTCTTGATCGTCTTCTCGAGCAGCTTGGTGTCCTCCTGCTCGGTGACGTACTTGGCCTGGCCGGTGGCGAAGGGCGCCTCGCGCAGCACGCTGTGCCAGACGCGCTTGTGCAGGCGGACGGTGATCTCCTGGCCCGCGAGCAGCTTGTCGTCCACGCCGACGGCGATGATCTCCGGCTTGAGCTCGAACGGCTTGTCCGAGTAGCGCCGCAGCTTCATGCCCATCAGGAACGGCGGCAGCGCCCTCACGTCCTGGGTCGCGGTGATCTGCTGGTCGTCGGGACCGGTCACCGTCGCCTCGAACTTGTAGAGGCGCGGCGAGCCGTCGATGTCGAGGGCCGGGTTGACCTCCATGCCGTCGGCGCCGCCGTCGTCGAGGGTGCCGGTCTTGCTGAGCACGTCCGGAGGCCGCGGGGCGCCGGGGCGCGCGAACTGGGTCGAGTCGGCGAAGAGGAAGCCGTCGCGGCCGCGCGGGACGTAGTGGTACGGCGAGCGTGTCACCTTCCAGCTGATGGGCTGGCCGGCCAGGAACCCACCGGCGTAGTAGCGGCCCACGGCCTTCACCTTGAACGGCGCGTCCAGGCGCACGGCCAGGGCGGAGGCGAGCTGCACCTCGAAGGTGGGGATGCGGTACGCCTCGATCTTGAAGTTGCGGGTGGCGAGGACGTTGCCTTCCTTGGCGGTGATGATCGACGCGGTGTAGCTGCCGGTGGGGACGTCCTTCTCCTCGAACTTGGCGTCGAAGCCGCCCAGCGGAGTGAAGCGCACCGGGAACTTGAAGACCGCCTCGTCGGGCCCCTGGACTTCCAGCACGTAGGCGTCGGCCGCCAGCGGCGCCTTCAGCTCGCCGCCTTCCTTGCGGCGCACGTAGCCCTTGAGGAACACCGGCTCGCCCGGCTTGTAGATGGCGCGCTCGGCGAACAGGAACGCCAGGGTCTTCTGGTTGGGCGCCGGGGGGATCTTCTCGGAGAGCCAGCGCAGCCAGTTCGACGAGGCCGACCAGTGGTTGGCGGCGAACTGCGGCGGCGGCTCGCGCGGGTCGATGACCAGCAGGTCCTCGCCGCTCTGCACCGAGACGCGGCGGATGGTGCGCCACTTCTCCTGCGGGCCCAGCTGGGCGCGGCCGTTGGTGTCGGTGGTCAGCGCCACCGTTTCCATCGGGTACTCGGAGACGCCCTTGGCGTTGAGCCGCTCGACCTGGACCTCGATGGCGATCCGGGCGCCCCGCACCGGCTCGGCCTTGTCGAGCGAGCGGACGTAGAAGACCTCCTTGTTCTGCTCGTCGACGCTGGTCAGCGAGAGGTTGGTGACCTGCACGCGCATGTAGGTGCGCTGCGGGGCGCCGGTCAGCCGGCGCAGGCCGACGAGGTAGGTGCCGGGCTTGCTCCTGCCGACGACCGGGTCGAGCAGTGGGGCCAGGTCCAGCCCGAAGCGGGTGGTGCCGCTCTTCTTGGCCAGCGGCAGGTCGACGAGCTTGGAGACCAGCGGCGAGCCGAGCAGGCGGATGTGCTTGGTGATCTGCTCAACCCCGGTGTCGATCGGCTCCTTGGGCGGCTCGGGCTCCTCGCCCGGGAACGGCGGCGCCTCCTGCTCGGAGACGACGACCGGCGAGGTGGGGAAGGGCCACAGGCCGGTGAACATCGGGTCCACGCGGTAGATGCGCACGTCGGCGCGCGGGTCGCCGTACCCGGTCAGGGGCAGCATGCGCGGGCCGTTGCTCTCCAGCACCGCGGTCGCCTGGCCCCAGCGCAGGAACGGGTTCTTCCAGCCCAGGTAGAAGAAGACCTCGGCGTCGCCGGGGTCGCGCAGCGCGCGGCCGGAGTCGTCGTGCAGCGGGGCCGCGGCCAGGTGCGCCTTGTAGAGGACGTCGGGCAGGAACTTGCCGTGCAGCTGGATGCGGTTGCCGAAGACCTCGAAGCGCACGTCGGGCACCGCGGGCTCGAGGCGGACGAGCTTCTTGAGCGTGGTCAGGTTCATGTCCGCCACCGGTGCGGAGAAGACCATCTGCGGCTTCTCCCCGCCGTTGCCGCAGAAGAGCGCCATGTCGCGCGGCACCGCGCCGACGCCGCCCAGGGGCTGGCGCGAGGAGCCGCAGGCGAAGGACTCGAGGTGGAAGGGCAGGCGGGTGTTGAGCTTGCCGTTCCAGAGGACCTTGCCCTCGTCGCCCAGCGCGAGGCTCACCATCACGGAGAGCTGCTTGCCCTCGGGCACGTCCTCCTCGAGGGTGATGGCGTAGATCGCCGGGTCGCGCTGCGAGGCGCGCGGCAGCTGGTTGATGGCGAAGCTCTTGATGGGCAGGCGCTTGGAGTCGGCCAGGCCGGGCAGCTCGCGGATCTCGAGCTTGAGCATCTGCTTGAGCGAGGCGACGGGCAGCGCCTGCGGGAAGGTGAGCGTGAAGCTGCGGAAGGGCTTGAGGTTGTCCGAGCCGCTGGAGGGCGACATCTGCGACGGCGCGGACATCATGGTCGTCAGGACCTTGCGCGCGCCCTTGCCCTGCCCTGAGCTTGTCGAAGGGGCCTCGACCGCGAAGCGGGCCAGCGCCGGCCAGGGCTCGGCGGGGCGGAACTGCAGGGTCTTCTTGTCGGCCCAGGACCAGGCGCCCGGCCAGGCCGGGGCGATCTTGAGGAGCTTGGCGCCGTCGTCGGCCGGCCCGCGGCCCGGGCCCTCGTCCGCGGCGAAGTAGACGGTGATCGGGTCGTAGCCGCGCAGGAAGTCGTCCGGGAGCACCCGCGGAGTGGTCGGGCGCTGGCCCTGGTCGGCCGGGACGTAGACCGGGTCCTTGGCGGCCTTCTCCTTCTCGGCGTCGGAGGACTGGGCGGAGGCGGCGCTCGGGAGAAGCACGAGGCCTGCAAGCAGCGCGGCCACGACACCCCGAGCTTGTCGAGGGGCCAGCATTCGATCGTTGTGAACCATGGTCATCAACTCGGTGCGCACGGCGTTTTCGGAAGAAACTGACGGATTGAGCTCTGGCCCCTCGACAAGCTCGGGGTGTCGGGCGACAAGCTCGGGGTGTCGGGTGTTCACGGCAGGCCCCCGATCCGCTGGAAGAAGTCCTTCAGGTACTCCTCGGGGACATCCATCTTGGCGCCTTGGAGTCCGACCACGACCGGTCTGAACCGCGTCGGTTTCACTCCCGCCGGCGCGCGGATCTCGAGCAGGTAGTTGCCGGCCTCGAGCTTGAGGAACTGCTGGCAGCCGTCGCCGATCACGGCCTGGTTCGCGTCGCGCACGGTGCAGGCGAGCGTCTCCGCCGGCTGCTGCACGCCGATGCCCACGCGCCCGGCGCTGGCGAGCGTGAACTTGAAGAGCCGCGCCTGCCCGGCATCGATCCACCGCTCGGGGCCGGGGCCCTCGGAGAGCGCCTCGACCTCCGACTGCGTCCAGGAGAGCGTCCCGGTCAGCGGCTGGCCCGAGAAGGCGCGCGCCACGATGCGCATGGCCCCCGCCGGCACCAGCCGGTGGATCTCGCAGCCCGCGCCGAGCCCGTCGGCGGCGAGCACGTGGTCCTTGCCGACGAGCCCGCAGACGCCGGAGTCGCCGCGGATGTGCACCACCGCGGGCTTGTCGAACGACAGGCTCCACTGCGTCCAGCCCTGGCCGCCGACCACCGGCACCGCGCGGCCCATCGGCAGCAGCGGCGGAGGAGCGGTGGGCGTGGCGGACGGCGTGGCCATCAGCGGGAAGGCGCCGTCCAGGAAGAAGTCGGCGGCGTGCGCGACGGCGCGGAAGGGCTTCGCGTCGTGCGCCACCAGCAGCTCCGCGAAGAGGTTCGCCGGGATGCTCGACGTGCAGCCGGCGGCGCGGGTGCCGTCGGAGAGACGCACGGTGCAGGAGCGGGCACCTTCGACGTCGAGCTTGCGAGCCTTGTCGGTCGCTGGCACGTCGATGGAGATGAACCCGGCGATGCGTGGCGCGGCCTCGTAAAGCCCGGCGGTCAGATGCGCTCGCGCCGTGGCCTCGCCCAGGATGACCGAGGCCTCGGCACGCTTCTCGCCCTCGCCCCAGAGCAGGATCTCGCCGCCCCGGGTCGCCAGCACGCAGCGCGCGACGTCCTTCTCCGGAGGGCACAGATCTACGGCTTTGCCATCCGCGCCCAACTGCACCGCCCAGGTCTCCGGCGGCAGCGTCAGGTCCACCCGCGCCGGCGTCGACGGCGGGTAGAGCATCGCGGGCGCGGCTTGCCAGGTCAGGCTCTGCTGGCCGGGGTTGAGCGTGGCGACCGCGGAGGCCTTCGGGACGGCGAGGCGCGTGACCTCGGCCTCGCCCGGCTCGCCGGCGATCCAGGTGCGGGCGACGGCCGCCTCGGCCCAGCCGCTCGCGGCGAAGCAGTCGGTGTCGCGGACCGCGCGGGCGCCGCCGGCGATGGCGCAGGCCGGCGCCGAGCTTTCACCGGAGAGCCCGGTGACCTTGAGCAGGTGCACCGCGGTCTCGGAGGAGCGGGAGGCCTGGATGAAGGGCTTGGCGTCGAGCTTCATCTTCTCGACCGCCGCCTTGTCGGAGACCTTGAACGGGATCTCGTCGAGCGGCAGCTTCGCGCCCTTGTCGCCGAGCGCCGCGAAGATCACCGTGCCCTTCTCCAGCGAGACCTCCGGGCCGCACGGCTCGAGCACGCCCTTGGCGGACTCGGGCAGGCAGAAGACGCCGGCGCTGGTGGCGTAGCGGCCGTCGCGCTCGATGACCGCGCTGGTCGCGCCCTTGCCGGAGATGGACGACTTGCCGGCCTCGATGGGCTTGCTGACGACGTGGACGTTCGCCGGCACCGGGCCGGCGGGCACGCGCTCGACCAGCCAGGCGCGCACGGTGAGCTTGTCGCCCTTGCCGCGCAGCAGGAACGAGCAGTCCTTGACCTGACTGCGGCGTGCGATGACCCCGTCCTTGCCGGAGACGTCGCAGGAGAACGGGGCGCCGATCGGAGAGACCAGGCTGACCTCCTGGACCACCTCGCCCTGCGCGTCCGGCACGCTCAGCACCTGCACCGACGTCCCGATCTTGAGCGCCTGGCCCTCGGTCAATGCGACCGCGGTCTCGAGCTTGGGCATCGCCACGCCGACGTGGGTCAGCACCGAGTCCAGAGTCTCGGACTCCAGATCCAGCCGGTAGTCGCCGGCGGGCAGGGGCTCGGCGAAGGCGCAGTTCCAGTCGTCGCCCACGCTGCCGGACTCGGCGACGAGCTTGCCGGAGGCGTCGAAGAGGCGGCAGCGCACGTCGGACTCGCCGCGGCTGCGCAGGCGCAGGATGCCCTCGCGCGGCACGCGCACGGTCAGCGACCCGGGCGCGGCGGCGTCGCGGGCGATGCCGGGGGCCAGGACGTCGGAGCGCAGGTAGAGCCGGTAGGAGACGTCCACGTCGGCCCGGCTGTGCTCGGCGATGAGCTTGTACTTGCCGGCGGCGAGCGAGAGCGCCTGACCGCCGGGCAGGTTCACGTTCACCACGGGCTTGGGAGGCTGGTAGCGAGCGGCCGGAGGCGTGTATCCGCCCTCGCCCTCGCCGCCTTCACCGTTGCCGCTGCCGTCGGGAGGCGGCTCGCCCTCGCTGCCGTAGTCCGGAGAAGGTTCGGGCTGGTAGCCCTCGCCGCCGTCGCCTTCCATGCCCGGCTCGGAGTAGCCCTCGCCCTCGCGGGGCGGCGGCAGCGACTGCGGCGCGATGAACTCCACCGGCGTGAGCCCTCCGTCGGCGGCGAGCTTGTAGAGCCGGCCCTGCATGGCGTCGGTGAGGACCAGCTGCAGGTCGAGATCCGCGGGGACCTCGAAGACGAACTCGTCCTTGCCCTTCGGGTTGAGCTTGGCCTGGTACCAGGTGTTGAAGCCCACCTCGTGCGCCTTGGCGCCGGCCAGGACGATGGGCGCGCGGATCTTCTCGAACTTCGTGCGCCGCATGCTCTCCACGGTCAGCGGCAGCTGGACCCAGAGGTACTGGCCGGCGGCGAAGTCGCGGGTCAGCGCGCAGGCGGTGGGGACGCGCTCGATGGGCCAGCCGTCCTTGTCCTCCAGCCGGCAGGAGAGGGAGGCGCCGCGGGCCATGGTCTCCAGCGTGGCGCGCCCGCCCTTGGCGACGAGGAGCCTCTCGGTGATGAGCGTGTCGGAGTCGGTCTTGAAGAAGACCGTGGAGTCGATGTTGGTGTCCGGCCCGGCCTTCGAGGGCCGGCGGCTGAGGACCACGCCGGCGCGGCCGCGGCTGGCTCCGGTGGTGGCGACGGTGGCCAGGTAGCGCCCGGGGCGCAGGTAGCCGGCGACCAGGCAGTTGTGGCCGCGGCCGCCGCCGTCGTTGGCGGTGAGGCTGGGCTCGGCCTGGGTGCGGATGCGGCAGCTGGTCCCGAGCAGGCCGACGGTGGTCAGGTGGTAGAGCCCGGCGTCCTTGACCTCGAAGACCAGCGAGTGGCTCTCCAGCCGCGCGAAGTCGAAGTAGACCTCCTTGTCCAGCGAGAGGGCCGGCGGCGGCGCGAAGACGGGGTTGAAGGCCTGCAGCGGCGGCAAGGTGGGCGGGGGCTGCGGCCGGGAGACGCGCACCTGGATCGGCCCGGTGGCGCGGCTGGTGATGGTGAGGGTCTCGGAGCCGCCCTGCTCGGGGATCCTGCAGGTCCCGTCGGGCGCCTCGGCCACGATGGCCTTGCCGACCGCGCAGGAGATGGGGCCCTCGGCGCTGACGACGATGGGTCGGCCGGGCGTCAGCGGCAGGTCGATGGGGCGGCCCGCGGCGAGCTCGAAGGAGAGCAGGCGCGCCAGGGCGATGGGCTTGGGGCGCAGGGTGAGGCCGCGGGTGCTGCCGGAGAAGCGGTTGGTCTCGATGCGGTAGGTGGCGCCGGCTTCCAGGTTGACGGCCGGGAAGAGGCAGGCGGTCTTGTCGCCGGAGGCCTTCACCCGGTCGTTGGAGCCGAACCAGCTCTTGTTGCTGTCGGCGATCTTGACCGTCTCGATGCCGGAGAGGCCGCCGTAGAGCTTGAGCTCGTAGGCGCCGGCGGAGAGCGACTTCTCGATCTTGCAGCCCGGGTCCTTGGAGGACTCGGTCAGGCGCGTGCGCTCGCCGGCCTCGTCGATGCGGTACAGCTCGCAGTAGCTCTTGCGCGTGCCGCCGGTGGCGAGGGTGTAGCTGCTGCCGCTGGCGACGTCGAACCACAGCGTCGCCTCGCTGCCGTCGTAGTTGAAGGTGCGCTCGAGGACGGACTTGGTGGGCACCTGCAGGAAGTCGCGGGAGACGAGGTCCCACACGCCGTTGGGGCGGGCGCGGCGCAGCACGCAGGAGAGCGGCGCCGCGTCGGGATCGGCCGGGACGTCCTGGGCGCCGACGAGGTACGAGCCGCCGGCGGGCGCCTTGAAGGCGATGTCGGACGGAGAGCCGAAGTCGCCGTCGGAGAGCGGGCCACCGGAGACATAGCGGCCGAACTCCAGGCGGAACTTGGTGCCCGGCGCGCCGCGGACGACCAGGGAGTAGGCGCGGTCGTCGCTGGCGTAGGCGGAGCAGCGCGGCCGCAGGGCCTTGGCCTCGATGCGGCAGCTGCTGGCGATCGACTCGATGGAGTTGCCGTCCTCGCCCACGCCGCGCAGCTCGAGGTCCACGGGGCTGGCCGGCGAGGCCGACAGCTCGAGGGAGGCGACCACCGGGGACTTGGGCAGCGACCAGGCCATGACGCCCCACGCCGGCAGCGTGGCGTCGGCGACCTTCTCGGCCGGGAACGGATCGAAGAGGTATCCGACCGAGAGCGCGTCGTCCTCGGGGCCGCGGGTCCACTTCTGCGGGTTGGTGCCGTAGACGGTGAGCAGGTAGTCGCCCGACTCGAGGTACCGGCCGATCCACCACTCGTAGATGGGCTTGCCGGGGACCGGGGTGACGGTGGTCGCGTGGGCCTCGACGCTCTCCGACCACTCGCCGCTCTTCCACAGCTTCACCTCGCCGGCGGTGCGGCCGGAGACGCGGAGGGGCACGAAGGTGCGGCCCTCGACGTGGATCCAGAACGAGGCCTGCTGGTGCGGCTTGAGCGTCTCGTCGACCTGGCGGCCGCGCTCGAGGCGGAGCAGGGGGTTGTTGACCTCCTGGAACGGCTCGGCCTTGACCGTCGCGGTGCCCTTGCCCTTGAGCGGCGAGGTCAGGCGCACCTTGTAGACGCCGGCGTCGAGGAGCAGGTCGAGGTCGCAGTTCGCCTTGCCGACGACCCCGGAGTTGGCGAACGGGCCCCGCAGGTGATCGACCACCTCGCAGGCGGTGCCGCCCGGGTTGACCGTGGACAGGTGGACCATGGAGGTCTTGTCGACGGTGACGATGGACTGCGCTGAACCCTTGGCGGGCACGGTCGCGGGGTTGACGGCGAGCGCACCAAAGGCGACGGCGAGGAGGCTGAGTGGCGGCATGGGCTTGGGCCTGGCGGGGGCTGCGGGCGTGGGGCTTTGAGTCCGGAAGAGCAATCAGCGGGCCACCGGAATCGCGGCGAAGCAGACTCGGCGTTCGGGGGGCGTGTCAACCGTCCGACAGTGTGCGCGGGCGTTGTGGCCGAGGCGCCACGTTTCAGGTGCGGCAACCCCGACACCCCGAGCTTCACCTCCGACACCCCGAGCTTCACCTCCGACACCCCGAGCTTGTCGAGGGGCCAGGGTTTAGTCCCCGGGTCCGCACGGACGGCTGGCGCGCTCTCCGGAAATTCTTGGTTCGAATTCCAAGACCGGCGCAGCAGAGCGAATCACAGCCGCCCGAACACCACCTTCTTGATTCCGGGCTGGCAGAGAAGGGTCCGTTCGAGCAGCGGGCGAACCTTGCGCATCACCTGGCTGACGCCGGCATGGCCGTCGCCGTCGACGTTGAGGGCCAGCACCAGCGTCGAGCCGTGCCGTTCCAGCAGCTCGATCTTCCAGAAGTTCGGGGCGTAGCGGTCCAGGACCCACTGCGCGGCGACGCGCTCGTCGGTCACTCCTGGTCGGCGAGGCAGGAGCCTCTGGACGAACGCCACTTTGAGCTCGGCCGCGGGACCGGACTCGTACAGCTCGCGGTCGACGGCTTCGGCCCAGACCTCGTCGTCCACCGGGACCGTCACGCAGACTTCGCGCGGCGCGACGAAGGATTCGGGCGCGGCCGCAGCGTCAGGAGATTCCTCTGAACTTCCTGCGTCGCCGCGAGGCCCCGCTTCACGCCCAGCGCAACCGACTGCCGCCAGGACCAGCACCGCCATCGTCGTCTGTGGGTTCATGCCCCACCGAAGTGCAGGGGCCGCGCCGCTCCCAAAGGTGAGCGTTCACGCGGGCCGCAGGGCCAGACGACTCAGGAGCCGGCCGAATCCGGAGAAGGAGGCGACCCGGGTCCCTCGTCTCGAGGCCCACCGCGCCCGCCGCGACCGCGCCGCCGCCTGCGCCGGCGCTTGCCGTCGCCTGCGACGCCGCCCTGCTGGTCGGCCTCGCGCTGCTTCTCGATCACCGTGGGGACCTGGCCGGCCTTCCACTGCTCCACCAGGTCCTTGCCGCGGCCGGTGGCCTCGGTGCCGATCTCGAAGAGGATCAGCGCGTCGTCGAAGATGGGGTGCCGGCGGAAGGAGGCCAGCGACCTGCGCCGCCGCCGCTCGCCGCTGAGCACGCCCTCGGCCCACAGGAGCAGCCGGGCGCGGTCGCCCAGGCGCCGAGGCAGCCGGGCGGTCTGCACCATCTGGTCGAGCAGGGTGTCCACCGCCTCGCCGAGCGCGACCTCTTCGCCTCCGTCGGGCTCGGGCATGGCCCGCGCCAGCGGATGGAGCATCACCGCGATGATGATCGAGTCGTCGACCGTCCCCTGGCGGATCCGCGCGTCGAGCGCCCCGAGCCGCGCCCAGAAGGCCGAAGCGATCTCCGGGGTCGCGCGGTCGAGGTGGTCGGCCACCGGGGGCAGCAGCACCCGCATCGCGCCCAAGGCATAGAGCAGCTCGAACGTGCGCCGCGAGTAGCCGGAGCGCAGCAGCCGCAGGATCTCCTCGAGCAGCCGGGCCGGAGCGCAGCGCGGCAGCTCCTCGACCGCGCCTTCCATGGCGGCGTAGGTCGCCGAGTCGATCTCGAAGTCCAGCCGGGCGGCGAAGCGCACGGCGCGCAGGATGCGGACCGGGTCCTCGCGCATGCGGACTTCGGGGTCGCCGATGGTCCGGATGGTGCGCGAGTACAGGTCGGGCAGGCCCCTGACGTGGTCGATCACCCGGCCCTGCCGGATGTCGTAGAAGAGCCCGTTGACCGTGAAGTCGCGGCGGCGCGCGTCCTGCTCGGCGGTGCCGAAGACGTTGTCCCGGGTGATCAGCAGGTCCTCGGGCAGGTCCTCGCCGTCCTCGGCCTCGGTCGGGTTGGCCTCCGCCGGGGCGCGGAAGGTGGCGACCTCGATGATCTTGCCGCCGCGGAAGAAGACGTGCGCCAGCCGGAATCGCCGTCCGATGAGCCGGCAGTTGCGGAACAGGGAGCGGACCTCGCCGGGGTGCGCCGAGGTGGCGATGTCGAAGTCCTTGGGCGCCCGGTCGAGCAGGAGGTCGCGCACACAGCCGCCGACGAAGTAGCCCTGGTGCTCGAAGCGGTGCAGCCGGTTGAGGATCTTCAGGCCGTCGGAGTCCAGCCGCGACGGGTCGATGTCCGCGGCCGAGCCGTCTTCCTTGTTCTCCGCGGCGCTCGGGCGCTCGGTGTCGCTGCTCTCGCGGACGCCCGGGCTGTCGGGCGTGCGGCCGTCGAACTCGCTGCCGAAGTCGTCGCGCCGGCGGCGCCGGTCTCGGTCTCGGTCGCGACCGGGGCGGGAGGGCTGGGCCTGGCCGCTCGCCGGCTGCTGCGCGTCGGCGGGAACGGCGGGCTTCAAGGCGGCCGGGACCCGCGCGTCGTCGTCCCTGTCGGCCTGGCCGCTCGAGGTCGGCGGGACGGGGAGGTCGGAATCCTGCTCGCTCGGCGAGCTGGCGGCATCGACGCCGCGCGGGGTTCCCGCGGCGCCCTCGGGTCGCTTGCCGCCTCGGCGCCTGCGACGCCTGCGCTTGCGCTGCGGGTCGTCGCCCACGGGCGGGGCCATGGGGATGCCGGGGTCCTGCGAGGGAACGGCAGCGGCGCTCGCCTCGGGCTTGGCAGCCTCGGGTTTCGGGCTGGACTCGGCGGCCAACGGGGCTGGTGACTGGACGGTGGAGGAATCGCTCATGCGGTGCGTCGGTGCGAAGGGCGCGGGACTCTACGGAACCTGGGACGGGCAGTCAAACGTTGCCGGAGAAAGAACAGCGGGCGAAGGCCGTTTTCGAGCGGGGCCAATGGCTTGAATCCCGCGAGGGTTGAACTATAGTCCGCCCCTTCTTGCGCCCCCTCGGCTGAGCTCGGGACGACCATCCAGGCTGTTCACCCTCGGAGGAACTCATGTCTCGTCGTACTCCGTTCTACCAGGGCCACGTGCAGGCCGGCGGCAAGATCGTCGACTTCGCTGGCTGGGAGCTGTCGGTTCAGTTCAGCGGCATCCTCGAGGAGCATGCGGCCGTCCGCAACGCCGCCGGCGTCTTCGACGTCTCCCACATGGGGGAGGTCTGGATCACGGGCCCGAAGGCCATGGAGGCGACCCAGAAGCTGCTGACCAATGATGTGGCCAAGCTGTCGGACATGCAGGCGGCTTATTCGGGCATGCTCTACGACAACGGGACCTTCGTGGACGACGTGCTCGTCTACCGCTTCAACCCGGAGAAGTTCCTGGTGGTCATCAACGGCGCGAACGTGGCCAAGGACGTCGCCTGGATGAAGGACCACCACGGCGGCGCCTCGGTCGTCGATGTGTCCGACGAGTACGGCCAGCTGGCGGTCCAGGGCCCCAAGGCCGCGGGCATCGTGCAGAAGCTGACCAAGGTCGACCTGTCCAAGGTCAAGTGGTACTGGCACGCGGGCGAGGGCGAGGTCGGCGGGGTCAAGTGCATCATCGCCCGCACCGGCTACACCGGCGAGGACGGCTTCGAGCTGTACTGCTCGCCCAAGGACGCGATGAAGCTCTGGGGCGCGCTCTTCGAGGTCGGCCAGAAGGACGGCCTGGTGCCGACCGGCCTGGGCTGCCGCGACAGCCTGCGCCTGGAGATGAAGTACGCGCTCTACGGAAACGACATCGACGACCGGCACACCGCCTTCGAGGCGAACCTGGGCTGGATCGTCAAGATGGACAAGGGCGTGGACTTCAACGGCCGCGCCGCGCTGGAGAAGCAGAAGAAGGACGGCATCCCGCGCAAGCTGGTCGGCTTCGCCATGACCGACAAGGGCATCCCGCGGCACGAGTACCCCATCCTCAAGGACGGCCGGAAGGTGGGCGTGGTGACCAGCGGGACCATGTCGCCGTCGCTGAAGATCCCCATCGGCATGGCCTACGTGCCGACCGCCCTGGCCGCCGAGGGCTCGACGTTCGACGTCGAGATCCGCGGCAAGCCGGTGGGCGCCAAGGTGTGCAAGACGCCGTTCTACAACAAGAAGAAGTAGGGGTTTCCCGAACGATTCCGGGGCCTGGCCGCCCCGGGTCTTCCCCGTTCCGTTCCCTCCTCCTCGATTCACACGAAAGAACAGGACTCACGCATGTCCAACGTCCCCGCCAACCTCAAGTACACCAAGGACCACGAGTGGGCGAAGCTCGAGGGCAAGACCGTCACGATGGGCATCACCGCCTTCGCGGTCGAGCAGCTCGGCGACATCGTCTTCGTGGACCTGCCCAAGAAGGGCGACTCGGTGAAGGCGCACGGCACCTGCGGCGCGGTGGAGAGCACCAAGGCCACCTCCGACATCTTCAGCCCGGTCACCGGCAAGATCGTCGACGTGAACTCCGCGCTGTCCGACGCCCCCGAGACCATCAACCAGGACCCCTACGAGAAGGGCTGGCTGGTGAAGATCGAGATCGCCGACGCCAAGGAGCTCGACGCCTTGATGGACGAGGCCAAGTACACCGAGCACTGCAAGACCGCGAAGCACTGAGAGACAGAGAAGAAGCGAAGCAGCAGCCTTAGGGCTTCGAGCCTCGGGGCCTCGGGCCGCCGGCAATCGTTCGGCGGCTCGAGCGTCTCCCCTGGCGTCCGGCCCTCCAGCACCAGGCCTCGAGCACCGAAAGCCGGGATTCCCATGCGCTACCACTCGCACAGCGACGCCGACGTTGCCTGGATGCTCCAGGCCTGCGGCGTCCCCTCCCTCGACGCGCTGTTCGACTCGATCCCCAAGGAGCTGCAGCTCAAGCGGCCCCTCGAGGTCCCTGCGGCCATGGACGAGCGCGCCCTGCTCGACCACCTGGCGGAGCTGGCGGCCAAGAACCCCAGCGCCCCGCCGTTCCTGGGCGCCGGCGCCTACCCGCACCACGTGCCCCCGGCCGTCGACCAGCTGCTGCTGCGCAGCGAGTTCTACACGGCCTACACGCCGTACCAGCCGGAGATCAGCCAGGGCACGCTCCAGGCCGTCTTCGAGTTCCAGACCTTCGTGACCCTGCTCACCGGGCTCGACGTGGCCAACGCCTCCATGTACGACGGCGCCACCGCCACCGCCGAGGCCGCGCTGCTGGCCTGCCGGGTCCACTCGGACAAGAAGGCCGTCGCCGTCTCCCGCGCGCTGCACCCCAGCTACCGCAAGGTCATGAAGGCCTACCTCGAGCCGTCGGGCATCGAGATCCGCGAGGTGCCCTTCGGCGCCGACGGCAAGACCGACCTCGCCGCCGCCAAGAAGGCCCTCGAGGGCGCCGCCGGCCTCATCGTCGGCTACCCGAACTTCTTCGGCGTGGTCGAGCCGATCAAGGAGCTGGCCGCCGCCGCCCACGACGCCGGCGCGCTCTTCGTCTCCGCCACCACCGAGGCCCTCTGCTTCGGCCTGCTCGCCTCGCCCGGCACCCTGGGCGCCGACGTGGCGGTGGGCGAGCTGCAGAGCTTCGGCAACGGGCTCTCCTACGGCGGCCCCGGCCTGGGCTTCTTCGCCGCCGGCGAGAAGGTGATGCGCCAGATGCCCGGCCGGCTCATCGGCATGACCACCGACCGCAAGGGCCGCCGCGGCTTCGTGCTCACGCTCGCCACCCGCGAGCAGCACATCAAACGCGAGAAGGCGACCTCCAACATCTGCACCAACCACGGCCTGTGCGCGCTCGCCGCCACCATCCACCTGGGCCTGTTGGGCAAGAGCGGGCTGGCCGAGCTGGCCAAGCTGAACTGGCAGCGGGCGAAGTACGCGCGCAGCGAGCTGGCCAAGGCCGGCTACGCCGCGACGTTCTCCGGGCCGGTGTTCAACGAGTTCGCCGTCAAGGGCGACGCCGGGAAGATCCAGAAGAAGCTGGCGGCGGCGAACCTCGACGGCGGCTACGGCCTGGGCAGGGACTACCCCGAGCTCAAGGACTCCACGCTGTTCTGCGTCACCGAGCTGCACGGCAAGGCGGCCATCGACCGCCTCGTTGCCGCGCTCAAGTAACGAACGACACTACGAAATCTCCGGGGAGGAGACGAACCATGGCCACGGCGAAGAAGACGACGAAGAAGACGACGGCGACGAAGAAGGCGACGGCCGGCAAGGCTCGCAAGAGCACCGCGAAGAAGGCCGCCCCCAAGGCCGCGCCGGTCGCGGACAAGGACGGCATGGAGAACGCCGCGCGCAAGGCCGCCGAGTTTCTGGGCATGGACCCGAACGACGCCGCCCAGAAGGCCGGCAAGCTGCGCGACCAGACCAAGGTCGCCGGCGCCCGCCTCAAGGAAGAGATGGGCCGGCTGGGCGAGCGCGCCGACGAGCTGACCACCAAGTTCGACGCGCAGCTCAAGCAGGGCGTCAAGAAGGTGGAGCAGGCCGCCGACGAGATGGCCAAGAACCTGGGCCTCAAGCCCGAGGAGCTGGCCGACAAGCTGGAGAAGGGCCTGGACCGCTGGGGCAAGGAAGCCCAGAAGGTCGCCGACGAGGCCAACACCGAGATCAAGAAGATGTACGAGCAGGCGCGGGCGCGGATGAAGGACATCCTGAAGAAGTAGGAAGCAGGGAGCCGGGAGCCGCAAGTCGCAGGTCCGGCTTGCGACCGACTCCGCCGCGCGCCTCTCGTCCGCGCGCCGCGAGCTTTTGGGGCTCGCGGCGGGCGCTCAGGACCCAGAGGCTCAGGACTTACGACTTTCGACTGAGACAGAAGGCACCCATGGAACCCTCGACCCCCACTCGCGTCGCCAGCGGCAACCTCCTCAACGAGCCGCTGCTCTTCGAGCACAAGCCCGGTCTCTGCAGCGGCGCCTCGCTGCCCAAGGCCGAGGTCCCGGAGGTCGACCCCGCCTCCGAGCTGCCCAAGGAGTACCTGCGCGGCCCGGTCGAGGGGATGCCCTGCCTGTACGAGCCGGAGGTGGTGCGCCACTTCACCCGGCTGTCGCAGCAGAACTACGGCGTGGACAACGGGTTCTACCCGCTGGGCTCGTGCACCATGAAGTACAACCCGAAGTCCGCCGAGGCCGCGGCGCGGCTGCCGGGCTTCGCCAACGTCCACCCGCTGCTCCCCGACGAGCGCGTGCAGGGCGCCCTGGAGCTGATGTACCGCCTGGAGCGGATGCTCTCCGAGGTCTCCGGCTTCGCCGCCTGCACGCTGCAGCCCGCCGCCGGCGCCCACGGCGAGCTGACCGGCCTGATGATGGTGCGCGCCTACCACCTGGCGAAGGGCAAGCCGCGCCACACCGTGCTCGTCCCCGACAGCGCCCACGGCACCAACCCCGCCTCCAGCGCGCTCAACGGCTTCAAGGTCCAGGAGCTCAAGAGCGGCCCCAAGGGCATCCTCGACCCGCAGACCGTCGCCGAGGCGATGACCGAGGACGTCGCGGCGCTGATGATGACCAACCCCAACACGCTCGGCGTCTTCGAGAGCAACGTCGGGGAGATCGCCAAGATCGTCCACGCCAAGGGCGGCCTGCTCTACGGCGACGGCGCCAACATGAACGCGGTGCTCGGCCGCGCCCGCCCCGGCGACATGGGCGTCGACGTGATGCAGTTCAACCTGCACAAGACCTTCGCCACCCCGCACGGCGGCGGCGGCCCCGGCTCCGGCCCGGTCGGCTGCGCCAAGGACCTGGTCCCGTTCCTGCCGGTGCCGGTGGTGATCAAGGACGGCGCCAAGTACCGCCTGGAGTTCGACCGCCCGCAGTCCATCGGCCGCCTGCGCACCTTCTGGGGCAACTTCGGGATCATGGTGCGCGCCTACGCGTACATGCTCGAGCTGGGCCCGGAGGGCTTCAAGGCCACCAGCGACTTCGCGGTCCTCAACGCCAACTACGTGCGCGCGCTGCTCAAGGACGACTACCACTTGCCGTACACGACCCCGTCGCTGCACGAGGTGGTCTTCAACGACGAGAAGCAGAAGGACACCGGCGTGACGACGATGGACATCGCCAAGCGCCTGATCGACCACGGGTTCCACCCGCCGACGATCTACTTCCCGCTCATCGTCCACGGCTCCCTGATGATCGAGCCGACCGAGACCGAGTCGCGCGAGAGCATCGAGGGCTTCGTCGCCGCGATGAAGTCCATCGCCGCCGAGGCCAAGGAGAACCCCGACGCCCTCAAGGCCGCGCCCACCCGCGCGTTCCGCGAGCGCCTCGACGAGGTCAAGGCCGCGCGCAAGCCCATCCTGCGGTGGAAGCCGGGGATGAAGCTCGAGCCGTAGCCGACACCCCGAGCTTGCCGAGGCCCGACACCCCGAGCTTGTCGAGGGGCCAGAGTCCGATCCCCGAGGACTCTGGCGTCCCTGAGGTGTGGGCCGGACTCGACGAGGGCTTCTCGCTCCCATGGCCGCCCAGACCAACAAGGTGGCGCTGTGGGTCGTCCTGGGGGCGCTGGGCGCGTTCAGCGTGGTCGGGCTCGTCGGCGGGCTCTCCGAGAACGGCCTGGGCTACCTGCCCGCGTGGGGCCGGCCCCCCTTCGCGATGCTGGGCACCTACGCCGCGATGCAGCTCCTGCTGCTCGCACGCCGGCTCACGGGCCGCCTCCTCCCCGCGAGCTTCGACGTCCTCGACAAGCTGTTGGCGGTGAGCAGCCTGCTGCTCCCGGCCGCGTGGCTCGTCGCGTTCCTGTTGTTCGACCCGGGCTACCACTGGCTGCAGGGCGCCGTGGCCCGCGAGCAGCCGGTGCGCCAGGAGCTGCGCTACGCGCTGACGGGGCAAGGGAGCACGAAGTCGCCTGCGCTCCTCCGGGGCGACGGCACGGTCCGCGTCGGCCATCCCCAGCTCGGCTTCGAGGGATGGCGCCGCGCCAAGCTGCCCGCGGAGTTCGAGGGCTTCACCGCGGACAGGCTCGTCGGCGCGAGGGCCACCTGCACCGACGGCAGGGACCGCATCGCCTCCGGGCCGGTGGTGCGGGTCTACGGCACGAGCGACCCGCTGGAGCACCGGGCCGTGGTGGAGGACCGCTACCACAGCCCCCTGCCCCGATGGCTGACACCGCTGATCCACTGCCCGGTCGAGAGCCTCGATCTGGACGAGCAGAGTCTGCCGAAGATCGACTGGCCCGAGCTGCCGGCGGAGCGCTGAGGCGGCGGCCTCTCTAGATGGATGATCGTTGCGGGGAAGGAGCTCGAGCGGCAGATTCGCGACCTGTTTGTGCATGCTTGGGCGGCTCGACCCGGGTCCGGGCACGCCCCCTCTGCGCCGCCGGCCCCCGCCTGCCCGGCGAGAGGCGAGTGTGGTAGGTAGAACAAGTCTGGGCTTGCGTGCGGGGGGCTGAATGGCGGACGGCGCCGACTCGAAGAATGCATCGCCGACCGACGCGAGGCCGCGCTTCCGCGCGGTGGTCGAGGCCTCGCCGTTCGGGATGCACCTCTACCGGCTCGAGCCGGACGGGCGGCTCGTCTTCTCGGGCGCCAACCCCGCGGCCGACCGGATCCTCGGCGTGGCCAACCAGCAGTTCGTCGGCAAGACCCTGGAAGAGGCCTTCCCGCCGCTGGCCGCCACCGAGGTGCCGGAGCGCTACCGCGCCGCCGCGCGCGACGGGACGAGCTGGCGCACCGAGCAGGTCAGCTACCAGGACGGCCGGATCTGCGGGGCCTACGACGTCACCGCCTTCCAGATCGCCCCCGGCGAGATGGCGGCGCTCTTCCAGGACATCACCGAGCGCAAGAGGGCCGAGGTCGCGCTGGCGCAGGAGAAGGAGCGGCTCTCGGTCACGCTGCGCTCCATCGGCGACGCGGTCGTCTCCACCGACGTCTCCGGGCGCGTGACGCTGATGAACCGGGTGGCCGAGCGGCTCACCGGCTTCAAGGCCGCCGAGGCCCTCGGGCGGCCCATCGGCGAGGTCTTCCGCATCGTCGACCCCGCGACCCGTTCGCGCTGCGAGGACCCGGTGCAGAAGGTGCTCTCCACCGGCGGCGTGGTGGAGCTGGCCGGGCGCACGCTGCTGCTCTCCCGGGACGGCACCGAGCGCATGATCGGCGACAGCGGGGCGCCCATCCGCGACGACCGCAGCCAGGTGGTGGGCGTGGTGCTCGTCTTCCGCGACACCACCGAGCGCGAGCGGCTGGAGGAGGCCGAGCGGCGGGCGCAGCGGCTGGAGTCGCTGGGGCTGTTGGCCGGCGGCATCGCCCACGACTTCAACAACCTGCTCAGCGGCCTGTTCAGCTACGTCGACCTCGCCCGCGAGGCCTGCCACGAGCCGGAGGCGGTGCGCGAGTACATGACCAGCGCCGCCTCGGTGCTGGGGCGCGCCAAGGGCCTGACCGCGCAGCTGCGCTCGTTCGCCAAGGGCAGCAGCCCGGTGCGGCGCACGGTGGACCTGGGGTCGCTCCTGCGCGAGACCACGCACTTCGCGCTGACCGGCTCGGCGGTCTCGCCGGCCTTCGAGATCAGCCCCGACCTGGACTGCGTCTACGCCGACCCCGGCCAGCTGGGCCAGGTGCTCGAGAACCTGCTCATCAACGCCAAGCAGGCGATGCCCAGCGGCGGGCGGGTGACGGTGCGCGCCGTGAACCTCGAGCCGGGCGCGGCGCTGCCCGACCAGCTTCCGCGCGGCCGCTACGTCAAGGTCGCCATCCAGGACACCGGCGTGGGCATCTCCGCCGAGAACCTGGCCAAGGTCTTCGACCCCTTCTTCACCACCAAGCAGAACGGCAGCGGGCTGGGGCTGACCATGGCCCACTCCATCGTGCGCAAGCACGACGGGGCGATGGCGGCGGAGTCGGAGCCGGGCCAGGGGAGCACCTTCTGGGTCTGGCTGCCCTCCCAGGGCGCCTCCGAGGTCGCCGCCGAGCCCGCGCGCAAGCGGCGCCGGTTCGAGGGGCTACGCGCGCTGGTCCTGGACGACGAGAGCTACGTGCGCGACGTGGCGGCGGCGATGCTGCGGCGCATGGGCTGCGAGGTCTCGGTGGCGCGCGAGGGGGCCGAGGCGGTGGAGATGGCCCGGAAGGCGCTCGCCGAGGGCCGCCGCTTCGACGTGTTCCTGCTCGACCTGACCATCCCCGGGGGCCTGGGCGGCAAGCAGGTGGTGGAAGCCCTCCGGCCGCAGGACCCGGGCCTGGTCGCGGTGGCCTCCAGCGGCTACTCCGAGGACCCGATCATCGCCTCGCCGAAGGAGCACGGCTTCAGCGGGGCCATCCGCAAGCCGTATGTCATGGACGAGCTGGCGGCCGCGGTGGAAGAGGCGATGAAGGCGGCGAAGGCGCGCGGCTAGCAAACCTCCCCCAGCCCCTCCAGCGGAGCTGGAGGGGAGCTCGCCTCTGCTCGTTTCAACCTACGCGGAGCTGCTCGGACCACGAACGGGGATGAAGCCCGAGCACGGACGAAGCCCGAGCACGGACGTGGCGGCGCCAGCAGCTCCTACCGCGTCGCCGAAGGCAACCAGCGGCTCCCCCGCCCGCAGTTGGGCGGGGGTTGGGGGGCGGGTTGTTCAGAGCGGCCTGACCTTGACCCCGGCCTTCACCTGGTCGCCCGGGTGCACCACCACCCGCTCTCCCTCGGAGAGCCCGGCGAGGATCTCCACCTCCTCGCCGTTGCTCTCGCCGGCCTGCACCGGGCGGATGGCCGCGCGGCCGCCGTCGACCAGGAACGCCGCCCACTCGCCGCCGTGGCGGAACAGCGCCCCGGCCGGCACCTTGAGCGCGTCGGCGCGCTGGTAGACCAGGATGCGGCCCTCGACGTGGTAGCCGTCGCCCAGCGGCGCGAAGGCGCCCGCCGCCGCGGGATCGAGCAGCACGTTGACCCGCTGCTCCTCGACGCCCAGCGCCGACAGCTTGGTGAAGCCAGAGGGCTCGATCACGCTCACCTTGGCCTTCAGCGCACCGCGCCCGCCCCACTGCTCGAGATCCGCCGGCGCGCCGGGGCGCACCCGCGCCGCCTGGCTCGTCAGCAGGTCGAGCACCGCCTCCAGCGACGACGGGTCGCCGACCTCGAGCACCGGCGTCCCCGCGGCGACGGGGCCCTCGTCCTCGCGCAGCACGCGCAGGACGACGCCCGCCGCCGGCGCGGTGAGGGCGATGCGCTCGCCGGGGGCCGCGCCCGCTCCGCTGCCGCCGATGCCGGGCGAGGAGGTGACCAGCACCGCCCGCGCGGCGTCGGTCTCCCGCTGCGCGCGCTCGACCGTCCGTTCGGCGAGGGAGAGCTCCTTCTCGCGCGCGAGGGCCTCGTGCTCGGCGAGCGAGAGGGCCTGCTCGGAGACCGCCTGGCTCTTCGCCAGCGTCCGCGCGCGCTGCGCTTCCAGCCGCGCCAGCGACAGCGCGACCCGGCAGCGCTCGACCTGCGCCAGGGCCTCGGCCTGCGCCGAGGTGGAGGCGGCCACCCGGGCGGAGGCCTCGGCGCGGCTGCGGGCGTCGAGCGGGGTGGGCAGCGCACCGGCGACGTAGGCCAACGGCGCGCCCGCGGCCACCGGGTCGCCGGCGCGCAGCCCGACCCGCTCGAGCCGGCCGCTGGCGGGCGCCAGCACCACGTACCGGTCCCTGACCCGCGTCTTGCCGGCGCCCTGGACGCTGACCTTGAGCTCCCCGCGCGAGACCCGGGCCAGCTCCACCGTCACCGGCTGGGGCATCAGGGCGAAGACGGCCAGGCCTGCGAGGGCGAGGCCGACGGCGGCGAAGAGGATCCGCTTGAGGGGTCGCATGACTTCGTCCTCCTTCCCTATTCGCGGGCCTTGAGTGCGGCGACGAGATCCAGCTGGCCCAGCCACCGGAAGATTGCGTAGAGCACGCCCGCCGCGGCGCCGGCGACGACCAGCGCGCTGAGCGCCCAGGTCGACGGGGAGACGACGAGCGGCAGGCGGAACAGGTCCGAGTCGAAGACGGCGACGCTCGCCAGCGCCAGGCCGAAGCCGAAGAGGAAGCCGGCGGGGATGCCCAGCGCGAGGTGCACCAGGATCTCCCCGGCCAGCACGCGCCAGGCCTCGGCCCGGGTGAAGCCGAGCACCCGCAGCGTCGCCAGCTCGCGCTCGCGCTCGGCCAGGGCGATGCGCCCGGAGCTGTAGACGATGCCCACCGCGATCGCCGCGGCGAAGGCCACCAGCACCCCGGCCATCAGCAGCACCATCTGCGCGCTGAACTCCTGGAACGAGGCGAGCGCCAGCCGCTGCTGGGTGACCCCGGCCACCTTGGGCATCGCCCGCAGCCGCCGGAAGAGGTCGGCCTCGGCCGCGGAGTCGACCGACAGGAAGGCGCCGGAGAAGAGGCGGCCCTCGCCCAGCAGGTCGCCCAGCGCGGGCGCCGCCAGGTAGGCGTTGACGCCGACCGGGTCGTCGACGGTGGCCGAGACCGTCAGCGGGAGCGCCGGCCGCCGGCCCTCCAGGACCTCGGCGAGCACCTGCTCTCCCGGGCGCACGTCCAGCAGCTGCGCCAGGCGCGCGCTCAGGAGCACCCCCGCGGGCGGCGGCGCCACCGCGCGGCCCGAGGAGGCGACGATGCGGTGCAGCGAGGCGTCGGGCGAGAGCCCCATCAGCGCCGTGCGCCACGAGCGGTGGCCGCGGGAGAGCGTCACCGGCACCGCCCGGAAGCCCTCGGTCGAGACCACCCCCGGCTGGCGCGAGAGCTGGAGGACGGCGTCGGCGGTGAGCGGGGTGGTGAAGACGACGGTGAGGTCCTCGCGCTGGGCGCGCACGAAGGTCAGCTCCAGGAGCGCGTCGAGCGAGTCGTTGAAGAAGAAGCCCGCGACCAGGATGGCGACCGCCGCGGCGATGCCCAGCGCGGAGAGCGCCGCGCGCATCGGCCGCCGCGAGAGGCTGCGCAGCACCATCCGGCCCGACTCGCCGAGCAGCCGTCCCAGGCCGATCCGCTCGAGCAGCGAGGCGCGGTAGGTCGGAGGCGGCTCGGGCATCATCGCCGCCGCCGGCGGCAGGCGCATCGCCCGGACCACCGCGGCGCCGGCGCCCAGCAGGGCCGCCGCCACGCCCAGCAGCGCCGCCTGGACGGCGACCGAGGCCTGCGGCTCGTACACCAGCTCGGGGAAGCGGTAGTAGCGCAGGTAGACCTGCGCCAGCTGCGCCCCCATCCAGAACCCGGCCCCGACGCCGAGCGCGGACCCGGCCAGGGTCACCAGCGAGGCCAGCTCGAGGTAGTGCAGGGCGATGGTGCGGTCCTCGTAGCCCAGCGCCTTGAGCGTGCCTATCTGCTGGCGCTGGGTGGCGACCAGGCGCGAGAAGACGACGCCCAGGAGGAAGGCGGCGACGCCCAGGAAGATGGCGGGGATGACCAGCGCCATGGCCTTGAGCTGGCGGATCTCGTCGGAGACGAAGCGGTGCGAGGTGTGCCGCTCGCGGGGGTAGGAGGGCTGGCCGCCGTAGGGGGCGAGCAGGCGGTCGAGGCGCGCCTGAACCTCGGGGAGCGAGGCCCCGGGCGAGAGCGTCAGGGACACCTGGTTGAAGGCCCCGGCCAGGTCGGTGGCCGAGGCCAGCGCGGCGCGGTCCATCCACAGGATGGCGTAGCGGCGGTCGTCGGGCATCAGCTCGCCGGGGCGGATGGCGAAGACGTACTCCGGCGAGAGCGCCACGCCCACCACCCGCAGCGCCTGCAGGCGGCCGTTGACCACCACCGTCAGCGAGGCGCCCAGCGCGAGCCGGTTGACCTGGAAGAAGCCCTCGCTCACCAGGACCTCGTCGGTGGAGGCGGGCTGCGGGGCGCGGCCGGAGCGCAGGTGCAAAAGGTTCAGGCCCGGGCGGGCGAAGTCGACCCCCACCAGCCGCGCCGTGGCCGGGTCGGCGAGGCCGGGCACCTGCATCGACACGTCGGCGGCCACCCCGGTCTGCACCTGGGAGACGCCGGGCAGCTCGCGCACGTCCTGGCCGAGCTGCTCGGGCGCGCGGCGCAGGTCGGCGAAGACCTCGGCGAAGCGGTAGCGCTCGTAGTAGGCGCGCTGGGTGCGCTGCAGGGCGTGGTAGGTCGAGGTGCTGGCGACGTAGACGCTGACCGCGCAGGCGGTGAGCAGGCCGATGGACACCGCCTGGCCGCGCATGCGCCACAGGTCGCGCCACAGCTTGGTGTCGAGCGCGGAGCTCACCAGGAGATCTCCTCCGGCGAGGCGCGCCGCTCGTTGTGCTGCTCCGAGGCGATGGCGCCGTCGGCCAGGCGGATCACCCGGTCGCCGAGGGCGGCGATGCCGGCGTTGTGGGTGATGATCACCACGGTGGTGCCCAGCTCGCGGTTGACCCGGTCCAGCGCGGCCAGGACCATCTTCCCGGTCGCGGCGTCGAGGGCGCCGGTGGGCTCGTCGCACAGGAGGACGTCGGGCCGCTTGGCGATGGCGCGGGCGATGGCCACGCGCTGCTGCTCGCCGCCGGAGAGCTGGCTGGGGAAGTGGTCGAGCCGGGAGGAGAGGCCCACCAGCGCCAGGGCCTGCTCCGGCGGCAGCGGGTTGACGGCGATCTCCGAGGCCAGCGCCACGTTCTCCCGCGCGGTGAGGCTGGGGATGAGGTTGTAGAACTGGAAGACGAAGCCCACGTGCTCGCGGCGGTAGCGCGTCAGCCGCCTGTCGTCGGCGCCGACCAGGTCGTGGTCGCGGTAGCGCACCTGCCCGGAGGTGGGCACGTCGAGCCCGCCCAGGATGTTGAGCAGGGTCGACTTGCCGCTGCCCGAGGGGCCCAAGAGGACCACGAACTCGCCCTCGAACAGGTCGAGGTCCACCCCGCGCAGGGCGAGCACGTCCAGCTCGCCCATGCGGTAGCTCTTGGACAGCCCGCGGGCGCAGAAGGCGGGGGGCGGCTTGGGGGGCGCAGTGCCGGTCGCGCCGGTGGTTCCGGGGGCGGTCATTTGCGCGCCCCCTTATCCGGTTCGAGCAGCCGGCGCGCGGCGCCGAGCAGCTTGTAGGTGATCTCCTTCATCTCCCGGGCGGGGCGCCTCTCGAGGTTCTCGAGGAACCACTGGTCCCAGGCGGCGTCGAGCCCGACGATGAGCGAGACGAGCAGGTCGGTGGGCAGGTCGCGGCGGATGGCGCCGACCTTCTGGCCGCGCTCGACGAAGCCCTCGAGCAGCTGGCGGCTGGCCCCGAACAGGTCGGCGAGCTTGCGCTGGCCGCGCGCCTCCTTGGACAGGCGCCACACCGACTTGGCCACCCCCAGCATCCAGGGGTTCTCGTCCAGGTGATCGATGCCCTGCCGGTAGAGCTCCTCCAGGGCGGGCCAGAAGCGCTTGGCGTCCAGGTGGGCGAGGTCGTAGTCGGTGTGCTCGGCCAGGTGCTCGGCGTAGTGCCCGACGACGGTGACGAAGAGGTCGGCCTTGTCGTCGAAGTAGTAGTAGGCCGCGCCCTTGCTCACGCCGGCGGCCTGCAGGATGTGGTTGAGCGAGGCGCCGTCGTACCCGTGCTGGGCGAACTCCCTGGCCGCCGCCTCCATCATCTGCTCGCGGCGCTCGGGGGAGAGCTTGTCGAAGCGGGGGCGGGGCATGTCGGGACTCCTTCGAGAGGCGCTTGGACGGGGCTTGCCGTCGCGTTAGACCGTGGATATCGACCGGTAGGTTAGACCAGCCGGTCTAAATTTGGCAAGCCGGCCCTCGGCAGGCACGGCCCCGGCGGGGCGCCACGGCGAGGAACGCAGGGAGGTTTGCCGCAGGTCAGCGGGCCAGTACGCCCGCGGCGCAGAGCCAGCTCCAACCGGTGAGGCTGGTCGTCGTCGCAAGCTGGGTCCAACCCGACTGGAAGACCTCCAGCGTCCCGCCCCACTCGTAGCTCGGGTAGCTGCCCGGGTAGAGGCAGACGGTGTGCGGGCAGGCCAGCGCGGCGGTCAGGTCGATCGTCTGCTGGCCCTGGGGCGAGCCGTAGGTCGTGTCGATCCAGCACTGCTGGCCGTCGACGCAGGTGCCCCCGCAGTCGCTGGCGAGGGCGGTCGAGCACCCGCTGGAGATGGTGCATTGCCGGTTGAGGGCGTTCTGGCAGTCGAGCACGACGTTGACGTGCCGCAGCCAGACGTCGTTGATGGTCCAGTAGGTCGCGCGGACGCGGATGGCGCCCGCGGCCCCGCAGAGGCCGGTGGTGCAGGCGCCCCCCGCGCAGTCGGAGGCGGCCCTGCACCTCCTGCAGTCGGCGCAGGGACCGCATGGGCCGCCGCAGTCGACGTCGGTCTCGGCGCCGTTCTTCTGCCCGTCGGTGCAGGTCGCGCTGGCGGCGTCGGGCAGGTCCGCGGCGGCGTCGGGCGGATCGATGGAGGCGTCGGGCGGACTTGCGGCCGCGTCAGGCAGGACGATGGCGGCGTCGGGGAGGGCGAGGGCAGCGTCGGGGGTGAGGACGCCCGCGTCGGGGAGAACGATTGAAGAGTCGGGGCCTGCGACGGACGCGTCCGGGAGAGCGGCGGACGCATCGGGGAGACCGAGGGCCGCGTCGGCGGGAGCGGTGGCCGCGTCGGCCGGGACGGCGGCGTCCCAGAGATCCGCGGAGGCGTCGGGCTGGCACCGGGGGCCGCCGAGGCAGGGCTCGTGGACGGCGAAGCCGATCTCACACCCTGCCGCGAGCATCGCGACGAGGAGCCATGCCGAAGCCGAAGAGGTGCGCCCGGGAGCGCGACGACTGCGCATCGGGACGAAAGTACCCCTCCACGGCGCGGCAACGCGAGCCTTGCGAGTGCGAGCACCGCGCACTCCGCGGAGAACGTCCGCAGCGGCCTGCCCGGCGTAGGATGGCAATCCGACCCGGCCGGAACTCGGGAGGAGGGACCGATGACCCGCATCCACGGCAAGCCCCAGACCGCGATAGCGCAGGCTCCGAAGGCGAAGGTGGCGGCGAAGGCCGAGGCCATCAGGGAGGCCTGCGCCAGGGCCCTCGACCACGTCACCGACTCCCTCGACGAGTTCGTCGGGCTCGACGCGAAGGGCGCCAAGCCCATCACCCTGACCGGCGTGAAGGACTCGGACTTCGCCCTCATGCAGGCCAAGGTCGACGCGATGGAGCGGGGCGAGCCGGCGCTCACCGACGCCCAGCGCCAGAAGCTCGACCGCGGCGAGATCCTCTCGAGCTGGAACTCGCGCCCGGACGGCCTGGTCGAGGAGCTGACGCGGGGCGTGGTCGACCTGCCGCTCGAGAAGTTCCTGGAGAAGATCCCCATGAAGGACTGGGGCGTCAGCCTGGCGGACTACCGCGGCGGCGAGGTCGTCCCGGCGGGCCAGGACCGGCAGATCGAGCGGATGGTGCTGCGCATGCCGGGCAAGGACCTGGACATGACCAAGGTGGAGACGCTCCACGAGAAGAAGGACGCCAGCGGCAAGCTCCAGGGCACCCAGGTCAAGTGGGAGGTGCTCAAGAGCGACAACGGCACCACGCTGGCCGACGTCGGGACGCTGCGCTTCGAGCGCTGCGGGGACAAGACGCTCGTCACCTTCCACAGCGCCCACAAGCTCGACAAGTTCCCGGCGCTGACCGCGCTGATGCCCCAGAAGGTCAAGGACGCCGCCACCGGCGAGATCCTCAAGATGACCTTCACCAAGCACGTCGAGAACTACCGGAAGCTCGCCGGCGCCCGCTGACGGTCAGCGGGCGTCGCGGGCCGCCTTCAGCGCGCGGACGTCGATCTTCTTCATCTGCATCAGGGCCTGCGTGACCCGCCGGGCCTTCTCGGGGTCCTTGTCGCCCATGAGCTTGGGCAGGGCCTCCGGGACGATCTGCCAGGAGACGCCGAAGCGGTCCTCGAGCCAGCCGCACTGCACCTCCTTGCCGCCGCCCTTGGTGAGCTTCTCCCAGAGCCGGTCGACCTCCCGCTGCGTCTTGCAGGAGACGGCGAAGGAGACGGCGGGCGTGAACGAGTACTCGGGGCCGCCGTTGAGCGCCACGAACTGCAGCCCGAGCAGCCGGAAGCTGACCGTCATGACCGAGCCGGGCTTGCCCGGGCTGCCCTCCGGGTAGCGGGAGACGTCGAGGATCTTCGAGCCCTTCTTGAAGACCGAGACGTAGAAGCGCGCCGCCTGCTCCGCCTGGCCGTCGAACCAAAGAAACGGGGTGATCGCCTGCATCGGGTTCCTCCGACGGCCGAAACGGAGCAGCGCTGGCCGAACGAGCGAGCGTCATGCCGGGCCGGTCGATCCGCGAGCCCCTGATGGGGTGCCTCTGGCGTCCCGCCCCGTCTTTGCGGCTCGCCCGTCGATGGCCATCTGATGGCGAGAGGAGGAGTCATCCATGCAACTGAAGACCATGACGCTGGCCGCGGTGGTGGGGGCGGCGGTGGCGCTCTCGGGCGCCGCGCGCGCCGCGGACCCCGCGGCCCAGACGGCGCAGCAACAGCAAGAGCAGCTCACCAAGGGCGCGTCGGGCCACCAGGACGGCAAACTGGAGAAGATCGAAGGCAACTCGCTGCAGCTCAAGCCGTACCAGAAGAAGGCGGGCGTCGCGAACCTGACGACCACCGGGGACACCAAGGTCTTCGCCTTCGAGCCCTATGGCCTGGTGAGCTCCGGCATGAGCGGCGCCGTGCTCAACCCCGGCGCGAACGTGCGCGTGTACTACAAGCCGGCGCCCGGCGGGACCCTGCAGATCGTCGCCATCCAGCTCCTTCCGCCGGCCGAGGCCGCGCAGATGGAGTCCGGCCAGTCCAACAAGTGAGCGACCCGGCCAGGCCTCACGGGGGCGGCTCCGGGACCGCCCCGCCCTCCGCCGCCTCGCGGGTGCCCAGCGCGTGCGCGCGCACCTCGTCGATCTCGACGGGCTTGACCAGGTGGGCGTCGAAGCCGGCCTGCCGCGAGGCGAGGCGGTCCGACCTGCGCCCGTAGCCGGTCAGCGCCACCAGGTGGATGCGCTCGCCCCCCGGGCGCCGGCGCATGCGGCGGGCTACCTCGTAGCCGTCGAGGCCGGGCAGGCCGATGTCCAGGAAGACGACGTCGGGGGCGAACGCGCCCAGCCGCTCGAGCGCCTCGGTGCCGTCGTGGGCGACGGCGACCTCGTGGCCGTCGAGCGCGAGCACCTCGGCGAGCAGCTCGGCGGCGTCGAGGTTGTCGTCGACCACCAGCACGCGGCGCCGTCGCTCCGCCGCCGGCTCCCGCCCCGAGGCGGCCTCTGGCGGCGCGGGGACCCGGTCGGCGGGCATCAGCGGCAGGCTCACCGTGAACCGGCTGCCGCGCCCCGGTCCCTCGCTGTGGGCCTCGACCAGCCCTCCGTGCAGCTCCACCAGCCGCTTGACCAGCGTCAGCCCCAGGCCCAGCCCTCCCTGCGCCCGGTCGAGCGAGCTGCGCACCTGGACGAACGGCTCGAAGAGGTGGGGCAGGGCCGAGGCGGGGATGCCGATGCCGGTGTCCTCGACCACGGCCACGGCGAGGTCGCCGCGGCGCTCGAGGGTGAGGGTGATGCGGCCGCCCGGCTCGGAGTACTTGGCCGCGTTGTGGAGCAGGTTCCCCAGGACCTGCTGGAGGCGGACCGGGTCCACCTCCGCCCAGAGCCGCTGCGCGGGCAGCCGCGAGACCAGGACCTGGCCGCTCTCCTGCGCCAGCGGCCGCGCCGCCTCCAGCGCCTGCCGGGTGGCGGCCACCAGCTCCACCGGCGCCTTCTGCAGGCGGATCTTCCCGCGGGTGACCCGCGAGACGTCGAGCAGGTCGTCGACCAGCCGGCGCAGGTGGTGCGTCTGCCGGACGATGACCTCCCGCTCGTGCGCCAGGCGCTTGTCGCCGCCCAGCTTGAGGTCCATCAGCTGCACCGCGGTGAGCACCGGGGCGAGCGGGTTGCGCAGCTCGTGGGCCAGCATCGCCAGGAACTCGTCCTTGCGCCGGTCGGCCTCGCGCAGCTGCTCCTCCACCTTGGCCCGCTCGTCGACGGCCTGCTGGAGCTCGGCGGCGTCGCGCTCGGCGCGCTCCCGCGCGCGCACCTGCGTCTTGGTCACGCCGAACAGCGCCAGGGAGAGCAACAGGCCCACCAACGCGAAGGGCCCCCACACCGCCAGCCGGCCCGCCCCCGAGCGCTCGAACGCCGGCAGGCTTTGCAGCACCAGCGTCCAGGAGTGGTCGGCGACCACCAGCTGGGTCGTGGCGGCGTGGGCGGGGCGGGCGGGGACCTCTTCCGGGAGGTGCGAGCGGAAGAGCAGCGCCTCGGGCGAGGCCGCGATGCCGTCGTAGAGCTCGAAGGCGGCGTTGGGGAGTTGCTCCTTGCCGAAGATGCCGGTGAGCAGGTCCCCGGTGCGGAAGGGGCTGTAGACGAACCCCACCAGGTCCGCCCGCCGCTGCTCGAGCGTGTCGGGGGCGTCGCCCCGCTTGTAGACGGGCACGTAGAGGAGGAAGCCCGACTGCTTCTCGCCGTAGATCTCCTGCTGCAGCGTCACCTTGCCGGTCAGGGCCGGGCCGCCGGTGTCGCGCGCGAGGTCCATGGCGAGCCGGCGCACCGGCTCGGTGTACATGTCGAAGCCGATGGCCGCCCGGTTGCGCGGGTCGAGCGGCTCGAGCATCACGATCGAGTACTGCTCCGCCTCGCCGGTCACCGGCCAGACGCGGAAGTCGGGGAGCCCGCCCTGAGCGCGCACCTTCCGCTCGACCTCCTCGCGCTGGGACGCCGGGAAGCGCAGCGTGAAGCCGATGCCCTGGACCCCGGGGTAGCGCTGGGACAGGTCGAGCAGGCGCACGTAGTCGGCGAACTCGACGGGGGTGATCTCCTCCTGCGTGCGGAACAGCCCGCTGGTCGCCAAGAGCAGCGTCACGTAGGCGTCCAGGCGCCGCTCGATGCGGTCCGAGGTCGCCTGGACCACGTTCTCGAAGCGCACCCGGTCCCGCGCCTGGGCGTTGGAGTAGAGCGCCGCCGAGACCGCCGCCGTGACGAGCAGCGCCACCGCCAGGACGTAGGCCGGCGCGCGCTGGCGGGGGAGGAGGCTGAGGCGGGCGGGAGCCTGCACGCGTAGGGTTCCTTGTCGCGCGGGCGACGGCCTAGAGTCCAGAATGGCGGCGCGACGCGCCATGCGACACCGGCACAACCCGCCTGGAGGGCCCCGGCCATCCTACGGTGGGCAGCCCGCCGGCGACGCTGGGCGCCCCTGCTCCTGCGACAAATGCGATCTCCCCTAGGCCGACCGTGCGGCGGCCAACCGGAACAGGTGGCGGGCGACCAGGACCTCCCACGCCATCATCATCAAGCCTCCGGGCGCGGCGATGGCCGTGGCGATCGAGAGGAGGGCAGGGAAGAAGGTGACGAGGAGGGTGTAGGTCATCAGGGCGGCGGAGCCTGCGAGCCCCAACCAGGCCGTGCGCCGGCCGAAGACGCCGCCGCCGAGCATCCCCACTGCCATCAGCAGGGTGCCTGCCTCGGAGAGGAAGAAGCCCGGAAAGGCTCCGGCGCTTCCGTGGGCACCGCGCACCAGGAGGGCCAGGGCGGCGGCCTCCGCGGCCGCGCGCTCGGGCCCGGCAGGCAGCGCCGCGGAACGGCGGGCGAGGTCCACCATCGGCAGCGCCGCGTTGCTGGCGGCGAAGAGGGTCGTCCCTGCTGCGACGAGGAGCAGCGCGAGGAGCGGGACGGCCGGCGCGGCCCGCCGGTGCGCCCCGAAGAGCGCGAGGTAGAGCGGCAGGGCCAGAAACGACAGAGTCACGTTGAGCAAGTCGAGGTTGCGCAGGGCCAGCAGGGGCTGCGTCGCCGCTTGCGAAAGCCAGGCGGACGGATTCGTCGGGACGCTCGACTCGCCCCAGCCGGGCACCATGGTGAGCCCGATGTCGAAGGCCGAGCCCGCGACGCCCACCAGCGCCGCGACGGCCCCGACGCGGAAGAGAAGGCGCCAGCTGGCGTCGCCGGGAGCAGCGGCGGGAGAGGAGAGGGACTGGAGGGGGAGCGTAGACGAGCCGACGGCGGGCGCCTGGGGGTCCATGAGCCTGGGATTTACCATGGAATGGGCAGCCTCCGGGCGGGCACGGGCCTCCCGGATGCCGCGGCGCTCAGGCGGCGGAACCGCTCTCGGAGCCTGGCTTCGGGCGTGAGCGCTCGCAGTCGCACCAGGTCTCCTGGCCGGCCCACGTGGCGGTCTCGGGCATGATCGATGCCGAGCACCCCAGGTCGTCGTGCGCTTCCCACGAGTGGCCGCATTCGGGGCAATTCTCCGCGCGCCGAGCGAGCGCCGAGGGCCGGGGCCCAGACGGGGCTGCGGTGGCGGGCGCGCGGGCGCCAGGGCTGGGGTCTGCTGGGGAGTGGGATGCCATCTTGGCTCTCGAGGATGTCAGGTCCGGATACAGGAGGCCACGCCCCGGGGAGGCGGCGACGCGGTCCCTGGTCCGGGGCCGCGCAGGCGCGCGGGGCAAGCGGCTTCAGACGGCGATGGTGTGACGCGAGCCGCTGCGATCCAGCGACGCCGCCCCGGCGATCGGGCCGCTCCAGCCAGCGGACGAGCCAGGCTGGATCCTGCTTCCTCGCGCTGCCATGGGTCCCCCTTCGGCTGACGAAATCGAAGGCCTCCTTCATAGCACGGGGAGCAGCGGGGCCTCCGCCTGCTCCTCGTGGACACCGTGCGGCTTCTAAGAGGGAAAGTGGGGCCCGGCGCCATGCGCTGCGTTTGCTCGCACTCGCTGCTGGTGGCCAGGCGCCGCGCTTCTTCTTCTATGAAAATGGATGTTCGGGGTCGGCTACGGGTCGTCCTCGCGATGTCGGACTCGGGAGCGGCCTTGCATCAGCGCACCCGCCATCCCGACCCGGTCCTTGCCCGGGTCCACCACTTCCGCCAGCCGGTCCAGCAGCCCGAAGCTCCAGAGCAGAGCCACGTAGACCGCTACGCCCGTCGTCGGCTTGCCCCTCTCGGCGTCTGCAACCAACTGGCGGCTGACCCCGATCTGCTCCGCGACCTCCTGCACCGTCAGATCCCGGCGCTGCCGAGCTGTCTTCAGGTTCGCGCCCAGGGTCTTGAGCGCTTTGTCGACCGGAGCAGGGAGTGTCCTCGTCAGCAGGTTTTTGGGCATGTTCTGTGTACCTAACCGTATCGGCGATAAGGTCATGTTGACATAACACGCAGCCAGGGGCCGCGCCAAACAGGGCCCCATGCCAGGCCGACGACTCGCCAGATCAGCGCGTGCGCGATGAACGGGGCGAGCAGCCACCGGTCCATCCTTGCCGCGCAGCAGCCCTGTCGCCGATCCCAGCCCAGCCGGACGAGGAATCCCGCGAAGTCGAAGTAGGGCGGGTGCCACGCAGCGAAGATGATCGCGGTGACGATCAGGCCGGCCCACGCACCAAGCCGAGCCATGAGCGCCGGCCGCGGATAGCCGCTAAAGAACGCCTCTTCGAAGCACGCGGTGTGCGCGCCGGCAACGAGCAGGAGCAGTCGGGTCGAAGGCGGATAGGAGACGCCGGTCTGGAAGGTCTCGTCCGGGTTTTTGCCGAGGAAAGCCACCACCACCGCGTAGGCCGCCAGATAGCCCGCGAGCCCGAGGAGGCCCAAGCCTGCCTCCTTCCCAGCGACTCGAGCGAGACGCCGTCATGGCACGGCCCTCGGGCAGGGCGGCCCGTGCCCACCATCAGCCCCTATGAGAAGAAGCGCGGCCCGAATCGCCGCCGAAGCCGGCATCGACCCCGGTCAGACCGTCGTCCTCTTCCCAATCTCGGCCGGTCGCGCGGAAGGCCGCCGGAGGCTGGTGAGGAGGGACGAGCGTGGCGGCTCGGCAGCCCCGCGCGTCGGAGCCTGGTGCAGCCGGAAGGCGAACCCCGCCAGTCGGCGCTCGTCGATCGGCGAGGCGTCGTCGTAGTGGAAGTAGAGCGGAATCTCGTCGAAGTGCCTCAGCAGGCTCTCCTCGATGAGCCCGCTGTCGCAGCCCCAGCAGCTGCTCATGACCACGCCGTCGATCCGGTCGCGCTCCCAGCGCAGGAGGACGTTGCCCACCGTGAACGGCGCGCCGACGTTGGTCTCCGGGACGATGATGCGCGCGGTGCGCTCCACCGCCTCGGGCACCGCCGGCCGCGGCAGCCAGGGCTGCCGCCTGGAAGCGACCGAGTAGAGCCGCTCGCGGATGCGGGTGAGCACCAGCCGGTAGGCGAGCTGCGCCGACCGCGTCGCGCCCGAGCCGAACATCGTCCACGGCCGCTCGCGCACCAGGTACTCGAGGAAGTCGGTGGTCGGCTCGAACAGGATCCGCAGCCCCTTCTTCGCCAGGAAGCGGTGCAGGCCGGTGTTGGCGAAGTCGTTGCTCTTGGTCAGCAGGTCGCCGGAGTTGAAGACGCAGCGCAGCGGCTTCTTGAGATCGCGCCGGTCGTCCAGGTCGGCGAACTCGCCCGCGGCCTGCTCGACGATGCCCTCCAGCCGGCGCCACTGCCGCGAGAGGTGTGCTGGCCCGACGATCCACCCGCGCTCCGACGGCTCCTCCATCAGCTTCACGATGGCCTGACAGTGCCGGTGGTAGATCTCCGCGGCCTCGCCGGGCCGCGTCTCGGCCGCCAGGTTGTACAGGTACATCTGCTTGACGAGGTCGCTCGCCGTCAGCCCGCTCCAGACGCGCGCGGTCAGCGCCACCCCGCCCACGACCTTGATGTTCGACACGGTGACCTGGTCGCCCAGCCCCATCCGCTCCAGGCTGATGCGGTCCTTGACCGGGAAGACGCCGGCCCGGCACAGCTGCATCGAGATCTGGATGAGCCGCGTGGGCTTGTCCGAGGGGTTCTTCTCCAGGAACTGCCGGAACCCGCCCCAGATCAGCTGGTAGGAGTTGCACTCCTTGCCCGAGCAGTCCCGCCGCCCGCAGGCCAGGCTGCCGGCCTCCAGCGGGTCGGCCACCTGGGCGTCGTAGCCCGCCGACCGGTACGCGGCGGCGAAGACCTCGCCCAGGTACTCCACGCTGTTGAGGAAGACGTAGCGCACGCCCTTGTCGAGGTAGCCGCTCTTGCGCGGGGTGGGCTCGACGTGGGAGAGCGCCCGCCGGTTGTCGGGCAGCGCCCGGGTCGAGCCTTCGCTCAGGTGCTGGCGCACGGAGCGCAGGAACGACTGGATGCGCGTCACGAAGCCGGCGGTGCCGCCGTGGCCGTCGCTCTCGAGGATGGTGTGCGGGTAGCCCTCGAGGATCTCGGAGAAGGCCTGCTCGGTGAACGACGCCGGGCCGCAGCCGAACGAGGAGATGAGCAGCGGGAAGACGTCGCCCTGCTCGTGCGCGAGCGCCGCGGCGCGCAGGAACCGCTTGGGCTCGCCCCAGTAGATCTTGGGCATCGTCGGCCGGTCGCCCGGCACCGGGTAGCAGTCGATGGGCAGGCTCATCGCGCCGTTGCGGCGCACCACCTGCGGGATGGTGGCGTTGATGACCGGGTCGTGGACCACGTGCTGGACCCCGCAGATGAGCACCGTCGGGACCTTGGCGTTGCGGGCCCAGGCCATCGCCCGGCGGCCGATGTCCAGCAGCGCCTTCTCGTGGGCGCGCTGGGCGTTTGCGGCCCGGGCGACCGCGGCGGGCAGCTTGGAGCGCGGGATGCGCAGCCTGTCGGCCACCTCGCCCAGCGCCTCGACCATCGCCGACCCTTCCAGGCCCCGGTCGAAGCAGAGCAGCGGGCGCAGCACGGTCACCGCGCGGCCGCGGGCGGCGAGCGCCGCCTGCACCAGGTCGGGCATCGACTGCTCGGTGGCGCAGCTCTCGCCGGCGACGCCCTCCGGGTCGGCGCTGGTGAGGATCTTCGGGAAGAAGAGCCAGGGCGCGTCGGTGTCGCAGACGGCGTGGGCGATCTTGGCGGGGCCGCAGGAGTCGAAGCTGTTGCACAGCTGCTCGCCGGCGGCGAGCGAGCCCGAGTCGCCCTGCAGGGTCTGCGGCGCCAGCCCCAGCTCGTCGAGCAGCGTGACGATCCACGGCAGGTAGCCGTGCACGGCGCTGGTCTCGGGCACGGCGACGCCGTGCGGGCTGCGCGCGTGGCGGCGGAACGGGGCCAGCAGCGCGGCGCGCTCCTCGAACGGGTTGGGCGCGTCCTTGGGCAGCTTGGGCGAGTCGCGGGTGGCCAGCTCGTACTTGGGGCAGGCGCCGCCGCTGACGGCGATCTCCTGGCGCTCGCCCACCCTCACCGTGGTCCGCTCGATGGGGCAGTGCGTGCCGCAGCCCTTGTCCTGGCAGGTGAACTCGGCGCGGCCGACGATCTGCGCCTTGAGCGCGCGGTTCAGGTCCAGGCCCGGCGCGCCGAGCAGCTCGCGGGCGCCGCACTGGTCCACCGCGCACAGCCCGATGCCCCAGGCGCCCATCGCGCCGGGGTTGGGCGGCACCACGATGTCGCGGCCGGTGACCGCCGCCAGGGTCCACGCCAGCGACGGGTTGGTGGCGGGCTTGCCCTGGAAGAAGACGGTGGGCGCCAGCGTGCGCTGGCCCATCACCCGGTGCAGGTAGTTGTGGATGATCGAGTACTGGAAGCCGGCGAACAGGTCGCCCAGCTCGAAGCCGTCCTTGAGCGCCTCGCTGGCGGCCTCGGCGACGAAGACGGTGCACATCTGGCCCAGGTCGGGCGGGCGGGTGGCGGCCTTGGCCAGCGCGGTGAAGCGGCCGATGTCCTTGACGTCGTAGAAGGCCGCCTGCTCCTCCAGGAACGAGCCCGTCCCGGCGCTGCAGGCCTTGTTCATGTCGCTCTCGATGATGCGGCCGCCGCTGACGCGGATGTACTTCGCGTCCTGCCCGCCGATCTCGATGATCGACAGGTCCGCGCCGCGGTGGGGGTCGCAGCGGATGGCGGCGGTGGCGTGGGCGACGATCTCGTTGAGGACCGCGATGCGCCCCTCGGCCTCGGTGAAGGCGGCGCGCAACAGCGTCGCCACCGCCTGCCGGCCCGACCCGGTGATGCCGATGGCGCGCACGTCGGGGCGCCCGGCGGCGAGCATCGTCCCGAGCAGCGTCTGCGTCGCCGCGATGGGGTTGCCGCGGGTGCGGTCGTAGGCGTCGAAGACGATCTCGCCGGTGGCGATGGAGGTGAGCACCGCCTTGGCGCCGGTGGAGCCCAGGTCGAGCCCGAGGACGGTCGGCTCGCTGCAGAAGGAGCTCGCCGAGGCCGGGGCACGGAGCTGCTGGACCCGGCCGGCGAAGCGGCTGGCCGGCTCGAGCACGGTGAAGCGCCGCTCGCGGGTGCGCACCAGCGAGGCCAGGTCGCGGGGCAGCGCCCGGGAGCGCCCCTCGCGCGCCGCCCGGGCCGCCAGCAGCGCCGCGCCGACGGCCTCGAAGCACAGCGCGTGCTCGGGCACGTGGACCGGCCGGCCGACGCGCTCGGAGAGGGAGTGGCGCAGGGACTCGAGCCGGGTGCAGCCGCCGATGAGGTAGACCGGCCCGTTGATCTCCACGCGCGCCAGCAGGGCGCGGGCGTTGCGCGCCACCGAGTCGAAGTAGCCGCGGAACAGCTCGCCGCTGCTCTTGCCCTCGTTGGCGTGGTGGGTCATCTCGCTCTTGGCGAACACCGAGCAGCGCGCGGTGATGGCCACCGTCCCCGCCGCGGCCAGCGCCAGCCGGTCGGCCTCGGAGAGCGAGAGGCCGAAGCGCGCCGCCATGCGCTGCGCGTTCTCGCCGGTGCCCGAGGAGCACTTGTCGCTCTCGAGGTAGCGGGTGCGCGCCTGGCGCGAGGCGCCCTCGCCGGTCACCCGGCGGGTCAGGGCGCGGTAGCCGCGGCCGCCGATGGAGAGCAGGTTGAGCGTGTCGGGCAGGGTGCGGTCGAAGTCGAGCGCCGCGGTGAGGCAGGCCTCCTCCGGAAGCAGGTGCACCGGCTCGCCCAGCTCGTCGGCGTAGATGCCGGTGGCGCCCAGCCCGGCGAAGCCCGCCAGGTGGTGCTCGGCGTAGAGGCGCGCCAGGACCTCGAAGGGCTTGCCCTCGTGAGCCTGCGTCAGGGTCTTGAGGACCGTGGGCTCGCCCGATTCGGGCACGTCGAGGAGGACGAGGCTGACCGAGGCCTTGCCCAGGTCGCATCCGGCAGCGCGCATGTCGTGACTCCCGCCACCCGGGGTTGGCCCCCGGAAAGAAAGCGGCAACTTACATTTCTTTTACTCGACACTTCCAGTGGCCCTGCAGGGGGGCGCCGCGCGGATCCGCACGGGGCGGGACGGCGAGGCCAAGGCGGCGAAAGGACTGGAGGTTCTCGGCCGGCGCTCGCCGGGAGTCGCGCCTTGGGACGGGGGGGTGGAGGGACGTCGGTCCGCGTGGGAGTTGGCTCCGCGGAAAAACGAGCACCACGCTTCCGCGGCCTCGACGACGACGATGTCTACGTCCGCGCCCGAGACCACCTCCCCGACGGATGGGCGGGTCCGGCGGCTGGACCTTGAGCGTCGCCGAGCAGGGCAACGTCGGCACCTACATCTTCATGGCGGTCGACGGCGACGGGCCGGTGCACGTCGTCCACTTCGACAACGCCAACAACGACCTGCGCCACTCGCACCTGTGCCCGTGAAGCAGGCTCTAGGCCGCAGGCTCCAGGTCGCAGGAAATGATGAAGCCGGCCCGGTCCCTCGGGGCCGGGCCGGCTTCATCTCCACGGTTCGCCGATCAGCCGAAGTTCTTGGCGGCGAAGTCCCAGTTGAGGAGCTTGTCGACGACGGCCTGGGCGTAGTCCTTCCGCTTGTTCTGGTAGTCGAGGTAGTAGGCGTGCTCCCAGACGTCGAGGGTGAGCAGCGGCTTCTGGCCCTTGGTGATCGGCGTCTCGGCGTTGGGGGTCTTGATCACCTTGATCTTGCCCTCGTCGAAGACGAGCCAGGCCCAGCCGCTGCCGAACTGGCCCATCGCCGCGTCGACGAGCTGCTTCTTCACCTCGTCGACCGAGGCGAAGTCCTTCTTCACCGCCTCCAGGAGCTTGCCGGTGGGCGCGCCGCCGCCCTTGGGCTTGAGGCTCTGCCAGTAGAAGGTGTGGTTGAAGACCTGGGCGGAGTTGTTGAAGAGCGCGGTCTTGGCCGGGTCGGTGGCGGAGGCCTTGATGATTTCCTCGAGCGGCGCGGCGGCGAGGCTGGTGCCGGCGATCAGCTCGTTGGTCTTGTCCACGTAGGCCTGGTGATGCTTGCCGTAGTGGAACGAGAGGGTGTTGGCGCTGATCACCGGCGCCAGCGCGTCGGGCGGGTACGGCAGCGTGGGGAGCACGATCGGCCCGGGCTTGGCGGCGGGCGGCGTGGCGGCCGGCGCGGAGGGCTTGGCCTTCTCGGCCGCCGCGGCTTCCCGCGAGACGACCAGCACCGCCGAGGCGGCGGCGGCTCCGGCGAGGACCTGACGGCGGCTGACGAGCGTGGGCTTGGGGTCCGACACGGTGCGACCTCCTCAGATGGGGCGTGGTAGGCGGGAAGGATGCCAGCCGGGCCGAAATGGTTTCAAACGGGCAGGCGGCAGTTCGTGCGGCACTGTCCGGTCGAAGGCGGAAGGCCCGGCGGGCGTCCAACGGACGAAGGCGACGGACGAGCCGTCCCCAACACGGGCAGCACGCGGAGGTCCCGGTGCGTTATCCTCGCTCCACTGTGCGCACGCTCCGACGACTCGTTCCGTCCTTCATCGCGCTGCTCCTCGTCGTCTTCGCCCCGGGCGCCGCGCGCGCCGCGGACCTGACCGTCCACGTCCTCGACGTCGGGCAGGGCGACGCCATCTTCATCCGCTCGCCGGCGGGCAAGACGGTGCTGGTGGACGCCGGGACGCCCGAGTCGGCCCATCGGCTCACCTCTCGCCTGCGCGAGCTGGTCCCGGGGCAGATCGACCTGGTGCTGATGACCCACCCCCACGCCGACCACATCGGCGGCATGGAGGCGGTCATCCGCGACATCGGCGCGCGCATCTTCATGGAGCCCGGCTTCGACCACCCCTCGCCGATCTACTCGAACGTGCTCAAGGCGGTGGAGGCGAAGAACGTCCAGCTCAAGGTGGGCAAGGCCGGCAACAACGTGGAGCTGGGCGGCGGGGCGGTGATGCACCTGCTGGCGCCGAAGGACCCGTTCTTCCACGGGACCCGCTCCGACGCGAACGCCAACTCCATCGTCATCCGCCTCACCTACGGCAAGACGGCGTTCTACCTGGCGGCGGACTCCGAGGCGGAGACTGAGAAACGCATCCTGGAGAGCGGCGAGGACCTCTCGGCGGACGTCTACAAGGTGGCGCACCACGGCAGCCGGCACAGCAGCACCGCGGAGCTGCTCGAGAAGATCCACCCCAAGATCGCCGTGGTCTCGGTGGGCGCCGGCAACGACTACGGCCACCCGACGCGGCAGGCGCTCGATCGCCTGGAAGCCGCACACGCCGAAGTGCTGCGCACCGACCTCGACGGCGAGGTCGTGCTCCACAGCGACGGCGAGAAGGTGACCTACGGCACCGAGAAGGGCGGCGGGCTGGCCCTGGCCGACGTGAAGGCGGCCGAGACGATCGAGACGCCCACGCCGGCGCCCAGGCCCGAGCCCAAGAAGGCCGCCGCCAAGCCCCCGCCTCCTCCGACGCCCGTGCCCACGCCCAAAGGCAAGACCATCAACCTCACCGGCGGCGGCGGCGGCGACGAGGGCGGCGCCGCGGAGCGCCCCTCCTCCGCGGGCGGCTACGTCGCCAGCCGCAACAGCGACGTCTTCCACAAGCCGGAGTGCAACAACGCGGGGCGCATCAAGCCGGCGAACCTCCTGCGCTTCAAGACGCGCGAGGAGGCTGCGGCCTCCAAGCGCCCGGCCAAGGACTGCAACCCTTAGGAAGAAGAGAGGCGCCCGATGCCTGGACCGTTCGTGGATCGCATCGAAGGCAAGCTCGCCGTGCTGGTGGTGGACGGCGAGGAAGAGAAGGTGCCGCTCTCCAAGCTCCCCAAGGGGGTCAAGGAAGGCGTGTACCTGACCGCGGATCGCCAGGCCATCGACAGCCAGGCGGCCGAGGACGCGACCAAGGAGAGCCGCGAGCGCCGCGAGCGGCTCCAGAAGAAGGACGGCGGCGGCGGCGGCGACTTCTCCCTGTAGTCCCCGAGCAATCCATCCATGCCCATCTCTGAAATCGAGCTGAACTCGCTCATCACCCGCCGCCGAGCCATGAGCGGCGAGTCGTACGAGAAGGCGAAGCAGGCCGTGCTGGCCTACCTGCGCGAGCAGGGGAAGATCGACGAGCAGGAGTACCTGCGGCTCAAGAGCGGCTCGGCGCACTAGTCGCGTCCGCCGGAGGTGGGTAGAGCCGGCCCTGCGCGGCCGGGGCGGCAGTTGTCGGGCGTTGACCACGACCGATACGACCGACCGACGCGCCCCCGGCACAGAGGCCGGGCTCTACCCGACTCGCCGGGTCGTCGAGTTCGAGCTGCAAAACCCCTTCGGGGTTCAGAGAGCCCAGAGATTGAGCTTGGTCTTAGGTCTGCCGTGAGCCCCGAAGGGGCTTCGCAGACGTAGCCGGAAGCTTCAGCTCTGCTGTCACCCCACATCTTCAGCCGGCGGAGGTGGGTAGAGCCCGCCCTCCGTGGCGGGGGCGGCCTTTGTCGGGCGCTGACACGACCAAACATACCGACACGACCCCGGCACCCTTCGGCAAGATCACGGCAGGCCCGG
>DASXVQ010000125.1:0-25828 GCA_036504155.1 Myxococcales bacterium
CCTCCGCGCCTGCCCGGGAAACCAGCCGTCCGGATCTCCAAGTCCAAGGAGTCCAGATTCATGAGCGGAGGAGAGGCCCAGTGGAGGCAGGCCTCCGCGCCTGCCCGGGAATCCAGCCGTCCGGATCTCCAAGTCCAAGGAGTCCAGATTCATGAGCGGAGGAGAGGCCCAGTGGAGGCAGGCCTCCGCGCCTGCCCGAGCAACTCCGGCATTCAGCCTGTGCAGGCACATCTCCTGCAGCCTCGGCCGGCACTCTACCGTCCGCGCCAAGAAACCATCTCGTGCACAAGGGGGGACCGCTTGAAGCCACAGACCGAATACCGAAGGAACTTGCCGCACTGGCGAATGGACGGCGTCACTTACTTTGTGACCTGGCGTCTCGATTCGAGCCAGGGCCTGCTGACCGATACGGAACGCGAAATCGTCCGCGACGCCCTGTGCTTCGCCGACGGCACGGCTTTCGACCTGCTGGCGCACGTCGTCATGGACAACCACGTCCACGTGCTCGTGCGTCCGAGGAAGCCGCTTCAGCAGGTGGTTCACTCCTGGAAGTCCTTCACGACTCACGAGTTCCATTGCAGGACAGGCCGCGTCGGGCGGGTGTGGCAGTTCGAGTACTTCGACCGAATCGTCCGAGACGAGGACGAGTTGCTGCAGAAGCTTCGGTACATCCTGGGCAACCCTTGGAAGAGATGGCCTGGGATCGAGGGGTATGAGTGGGTGGGGCAGCGCGGGGGTGGGCCACTGGCGTGACCTGATCTCTGGCAGGCGCGGAGGCCTGCCTCCACTGGGCGTGGGTCCACTGGGGCGCGGCTCCACTGCGAATTCACAAGATGCCCTGGCAGGCGCGGAGGCCTGCCTCCACTGGGGCTGGGTCCACTGAGGCTGGGCTCCACCGCGAATTCACAGGATGCCCTGGCCTGCCTCCACTGGGGCTGGGCTCAGCGGCTTGGCCCTGGCCCTTGCCTCAGGGTGGATCGACCGTGCCCCTTCCCGTATGCTCCGCGCGCTCTCTTTCCCCCGAGGTGTCCATGTCGGTCGAGAACCTGGAACCCAAGCTCCTCTGGAAGCACTTCGCCGCCCTGTCCGCGATCCCCCGCGGCTCCAAGAACGAGAAGGCGGTCGCCGCCCACGTCGTCGCCGAGGCCAAGCGCATGGGCCTGCCCGTCCGCCAGGACGGCTGCGGCAACGTCATCGTCCAGAAGCCCGCCACCAAGGGCATGGAGAAGGCCAAGACCACCATCCTCCAGGGCCACCTGGACATGGTCTGCGAGAAGAACGAGGCCACCAAGCACGACTTCACCAAGGACCCCATCCGCCTGAAGATCGAAGGCGAGTGGGTCAAGGCCGACGGCACCACGCTCGGCTCGGACAACGGCATCGGCTGCGCCGCCGGGCTCGCGGTGATGGAGTCCAAGGACCTCAAGCACGGCCCGCTGGAGTTCCTCTTCACCATCGACGAGGAGACCGGCCTGACCGGCGCCTTCAACCTCGAGCCCGGCTCGCTCAAGGGCAAGCAGCTGCTCAACCTCGACACCGAGGAGGAGGGCGCGATCTACATCGGCTGCGCCGGCGGCATGGACTCCGTCGCCAAGCGCCTGGTCACCCTGCTGCCGGCCACCCCCGGCAAGGCCGCCTTCCGCGTGCGCGTCACCGGCCTGAAGGGCGGGCACTCCGGCCTGGACATCAACACCGGCCGCGGCAACGCGCTCAAGCTCCTCGCCCGCGTCCTGCGCGCCACCGCCATGGCCCACGGCCTGGAGATTGCCTCGCTCGAGGGCGGCAGCAAGCGCAACGCCATCCCCCGCGAGGCCTTCGCGGTGGTCTACCTGGACGCCGGCCGGGTCGAGGCCCTCAAGGCCGACCTCGCCAAGATGCAGGCCGCCATCCGCGCCGAGCTGGGCAAGGCCGACCCCGACCTGCAGCTGCTCGCCGAGCCGGGCCAGGGCCCGGGCAAGGTCTTCGACCCCGCCGACGCCATGGCCGTCTGCAACTTCCTGCACGCCTGCCCGCACGGCACGTTGGCGATGACCCCGGACATCCCCGACCTCGTCCAGACCTCCACCAACTGCGCCATCGTCGAGACCAAGGACAACGTCGTCACCGTGTCGATGAGCCACCGCAGCTCGGTCGACTCCGCCAAGAAGGACGTGGGGGCCATGGTCCGCGCCTACTGCGCGCTGGCCGGCTTCAGCGTCGAGCAGGGCGACGGCTACCCGGGCTGGGCGCCGAACGTGAACTCGCCGCTGCTGGGCGTCGCCAAGAAGCTGCACGCCGAGCTGTTCGGCAAGGAGGCCCTCGTCAAGGCCGTCCACGCCGGCCTGGAGTGCGGGATCATCGGCGAGAAGTTCCCGGGCATGGACACCATCTCCATCGGCCCGACGATCGTCGGCGCCCACTCGCCGGACGAGAAGGTGCACGTCCCGTCCGTCGGCACGTTCTGGAAGTTCGTCGCCGCGCTCCTCGAGCGCGCCTAGAGCCGTCGCAGCACCGTCGCTCGTGGGGCCGGCGAGAGGGGCGGCCCCACGGCGACGGAGCGGAGGACACGGGATGGCGAGGCCGACGGCGGAAGACCGCATCGCGTACCTGAAGGCCCTCTGCCGCACCATCCCCTACACCGTCGTCGAGCCGGTCCTCGCCGAGCCCAGCGAGCTGTCGGTGACCCCGCGCGTCTTCGACGGCGCGGTGATGCACGCCGACCTGGTCGGCTTCACCGCGCTGTGCGAGGCGCAGGCGCGCTCCGGCCCCGAGGGGCTGATGCGCCTGACCCGGGCGCTCAACGAGCTGTTCGCGCACCTGCTGGAGGACTCGCTCTTCCCCTACGACGGGTACGTCCTGCACTTCGGCGGCGACTCGGTCACCGTCTTCTTCCACGGCGCCGACGCGGTCCTGCGCGCCGCCGCCGCCGCCCTGCACGCCCAGGAGAAGATGCGCACCGACCTGCGCCGGCTGATGGGCGAGGACCAGGCCGACCTGCTGATGCGCGTCGGCCTCGCCGCCGGCCGGGTCGAGCTGCCCATCGTCGGCGACCTCACCCAGCGCGCCGTCATCTGCTCCGGCGCGACCGCCCACCGCGCGGTGGAGCTGCAGGAGCGGGCCGAGCCGGGCACGGTGCGGGTCGACTCCGCGGTGGTCGCCGCGCTGGGCGAGCTGGCCAGCCTGGAGGGCGCCGACGCCGAGCGCGCCACGCTGCTCTCCCTGCGCCGCCAGCCGCCGCGCTCGCCGGTCCGGGAGCTGGTCGGCCGGGTCGAGGAGCAGACCGAGAAGAAGATCGCCCTGCTCGAGCCCTTCGTCGCCCCGCCGCTGGCCGCGCGGCTCAAGAGCACGCCCAACGGCTGGCGCATCGAGGGCGAGCTGCGGCAGGTGTGCGTGGTCTTCGCCGAGCTGACCGGGCTGCACGCCCGCAGCCAGCCGGCGGTGACCCTCGACGTCTCGCGCTCCATCCTGCGCACCTTCCGCAAGTACGGGGGCCTGGTCGCCAAGGCCGACCTGTCGCGCCGCGGGCACCGGGTGATGGTGCTCTACGGGCTGCACCTGCCCGCCGGCAACGACGTGGAGCGCGCGCTCCTGGCGAGCATCGAGGCCACCACGCGGATGCGCGGCTTCGCCGCCTCCAGCGGCCCCGAGCTCGAGCTGCGCGTCGGCGTGCACGCCGGGCAGGTCTACTACGGCGCCTTCGGCAGCGACTACCGCCACGACATCACCGTGATGGGCGACGCGGTCAACACCGCCGCGCGCGCCCTGCAGGCCGCCGACAGGTTCGAGGTGCTGGTCACCGCCTCCGCCGCGGAGCGCGCCGGGACGGGCTTCGTCACCACCCCCCAGGATCCGCTGCACGCCAAGGGCAAGTCGCACGGGCTGGAGCTCAAGCTCGTCCACGGCACCGCCGAGGGCCGCGCCCACTACATGCGCGCCCGCGGCTCGGCCCGCTACCTCGCCGGCCGCAGCGCCGAAGTGACGCTCATGAAGCAGGTGGTCGGCCAGGCCCTGGGCGGCGCCGCGCAGGTGCTGGGCATCACCGGAGCCGAGGGGACCGGCAAGAGCGCCATCCTCTCCGAGCTGGTCGACGAGTGGGTCCGCCGCGGCGGGACGGGCCTGCTGGGCCGCTGCCGCTACGCCACCCGCACCGAGCCCCTGGCGCCCATCGTCTCCATGTTCTCCGCCGCGCTGGGCCTGGCGGGCAGCGAGAGCGACAGCGCGCGGCGCGACCGCATCCGCGAGGGCTTCGGCCCCCTGGCCGAGCAGATGCCCGAGCTGATGGAGCTGCTGCAGCCGGTGCGCAGGCCGGACGGCACCAGCGAGGCGCTGGTCGACCTCGCCGACACCCACGCCCGCGAGCGGGTGCTCGCCGAGCTGCTGATGTACCTCGAGCGGCGCAGCAGCCGCGGCCGCGAGGGCGGCAGCGAGCCGGTCCTCTTCGTCCTCGAGGATCTCCACCTGGCCGACGGGCTGACCCTGGAGCTGGCGAGCCGCATCTGGCAGCTGCCGCGCGACCGCCAGATGCTGGTGGTGGCCACCTACCGGCCGGACTCGCTGGTCGCCGGCTTCCGCCGCGCGGTCGATCACGAGCTGGCGCTCGAGCCGCTGGCCGCCTCGCAGAGCCAGGACCTGGTCTGCCACGAGCTGGGCGCGACCACGGTGGACGCCGCGCTGGTGGGCTTCCTGCAGCGGCGCACCGGCGGCAACCCCGGGCACCTGGTGGACGTGGTGCGCTTCCTGCGCGAGCGCGGGCTGCTGCCGGTCCGCGCGGGGCTGGCGACGGTGCCCGAGGGCGGCGTGGCGCTGCTCGACGACGTGGTGCCGCAGACGGCGGCGACGGTGGCGCTGGCGCGGCTCGACGGGCTGGGGGAGATCGAGCGGCGGCTCCTGCGGACCGCGAGCGCCTTCGGCCGCTCCTTCCCCGGCGACCTGCTGGCCGAGGTGACGGGGGAGGAGGTGAGCGCCGAGCGGGTCGGGGCGGCCATGGAGAACCTGGAGGACCTGCGCTTCATCGCCGCCGAGGGCGCGGTGCGCGGCTGGGCCTTCCGCGACGAGGTGACCCGGGCGGTGGCCTACGGCTCGATGACCGAGCCGCGCCGCCGCGAGGTGCACCAGCGCATCGCCGACGCGCTGCAGAGGCGCCCCGACCTGGACCCCCAGCGCGACGCCGCCGGGCTCGCCCTCCACCGCGAGCGGGCCGGGCAGTTCGCCGAGGCCGCCGGCTGGTACGAGAAGGCCGCGCTGGCCGCCTTCACCGCGGGCCTGGAGGAAGAGGTCCAGAACCAGGTCGAGCACTGGGAGCGCTGCGCCGCGGAGACCGGCGTCGCGCCGCAGGAGTCGGTCGCGCTGCGCATGGGCCTGCTCAAGCTGGTCTCGCTGGGGCGGCGGCGGCGGCAGGCGGAGACCCTGCGCGTGGCGCGCGCGCTCGCCTCCAGGCACGCGAGCAGCCTGGACGCCGCCTCCAAGCACCTCATCGACTTCTGGCTGGGCGCGGCGCTGGTGGGGCTGGGCCAGCCGGAGAAGGCCCGGCAGCGGCTGGGGCGGGTGTACGAGGAGACGGCCGACCCGCGGGTGCGCTGCGACGCCGCGCTGGAGCTGGCGCGCAGCCTGCGCCTCGGCGGGCACGTGCAGGCGGCCAAGGACTGGGTCGGGTGCGCCGAGCAGCTGGCGGTGCCGGACGCGCTCCTGCAGGCGCGCATCGGGCTGATCCGCGAGGAGGTCCGGGCCTCTTCCGGCGAGTTCGAGGCGGCCCGCGACGCGCTCTACCAGATCCACGAGACCTCGCGCCGGCAGGGCCGGGGTCCGCTGGCGGCCCGGGCGCGCGCCTCGGCGGCGCGCTGCGAGCTGCACCTGCGGCGGTTCGGCAAGGCGCGGCTGGGCTTCGAGGAGGCGCTGCAGCTCGACCGCGGGATGGGCCGCTGGGTCGACCTCGCCGGCGACCTGCTCGACCTGGGCCAGACGCTGGTCTGGGACGGGCGGGCGCAGGACGCGCGGGCGCACCTGGAGCAGGCGCTGCGCTACGCCCAGGACGAGGCGGACTCGCTCACCGCGGCCGAGGCGACGGTGCACCTGGGCGCCGCGGTGGCGCTGACCAGCGACCCGGGCGAGGGCATGGCGCTGGTGTACGCCGGCGCGAAGCTGTGCGGCCAGGTCGGGGCGCGCGAGGGGCAGCTGGCGGCGAACCTGCACCTGCTGCGCATTTCGCTGATGCGGCGGGACGCCAAGTCGGCGGCGGGGCTGCTGGTGCGCTGCCGCGAGGACCAGAAGGACTACCGCTCGCCGCTCTTCAAGGCGGTGCTCGAAGAACTGGAGAAGCAGGCGATCGGCCCTCGCTCGACCCCGCCGCCTGCGCCGGCAGCGTAGGTTCCGAGGTCGGCAGGAGATCGAGCTCGGCTCGCCGCGCTCATCGCCTACACTGAAGACAGAGAGCTTCCGGCCACTTCGCCGCCCGCGGCCTGTGGCCATCGTGATTGTGTCCGCGGCCCCCTGGTCGGGACGGTCGTCGCTACCCTGAAACTCGAGAGTGAGAAGACATGAAACCCTGGAAGACGCTGGGCACGGATCGATTGCCGGACGGGCAGGAGTTGGCCCTGCAGGAACGCGACGGCGTGTTCGTCATCCGCCTCGACGGGCGCGAGCTGATGTCCAGCGCCCGTCACGGCTCGGAAGAGGCGTTGGCGCGGGCGGGGCTCGCCGACCTGCGTCGCGAGGCCGCGACCGTGCTCGTCGGCGGGCTGGGCCTGGGCTACACCCTACGCGCCGCGCTGGATCTGCTTCCGGCGAAGGCCAGCGTCGTGGTGGCGGAGATCTCCAAGGCGGTGGTGGAGTGGAACCGCGGGCCGCTGGCCGCCCTCGCGGGCGCGCCGCTGGACGATCCGCGGGTGAAGATCGAGGTCGCGGAAATCGGGAAGTACCTCGCCAAGACCCGTGAGCGCTTCGACGCCATCCTCACCGACGTGGACAACGGGCCGTCAGCGGATCCGAACCCCACCAATGATCGGCTGTACACGAAGGCGGGCCTCGCGGCGTTCCGCGACGCGCTGCGGCCCGGCGGGATGCTGGTCATCTGGTCCGCGGGACCGGCCGAGGGCTTCGTGAAGCGGCTGAGCCAGGCCGGGTTCAGGGGCGACGAGCGGCGGGTCGACGCGCGGGCTGGCAAGGAAGTGAAGAAGGGGACGCAGCACATGCTGTTCATCGGACGGCGACCCTTCTGACCGTCCAGGCGTTCGGGCGACGACCCCACACGGCTTCGGCGCGGAGGGCGGGTGGTGCTCCCACCCGCCCGCCTACGGCTGGTGCTCCGCGGCGAAGCCCTCGCCCAGCCGCGCCTCGACGATCCCCCGGCGCTTCTCGTACAGCTCGACCTTCTTCTTGAGCTTCACGATCCCCGCCTGCTGCTCCTTGCTGGGCTTCTCCGGCAGCTTGGCCACGAAGGCGTCCAGCTCCGCGCGCGCCGCGCCGAGCCCTCGCTCCATGGCCACGGTGCGGATGTAGACCGTCTCCTTCTTCTCCTTGCCCTCGCCCTGGGTCGCCCGCTCGTTGATGGTCCAGATGGGCAGGTAGGACACGTCCGCGATCTCGGCGCGGACGCCGCCGTTGCCGTAGTCGCGCTTGGCGATGGCGAACTTCAGGACCGCCGAGTCGCGGGTGTCGCCGACCTTGTCCGGCGAGATGCCGAACTTGTAGTGGTAGCTCTGGTTGGAGACGAAGTTGCCCAGCGAGTAGATGACCAGGCAGGTGCGGCCGTCCGCGGCCTCGTAGACCTCCAGGGGCTGCAGGATGTGCGGGTGCGTGCCGAGGATCACGTCGGCGCCGGCCTCGAACAGCTCGTGCGCCAGCTTCACCTCGCTCTCGCGCGGCTTGGGCTGGTACTCGACGCCCCAGTGCAGCGAGACGATCACGAAGTCCGAGTCCTCGCGCGCCGCCTTCACCGCCTCCGCCATCGCCACCGCCTCGTCCAGCTTGTTGACGTGCGACAGCTTCGGGTCCGCCGAGAGGTGCTGGCTCTGGTTGACGAAGTCGGTCGCGCCCAGGAACGCGACCTTCACGCCGTTCTTCTCCAGCCGCAGGCCCTTGGCCGACTCCTGCTGGTTCTTCCCGGCGCCGTAGTAGGGCAGGCCGGCCTTGTCGAGCTCGGCCAGGGTCTCGTCGAAGCCCCTGCGGGCCTGATCCATGACGTGGTTGTTGGCGAACGAGACCAGCTTGAAGCCCGAGGCCTTCAGCGAGGCGAGCAGCACCGGCGGGGCGTTGAAGTGGTACTCGACGTTGCCCGGGTCGCCGCTGGGCGAGACCGGGGTCTCCAGGTTCGCCACCGAGAAGTCCGCCGCGGCCAGGTCCCCCGCGACGTCGGCGTAGAGCGCGTCGTAGCCGTCGTTGTTGGTCGAGGTGCCCTGGCCGTCCTTGGCGTTGGCCGCCGCGGCCGACAGCTTCACCGAGACGTGGGGAAGCACGTCGCCCACCGCGGCGACCGTGACCCGCCCGAGCTCCTTGGGCCGGTCGTCGCGCACCGGCCCCGCGGGCGCCACCGGCTTGGGCGCGAGCCTGGCGACCGGCGCGGGCGAAGGCTGCTGAGGCTGGGCCAGGGGTGGGACTTCGGGCTCGGGGCAGGGCCGGGGCGCGGCGGTGCAGGCCACGGCGGCGGCGGACAGGAGGATCGCGGTCAGGACGGTCGGAGGAGGGCGACGCATGAGGTCTGTTGTGCCCCAGCCGGTGCCCCGCGTCGAGGAAACGGTCGGGGTGTGCGGCCCTCGATTCCGCTGACTGGCCAACCAACCCGGCGGTCCTCCGGTCCCCTGCGTTGACGCGGCGTGCCGCGGACCGCACTTTGGCTGGCGCGCAAGCGGCCGAATCGGGAGCGACGGACATGCTGCAAACCGAGGCACGTTCCAGCCCATACCAACGCCTGGCGGACTCCACGACCCACGAGGTCCGCAATGCGCTCAACGCCATGGCCATCCACCTGGCGGTCCTGGCGGACCGGATGAGCGGCGCCGACGGGACGCCGGCCAGGACGGTGGCGGCCCTGCAGTCGCAGGTGGGCCGCATCGAGATCATCATGCGGCGCTTCCAGCGCCTGGCCAGCCCGCCGCTGGAGGAGGGCGACGCCGACCTGGCGGATCTGGTGGCGCAGACCGTCGAGGCCTGCAGCCACGACGCGCGCCGGCACGGCGTGACGGTGGAGGTGGAGCTGCGGGCGGTCACCGTGCGCGGCAGCTTCGCCGGGCTGACCGAGGCGGTGCTCGCGGCGGTGCTGCGCGGCATCGAGCAGAGCCGCGGCGGCCGGCTGCGCATCGGCCTGGCCGTCCACGGCGCCGAGGTCGTGCTCTCGCTGGACGGCGAGGCGCGGGACGTGTCGACCGCGACGGCGGCGCGCATCGAGCTGCGCCTGCCGCTGGCGGGCTGAACCCGACGCTTCGGAGGCACATGGACCCGGCCCGGATCCTGGTGGTGGACGACGACTTGCCCACCCGGCTCGCGCTGTGCGAGCTGGTGGGCCGCTGGGGCTTCGCGGTGGAGTCCGCCTCCGACGGCCAGGAGGCGCTGCGCATGGCCGGCGCCAAGCCCCCGGACCTCATCGTCAGCGACCTCGTCATGCCCTCGATGGACGGGATGTTCCTGCTGCGCGCGCTCAAGGACGAGCTGCCCGAGTGCGTGGTGGTGCTGGTGACCGGGCAGGGGAGCATCGACCTCGCGGTGCAGGCCATCCAGCAGGGCGCCTACGACTTCATCGAGAAGCCGGCCGACCCCAAGCGCCTGCGGCTGGTGCTGGACCGGGCGCTCGAGAAGCGGCGCACCACGCACGAGGTGGCGCTGCTCAAGCGCAACCTCAAGCGCCTGGGCCCGGGGGGCAACTTCGTCGGCCAGAGCGCGCCGGTGCGCCGGGTGTTCGAGCTGGTGGAGAAGGTCGCGCCCTCCAAGGCCTCGGTGGTGGTGACCGGGCAGAGCGGGACCGGCAAGGAGATGGTGGCGCGGGCCATCCACCAGCTCTCGCCCAGGCGGGACGGGCCCTTCGTGGCCATCAACAGCTCGGCCATCCCGCCCACGCTGATGGAGAGCGAGATCTTCGGGTGGGAGAAGGGCGCGTTCACCGGCGCCGACCAGCGGCGCTCGGGCTGCTTCGAGCTGGCCGACCAGGGGACCATCTTCCTGGACGAGGTCGCCGAGCTGCCGCTGGAGCTGCAGGCCAAGCTCCTGCGGGTGCTGGAGGACGAGCGGGTGCGCAGGCTGGGCAGCAAGGCGGAGATCGCCGTCGACGTGCGGGTCCTGTGCGCGACCCACCGCGACCTGAAGGCCGAGGTGAAGGCCGGCCGCTTCCGTGAGGACCTGTTCTTCCGGCTCAACGTCTTCCAGATCCACCTGGTCCCGCTGCGCGAGCGCGGCGAGGACGTGCCGCTGCTGGTCCAGCACTTCATGGACCGCTTCGCTACCGAGGCGGGCAAGCGCCTGCGCGGCGTCTCGCCCGAGGCGATGCGCGCGCTGCAGGGCTACTCCTGGCCGGGCAACGTGCGCGAGCTGCGCAACGCGGTGGAGCGCGCGGTGATCCTCGCCGAGGGCGACACCATCGGCCTCGACCACCTGCCCCCCGAGCTGTCGAGCCCGGGGGGCGAGGTGGACCTTTTGCGGCTGCCCCTGGGGCTCTCGCTGGCCGAGGTGGAGCGCAGCTACATCCTGGCGAGCCTGTCGCGCCTGGGCGGGAACAAGGCCCGCACCGCCCACGCCCTGGAGATCAGCGAGAAGACGCTCTACAACCGCCTGCGCGAGTACCGGGAGTCCGGCGGGACCCGAAACGGACACGAACCGCAGGCCTGAGCGCGCGAGGATCGGGCGGCCGGACGACGTCGCGCGGGCGGACTTGGCCGCGGCCTCCGGTCGCCAGAGCTAAAACCGGCTCAAAACCGCGCCTTGCGCCGCTCGGTCGAACGGCCTAGAGTCCCGGCGCTTTCCGGCCAATCGGGCAGGAAGCGAGCGGTGGATAGCAGCTGCGCGAGGTGTTGAAGCAACCATGAAGCGCGTCATCGTCGCCATCGACGGGCCCGCAGGTGCGGGCAAGAGTTCGGTCGCCAAGGCTGTTGCCGAGAAGCTGGGCCTGGCACTCGTGGACACCGGTGCCATCTACCGGTGTGTGGCCCTGGCGGCGCAGCGCGCCGAGATCGACTGGAGCGACGACGAGGCCCTGGCCCGTCTGTTGCCCTGGCTCGACATCGCCTTCAAGATCGAGGGCGGCGTCAACCGCGTCAGCATGCGCGGCGAAGACGTGACCGAGGCCATCCGCACCCCCGAGATCTCCAAGGGTGCCTCCGCGGTGAGCGCGCGGCCGGTCGTGCGCGCGGGCCTGCTCGACCTGCAGCGCAAGCTCGCCCGCGGCGCCCAGAGCGGCGCCGTCCTCGAGGGCCGCGACATCGGCACCGTCGTGTTCCCCGAGGCGACGGTGAAGCTCTTCGTCACCGCCTCCGACGAGGTCCGCGCCGAGCGGCGGCACCAGGAGCTGAAGGCCAAGGGCATGGAGGTCCCGCTGGAGCAGGTCCTCGCGGACCAGCGCCAGCGCGACAAGGACGACTCCACCCGCGACGTCGCGCCGCTCAAGCCCGCCTACGACGCCAAGCTGCTGGATACCAGCACGCTCCCGCTCGACCAGGTCATCGACCAGGTCGTCAGCCAGGTGGAGCGGGCGATGGGGCGGTAGGGAAGTCGTCAACCGCGAGCTCTTGAGTCGCGAGGCTGCGGCGGCGGTCGGGGCGGAGCCCGCCCTCCGCGGCGCGGTCGGCCTTAGTCCTCCGCCCGTTCGCCGGAGTGACCGCCCCGGCGCCATGGCCGGCAGCGGCCGCCCGGCACCGCCCTCGGCACAGAGGGCGGGCGCTACCCCGGCGCCCCGGCTCGCGCTCCCCCATTCGGGTCTTTCGCCCGCTTTCGCGCAACGTCGTCCGCCAACACGCATTTTGTCGAGGGGCTGCTAGGGGCCCCGAGACGGGGTGTATATGGGCCGCAAGGTCCTGGTGGTCGACGACGACCGCAGCATGTGCGACCTCCTGGAGGCCGGGCTGCGGCAGCGCGGCTACGAGGTGGTCTGCCACCTCTCGCCGGACTCGGCCTTCGACGCCCTCTCGGCCGCGGACTTCGACGTGGCCCTCACCGATCTGTCGATGCCGGGCACCAGCGGAGCTGCCCTGTGCGAGCGCATCACAGAGAACCGCCCGGACGTCCCGGTCATCGTGGTCACCGGCCACGGCAGCCTGGAGACCGCGGTCGCCGCCATCCGTGCGGGCGCCTACGACTTCATCACCAAGCCGGTGGTGCTCGACACGCTGGCCATCGCCGTGGAGCGCGCGCTGCAGCACCGGGTGCTGCACGAGGAGGTCCGCCGGCTGCGCGAGGTGGTCGCGGGCGCCAAGGGCTTCGACGAGATCGTCGGCGCCAGCACGGCGATGCAGAAGGTCTACGCGCTCCTGGAGCGGGTCGCCGACACCGACGCCTCGGTGCTCATCACCGGCGAGAGCGGCACCGGCAAGGAGATCGTCGCGCGCGCGCTGCACCGCCGCGGCCGCCGCCGCGAGGGGCCCTTCGTCGCCATCAACTGCGCGGCCATGCCCGAGACCTTGCTGGAGACCGAGCTGTTCGGCCACGTCCGCGGCGCCTTCACCGACGCCAAGAACGCCCGCAGCGGCCTGCTGGTCCAGGCCAACGGCGGCACGCTCTTCCTCGACGAGATCGGCGAGATGCCGCTGGGCCTGCAGCCCAAGCTGCTGCGCGCCCTGCAGGAGCGCCGCGCCCGGCCGGTCGGCGGCGACGCCGAGGTGCCCTTCGACGTGCGCGTGGTCGCCTCCACCAACCGCGACCTGGACGCGGCGATCGAGGAGCGCCTCTTCCGCGAGGACCTCTACTTCCGCGTCAACGTCATCCCGGTCGAGCTGCCGCCCCTGCGCGCCCGCGGGGCCGACGTGCTCCTGCTCGCCCAGCACTTCGCCGAGCGCTTCGCCGCCCGGGGCGAGAAGCCCGTGGCCGGCATCGCCCCCCAGGCCGCGGAGAAGCTGCTCGCCTACCACTGGCCGGGAAACGTCCGCGAGCTGCAGAACTGCATCGAGCGCGCGGTCGCCCTGACCCGCTACGAGCGCATCGCCGTCGACGACCTGCCCGAGAAGGTGCGCAGCTACCGCCGCTCGCACGTGCTGGTCGCGGCCGAGGATCCCTCCGAGCTGGTCACGATGGAGGAGGTCGAGCGCCGCTACATCACCCGGGTGCTCGAGACGGTGCGCGGCAACAAGACGCTCGCCGCCCGCCTGCTCGGCTTCGACCGCAAGACCCTCTATCGCAAGCTCGAACGCTACGGGCAGCAGGCCAAGGCCCAGGCGACGGGCTGAGCTGGCCGCAGTCGGGCGTGGAGCTTCGCCCCCGCGTGGCGTCCCTCCCCGCATCCAGCGCGGGGCCGGCAATATCCAGCCGACACGCGGGTTGTGAGGACTCTCCGACCGTTGGCGTGGGCCAAAAGGCCCCGGTCCGCGGCGGAGGTCGCAATCGAAGGGCGAGTTGTTTCGAGGACTTGGCGGGCGGCACGCCCGCTGCTGGCAAAAGAGACGGGGGTGGGGAAGAGGAGCGAGGTGCGACGTGAGCCAGACCGGGAACCATGAGCAGCCGCAGCGGTTCCACCCGCGACACGCGCCGCGCGTCCTGCTGGCCGAGGACGACCCCGAGATGCGGGCGCTGATGGCCTGGACGCTGCGCGCCGACGGCTACGAGGTGCAGGAGGTCGGCGACGGCGACGAGCTCCTGCGCGCGCTGGGGACGGTCGAGCTGGGCGAGGGCGGCCCGGACGTCGTCGTCACCGACGTGCAGATGCCGGGGGTGAGCGGGCTGGAGGTCCTGGAGCGCGTGCGCCGGTCGCGGGCGAGGCTGCCGGTCCTGCTGGTGACGGCCTTCGGCGACTGGGAGACCCACGCGCGGGCCGAGCAGCTGGGCGCCGAGGTGCTCGACAAGCCGATCGAGCTGGACGACCTGCGCAAGCGGGTGTTCGACGCGGTGGAGCTGTAGATGCGGCGCCTCAGGGTCCTGGTGGCCGACGACGATCCGGACCTTCGCAACTGGCTGCGCCTGGTGCTGGGTCAGCGCGGGATGGTGGTGCTGGAGGCGGAGAGCGGGGTGGAGCTGCTCGAACGGCTGGCCTCCTCCGGGCCCTTCGACCTGGTGGTCGCCGACGTGCGGATGAGCTGGGCGAGCGGGCTGCAGGCGCTGGCCATGGCCCGCGACGCGGGTTTCGCCCTGCCGTTCCTGGTGATCACCTCGCACGTCGACGACGCCGTGCGCCGCGCCGTCGCCGCGCTGGATGCGCCGCTGCTGCCCAAGCCCTTCACGGTGGCGGAGTTGCTGGAGGCGGCCGGGAAGGCGCTCCGCCAGAACAAAGCCGCCGCGGCGCGATGATGCGCGGCCGACTGCCGGCCTCGCGACGGAGGCGGTGGAGGCCGCGGCCGCCCGGCTTGACCGGCCGGCCCGAGGCGACCAGCATCCGGGACGAACGCAGGCAACGAAGTCCAGGGGAGGCGCCGAACCATGGCCACGATCATCACCGACGACTGCATCAACTGCGGTGCTTGCGTGCCGGAGTGCCCGAACACCGCGATCTCCCAGGGTGCGGAGATCTTCGAGATCAAGCCCGAGCTGTGCAGCGAGTGCGTCGGCTTCCACGACGAGATGGCCTGCGCCGCGGTCTGCCCGGTGGACTGCTGCGTCGCCGACCCCGACCGCGTCGAGTCCGAGGAGGCGCTGCTCGCCAAGAGCCGCGGCCTGCACCCCGACAAGACCTTCCCGGCCCTGGCCGACCTGCCCGCGAGCCTGTCGCACTTCCGCAAGAAGTAGCGGCGTTCCGCGGGTGCCGCCGCCGGCACCGTTGCGAGGTCGCGCCCGGGGCGAGTAGCGTCGCCCCATGAGCGCCATCGCCTCCCTCCTCGCCGCCCTCTCGCTCTCCGCCGCGCCTGCCACCCAGGCTGCGCCACCTCCAGCGCCTTCCCCCGCCGACGCCATCGCCGCCGCGCACAAGGCCGGCGAGCGCACCCATACCTTGTCGGCGATGAGCGTCGAGTCGGCCATCGAGTCGCTCAACAGCGAGACGATCACGGTCTTCGGCACCCGTCGGGAGCTGCGCTGCCCTGGGGGCGGGCAGGTGACCGAGAGCGCCTGCAGGCCCTGCAAGTACAAGTCGGTGGAGTGGGCGGAGCGGCCGGAGGGCCAGTGGATGGTGGACGTGTCCTGGCCGGTGGCCGACGAGGCGGCTCGCGCCGCGGCCATGGCCAAGCTGGACCACTGGCGCAAGTACTTCGATCTGGAGCCGCGCGGCGGGGTGGAGAAGGGCGGGAAGAGGTTCGTCCTGTTCGAGCTCAAGGGGCCCAAGGCGCTGGTGCAGGAGGAGCCGGAGATCACCACCGTGCGCATCGCCGTCGCCGGCAGGGAGTCGACGCTGGCGCTCGTCCCCGCGGGCCAGAAGGACGTCGAGCTGGAGGCCAAGACCCTGGGCAAGGCCGGGTCCGGCGCGCTCGAGCCGGTCGAGGGCGGCGAGCTGCAATTCGAGGCCGTCGGCGGCTGCGCCGACGTCATCGCCTCCGGCCCGCGCAAGGCCAAGGTCGCGCTGCGCCCGAAGCTGGAGAAGTGCGAGGTGAAGGCCTCGCTGGTGAAGGGCGCCGCCTCGGCGACCATCGTGGTGCGACGCGAGCTGGCGCTGTTCGTGACCGTCGAGGGCCAGCGCGCCGACAGCCTGGTGCTCGAGGGCGCCAATGTCATCGACCTGGCCTTCGAGGTCGAGCCCAAGGCGCAGACGGGCAAGATCGCCCCGGAGTGGAGCGTGGAGGGCGGCAAGCTCGAGGTGCTGGAGGGTGGGAAGAACGTCCGCCTGCGCCTGGAGAAGGGTGCGGCCAAGGCGCGGGTGGAGTTGGTCGACCGCGAGAGCGGGGCGGCGGCCGCTGCCGAGGTGCGCCGCAAGGGCCACTGAATCACACCGATGCAGCGCGTGCCCGGTGCTCGGAATTTGTCCGGAAGCGTCGCGCCTTCGTTGGCGCCACGGGCGACGCTTGGACGAGGGAGTCCTGATTCCTGAAGATGCGCGAAGTGCGTCCAGCGGCAACCGTTCAGTTGGGTGCTTGGCTGCCTTCTTGACAACCAGACGTACATGCGGCAGTGTGCCGCGCCGTAGTTACTGGCCGATTCCACTCCGTGGGAGGAAATACCTAATGAAGAACTTCGCGATTGCTTTCGCAGTTGTTGGCGCCCTTGCCCTGGCTGGCTGTGGCGGCTCTTCTGGTGGGTCCTGCAAGAAGGTCACCTGCTCGCCTGCCTGCAAGACCGATGGCACCGAGATCTGCGACATGACCAGCTTCACCTGCAAGGCGCTGAAGACCTGCACCGCGACCTGCACTGCTGACCAGGTTTGTGATTACGTGAAGGGCGAGTGCGTCGCGAAGCCTGCGGTCGTCGAGCCCAAGACCTGCACTGGCTGCACGGGCCTGCAGCTCTGCGACACCACGACCGGCACCTGCTTCTCGTACTGCACCCCGGTTTGCGACCTTGCCGGCAAGGGCGAAATGTGCCTGCCGTAGTTCGTTCCTAAGCTGTTGCTCAAGAGCCCCGCGGCAACGCGGGGCTCTTTTTTTGGGTGACCAAAAGTGACGATCTGCCGGGGGACACCATGAAGTTGCCACTGGTGGGAATCCTGAGCGCCTTCCTCCTAGCCGGAGCCGGCTGCGGGCCGACGACCTCGCCCTGCGAGCAGGTCCTCGAGAAGCAGAAGGCCGTCGTCGACGCCTACTGCGGCGGCAAGGACGACACCTGCTGGTACTGCAAGTGCCGCAACCAGGGCGAGCAGGTGAAGGCGACTCTCGACGGCGACCTCGTCGTCTTCAGCTGCCTCCCCGCGACGGCGGGACCCGAAGCCGCCTGCGAGGGCACGACCCTGGAGCAGGCGCAGGCCTGCCTGGCCAACGAGCAGTCCTGCATCACGGACAGCGCGACCCTCGACGCCACCTCGAAATGCGGGGCGACCAAGCCCTAGCGCACGGGCTGGCGGACTACTGCGTGCAACCCGGGCAGGTCTGGAGCGCGCTGCAGGTCTCGCGCGTGGCGACGCAGGACTCCTGCTCCGGCATGTTCTTGCAGCCGTCGAGGTTGGACTCGCAAACCCCGGTGCAGGCGTCCACGTCGAACTTCACGCCCTCGGCCTCGTACTGAGCGGCGCAGATCTTGTTCACGTTCTCGCAGGCCTGCTTGCAGTTCGACGGGCAGGCGGCGAGCAACAGGGTGGCGGCGGCGGCCGGGACCAGGACCTTCATCCATCGCATCGTGGCACCTTCCCTCGGCTCACTCATCCCTCGGCTCCGGCATCGCTTCGCGCGGCCTGCGCTCGGGATGGACGGGGGCACATATACCCGGAAATCAGGTCGTGACGCCGGGAATCTTCACGCCGCGCTCGCGGGCCACCGAGATCGCCTCCGGGTAGCCGGCATCGACGTGGCGCAGGACGCCCATCGCCGGGTCGGCCTTGAGCACCCGCTCCAGCCGCTTGGCCGCCGCCTCGGTGCCGTCGGCGACGATGACCTGGCCGGCGTGCAGCGAGTAGCCGATGCCCACGCCGCCGCCGTGGTGGAAGCTGACCCAGGAGGCGCCGTTCACGGCGTTGACCAGCGCGTTGAGGATGGGCCAGTCGGCGACCGCGTCGCTGCCGTCCTTCATCCCCTCGGTCTCGCGGTTGGGCGAGGCGACCGAGCCGCAGTCGAGGTGGTCGCGCCCGATGACGATCGGCGCCTTGACCTCGCCCTTGCGCACCAGCTCGTTGAAGGCCAGCCCGGCGAGGTGCCGCTCGCCGTAGCCCAGCCAGCAGATGCGCGCCGGCAGGCCCTGGAAGGCGATCCGCTCGGAGGCGAGCTTCAGCCAGCGCTGCAGGCTCTTCTTGTGCGGGAACAGCTTGGAGACGACCTCGTCGGTCTTGGCGATGTCCGCCGGGTCGCCGGAGAGCGCCGCCCAGCGGAACGGGCCCATGCCCTCGCAGAAGAGCGGGCGGATGTAGAGCGGCACGAAGCCCTGGAAGTCGAAGGCGTTGGAGACGCCGGCGTCCCGGGCCATGGCGCGGATGTTGTTGCCGTAGTCGAAGACGTGCGCGCCGCGCTTCTGCAGCTCGAGCATCGCCCGCACCTGGACGGCCATCGAGTCCTTGGCGCGGCGGATGTGCTCGTTGGGGTCGCTCTTGCGCAGCTCGGTCGCCTGCTCGACGGTCAAGCCCTGCGGCACGTAGCCGTTGAGGGGGTCGTGCGCCGAGGTCTGGTCGGTCACGAAGTCGGGCAGGACGCCCCGCTTGACCAGCTCGGCGAAGACGTCGGCGGCGTTGCCGATGACCGCCACCGAGAGGGCCTTCTTCTCCTTCTTGGCGTCCATGCAGCGGCGCAGGGCGTCGTCCAGGTCGCTGGCGATGACGTCCAGGTACTTCGTCTGGATGCGCTTCTCGGCCCGCTTGCGATCCACCTCGACGCCGAGGAAGACGGCCCCGCCCATGGTGGCCGCCAGCGGCTGCGCGCCGCCCATGCCGCCCAGGCCGCCGGAGAGGATGAGCCGCCCGCCGAGGTCGTCGCTGCCGAAGTGGGTGCGGCCGGCCTGGACGAAGGTCTCGTAGGTGCCCTGCACGATGCCCTGCGTGCCGATGTAGATCCACGAGCCCGCGGTCATCTGGCCGTACATCATCAGGCCCTTCTTCTCGAGCTCCCAGAAGTGGTCCCAGGTGGCCCACTTGCCGACGAGGTTCGAGTTGGCGATGAGCACGCGCGGGGCGTCGGGGTGAGTCTTGAGGATGCCCACCGGCTTGCCGGACTGCACGAGCAGCGTCTCGTCGTTCTCGAGCGACCGCAGCGACTTGCAGATGTTGTCGAAGGCGTCCCAGTCGCGCGCCGCCTTGCCCCGGCCGCCGTAGACGACCAGGTCGTCGGGCCGCTCGGCCACGTCGGGGTCGAGGTTGTTCATCAGCATGCGCAGGGCGGCTTCCTGCACCCAGCCCTTGCAGGAGAGGGCGGTGCCGCGCGGCGCGCGGACGGGGCGGGCAGTGGCGGTCATGGAGGAGTTCCTCGAGGTGGGGAAGGTGAGTAGGGAGGGGCGACTCAGGTCTTGCAGAGGGCGGCGCAGCTGGCGAACTCCAGGGCGTAGCTCAAGCCGTTGGAGCACGTCATGTCGGCGTAGCAGCCGTAGACCTCTTCCTGATTGGTGCAGGTCGTGCTGGTGGAGCAGTTGTCGATGCACTGCGGGACGTCGACGCTCGCCCCGAACTTGTCGCCGCAGAAGTCCATCTGGTTGCAGCCGCGCTGGCAGGTGGAGGGGCAGGCGGTCAGGCCGAGCAGGGCGACGCAGGCGGCGACGGGGAACAGCGTGCGGAGAGTCATGGACGGCCTCGGGGTGGGGAAGGCCGTGCATTCTGTCGCCAAGCGCGGCGGCGCTCAAGGAGTCTTCGGGCGCGAAGGGCGGGGCGGGATCGCCGGCGCCGGGTGCTCGCGATGGGGACGCCGAGGAAGCCGGAGGATTCAGGGCGCCGGACGGCCGAGGGCACCGGAGGAATCAGGGAGCCGGACGGACGAGGAATCCGGAGGAATCAGGGAGCCGGACGGCCGAGGAAACCGGAGGAATCAGGGAGCCGGACGGCCGAGGAAACCGGAGGCTGAAGGCCTCCGGCTACTGGGTCGAAGCCCTCTGAAGGGGCTGGCCCCCGGCGCTCGCGGCGGAGGTGCGCTCCTCGTCGGTGCGTGTGCGCTGCCTCGTATCCGTCGCGCGGGTTGCTCGGTTGCTCGCCGTCACTGTCGGACTCGTCTGATAGACCGCAGCCAGCGACGAGGGCATTTCCGCCCTCGGTCTTGCGAGGGGGGGAACATGCCTTACAGCCAGTTGTACGTGCACGTCGTTTGGGCGACCTACCTGAGGAATCCGCTCGTCGGTTCGTGCTTCGAGGAGGCCCTCTGGGCGAGCATCGGTGCCTACTGCCGAGAGGCCGGGGCCTCGCCGATTCAGGTGGGAGGAATGGCGGATCACGTGCACGTGCTCGCCAGCGTTCCACCGAGCCTGTCGGTTTCGCGGCTGGTCTGGGCCATCAAGGGCTCCTCGTCGCACGACATGGCCCATCGCATCGCGCCGGGTCGGCCCTTTCGCTGGCAAGAAGGGTATGGAGCCTTCACGCTGCGCAAAGAGGACTCCGAGGTGGTGGCCAGTTACATCCTCGACCAGCGAGCCCACCACGCAGCGCAGACGACGAAGGACGACTGGGAGCGGTGGGAGTCAGAGCACGAGCCGGAGCCCACCAAGCGAAGGCTAGCAAGGCTGGACCCGGAGATTGGCCCCAGGCCTCCGGGCTGGTGAAAAAGCGCCACGAGTGAGTCGAGGCAATTGCTCAAGGCCGGGGGCCAGCCCCTTCAGAGGGCTTCGACCCAGTAGCCGGGGGCCTTCAGCCCCCGGTTCCCTCGCGAGCCCCGTAGCGGAAGCCGAATCGGAAGTAATCGCTGCCCGGTTGGCCTCGGAAGCAATCGCGGACCTGCGACACACAGCCGAGCCCCAACCAAGCCACCACCTTGACGCTCCCCAGCCTCGGGGCTAACGTCGGCCCGCGTGTCGAACCTCGCGAAAATCCTGGCATTATTCGTCGCGGTCAGCGGCGCGCTTGCCTGCTCGAAGCCGGCGAAGCCCAAGCCCTACTACATCGATCGCATCCAGCTGGTCGACACCACGCTGGTCGACAACCCCGCGCTTCCGGTGAAGACCGCCGAGCTGCACGGGCTGGCTCAAGACGCCTTCACGCGCTCCGGCCGCTTCGTGCCGCTGGCCGCCACCACCAAGCCGCGCCCGGCCGATCTCAAGGCGCTGCGCAGCAAGATCGAGGTCGCCTTCACCCGCGAGACGCTGGAGGACGCGGGGAAGTCCAGGGCCGAGGTCGGGGTGGTGCTGGAGCTGCGCCGGCCGGGCGAGGTGGACCGCTACCAGGCGAGCGGGCTGGGCCGGGTCAGCTTCCCCGTCGCCGAGCCGGCCGAGCGCCTGGTCTCCTTCCGCAAGGCGCTGAACCTGGCGCTCGACGAGGTGGCCAAGAGCGGCGCCATCCAGCTCGACGCCCAGGACAAGACCGACGACGCGCTCATCGCCGACCTCTCCAACCCCGACCCGCGCCTGCGCGACACCTCGGTGCGCATCCTCGCCGAGCGCAAGACCCGCGCCGCCGTCCCCGCGCTCATCGAGCGGCTCAAGGACACCGACCGCGAGGTGGCGATGAAGGCGGTGGGCGCGCTGGGAGCCATCGGCGACCCCAAGGCGGTGCCCGCGCTCATCGAGATGGGCCAGACCCGCGACCCGCAGTTCGTCGTCGCGCTGGTCGGCGTCGTCGCGCAGCTGGGCGGCCAGGACGCCGAGGCGTTCCTGTTCACGCTGGCCTCCGGCCACCCGGAGGAGGCGGTGCGCAAGGCCGCGCAGGAGGCGCAGGAGCAGCTCGCCAAGAAGAACGCACCGACCCCGCAACCCCCTCCCAACCCCAGGAGCGACTGATGCGACGCCTGCTTCTCCCTCTGGCTGCTCTGCTCATCGCCGCCTCGTGCGCCACCACCGGCTCGGGCGGCGGGACTCGCCTGAAGGCCACCGACTACCACCCGCTGGCCGTCGGCGCGGCGTGGACCTATGCCGGCAAGGTGGGCGGCCAGGCGGTGGAGAAGACCATCACCATCACCGGCAAGAAGGACGGCTACTTCGCCGACGACGCCGGCGGCCTGCTCAAGGTCGACGCCGAGGGCCTGCGCGACGAGAAGCGCTACCTGCTCAAGAACCCGCTCGAGACGGGCAAGTCCTGGACGTCCATCGTCAGCGTCTCGTCGACCGAGCACTACGAGATCGTCGACACCGGCTTCACCATCAACACCGCCGCCGGGCAGTTCAACGACTGCATCCTGGTGCGCGGGACCAACCGCATCGACGCCCAGAAGTCGCTGCGCAACGAGTGGACCTTCGCCCCGAAGGTGGGGATGGTGCGCATCGTGGGGGCGATGGTGGATGGCGCCCGGGAGATGCCCCAGGTCTTCCTGGAGCTGAAGTCCTTCAAGTCGGCCCCGGAGCCGGCCGCCGCGCCCGCGCCGGCGCCCGAAGCCAAGCCCGGCGCCAAGTAGCCTTTCCCACAGCCTGCCTCCAGCGGTCCGCCGCCCCATTTGACCGCGGGGCGCAGGACTCCGTAGCCTGCCTTCACTCGTCTCTTGGTCGGGAGGTGCGCCGTGACCGTCTCCGTTTCGGTCGAGCAGCAGGTCCTCTCGTTCCTGGTGGATTCGGCCGAGGAGGCCCTGCCCGCGGAGATGGTCGCCAAGAAGCTGGGCGTGCCCGCCGCCGAGACGCTGCGCGCGCTCGAGGGGCTGCGCACGCGCGGCTACCGCATCGAGGCGCGCGGCAAGGGCTGGCGGCTGACGGGCTACCCGGACCGGCTGGGCGAGAACGAGCTCGAGCCGCTCCTGCAGACGCGGGACCTGGGCCGGACGCTGCGCTACTTCGAGCAGACGACCTCGACCTCGCAGGTCGCCTGGAGCCTGGGCGAAGAGGGCGCGCCGCACGGCACGGTGGTGGTCGCCGACCAGCAGAGCCAGGGCAAGGGCCGCAGCGGCCGCAGCTGGATCTCGCCTCCCGGCGTCAACCTCTACCTCTCCATCCTGCTGCGGCCGGACGTGCCGGCGGCCCACGCCCCGGAGCTGACGCTGGTGGCGGCGGTGGCGCTGTGCGAGGCGCTGCGCGACGCCGGCTGCGAGCGGGCGCGCATCAAGTGGCCCAACGACGTGGAGATCGGCGCGCGCAAGGCGGCCGGCATCCTCACCGAGATGAGCGCCGACGCGCAGGGCGTGGACTTCGTGGTGGTGGGCATCGGCGTCGACGTGAACATGCAGGCCGAGGAGCTGCCGCCCGAGATCAAGGACATCGCGACCAGCGTGCGCATCGCGCTGGGAAAGCCGTTCCCGCGCGCCCGCCTGCTGGCGAAGCTCCTCGAGCGCTTCGAGGCCTGGCTCGACCGCTACGAAGACGAGGGCTTCGGCGTCATCCGCGCGCGCTGGACCGCGCTGTCCTCCACTGTCGGCTCGCGGGTTCGCTTGTCCCTCAACGGCAAGACGATCGAGGGGCGGGCGGAGTCGATCGACGAAGCCGGCCACCTGATCGTCCGTACCGAATCGGGGGGGCTCGAGAAGGTCGTCGCCGGTGACGTCGAGCACCTGCGCACCGAGCCCTGAATCGGGCACGCCGTCTGCACCACTGATCCTCTAGATGACCTGTCGCGCCGGGGCATTCGGCCGCAGTGGGGCAAGTGTGCGCCATTGCCGGGGAATCGTGTCTGGAGTTCGGAGCGGCGGGCCTCTGCGCCCACCAAACGGATTGAAACAAATTGCAGGGTCCGACGTTGGACATGACAGGGAGGCCGGGGTCAGCGAGGTCGGTATGAGCGTGGGCGCCAGGGTAGGAGACATCCTGATGAAGGCCGGGCTGGTGGACGAGCTGCAGGTGCGCTCGGCCTCGGCGCGGCAGGCCCAGTGGGGCGGGCGGCTGGGCAAGCACGTCCAGGAGATGGGCTTCGCGCGCGACGACGCGGTGGCCAGTGCCCTGGCGGCGGCGCTGGGGCTGCAGCGCATCGAGCTCGAGAAGTTCCCGAGGGATCCGGCGGCGCTGGCGAAGGTCGACCTGCAGGTCGCCGAGCAGAAGGGCGTGTTTCCGTACGCCTACCGGGACAACGGAAAGGCGCTGTGGCTGGCCATGGCCGACCCGACCGATCTGGCGACCGTCGACGACATCGCCGCGCGCACCGGGTGCCGCGTGCGCATCGCGGTCGCCGGCGAGAGGGAGATCGTCGGGGCCATCTGGCGCCACTACCGCAACCAGGAGCCTCCCGCCGAGGCTTCGAAGGGCGGCGCGTCGTTCGCGCGGCCCCACGCGCTGGAGCTGGAAGAGGAGGTGGAGGTGGAAGAGCCCAGGCCCGCGACACCGCTGTCGGGCTACACGCCTCCGCACGGCACGCCCATCCCCACCAGCGCCAGCGGCGGGGACGCCGAGGAGATCGCCCGGTTGCGCCAGGAGCTGGAGAAGACGACCACCGTGCTGCGCGCCCTCATCGACACCGTGGTCGGCAAGGGGCTGGTCAGCCCGGCGGAGCTGCGCGCGGCGATCTCCAAGCTGTCCTCACACTAGGTGCTGGCGCTAGCATCCCGGCCTTCTCGCTCAACCTTGGAGATCGCATGGGCCGCGCCGCCATCCTCGTCGCCGGAGCACTGCTGGTCCTCGCCGCCCCCGCGCGCGCCAACACGCTGCAGGTGGGACCGGGCAAGACGTACGCGAAGCCCTGCGCCGCCTTCGCCGCGGCGAACGCGGGCGACACCGTGGAAATCGACGCCGCCGGCAACGGCACCTACGACGGCGACGTCTGCGCCTTCAACAAGAACGACCTGACCATCCGCGGCGTGAACGGGCGCGCGCGCATCGACGCCGCCGGCCAGAACTCCCAGGGCAAGGCCATCTGGGTCATCCAGGGCTCCAGCACCGTGGTGGAGAACGTCGAGCTGAGCGGCTGCGCGGTGGCCGACAAGAACGGCGCCGGCATCCGCCAGGAGGGGCCCAACCTCACCGTACGCGGCTGCTACTTCCACGACAACGAGAACGGCATCCTCACCGGGGCGAACGCGCAGAGCGAGATCCTGATCGAGACCAGCGAGTTCGCGAACAACGGCGCGGGCGACGGCTACTCGCACAACATGTACATCGGGCACGTCGGCAAGTTCACCCTGCGGTACAGCTACTCGCACCACGCCAAGATCGGGCACCTGGTCAAGTCGCGCGCCGCGCAGAACTTCATCCTCTACAACAAGCTGATCGACGCTGCGGACGGCACCGCCAGCTACGAGCTGGACCTGCCCAACGGCGGCACCAGCTACGTCATCGGCAACGTCATCCAGCAGGGCCCGGCGACCGACAACCCGACGTTGCTCGCCTACCGGGAGGAGAACGGGGCGGCCGAGAACCCGGGCACGGACCTCTACGTCGTCAACAACACCTTCGTCGACGAGCGCTCCCCGGCGGGGTTGTTCATCCGCGTCAACTCGACGACGCCCGCGGTCATCAAGAACAACATCTTCCGGGGCGCGGGGAACGTGACCGATCAGGGCAACGCCGATCTGGCCAACAACCTGGTGAAGACGGACCCGCTCTTCGCGTCGGCGGCGACCTTCGACTACCACCTGCTGACCGGCTCGCCGGCGATCAACGCCGGCGCGGATCCCGGGACCGGCGGCGGCTTCGCGCTGGCGCCGTCGTTCCAGTACGTGCACCCGGCGAGCTTCGAGGCGCGGCCCTCGGACGGCACGCTCGACCTCGGCGCCTTCGAGTTCGGCGTGGGCATCCCTCCGGACGCCGGCGCGCCCGCGGGCCCGGATGCGACGACTGCCGTGGTGCCGGACTCCGGGACGGTCGCCGGCGCGGACGCCGCCCAGGGCCAGCCGGCCGATGCCCAGACCTCCGTCGCCGGGGATGCTGCGGTCGTCCAGTCGGGTGACGCCGGAACGATCTCGAAGGCCGACGGCGGGGATTCCCAGGCGGTCGACGCGGGCTGTGGCTGCTCTTCGGCGCCCGCCGCGGGTGGCTTGGGCCTGGTGCTGCTCGCGCTGGGGTTGCTGCGGAAGCGCTCGAGCTAGGACGACGCACGCCGGGGGCTGAAGCGCTGCTGTCACCCCACATCTTCAGCCGGCGGAGTTGGGTAGAGCCCGCCCTCCGTGGCGGGGGCGGCCTTTGTCGGGCGCTGACACGACCAAACATACCGACACGACCCCGGCACCCTTCGGCAAGATCACGGCAGGCCCGG
>DASXVQ010000126.1:0-17808 GCA_036504155.1 Myxococcales bacterium
TTGTCAGTCTCCCCCCGCGCCCCCCTCGATCCACAACCACCCCACAGGAGGTCACCAACCAAGCACTCCGAGCGATCCGACGACTACTACGACCAAGTGATACGACTCATAAACGCTGTCCACGAGATCGGATCAGGCTCAGATGGACGAACGGACCGAGCACGAGTTCTCTCGCTGCTCAGGTGAGGAGCCCGGCTCTGCTCGACACGAAGTCCTGCGCGACACGAAAAGTCCTCTCGAGTGTCTTTTCTCGTGTCGCGCGAGGGTCGCCGATGGCAACCCGCGGGCCCCTCCCCGGAGCCTTGCGTTCGCTTGCTTCAATCGCTGCGTCTGCCGGCGACGGGGAGGCGGGGGTGGGGCGGCGGCGGCCTCACGATCTGCCACACCGCCTCGAAGAAGCTCGTCGCCCCACGGTGCTCCGGCAGCGTCCCCATAAGGGCGCGTCGACGGTGGCCACGCCGTAGAAGGGACGCAGGGTCCAGGCGGCCGGGCGGGAGGCGGCCGCGCCAACTCCGCCCTTCGATCTGCTAATCCTGGGGCGATGGCCTGCCCCGCCGAAGAGACCCTGCTGGCGTTCGCGTCCGGCTCGCTCGCTCCCGACGCGCTGGAGACGACGGTCGAGCACCTCGACGGCTGCCCGCAGTGCCGGCAGCTCGCGGCGATGCTCTCCCGCGCCGAGTCCCCCGCCCCGCCCCCGGCCCCGCCCGGCGAAGGCGCGCCGCAGCGGCTGGGCCGGCACCTGCTCCTCGACGTCCTCGGCTCCGGGGCGATGGGCGTCGTCTACCGCGCCTACGACCCGCAGCTGGACCGCAAGGTGGCCCTCAAGCTGCTGCGGCAGGACCGCCAGCCCGACGGCGCCGAGCGCCGCGCTCACCTGCTGCGCGAGGCGCAGGCCATGGCCAGGGTCGCCCACCCGAACGTCATCGCCGTCCACGACGTGGGCGAGCACGGCGGCGACATCTTCCTGGCCATGGAGCTGGTCGAGGGCCCGACGCTGCGCAAGTGGCTGGCCGCGCAGCCGCGCTCGCGCGAGGAGATCGTCGCCACCTTCCTCCAGGCCGGCCACGGGCTCGCCGCCGCCCACGCCGCGGGGCTCGTGCACCGCGACTTCAAGCCCGAGAACGTCATCGTCGGCCCCGGCGGCCGGCCCCGCGTCACCGACTTCGGCCTGGCGCTCGCCGGCGCGGTCTTCGCCGGCACGCCCGCCTACATGTCCCCCGAGCAGCTGACGGGCCGAGCCACCGACGCCCGCTCGGACCAGTTCGGCTTCTGCGTCGCGCTGTGGGAGGCGCTCGAGGGCTCACGGCCGTTCGTGGGCGCCAGCCTCCCCGAGCTCAAGGACAGCGTGGAGAGGGCGCTGCCCGACTCGCCGCAGACGCCGGCCTGGCTGCGCCGCGTGCTCGAGAAGGGCCTGTCGAAGGACCCGGCGCAGCGCTTCGCGTCGATGGACGAGCTCCTCGACGAGCTTTCCCACGACCCGGCCGTCAGCCGGAGGAACGTGGTGCTGGCCGCGGCAGGGCTGGGCGTCGCCGCCTTGTCGATCGCCGGGCTGCTCGCGCTGTCGGCCTGGCAGACCCGCGAGTGCGAAGGCGCCCCGGAGCGCGGGCAGGCCGTCTGGTCGGCCGAGCGCAGGGGCGCCGTGGAGCAGGCCTTCAAGAGGTCGGGGCGGCCGTACGCGGCGGACACCTTCCGGCGGATCTCCAAGTCCATCGACGGCTGGCTGGGGTCCTGGTCGCGGATGCGCGTCGACGCCTGCCTGGCGACGCGGCAGCGCGGCGAGCAGTCGGAGGAGCTGCTGGACCTGCGGATGGCCTGCCTGGACCGGCGCCTGGTGGAGGTCGACGTGCTGGTGACGGTCCTCTCCACGGCGGACGCGACGGCGGTGGAGCACGCCTCGGAGGCCGTGGCCGCGCTGGGCGATCTCCAGGAGTGCGCCGACCTCTCGCGGCTCTCGGCCGCGGTGCGAGCGCCCTCGCCGAAGATCCGCCCGGCGGTCGAGGCCGTCCGCGCGAAGCTCGCCGAGAGCAAGGCCAACCGCGACGCCGGGCGCTACCTCAAGGCGGTCGAGGTCGCGAAGGCGGCCCTGGGCGAGGCGAAGCCGCTCGCCTATCCGCCGGTGGACGCCGAGGTCCAGCTCGCGCTGGGGGACGCGCAGGCCAAGATCGGCGACTACTCCTCCGGGGAGCAGTCGCTGCGCGCGTCGTTCATGGCCTCGGAGGCGGCGCGCTGGGACGAGCTGGCGGCGCGGGCCGCGCTGCGCCTGGTGCAGGTGGTCGGGGGCAACCAGCAGCGCTTCGGCGAGGCCGGCATCTGGGCCGACCTCGCCGCCTCGAAGATCGACCGGCTGGGCGCGCGCGCCGACCTTTCGGGCTCGCTGGCCTATTCGCGCGCGGTGATGCTCCAGCGGCAGGGCCGGTGGACCGAGGCGCTGGCGCGCTGCCGCGAGGCGCTGCCGCTGCTCGAGTCGGGCTTCGGGGCCGCGAGCGCGAGGCTCGCCGAGGCCGAGCGGCTGATGGGCAGCCTGCTGCTGGAAGACGGGGAGTTGGCCCAGGCGCGCGCCCACCACGAGCGAGCGCTGGCGATCTTCTCCGCGGCTTCGGGGCCCGAGCATCCCGACGTGGCGATGACCCTGAGCAGCCTGGGCCACGCGCGCGAGGCGGCGGGCGAGGTCGCGGCGGCCGAGGAGCTGCACCGGCGGGGCCTGGCCATCGCCAAGGCAGCGCTCGGCGAGGACCACCCGTACGTCGCCAACGCGCTGCACAACCTGGCGGCCACCGCCTTCCTCCGCGGCGACCTGCAGGCCGCGAACGAGCTGGCCGCCAAGGCCTTCGACATCCGCAAGCGCGTGTACGGAGCAACCCACCCGCTCGTGGCGCTCTCGCTCGCCCAGACGTCCGAGATCGCGCTCGCGCGCGGCGACCTCCAGACGGCCGGCGACACGGCCATGCGCTCCTATCGCATCCTCGAGCGGGCGTTCCCCGCCGACCACCCGGGCCTGGCCCTGCCGCTGACCGCCGCCGGGCTGGTGGCGCTGGAGACCGGGGACCTGACCTACGCGCGGACCGTGCTCGAACGCTCGCTCGAGCTGCGGCGCGAGCATCCGGGAGACCCGGCGCGGCTGGCGCAGATGCGCTTCGGCCTGGCCCGGGCCCTCGGCAAGGACGACCCGGCGCGCGCGGAGGCGCTGGCGACGGAGGCTCGCGACGGGCTGGCGAAGCTCGGGACGGGCTTCGAGGGGCGCCGGCAGAGGATCGAGCGGTGGCTGGCGGAGAGCGCCAGCCCCAAGTAGCGGCCTACGCCGTCCCGCCCTGCGCCCAGCGCCTCGCCCTGTCCAGCGCCGTCTCCACGTTGCCCTCGGGCCCCAGGGTCAGGAGGTACCGCGTGATGTCGTAGAGGACGTCTCCGCGCTCGTAGACGGGAAGGATCGGCTCGTCGAGGCCGAGCTTCTCGATGCCGCGGTTGTAGACGCGCGCCGCCAGGGTCCGCAGCTGGATGGAGTCGTAGAGGTTGTACTCGGCCAGCAGGCGCAGCGCGGCCACGTCCTTGGTCGCGTGCCAGTAGCGCCACAGGAAGATGGCGTCCAGGCCGTCCACGCCCTTCAGGTGCGAGGGCCGCCCGAAGCCCAGCGAGTCCTCGATCTTCTTGAGCCCGCCGCGCCAACCCATGCGCCGGCCGACGTGGCACAGGTCCAGGTGCATCGCCGGCTTGGGGAAGCGCCGCCCGAAATAGTGCGCCAGGACCGGCGCGTCGAAGTTCGAGCCGTTGAAGCTGACCCACAGCGGCCAGCGCGCCATCGCTTCGGGCAGCTCGTCGAGGTCCTTGCCCTGGAAGAAGACCTGGAAGCCCTTGGCGTGGAACAGGCTCACCACCGTGGGCGCGCCGGTCATGCCCTCGGTCTCGATGTCGAAGTAGACCGCGTCGCCGGCGAACTCGCCGTACAGCCGCCAGTGCTCGCGAGGCGGGACCATCGTCGCCAACGCCAGCAGATCGTGCGCCTCGAGCGCCCGCCTCGCCTCGCCCAGGTGCCCCCGCGCCGTCTCGTCCAGCTTCTCGGAGAGCGCGACGGGGCCGCCCGGCTGCGGGAAGTCATCCCAGCGCGCGAAGCCGTCGGCCCAGAGCATCTTCTCCCGCGACGGGCCGACGCCGCGGACCAGCTGGAACGTCCTTCGAATCACGCCCCCTTCTACCGCGACGGGCCGGCCTCGAGCACCGGATTCTCGGCCCCTCGCCGGGCGGCCCACGGGGCGAGCCGGGCCTTGATCCACGGCCAGTGCCGCACGACGTGCCAGACTGTCGCCGCGATCACGAGCTTCGAGGTCAGGTGGTGCAGCCCCTGCCAGGCGGAGCCGGGCTCGAGCAGCGCGCCGCTGGCCACCTGGAGCCCCATCGCCAGCGTCAGGAAGGTGCCCAGCAGCAGGTTGGTGCGCACCGGAGCGCGCAGGCGCGGCAGGCCTCGCACGGCGCCCGCGAACCAGCGCCAGCGCAAGGCGACGTGGACCGCCATCGCGGCGCCGGCGATCCAGCCCAGCAGCTCGTGGGATTGGAGGGACGGCATGGTGCGGTCGTGGACCAGGTGGAAGCCCGAGAAGAGGGTCACCCCCAGGGCAAGTCCGAACGCGCAGACGAGCAGCGCGCGGAGAAATCGGGTACGCGGCGAAGACATGGAGCCCTCCTCGAGACTTGGTCGGTCTCGAGGGTGGACCCCCTGCGTGACGTGCCGTTGAAGTCCTTGTGAAGCTTCGTGAAGCTTGCCCGAGGCGCTGGGACGGACCGAGCTCGGGCCCCTCCGACGAGCTCGGCGTGTGGGGTCCTAGGTCCCGATTCGCCGCAGCGCGATCAGCGGCGTGCCCTCCGGCAGCGGGCCGTTCAGGTCGACGATGCAGTCGATCATCCAGTCCGTCTCGCCCTCGGGGTCGACCATCTTCTGGATGGCCTCCCAGCGCCCGTCCTTGAGGTCGGTCAGCACCGTGTTGTGCGGCAGCCTCGCCTTGGGCAGCACGTCGACGAAGGCGTGCTCGGCGAAGTACGGCTCCAGCGCCTTGGCGAGCGTCTCGGGCGTCCACTCGGGCTCGCCCGCCAGCGGCCGCACGCAGGCCAGCGCCTCCGCCCACTTCTGGCCGGCCACGGCCTTGAGCAGCTTGTGCAGGTCGTTGCGGACGCGCGCCGCGAACTTCTTGGGGTCCGCCAGCAGCCTCTTGGGGTCGTCGGGCGCGAGCGCCTTGGGCGTGGGCTGCTCCGGCGCCCGCTTGAGGCCGACCGGCTCGCCGTCGCGCATCGACTCCCACTCGTCGAGCAGGCTGGAGTCGACGCTGCGGATGGTCTCGCGCAGGTGGGTGAGGATGTCGTCGACGATCTCGTTGCGCGCCGACTCGGGCACGGTGTGCGCCAGCGCGCGGTACACCTCGGAGAGGTAGCGCAGCAGCACGCCCTCGCTGCGCTGCAGCCCGTACTCGACGATGTAGTCGTTGAAGGACTCCATCCGCTCGAACATGTCGCGCGCCACCGACTTGGGATTGATGTCCTGGTTGCGGACCCAGGGGTGCTTCTCGGAGAAGGCGGCGAAGGTCCCGTAGATGAAGTCGGCGTTGGGCTTGGGGTAGGTGACCTTCTCCAGCTCGGCGATGCGCTCCTCGTACTGCATCCCCGCGGCCTTCATCTCCGCCATCTTGAGGTCCTTGGCGCGGTCCACCTGCTTCCAGAGGACGACGTCGGGGTTCTCGAGGATGGACTCGACCAGGGTCAAGAGGTCCAGCGCGTAGGTCTCGCTGGTGGGGTCCAGCGCGCCGATGACCTCGATGAGGTAGAGCGCGAGGGTGTGGAAGAGGGAGAAGTCGAATTGCAGGTCGGGGTCGATCTCCACGAACTGCCCGCGGCGCTCCTGGTAGCGCTCGGTGTGGACGATGCCCGCGCGGCGCAGCGCCCGGAACAGGACCGCGGACCAGCGCCGGTGCTTCTTCTGCAGGTACTCGTTGTCGTGGCTGCGGGCGATGAGCTCGATCAGCCGCCCGTAGCCGCCCTGGGGCCAGAGGTCGTCGGCCTGCAGCAGCTGGATGAGCATCCCGTGCGTCACCTTGAAGCGCGACTCCAGCGGCTCGGGCCCCTTCTGCAGCAGCTTCTCGAAGGTGGTCTTGTCGAAGTGGACGTAGCCCTTGGTGGGCGGCTGCTTCTTCTGCACCTTCTTGCCGCCGGCCGCCTTGGCCGCGAGCTTGATGTTCTCGATGACGTGCTCGGGCGCCTGCGCGACGACGAGGCCCTTGTCGTCGAAGCCCTTGCGCCCGGCGCGCCCGGCGATCTGGTGGAAGTCGCGGCCCTTGAGGATGCCCATCTTCTCGCCGTCGAACTTGCACAGCTGGGTGAAGAGGACGGTGCGGATGGGGATGTTGATGCCCATGCCCAGGGTGTCGGTGCCGCTGATGACCTTGAGCATCCCCTGCTGCGCCAGCCGCTCGGTCAGGCGCCGGTACTTGGGCAGGATGCCGGCGTGGTGCACGCCGACGCCGTGGCGCAGGTACTTCTGGATGTCCTTGCCGTAGGGCGTGTCGAAGCGCACGTCCTGCATGGCGACGCGCAGCGCCTCCTTCTCCTCCTTGGTGCAGATGTTCACGCTGGTCAGCGCCTGGCACTGCTCCGCGGCGGCGCGCTGGGTGAAGTTGACGAGGTAGATGGGCGCCTGCCCCTTCTCGATGAGGTCGGCGATGGTCTCGTGCAGCGGGGTCTCGCGGTACTGGTACTCCAGCGGCACCGGGCGCTGCAGGCCGGTGACGACCGCCACCTCGCGCCTGGAGAGCTTCTTGAGGTGCTCCTCGAGGTGCTCGGTGGGCCCGAGGGTGGCCGACATCAGGAGGAACTGGGTCTGCGGCAGGCTGATGAGCGGGATCTGCCAGGCGACGCCGCGCTCGCGGTCGGCGTAGTAGTGGAACTCGTCCATCACCACGTAGTCGACCTGGGCGCCCTCCTCGCGCAGCGCCAGGTTGCTGAGGATCTCCGCGGTGCAGCAGACGATGGGCGCCAGGCGGTTGACCGAGGCGTCGCCGGTCATCATCCCCACGTTCTCGGGCCCGAAGATCTCGCAGAGGGCGAAGAACTTCTCGTTGGCCAGCGCCTTGATCGGGCAGGTGTAGAAGCTGACCTTGCCCTCGCACAGCGCCTTGAAGTGCAGCGCCTCGGCGACCAGCGACTTCCCCGAGCCGGTGGGCGTGCCGAGGATGACGTGCTTGCCGCCGAAGAGCTCGAGGATGGCCTCTTCCTGGGCCGGGTAGAGCTCCAGCTTGCGGGCCGCGCAGTACTCCAGGAAGCGGGTGAGCAGGTCGTCGGGCGAGAGCTTCTCGCCCTTCTTCGGCAGCAGGCTTTCGAGCGTCGCGGGGGTGGCCATGGCGGCGGGCATCTTAGCGTGGCGGGGTCGGCGCCTGGGCGGGTGAATTCTCGCGCCGGCGGTGCGACGCCCTTCGCTCTCCGTCGCGTGTGTTCTGCCCCCGAGCGGCGGTAAGGTGGGCGGCTCATGAACAATCCGATCCTCGGCATCGACTTCGGGACGACCAACACCTCCGCGGCCTGGTTCGACTCGTCGGGCAAGCTGCGGATCGTCCCCGTCACCGATCGCAGCAGCATCCTTCCGTCGGTGGTCTGGTTCCACACCTCCGAGAAGACGGTCATCGGCCACGCCGCCCGCTCGCAGATCGTCGAGGACCCCAAGAACACCATCTACGAGGGCAAGCGCTTCCTCACCCGGCGCTTCAAGTCGGAGTTCGTCGCCCGCAACCGCGACCGCTTCGCCTTCGACATCGTCGACGGCCCCGACGGCTACTGCGCCACCAAGATCCGCGACTCGGTGGTGCCCTTCATGGACATCGCGGCGCTGGTCATCGACCAGATCGCCACGCTGGCCGCCCACGCCGCCGGCAAGCCCTTCAAGGACTGCGTGCTGACCGTGCCGGTCCACGCCTCGTTCCGCCAGCGCGCGGCCATGCGCCTGGCGGCCGAGCGCACCGGCCTGGACGTGCGCGCCATCGTCAACGAGCCGACCGCGGCGGCGCTCTACTACGCCAACCTGCGCCACCCGCAGGCGACGGTGCTGGTGTTCGACCTGGGCGGCGGCACCTTCGACGCCACGCTGATGTCGCTCAAGGGCAAGCAGGTCAAGGTGCTGGCCACCGGCGGCGACGCCTTCCTGGGCGGCTCCAACTTCGACTCCGCCATCGTGTCGCTGCTGACGCAGTCCTTCCGGGACAAGACCGGCATCGACCTGAACGAGAGCCGGGTGGTCATGCAGCGGCTGGCCTTCGCCGCCGAGTCCGCCAAGATCGCCCTCTCCTCCAGGGACGAGACCCGGGTGCGCATCCCCTGCGTCGTGCAGAAGGACGGCCAGTTCGTGGACCTGGACGAGACGCTCACCCGGGCGCAGCTCGAGGACCTGGTGACGCCGCTCATCGAGCGCAGCATCGGCGCCTGCGAGGACGTGCTGGCCAAGGCGGGCCTCAAGGCGGACCAGGTCGACGAGCTGGTCCTGGTCGGCGGGCAGACGCGCATGCCGGCCATCCGCAACCGCCTGACCCACTTCAAGCGCTTCTCGGAGGACCGCGAGGTCCACCCCGAGCTCGGGGTGTGCATCGGCGCCGCCATCCTCGGGCGCAACCTGAACCGCGGCACCGTGGGGCTCACCGACGTCACCCCCATGTCCATCAGCGTGATGATGCCGGGCGGAGTCACCTTCGAGGCCATCGCGCCCAACACCCCGGTGCCGTGCCGCCGCAAGATCAGCATCGAGGGCCTCCCGCCCTGGCAGGCCCCCATCCCGCTCGCCATCTTCGAGGCGGTGGACTCGGCGGCCATCGACCGCGAGGTCTTCGGCACGGTGATGATCGGCCCGGAGTTCCGGGTGAAGGGCGCCCCGACCCTGCACCTGGACCTCGCGCCCGACTTCAAGCTGAAGGCGCGGCTCTCCACCGGGAACGGGCCCGAGACCGCGGTCCCCATCGTGGAAGTCAAGATAGGCAAGTAGCGGGGCGAGGCTGCAATCGGAGGCGCTCGCCCGGTGTCAGGGGAGCGCCATGCGAGCCGCCCGCCCCCACCTTCCGCCGCCTCCCAACCTCTCGCAGGTCCACAGCGAGTGCCATCGCTGCTCCCGCACCATTCTCTTCGGAGACTGCGGCCGGCTGGAGAAGCCGACCGGCTGGGTCTGGAGCACCGAACCGGGGGCGCATCTGCAGCCCTTGTGCGCCCGCTGCAAGTCCAAGCCCGCCGAGTAGGAAGGCCGAGCTTCGCCAGACCCCGGATTCGCTTGTTTCTTCGAGCCCTTGCAGGCTCTGGAGCGCCCGCCGGCCAGGAAGCTTCTCGGCCGGCCAGGCGCCCCGTCGAGACCTGGAAAGCTATTCGCCGTACTTGGCCAGCAGGTCCTCGATGGCCTCGCGCAGGTACTCGCTCTGCCGAACCCGGGTGCGCGCCGAGAGGCCCTTGAGGTTCTCCAGCGAGTTCTTCGGGATCCGGAAGACCAGCGAGACCAGCTGCTTGCTCTCCATGTGGGCTCCTTGTCGGCGGATGTCCTACATCCACACACAGGCTCACACGGGTTCTGGAATCGGTCAAAAAAACTGCTGCTCGGCTGCTACTCGAGCAGGTAGGAGCGGGCCTGGAAGCCGATGGTGAACTCGGCGCCGAAGCGCCGTCCCCACCCCAGGCCGAAGGTGCCGGCCGCCTCCGCCCACATCCCCATGATCGGCGAGAAGTCCCAGGCCACGCCGAAGCCGGGGCGGGCCCCGAAGGTCACGGTGGGCATGAAGTTCACCATTAGGTCCGCGGCGACGAAGGTCTTGAACTCGTCCTTGCCCCAGTACTTGCGGTAGCCCAGGAACGCCGAGATGCCCTTCGCCGGGGAGAGGAAGACCAGCCGCGCTCGCAGGAGGAACTCCCCGCCGGCCTGCCCCACCGCCATCGTCCCGCCCACGTCGAGGATGGCGTCGGGCCCGTCGATGGTCCTGGCGGAGTGGTAGGCGCCGCCGGCGTCCACCGAGCTGCCGGTGCAGAAGAAGCAGTCGGCGACGACGATCGAGGAATACTCGACGCCGAGCGTCGCGAAGGCCCCGAGCGAGCCGTCGTGCTCGCGGGTGAGCTCGCGCTCCTGCGCGCGTGCCGCCGGCGAGGACACGAGAAACGCGGTGGCGAGGACGGCCGCCGCCATCAGGGCTTTGTTCATCGCCCCATCAAGTGCCCGAAAAGGTCCTAAACGATCAAGCGTTCTTCTGCCGGCGCCGCCGGAGCGCGAGCGGAAGGCCGGCGAGCGCCAAGGCCCACAGGCCCGTCGCGAGCCCCGCTCCCGCCGACGAGCAGCCGCCCGGCGGAAGCTGCGGCTCCCCTGCCCCGCCGCCCGACTTGGGCTGGGCGATCGCGTCGGGCCGCGGCGCCTTCCAGGTCGCGGTGCCGACCAGCCCGGCCTCGTCCTTCACCCGGACCTCGACCGAGCCCGCCGCCTCCACCGCCGCGAGGTCGACCTGCCTGGCCGATCCGAACGCGGAGAGGGTGCCGTCCCCGACGCGATAGGCGAACTCGAGCGTCTCGGCGGGGCTCACCGAATCGGCGGCGGCGACGTCGAGCAGCCCGGAGATCGGGTTGGGATCCAACTTCACGCGGGGCGGCTCCCAGTCGACCGCGAAGACCACTCCCTCGCTCGGCGGGCCCACCAGCGCGGCCTCGCCGGCGATGCGCGCGCGCACCTCGATGCGGTGGCGCGCCTGGCCCACCAGCGCCGGGTGCTGCACCTCGAGCTGCGGCCCGGGCAGCCAGGTGGACCAGAGGCCTCCGTCCACGCGCCAGGCGAACTCCATCTCGCGGCCCTTGTCCGGCAGATCGTCGGCCCAGACGTCGAGCACGGCCTTGGGCCACGGCAGCTTGTGGCCGGCGCGCAGCACCATCTCCTCGCGCGGCGGCAGGGTCGTGCTCGCCAGGCGCGCGTGCGCCGTCGGGCCCCAGCTCTCGCACTGGCCGGAGAGGCCGAGCTGCCCGTAGACGCCCAGGTAGTAGAAGTCGTCGGTGGCGCCGATGCGGGTGACGCCCTTGAGCTGGTTCACCTTGATGCGGAAGCCGTTCATGTCCGGGAAGACGATGGGCTTGAGCGAGGAGGCCAGCACCGGCTCGGCCATGCCCAGGATCACCGGGATGAGCTCGGTCAGCGCCGACGGATCCTCGGCCAACAGCTCGGCGTTGTTGGGCACGTCCTTGCGGATGACGATCATCTGGCCCAGGTCGCCCAGCGCCGGCAGCACCGTCATCGGGCAGCCCTCGACGATGAGCGAGAGCGGCACCTTGACGTCGGCGGCGATGGTGAACAGCCGCACGAAGCGGTCCTCGACGAGCGCGTAGAGATCGATGCGCAGGTCGGTCAGCCCGATGGTCAGCAGCGGCGCGATGGGCTTCTTGGTCGACGGGTTGTAGGTCCCCTCGCCGATCTGCAGGACCGGCGTCCCCAGCGGGCGCAGCACCACCATCATCGGCGCGTCCTGGGTGTCGCTGCCGGAGACCACGCCCAGCGACGGCAGCGCGATCTTGAGCAGGCCGGTGGAGAGCGCGGGGATGGTCGCGCTCTCGAGGTTGAGGCACAGGGCTCCCGACTGGTGCGCCTCGAAGACCAGCCGCGTCAGGAAGTCCTGCGAGACGGCCATGCCCACGTGGTAGTCGGCCGGGCCCTCGGACTCCAGCGTCGGCGCCGGCAGCGTCTGGTCCAGCGGCGCGGTGAGCTTGGGCACGCAGGCGGACTGGTTGGCCGCCTGCACCCCGCCCAGCATCGGCGCCTCGAACGCGCTGTCCACCTTGGGCGCGCTGCCGCCGGCCGCCGCGAGCAGGTCGACCTTGGTCGCCGGGTCGCCGCCGTAGCTCGCCAGCACCTCGCCCGCCTTGATGCGCCCCTCGAAGCCCAGCAGCCGCGGGACGCAGCGGCCGCCGTGCTTGGCGTCGCCCATGCACACCTTGGTCGCCGGTTCGCAGGTGCCGCCGGTGGGGCACTGGCAGATGCTCGCCGCCGGGCAGAGCGGGATGAGCGGGTCGGTCGGGTTGCAGGGCCGGCACAGCTGCGTGTCGAGCGTGGAGCCGATCATCTTCTGGATCTGCGGCTTGAGCACGTAGTCGAAGATGAGCGACTTGACGAGGCCCCAGTTGGCCACCTCGCACAGCCAGCCGCACATGCTCTCGTTCTCGCCCGCCGAGCAGCTGGGCGCCTCGCAGTCCTGCTTGCCGATCTCGAAGTCCGCCGACTCCACGTCGCCCAGCCCGCCCACGAGCTCGCCCGGGGTGTCGGGGTTGGGCGGCGCCAGGTCGAAGGTGAGCTGGCCGTCCCAGAACTCGTCGCTGCCGAAGAGCATCTTCACCGTCACCGTGTCGTCGGGGCGGTCGCCGCGCGAGGAGTGGAAGTTGACGAAGCAGCCCATGCGCCAGATGGGCAGCACGCAGGCGCCCGCCCAGGTGAGCGAGTCGATGTAGATGCTGCCGGTGTTCCCGGTGGCGAGGTCGCGCAGGGCGTCGATGCTGATGGTGGCGGTGACGCCGATCTTGTCCGGGGACTCGGGCGCGAACTGCAGGCTGCGCAGGGTGATGGCCACCGGGCAGGGCGCGTCCTGGTCGTCGCACTTGGCGTCCATGTAGCCGTCGGTCTTCGGGCCGCCCTTGCCGTTGTCGCAGACGAACAGCTCGTCTCCCAGCCCCACCACGTTCAGGTCGGACTGCTTCACCGAGGTGCAGGGCATGGCGATGGGGATGTCCAGCCAGGCGCTGTTGAACGGGCTGACCTTCGCCGTGGGCATCATGTTGGCGATGAGCGGCTTCCAGTTGGCGTTGATGAACGCGAAGCCGGCCTGGGAGATGCGCACCGCCGCCGCGTTCTTCTCCTTGACCCCCTGGAACCCGCCGGGGACGGGCTCGACCGGACCGCCCGCGCAGCCGCCGGTGTTGCCACAGCCGACCGCGAGCGCGAGCCCGAAGAGGGGCAGCAGGCTGCGCAGGTTGGAGCGTCGGCTCGAGCGCATGGAGGTCTTCCTCTTTCCGGCTGGTGGGAGGCGTCCGGCAGGGACTGAGAATGGTAAGGCGCGGCCCAAGAGCCGGGCAACGCACAGTGCGTCATGAAACGGAGGCTGTCGGCTACAAGGCGGTCGCCGCGACCAGCAGGCCGCGCAGCATCTCCACCTCCGCCGCCAGCGTTTCCGGAGAAAGCCCAGTCAAATCGCGCTTCTTCGCCCGCCGCAGGTAGGCGTCCAGGCTCGGGCTGCGGCCGTAGAGGGCCTGCGCCTTGCCCACCGCGTCGGCGAACAGGAACAGGGCGGAGGTGAAGTCGGAGGCCCGCTGCTGCTCGACGTTCTCCAGCATCACCGCGCACTGGGCCACCCTCTCGTGGTCGTGCTCGACCAGGATCGGGCGCCGGTTGATGCCCGAGAGGCCCTGGGTGAACTGGGCGAACTGCTCCAGGGCCGACTGCAGCTCCCGCCGCGCCAGGGAGCCGGGGAAGCCGCGCAGCTGGGTGCGGAACTCGACGAACGGACGCTTGTCCTGGGCCCGCAGCAGGCCGAAGGGGTGCGAGCGGCCGAAGGCGTCCAGGTCCTTGGTCAGCGCGGCGACGAACTCGGCGACCTGGGGTTCCTGCGCGGCGGCCATGCGCGTGGCGTGCACGTGCATCAGCCGGGCGACGTCGGTGACCGCGCGCCGGGCGGCGATGGATTCGGCCAGGTCCTCGGCGTAGCTGGGGATGACCTCCGTCCGGCTGACCGGGGCGAAGGCGGAGGAGGACAGGTAGAGCAGGTCGCCGACGAGGGTGCGGAACTTCCCGCGGAAATCCTGCAGGTCGGCCAGCAGGTTCCAGTGGTCGGAGACGACCTGCGGGCTGCGCATGCGCTCGCCCAGGTTGGAGACCTCCGCGGCGATCATGTTGCCCAGCCGCTGGATCTGCTCGGTGGCCTCGCTCTGGTGCAGCCTGGAGCGCGCCTCGGGGCCGCTGCCCGCCTGCGCCCCGTCGAGCACGTCGCCGATGAGGTCGCCGATGGAGTGCGCCTCGGCGGGGAACTGCTCGCGCACCGTGGAGAGCAGCCGGTTGATGTCCATCAGCGTGTCGCGGATGACGGGCGCCAGCTTCTCCCACATCGAGAGGTCCGGGCTGCCCATGTCGGCCAGCTCGTCGTAGCGGTCGAGCGAGAGCGTGCCCAGCCGCTCGATGGCTCGGCCGCCCTCCTCGAAGACCTTGCGCAGCCGCTCGCCGAACTCGCGGTCGCCCGCTCCCGCGGCGATGGCGCGCAGGCGCTCCAGGGCCTTCTGGGCCGGGGCGGAGGGGCTGGGAACGTCGTTGGGGGCCATGGTGTGCTCGGGGTGAGGCCTTTCTCGATTGTTAAGCCGCGGCCCGTCAAGTTACCATTCCTGCCTCTTGCCCGCGTCGAGTGGCGGCGGTGCCTGGCGGACCGTAGGAAGTCGCCAGGCCCTGGTGGGGTGTTCCAACAGCAGCGCACGACGCACGGTCGGTAGCCGGGAGGACTGTCATGGGGTTCCTGCAGAGCAATGGCGCGCGCATCCACTACCTGGACAAGGGCGAGGGCCCGGCGCTGCTGTTGCTGCACGCCTTCCCGCTGTCGAGCTCCATGTGGATCAAGCAGGCCAACGACCTGAAGGACCACTACCGCGTGCTCGCGCCGGACTTCCCCGGCTTCGGCAAGTCGGAGCTGCTGCCGCAGCCGGCGACGATCGACCTCTACGCCCAGGTGGCGCTCGCGCTGCTCGACGCGGCCAAGGTGGAGAAGGCCACGGTGCTGGGCCTGTCGATGGGCGGCTATGTCGCCTTCGAGCTGTGGTCGCGGGCCAAGGACCGCGTCGCGGCGCTGGCGCTGTGCGACACCAAGGCCACGCCCGACTCGGCCGACGCGCGCAAGTCGCGCGAGGCCACCGCGCACGCGGTCGAGGACGACGGCATCGGCGTGCTCGCCGAGCGGATGATCCCCAACCTGGTGAGCCCGGCGGCCCCGGACGCGCTCAAGCGCGACATCGAGAAGATGATCACCGAGAACTCCGCCGACGGCGCGGCGGCGGCGCTGCGGGCCATGGCTCAGCGCAAGGACTTCACCGGCTCGCTCAAGGACATCGCCTGCCCCACCCTGGTGGTGGTCGGCGACCACGACACGGTCACGCCGGCCGCCGAGGGGCAGGCGCTGGCCAACGCCATCCCCGGGGCGAAGCTGGTGCAGATCCCCGGGTCGGGCCACCTGTCCAACCTCGAGAACCCCAAGGCCTTCGACGCGGCCCTGCGCGAATTCCTCGACGCCCACCGCGGCTAGCGAAGACGCGCCAGGCGCGATCCACAGGGGATTCCACCCGGTCCACCCGGTCCACCCGGATCCGTGGACCGGCTCAACGCCCGCCCGGCTCCGGCTGCTCGCCGTTCGCCTGCGCCTTGCGGCGGCGCTGCCACAGCCCCAGCGCCACCGCGAAGACGAGCCCGGCCGCGCCGAACAAGAGGACGCGCAGCGCCACCGACGGCTTGGAGTCGGGCGGCAGCTCCACCCGCGGCGGCTCGAAGGACTCGAAGGTCCGGGTGAAGGCCTGCTCGAAGTCGGCCTCGCGGTCCGCGGGGATCGAGGCCGCCAGGACGTAGTGCACTGCCCCCGCCGGCACGAAGGCATAGCGGATGGTGCGTGGGTCCCCTCCGGCGCGCGAGTGCGCCCGGGCCTCGAGGCGCGGGCCGTGCGCGCCCTGCAGGAGCGCCGCCCGGTCGACCACGACCTCCAGGTCGAGCTCGCCGCGGAAGTGCCCGGCGATGGCCGAGGCGACGGCCGAGCGCACCCCCGGGTCCAGGTCCAGTGGCCGCTCGACCCGCCCCACCGCCAGCGTGGCGGTCGCGAACTCCCCGGACTCGGCAAAGGCCGCGACCAGCCCGCGCTTGGACTCGCCGGAGACGAGCGGCACCAGCGCGATCGAGCCCTTGACCATCGCGTCCTCGACGCGCCGGAATCCCGCCGGGAGGACGAGCTGCACGCCGTCCACCTCCGCCCGTTCGCCGGAGGCGGGCGCCACCGCGGCGGCGGCGGCAGCGGCGAGCAGGGCGATGGCGCTCGAGGGAAGCACGGGGCCGGCATTTTGACGCGGAGCGCACCCTGCGGCTAGCTTTGTCGCCGCCTTGGAGGATGGGATGTCGGACCGGGTCCAGAGACAGGCCGAAGCCGAGCGCGCGGTACGCCGCGGCGAGCTCAAGCAGGCGCTCGCCCTCTACCGCGAGCTGGCCCGCGAGGTGCCCGAGGACCCGCTCATCCCCTCGCGCATCGCCACCATCGAGTCGCTGCTCCAGCCCGACGAGATCTCCGTCGCTGGCTGCGCCCCCACTCCTCCGGCGAGCGGCATGAGCCTGTCGCGGTCGAGCACCCTGGAGCAGACCGCGGAGCTGCTCTTCGAGCGCGGGGACCTGCCGGGCGCCATCGCCACCTACGAGCGGGTGCTCAAGGAGCGGCCCGACCACGACCTGGCCCGCGAGCGCCACGCCGAGCTCCAGCACCTGACCTCGCTCACCCCCGCTTCCGCCGCCGCCGGCCCCCGAGCCGCCCCGCCCCTCCCCCAGCAGAAGCCGGAGATGCTCGAGGCCCTGCTCGCGCGCATCGCCAACCGCCGCAAGCCTTGAGGCGACCCTGACGCGGCGATCATAGGTCCGTTGACCCGCCGGTCTTGCTCTCCATAGAATCTCGTCTCTTGTGGTGCGCCGTGCCTGAGAGGCGGGGGCCTGACAGCCCCGCCAGAGCACGGAACGGATGCGCTCCGGCGGGCGGGGCGCGAAGGGCGGTTCATGGTCGCACGCCTCGACGAGCGCTACCGCAGGGGCGAGAAGATCGGCTCGGGCGGCATGAGCCAGGTCTTCAAGGCGTGGGACACCCGCCTCAAGCGCGACGTGGCCATCAAGATCCTCCACGACCACCTGGCCGAGAAGGAGGAGTCGCGGCGGCGCTTCTCCCGCGAGGCCGAGGCGGTGGCCAAGCTGCACCACCCCAACATCCTGGAGATCTTCGACTTCTCCACCGAGGACGGCCGCGAGTCGTTCATCGTCACCGAGTACATCAAGGGCCGCACGCTGCGCGACTTCGGCGAGGAGCACCGCTTCCACCCGCCGGAGATCGCCGCGATGGCGATCCACGAGCTGGCCTGCGCCCTCGAGCACGCGCACCAGAAGGGCGTCATCCACCGGGACTTGAAGCCCGAGAACGTGATGATCCGCGAGGACGGCGTCCTCAAGCTCATGGACTTCGGCATCGCCAAGGTCCTGGACGAGGGTGACCGGATGACCATGACCGGCGCGCTGGTCGGCTCGCCGGCGCACATGGCCCCGGAGATCATCGAGGGCCAGGTCGCCACCGCCGCGGCGGACATCTTCTCGCTGGGCACCATCCTGTACTGGCTGTGCTGCCACAAGCTGCCGTTCATCGGGAACAACCCGACCCAGACGCTCAAGCTCATCCTCGACGCCAGCTACCCGGACCCGCGCCAGGCCAACGGCGCCGTCTCCGACGAGCTGGCGGCCATCATCGCCAAGTGCCTCGCGCGCGAGCCCTCGGGCCGCTACGCGACCGCCCAGCAACTTCGCGAGGCGCTGGCCCAGGAGCTGGCGCGCCTGGGGCTGGACGACCCGGCCAAGGAGTGCGCCCAGTTCTTCAAGCAGCCGGCCGCCTACGCCGAGAACCTCAAGGTCCACCTCATCGCCCGCCTCCTCGCCGAGGCCGAGGGCACCTCGCAGGGGCCGCAGCGCAACTACGCGCGCACCATCAAGCTCGCCGACCGCGTGCTGGCGCTGGAGACCAACAACGCCCGCGCGCT
>DASXVQ010000127.1:0-92311 GCA_036504155.1 Myxococcales bacterium
ACGCCGATCTTCACCTCGCAGACGTGGATCTCGCCTTCGCGGCTGACCAGCTTGGAGGCGACGATGCGCGGCAGGTGGTCCTTGTAGGTCGCGCAGTCCGAGACGATCTTCCAGAGCTTCTTGGCCGGCAGCGAGAAGACGCCACGCACCACGTAGCGCGGCTCGTCGCTGTCGGGGACCGCCTCGGTGCTCAGCTCGGGCTTGCCCTCGGCGGGCAACGCCTTGTCCTCGGCGCGCGCCGATGCAGGCAGGAGGAGCAATGCGCAGAGGAGCAGGCAGCGGATCATTTCCCGACAGCCTACCCTGCTGGCTGCCGCGACCTCACGCCGCCAGCGGCGGCGCCGCTTCGCCCCGGGCGCTGGGCTGCGGCCATGAGCGGACCGGCTGCACCCGCGACTTGAGCATCGCGACGACGTCCTCGTCGCTCCGGGACACGCCGTCGAGCCGCACGAATCGGCGCGCGAGCACGCCCCACCGCCCCGTCCACAGCAGCAGCGACACCATGAAGAAGTCGAGCCCCTCGAACACGATGGCGCCCTCGCGCGCGTAGAGCTCCGCGTTGCTCTCCAGGTCGGCGGGCAGCTCGGTCCAGTGGCGATTCGGCCTGAGGTGGTGGCCGACGTGGTAGCCGTCGTTGAAGCAGCGGCGGTTGTAGCCGGAGTTGATGCAGGTGATGGCGTTGGAGAGGCCGTCGTTCACCCGGGCGGTGTTGACGAAGGCGTGCTGGCCCCAGTTGCCGGCCATCATCGTGAAGCGGCAGACGACGAGCGGCCCCAGGAACGCCGCCAGGCCGAAGCGCCAGTCGAGGAGCAGCGCGCCCACCACCACGGCTTCGTGGACGAGCTCGCCCACCGCGGCCCGGCGCGCCATCGCCAGGCGCTTCTTGCGCCGCAGGTAGAGCGGCAGCTGCACGGCCACGAGCAGGAAGCGCAGGAAGTAGCGGAGGAAGTGCGGGAAGCTGTCGCGCCGGTAGCGCAGCGTCGAGGAGAGGTCCTCGGCGAGGTTGTCCTCGAAGTGGTGCATGCCCAGGTGGTGCTCGCGGTAGCCCGAGGGGATGCCGAAGCAGAAGGACATCAGGTACGGGTGCGCCAGGGCGAGCCGCCGGCTGCGGAAGAAGGGCCGGTGCATGGTGTTGTGGAGCATCAGGATGACCGGCGGCACGAGCCAGCCCCATACCGCGAGGTAGCCGAGCATCGGCAGCCACGCGGGCAGGCCGCTCGCGTGCAGCAGGGCGAAGAGGGCCGCCACCGCCGCGAGCATCACCGCCACCATCCGCAGCGTGAGCCGCAGAAAAACCTGATCGCGAGACTCGTAGATGAGCCGCGTGCACCAGCGCGAGAACGCGCCGTCGGCGTAGGTCGGCGCTCGGGTCGGATCGGTGATCGCTGGCAGCGCTGAGGTGGCCATGGGACCGGGCATCTAACGGCTGGGCCCGGCGATCTCTACGGAATGGCGGGGCGTCAGCGCCGGATCAGGCGCTCCCCGAGCACGCTGCGATTCCCGTCGGCGTCGGTCGCCACCACGCGCATCAGGTGCACGCAGCCGTCGAGCCCCGCGGTGGAGATGGCGCCCGCGTAGCCGACGTTCGGGCAGCCGGCATAGGCCGGGTAGACCGCGCAGACGTCGGAGCGCGCGCCCGTGACGGGCAGGCTCGCCGCGAGCGCGCCGTCGATCTCCACGTCGACGCTGCCGATGGCCGCAGTGTCGAGCACCCAGCCGCCGACGGGGATGCTCGCGCCCTGCGCCACGCCGCCGGGGGCAGGCGCGTCGACCACGCCAAACGGCGGGCGGTGCGCCAGGACCGAGCCCAGCGCGCTCTGGACGGTCCCGAAGCCGCCGAGCGCGAGATAGGCGATGCCGCGCACCGCGCCGCCCCGCGGCAGCCCGAAGGCGATCTGCGCGCGCACGTTGTGGAAGTACGGCGCGCTGTTCCCGTCGCCCGCCCAGCCCTGCCAGTCGCGCAGGCCCTGGTCCATTCCCAGCCCCACGCCGTAGGTGGAGCCCGAGTCCTGGAACGCGACCCATGGCGCGGGCGAGGTGAAGTTCTTCACGGTGAAGCCGTCGTTGGCCGGCTGGTCGATGACGACGAGCTGCCCGCTGGCGTCGAGGAGGCGCAGCAGGTCCGGCCCGCCGCTGCCGTGCGAGACATAGAGCGTCGGGAACTCCTGGCCGGTGACCTGGTGGTCGATCGTCTCCTGGCTGAGCACCTCCAGGGCCACCTCGACCACGTGGGTGTCCACGTAGCGCAGGTCCATCGTGTAGCGCACCTCCGCGGGCCGGGTGCCGCCGGCGCAGGGCGTGCTGCGGCAGTCGGGGGCGTCCCAGTCGGGGTTCCACTGCACCGGCGTGACGGTGAGCCGCAGCGCGTCGCCGACCACGCTCCAGGAGGCCTGCGCGCCGCGGTTGCACTCGTCGCCGCCCTGCACCGGGTTCCAGCCGAGGAAGGTGATGGAGTTGCCGCAGTTGATGGAGGAGGTCAGGCAGGTGGCGTCGAAGGCGCAGCCCTGCCGGTTGCGCTGCGGATCGTAGATGGCGATCTGCAGCTCGCGCCCGGTGTCGTTGGCGTCGATGACGTTGGTGGCCGCGCTGGAGCTCAGCCCGTAGAAGACGATGGTCCCGCCCCAGTCGAGCCGGGCGCCGATGCGCGTGTAGTCCGCGGGCGAGGGATTCAGGAGGAAGACGTCCTGGTGCCCGCCGCTGCTCTGCGTCACCGTGCCTCCGAAGCCGAGCGAGGGCGCTCGCACGGTCCAGGGATCGAGGTCGGGGGCGGCGACCGGCAGGGCGCACTGGCCGACGTCGACGGGCGCGACGCTCGCGTCGGTCGGGTCGGGACCCGCGTCGGGATCAGACGGAGCGCTCGCATCCGGTCCTGGCTGCTCGGCGGCATCGCGCACGCTGGAGTCGCGGCGTCCGGCGTCGCGGCCACCCTCCGCATCCGGTTCCCCGGCATCCTCGCCCGGCGAGATCTCGGCGTCGGTCCCGGCTGCCGGCTCCTGGGCGTCCGCGCCAGCCGCATCCGGGCGCAGGACCCGGGAGTCCGGCTCGTCGCTGCTCACTTCGCCCGCGGGGCAGCCGGACAGCAAGCAGGCGAGTACCAAGGCTGCGGCCGCGAAGATCTTCGAGCGGGCTGCCATGCGCACCCCTCCAGGGCCCGGCCGGTCCGGGGAGGCGTCCCCGGGCTGGCGAGGGCCAGGCACCGGGACGCTAGCACGCGGCCCCTGCAGGGGACGTCGCGCGGCGCGGGCGGCGGCGGCCGCTGCGGCTACCCGACCTCGAAGGCAGTCAGGGAGTTCTGCCCGTCGACCTCGGAGTGGACGAAGACCGAATGCCCAGTCGCGAGGAGCCCGTGGCAATGGGGGTAGGTCTCGTTCGGCGCGAAGGCCTTGCGGCCTTCGGTGAGGTCGAAGGCGACCAACTTCCCCAGCGCGTTGAGCACCCAGACGTAGCCGTCGCAGACCACGGGGTTGAGCGCGATCGCCTTCTTCGCCCCCGACGACGTCGCCCACCTGGCTTCGCCGGTCTTGCTCTCGAGGGCGTGGACCATGCCCAGGTGATCGACCGCGATGACCACCGGCCCGGCCAGGGACATTCGCGAGGAAGGGTCGAACGGCCGGCGCCAGCGCTCGACGCCCCGGGGGTCGACGCAGCGCACCTCTGCCCCGACCATCGCCAGCAGGCCGTCGCGGTTCCAGTCGAGCGGCAGGGCGTTGTCGATCTCGAGCGCCAGCGTCTCGTCGGGGAGGTAGCCGCGCAGCCCCTGCTGCGGACCGACCACTGCGACCACCAGCTCGCCCGCGCCGACGAGGCTGGTGACGGCCCGCCCCGTCTCCAGAGCGAGGAGCGCGACTTCGTTGGCCTGCGCGTCGACGCCCAAGATCTCGGACGAACCCACCAGCGAGAGAAACGCGCGATCCTCGGTCGCAGCCACGCAGAGGCGGCCCACCGGCCCGTCGAGTTGAAGCTCCGTTCTCCCGTGCTCGGCGCCGGTCGTGGCCTCGAAGGCGAAGGCGGTCTTCGACCAGACCTCTCCGTGCTTGGCCTTGGCGGTGACCACCAACAGCGTGTCGCCGAACAGCGCGAAGCCCTCGCACGCCGCGCCGGGCTCCCCCCGGGAGAAGCGGAGCGAGCCGTCGGTGGCATTCCAGGCGTGGAAAGCTCCCGTGCCTCCCGAGCCGAAGACCGAGCCGTGGCCTGCCTGGAGGCGGGTGATCCCGGAGGGAAGAGCCACGTGCCAGCGCACGTGGGCGCTGCGTTTCTCGAGTCCCATGAGTCGCTCCTTGTTCAGCCTCGACCGAATGAGTACGTCGCCGCGCCGCGGGTCGCCGGCTATCAGACCACGATGCCGCCCTTGGTGGGCGCGCGCCGCGGGCTAACATCGCCGCCGTGCTCCGAGTACTCACTTCGCTGGCGCCCCTGCTGGTGGTCCTGCTCCTCCCCGGCCGGCCCGAGGCCAAGCTGGTCTCCCGCGGGCTCGTGCTGCACGGCGCGACCAAGACGCAGGAGAGCACCATCCGCGCGCTCATCGGGCTGGAGCCGGGCGACCCGGTCGACTCCGCGCTGCTCGAGTCCGCCGAGCGCCGCCTCGCCCAGAGCGACCTCTTCCTGAGCGGGAAGGTCTGGCTGGACCTGCCGGCCGAGGAGGCGGCGCGGCGGATGTCTGCTGGCGAGGCGACCGAGGAGATCGACGTCCACGTCACCGTCGAGGAGAAGCAGTCCTGGTTCGCGGTGCCCGTGGGGAGCGTGGGGGCGGGGGACCTGGCCATCGGCGCGGCGTTCGTGGAGCAGAACTTGGCCGGCCTGGGCCTGCAGCTGCTCGCCGCGGCCCAGTACGGCCAGTCGAAGTCCTTCGTGCTGGCGGGGCTGCGCCAGCCGCAGGCCTCCTTCGCGCCGCTGACGTGGTCCGTCTTCGGCTTCTGGAGGCTGGAGTCGTTCCGGTTCTACGAGGACCACCGGGTGACCTTCCACGTGCCGGCGAGGGTGATGGGCGGCGACGTGAAGCTCGGCTGGGTCGCCACCCCGACGCTGCGGCTGACGGCGGGCCTGCTCTACCACCGCATCCAGGTCTTCGCGCCGGCCGCGGACAACCCGGCGGCTGCGCCACCGGCCTACAACCCGCGCAGCGGCGGCCTGGTGCTCGCCCAGGTCCACTTGGTCTACGACTCGACCGTCGCCCCGCAGGGGATGCGGGAGGGCGCGCGGTTCACGATGTTCAACGAGCTCGCCGACGGGGTCCTGGGCTCGGACTTCGACTACTTCAAGCTCGACCTCCGGCTCGAGCTCTACGGGAAGTGGCGGCAGACCTACCCGTCGCTCCTGGGCCGCGTCACCGTCACCCAGCCCACCTCCCCGCGCGGCGTGCCCCTGAGCGAGCTGCTGCGCTCGGGAGGGCCGGAGCTGCGCGGCTTCAACACCTCGGAGTTCCGCGGGGACGTCGTGGCGACCCTGCAGCTCGAGGAGCAGATCCCCCTGCTGTCGGACATCCCGGTGCCGCTCACCGAGAAGACCATCAACCTCGCGTTGGCCACCTTCGTGGACGTGGGCCTCGTCGCCGAGCGCAACCCGGGCGGGGTGGCGGGAGCGGCGTCGGGACCCGCGAAGGTCGGCCTGCACGCCGGCGTGGGCGTGGGAGCGCGCGTGGTCATCCCGGGCATCGCCATCCCGGTCCTGAGGGTGGACCTGGCCTACGGCATCGACGTGAAGGACCTCGCCGTCACGCTCGCAGTCGCCGGCGGCTCGATCTAGGCGGGCGCCCCCGCGGCCCGCTCCACTTGCCCCGCCCGGCAGCCGGACGCCGTCAGTCTCGGCATCCTCGCCGTTCGCCGTTCGCCGTTGCTCAGGGCGCGCAGCGCTGCGCGGAGGGTTTCGTGACGCAGACGGTGCTGCACTTCCGATTGGACCAGAAGGGACCGCACTGCTCGCTGGAGCTGCAGCTCGTCCCCGGCGCCGCGTAGGCGATGCAGGTCGGAGGCGCGAGCGAGGTGTCGCAGTAGGCGGTGAGCTCGTCGCAGAAGCCGATGGCGTTGCCGGGAGCGGCCAGCACGCACGGCGCTCCGGCCGCGGGCCGGTCGACGCACAGGGAGGTGGCCGGGTCGCAGACCCGGGGGCTCTCGAAACCGCCGCATTGAATGGCGTACTGGCAGCCGCCGCCAGCGGCTGCGCTCGCCATGCAGTAGGCGCCGCTCGACCCCTGGAAGACGCACGCTTCCGCCTCGGGATCGTGGCACCCCACCAGGATCGAGCAGGAGCTCCCCACCGACGGCAGGGGTTGGCACAGGCCCGAGGCGCACTCCAGGCCGACGCCGCACAGCTTGCGGCTGCCGCAGGGCTGCCCGGCGGTCCCCGCGGCGCGGAAGTCGACGCACCGGTAGCTCGCCCCGCTCTTCTCACAGCCGCGGGCGAAGCCGCAGAGAGCGTCGCTCGGGTCTCCCAGCTCCAAGGTGCACTCGGCCGGCTCCGCGGTGCAGACGCCTGCGCAGCCGCCGACGGTCGCGAGGCGGCAGTAGGTGCCGGAGACGCAGGCCGCGCTGTGGATGCAGGCCCCTCCGGCGGCGACGCCTCCCGCCGGGAAGGCGGCGCGGCAGGCGGGGATCCCCACCACGTCGCCGCCGGTGGCCGAATCCGAGCAGTTCAGGGCCCCGATGGCCGCGAGACAACCGGGGACCTGGCTGGCCTCGAAGGCGACTCTGCCGGCGGCCACCGAGTCGACCAGCGCAGCGGCCGTTCCGAACGTCGTCCCCGTCCTCTCGGCGAAGGACTGCAAGCAGGTGGCCTTGTCCTGGTTGAGCTCGCACCGGACCCGCACGTCGCAGAACACCGACTCGAAGGACGCCAGCAGTGCAACGGGATCGACCCCGCCGGCGTCGACGGCTGACCCGGCGTCGGCGGCGGGCCCGGAATCGGGGGCGGACCCTGCGTCCGCGCCTGAGGCGGCGTCGGCGAGCGAGCCGGAATCGGCGCCCGGAAGAGCCGCGGCGTCGGGTGCGGTGGCGGCGTCGGCCGAGGCAACCGAGGAGGCGTCGCGCGGTCCGCCGTCCGGGGCCGCGGCGTCGGGGGTGCCGGCGGTCGTCGGGCCACAGGCGCAGAGGAAGGACAGGCCGGCGAGCATCACGAGCGCTGCTCGAAGAGTCATCGGTGGCCTCGAGCCCCAGGGCTCATGAGCGCGGAACCTGCTGCGGCAGAAGGAAGCTACCACGCAGGGTTTCGGTCAGGCGCCCGGTTGGCCCTCGAGCTCGGAGGATGGAGAAGCCCCCTGCTCACCGTCCACCTGCGAGACCCGGGCCTCGAGCGGCTCGGCGCCCTTGCTCCTGCGCCACGCGAGCAGCGTCACGAAGCCCACGAACGCGAGCAACAGCTGCGACAGGTGCACGCAGATGGCGATGGACGCCGCCCGCGCCGGGGTCGTCCCCAGCGTACCCGCCGCCAGGCTGAAGGCCGCCTCGCGCGCGCCCAGCTGGCCGGGCACGAACACCGCCGCGGTCGCGGTGACCAGGTGCACGCCCTGGGCGGCGAACGCGCCGGCGACGCCGGTCCGCGCCCCCACCGCGCCGGCGAGCGTCCCCATCTGCAGCACCTGGCAGCCCATGCCCAGCGCCAGGAACGCCGCGGGCCAGAAGGTCAGCGGGTCGCCGCTGCGCACGCTGCCGCGGAAGCGGTCGATCGTCCGCTCGTGCCTCGGCAGGCGGCGCCGGGCCCAGCCGACCAGGCGCTCGGAGCCCAGGAGCCATCGCAGGCCCACGCCGAGCAGCAGCAGCACGGCCGCGTTCACCACCAGCAGCCAGAAGAGGGTCTGCGGCCCGGCGACGAGGTAGGCGCCCGCGGCGCAGGTGGCGCTGACGAAGCCCACGCCCACGAAGGTGGCCGCCTGCATCAGCGACGCGGCGGCGGCGGCCTCGGCGCCCCCGACCCAGCGCGAGATGAGCGCCGCCTTGGTCACCTCCGCGGTGGGCCTGCCCGCGGGCGCGACGTTGAGCATGGCGTGCGCCACGAGCTGCCCGGCGAAGAGCCTCGGCAGCGGCACGGCCCGGCCGCGCGCGCCCAGCGAGGCCCGCGTGGCCAGCGCCTCGAAGCACAGCCGGCCCACCTCGAGGGCGATGACGGCCGGCAGCACCGGGAGCGCCTGGTCGATCGCCTCGGCGACGGTGCCCAGGCCCTCGGCGCGGGCCAGCCACGCCGTCGCCGCCAGGCCGCCGAACGCCGCGGCGACGCGCACCGCGGTCCACAGCTGGCGGCTCCACGCCAGCCCCGGGGCCGGGGCCGCCACGGGCGAGGGATCGCTTGCGGGGAAGTGCCCGCCCTCGGTGGCGGGTCCTGTCGTGCCGAGTTCCGTGGGAGCCTCTCGAGGGTGACGGCGGGGCCGGAGCGGCGACGACCATAGCCGATTCGCCGCGGGCGCCGCAGGTCACGCCCCGGAGAGGGGGAGCAGGCAGGCGTCCCTCTCTTGTGTTCGCAAGCGGATAGGCCTCGTGTAACCTCCCGCCCTCGCGCGGCCGAGCAGCAGAGTCCCAAGGAGGACGTCTTGGCGGACAGCAGGTGGATGCAGCGTCTCGAAGGCGTTCTCGGCGACATCGCCGTTCGCTCGCACCGGCGTCCGGCGCGGATGTTGATCCTCGCCGGCGTGCTCACGCTCGTCGGAGGCTACTTCTCGAACAAGCTGCCGATGGTGGCGGACCTCGAGAAGCTGCTGCCGCAGACCTTCGAGTCGGTGCGCGACCTGGAGCCGGTCAAGGAGCGCTTCGGCGGCATCGGCTACATCGTGGTGGTGGGCATGAACGCCGAGCCCGAGCAGCTCAAGGCGTTCGCCGACGACTACGCCCCCAAGATCGCCAAGGAGATGCCGGACATCCGCTACGTCGAGCACCAGCGGGCCGGCAAGTTCTTCGAGGACCGCTCGCTCTACTACCTGTCGCTCGACGACGTGAAGGAGGTCGAGAAGCGCATCAAGGACCGTGAGCGGTACGCCCGGCGCAAGGCCAACCCGATGCTGCTGCAGCTCGAGGACGAGGCGCCGCCCTCGCTGGACATGAGCGACATCGAGGCCAAGTACGGCAAGCGCAGCGACCAGCGCCTGGCCTCCGGCGGCGACTACTTCCTGGACGAGAAGGAGCGGATGATCGTCCTGCTCGCCAAGCCCGAGCACAACCCGTCCGACCTCAACTACAGCGCCCGGCTGGTCAACAACGCCGAGGAGTATCTGGCCAAGCAGGACTTCTCGAAGTACGGCAAGGACTTCAAGGTCCAGATCACCGGGGCCTTCAAGTACAAGATCGACCAGCAACGGCAGCTGACCAACGACATGACGCGGGCCACCATCCTCGCGTTCCTGCTGCTCATCGGCTACCTCGTCTTCCACTTCCGCGGGGTCATGCCGGTCTTCTTCGTCCTGGTCCCCACGTCCCTGGGCCTAGTGTGGACCTACGGCATCACCTACTTCATCTTCGGCAGCATCAACATCCTCACCGGCTTCCTGGGCGCGGTGCTGGGAGGCCTGGGCACCGAGCACGGCATCCACTTGATAGGCCGCTACGGCGCGCTGAGGGCCGAGGGGGTCTCCAGCGAGGAGGCGACCCGGGACGCCTTCATGTCCACCGGCGGGTCGGCCATCGTCTCCTCGGTGGTGGCGGCGCTGACCTTCCTCGCGGTCGGCTTCTCGGAGTTCCGCGCCTTCCGCGAGTTCGGCGTCATCGCCGCGGTGGGCATGATGGTGGTCATCACCGCCTACTTCATCATCCTGCCCGCGGCCTTGGGCCTGGTGGCTCGCTTCGGCTGGAAGCCCCACTCGGTGCACGAGAGCAAGAGCGAGCTGTCGAACCTGCTGCCCAAGGTCTTCCGCCCCATCAGCATCGTGGGCGTGGTGGTGCTGGCGGCGCTGATGACGCAGATCCCCGGGGTGCGCTTCGACTACGACTTCCGGGCGCTGGAGGACTCGACGCTGCCCTGCTTCGTGCTCGACCGGCGGATCAACAAGATCCTGGGCTACAACATGGAGCCGGTCGTCATCCTCACCCGGGAGGCCAAGGCCGAGCGCTTCATCGTCGACGAGCTGAAGAGGCGCCAGAAGGCCCAGGGCGCGGCCTCCACCGTCGACTTCGTGGCGGCCATGGACGACCTGGTCCCGCCGCAGCAGGCGGAGAAGCAGGAGATCTTCCGGTCGATCAAGAAGACCCTCGACCGGGTGAAGCCCGCCACCCTCGACCCGGCGACCCGCGACAAGTACGAGGGCCTGCAGCGCTGGGTGACGGCCGAGCCGTTCGGCCGCACGGACATCCCGCTCTCGGTGCGCCGGCAGTTCGAGGGAATCAAGCCCAGCAACGACGGCTTCGTGCTCATCTTCCCCAACATCCTGCTCTCCGACGGCAAGCAGGTGGTCCGCTTCGCGGAGGAGGTCCGCGGGGTGCAGCTGCCCGGCGGCGAGCGCGTCTCCGCGGCGGGCGAGCCGATGATCCTCGCGGACATCCTGCTGATGGTGCTGCGCGAGGCCAAGCCCATCCTCTTCGGGGCCATCCTGGCGGTGCTGCTGGCGATGTGGCTGACCTTGGGCTCCCTGGGCGCCGCCATCGTCTGCATGCTGCCCACGGTGCTCTCGGTGCTGGGGCAGGTGGGGCTGATGTCCGTGCTCGAGGCGCCCTTCAACTACCTGAACATCCTCCTGGTGCCCATCCTGATAGGAACGACGGTGGACGCCGGCGTGCACCTCATCTCGCGCATCCGCGAGTCGCACCTCAACTTCCCGCCGGTGTTCGCCGAGACCGGGCGCGCCATCGTCGGCGGCCTCATCACCTCGGTGGTCGGCTTCTCGGCGATGCTGCTCGCCGACCACCCGGGCCTCAACTCCATGGGCAGGATCGCCATCCTGGGCTTCAGCCTGAACCTGGTGGTGATGCTGCTGTTCTTCCCGGCGTGGCTGTTGTGGCTGCAGCAGTACGGCCTGTTCCGGGACGACCTGGCCAAGGGCGGCGGGGAGAAGCCCGAGGCGCCTCCGCCCACGAAGACCGAGGCGCCGCCCGCCGGAGGCTGAAGCCTCCGGCTATACCTGCAAAGCCCTTCGGGCTCTCGGCAGGCCCACGACTGAACCCGGTCCAGGAGCTCTTTGGACCGGGTTCGGTCTTGGGTCGGAGGTGACGCCCAGGCCAGCGACGACCTGCTCGAGCCAGGATTCCTGGCCGCGTCCAGGTCGGCCGACCGCATGGCGTTGCCTCGCCCGGCCCATGCGGACCACCGCTGCGCCAGTTGCCACACGGCGAGCACTTGCTCCACGTGGAGCAAGTGCGCCCCTCTGAAAAAGGGCTCCGCCGGCGCCCCGGGGCCAGTTGCCACACGCCCGGGCTCGCGCCCCGCCTGCTACCTCCGGCGGCCGCTGGCCCGCGTCACACCAACTCCTCCAGGGCCGCCGCGAAGGCCTGGACCGACTTCGCCCTCCGCAACCGCTTGAAGACCTGAGGCCAGCCGGCCTCGTCGATGTGCTCCAGCAGACCCCGTAGGTTCGCGAGCACCTGGGCGTCGCCGCAGAAGGTCGCCCCGTAGCGCGCCACGAGCTCCCCCAGGTAGTGCCGCAACGTCGCCGCCCGCTCCTTCGGCGCGACCTCGGCGGGCGCCTTGCCGCGCAGCCGCTCGAAGAGCAGCGGGTCGGAGATGGCGCCGCGTCCCAGCATCAGCCCTGCGGCGCCGGTCTCGCCCAGGACGCGCAGCCCCTGGGCGGCGGTGCGCACGTCGCCGTTGGCGATGACCGGCAGCCGGGTCTGGCGCACGACGCGGGCGGTGACTCGATGGTCGGCGCGGCCCTCGTACTCCTGCACCACCGTCCGAGGGTGGAGGACCAGGAAGTCGACCCCCGCGGATTCGAAGAGGGGGAGCAGCGAGAAGATCTGCTCCGGGTCGTCGTAGCCCGAGCGCACCTTGACCGACAACGTCCCGCCGACCACGCTGCGCAGCGCCGGGAGGACCTCTCGCAGCGCCTCCGGGCGCTGCAGCATCTGCCCGCCGCTGCCGCTGCTCATCCGTCCGAAGGGGCAGCCGAGGTTGAGGTTGAGGTGGACGGCGCCCCGGCGCTGGGCCTCCTCGGCGGCCTCGACCAGGGCCGCGCGCTCGCGGCCGATGAGCTGGGCCACCAGCGGCACGCCCTGCTGCGCGCTCTGGGCCTCGCGCAGATCCTGCGCCGAGAGCCGGCTGCCCGAGGCCGAGGGGCGCACGCGCATGAACTCGGTGAAGATCACGTCGGGCCGCACCCACGCCAGGAACAGCGCCCGCACGTCCCGCTTGGTGACCCCCTGCATCGGGGCGAGCATCAGCGGTACCTGGCCAGGCGACCAAGGCAGCGGTGCTCGAGTGGAGGCCGGCTCAGTCACCCTGCCCTTGTACTCCACAATCCCCGTGCCGGGGGCGCGTCGGTCGGTCGTGTCGGTCGTGGTCGACGCCCGGCAACAGCCGCCCCCGCCACGGAGGGCGGGCTCTACCCCCCTTCCGCCGACTGAAGATGTGGGGTGACAGCAGGGCTTCAGCCTCCGGCGGTCGGACGGATTCTTCTGCGCGGGCGACTACTGGCTCTTCATCATCCCCACGAACCTGCGGGCGGCGTCCGGCGCCTCCTCCAGGGTCTTGTGGTACGGGTCCCAGAAGGAGCCGCCGTCGATGTCGTCCAGCAGGTCCTTGTAGATCCCGAGCATCCGCTCCTTCCACTGCGGGTCGATCTTCACGGTCTTCTCGGCCCAGCGGTGGCAGTACTGGCACTTCTCGCAGTCGAGGTCCTGGCAGCCGGACTTCTTGAAGCGCTCCATGAAGCCGTCGAGCGCCCGGTTGTCGACCTGCACCGGGTTGGGGCCGCGGCGCGGGAAGAGCACGCTCGCGGTCTGGCCGAAGTCGATGACCTTGGTGAACTTCAGGAGGTTCACCGACTGCGGCTTGATGAAGTACTTGAGCATCCGCCGGTAGCTCCAGGCGTCCGCGCCCTTCGCGCCGACCTTCTCCACCGGGTAGGAGTAGTTCTGCACCAGGTCGAGCAGGTTCCCGTCGTAGCGGCGGTTGGCGTAGGCCTTCACCCGCTCGAGCAGGATGGCGGTGGGCGTGTTGCGCTCGACGATCTTGAAGTTGTGGAAGCCCATCTCCTCGTAGAGGCTCAGGTCCTCGGGGCGGATCCAGTTGGCGCGCAGGTAGTTGACCGGCTCGCGCAGGCGCAGGTCGTTGCAGACCAGCGAGCAGTAGTCGAGCGGGAAGCCCTTGCTGCCCTTCTGCGAGGCGTTGGACAGGTTCACCGCGTGGTTGCCGGCCACCGCGCAGTCCTGGCGGCACCAGTTGTTGACGATGAGCTGCAGCTCGCGGCCCTGCGCCGCCTCCTGCATCGAGCGCAGCACGTCGAACTCGCGGTGGATGTTGACCTCGCTGACCACGATGTAGTCCGCCCCGTTGTCGACCCAGAAGCGGACCTTGCGCGCGTTGTCGGTGTAGCGGTGGCTGCTGACGCGGACCTTGAGCCGGGGGTGCCGCTTCTTCACCAGGCGCAGGAAGAAGACGTTGGCCACGGTCACCGAGTCGACGCCGATGCCGTCGAGCCAGTCCAGGATCTCCTCCATCGCCCGCTGGCCCTCGCGGGTGAACTCGGTGTTGCCCATCGCCGAGGCGTTGAGCAGGTAGTTGAACCCGATGTGGCGCTCGTGGGTCTTCTTGACGAAGCGCTCGATTCCCGCGCGGTCGATCTCCGGCAGGTAGAACGAGGGCCGCCCGCCGCCGAAGTAGTCGGAGGTGAGCTTCCCGTAGATCTCGTACACCGGGTAGTCGCGCAGGCCGTCGAGGAGCGCGTCGTCGAAGTTGCAGGCCACGGAGAGCTTCATTGGGTTTCTTCCTCTTCTTTTCAATTCAACGGCGGAGGGCGGAGGCCAGTGGAGGCAGGCCTCCGTGCCTGCTTCCTCGAGGGGAGGCGTCGGTGGAGGTCAGGCGTTGACGGCGCGGAGCGCAGAGGGGGGGAGTTGCGCGTCCGCGGCCGGCTTGCCCAAGCCCACCGCCGCCATGAACTTCGCGAACTCGTCCAGGTCGAGCTGCTGCTCGTTGTCGCTGCGCGCGACCGCCGGGCAGGGGTGCACCTCGACCATCAGCCCGCTGGCGCCGGCGGCGAGCGCGGCCTTGCCGAGCGGCCCGAGGATGTCGCGGCGCCCGGCGGCGTGGGAGACGTCGACCAGGACCGGCAGGTAGCTCTTCTGGCGCAAGAGCGGCACCGCGGAGATGTCGAGCGTGTTGCGCGTCTCGCGCTCGAAGGTGCGGATGCCCCGCTCGCAGAGGATCACGTCCTGGTTGCCCTCGTGGACGATGTACTCGGCGCTCCACAGCAGCTCCTCGATGGTGGCCGACAGGCCGCGCTTGAGCAGCACCGGGCGCCGGCTGCGGCCGACCTCGCGGAGCAGGTCGTAGTTGTGCATGTTGCGCGAGCCGATCTGCAGGACGTCGGCGTAGGAGGCCACGAGGTCGACCGAGCGGGTGTCCATGACCTCGGTGACGGTGTAGAGCCCGTGGCGGCGCGCGACCTCGGAGAGGATCTCCAGGCCGCGCCGGCCCAGGCCCTGGAAGGCGTAGGGCGAGCTGCGGGGCTTGAAGGCGCCGCCGCGCATGAAGCGCACGCCCTGGGCGACGAGCGCGCGCGCCACCTCGTCCAGCTGCTCCTCGCTCTCGATCGAGCAGGGCCCGGCGATGACCACCGGGGCGCTGCCGCCGACGACCGCCTCGCCGATGCGGACCTCGAGGTCGCTGGCGCGGTGGGCGCGGCTGATCTTGAGGTAGCGCTCCTTCTGCTCCTCCATCAGCCCCACCGAGGCGCGGAAGATCTCCTTGAACAGGCGGGCGACGGTCTCGTTGGAGAAGGGCCCGGGGTTCTTGCGCACGAGGTCGACGATCATCGCCTGCTCGCGCTCGGGCACGTAGGTGGGGATGCCCTCGCGGCTCTTGATGCGCTGGATGTCGGTGGCCACCTGGGCGCGGCGGCTGAGCAGGTCGAGCAGCGCGTCGTTGATCTCGGCGATCTCGTCGCGAAGCGCCGTGAGGTCCGAGGGGATGGTGGTGGGCGTAGTCATGGGGGCCGGCACTAGGCAAGGGCAGTGCCAACCCTTCACCCCGAGCTCCTAGAAGGGGCCAGCGCTCGCTCCGTCCGTTCCCTGACGGGATGGCTGCCATCCACTTGGGGGACCCGAAGGACTCCGGCCCCTCGACGAGCGCGGGGCGAGGCGCGACTTCCTCGTGCGTTCCCGCGCCTTCGTGCGCTATCGCACGCCTGCCCTCCAATCGACCGGGCCCGGCGCCTTGTCCCCTCTGATCGCAGCGGGCTAGGATGCCCACCCTCTATGGATCCCCGCACAGCGACGCTCGAAGAGTTCCTCGTGGCGGTGCTGCGCGGCGCCACCAAGATCCTCGGCTGCGGCTCGACCAGCCTCATCTTCATCAACGAGAAGACCCAGCAGATCGGCATCCGCCTGGGCTCGCTGACGACCTCCGGGCCGCTGGTCGCGCAGATCGAGCAGGTGCTCGGCGGGCGCTTCGGCAAGCTCGTCTACCCGCTCAAGAGCGCCCAGGACAGCCTCGTCTACCGCGCCTGGCGCGAGCGCAAGACGCTGGAGACCTCGTCGCTGGCCGAGCTGGTCGGGAGCGCCTTTCCGAAGATCGTGACCGGCACCATCATCCGCGTCATCGGCGAGCACCGCTTCATCGTGGTCCCGGCCATCGCCGGCTCGCGCAACTACGGCGTCCTGATGTTCCAGAAGGAGGGCGCCCACCCCTTCAACCAGCAGCAGCGCGAGGTCATCCTCCGCTACGCGCGGCGCATCGGGGAGATCCTCGAGAACGACCTGATGGGCCAGGGCCAGCAGCTCATCGCCGACCTGCAGGGCGGCCCGGAGTACTTCGTCTTCGGCGAGGGCGGCGAGCTGCGCGGCCACGTCGCCGGCTCGAGCGCGCCGCCGGAGCTGGTCGCCGACCTCTCGACCCTGGCGCGCGCCCCGGCCGCCGAGCGCAAGGCCACCTCCTCCGAGGTCGTCGACCTGCGCCTCGACGGCCGCTCCGCGGTCCTGGTCCGCACCCAGCGGCCCCGCGAGACCGGCAGCGCCTCGCTCGAGAACCAGCTCTTGCAGCTGACCCTGGGCGAGGCGGTCCCGTCGCTGCTGCTCGACCCCGGCAAGCGCATCACCTCCGCCAACCCGGCGACCGAGCAGGCGCTGGGCTACGCGCCCAAGGCGCTGGTCGGCCGGCCCATCCGCGAGCTGTTCGCCAACCCCCAGGAAATCGACGCCATCCTCGAGCAGCAGGCGCTCGACCCCTCGAACCCCTCCTCGGAGGAGTCCGCGGCGGTGGTGCTCGCCGACCGGTCCGTCGCCGCCGCCCACGTCGAGGCGATGCTGCTGGCCAACGACCGCGACGAGGCGGTGGGCTTCCTGGTGCTGGTGCGCAAGGACGAGGCCGAGGACACCCCCAAGAACGCCCGCGACCGCCTGGTGCAGCAGGAGCGGCTGGCCTCGATGGGCGAGATGGCCGCGCAGCTCGCCCACGAGATGCGCAACCCGCTGGTCGCCGTGGGCGCCAGCCTGGAGTCGCTGCTGCGCGACCCGAACCTCGCCGAGGACCACCGGTCGATCCTCTCCGCCGTCTCCCGCGAGATCGTGCGCATGGACATGGGCCTGAAGGACTACCTGGCCGCGCGCCACGACATGTCCTTCGTCGAGCTGGACGTGGCCCAGGTGTGCGAGGACGCGCGCCGACTGCTGGAGGGCGCCTTCCGCCTGTCCGGCAAGCGCATCACCACCGCGGTCCCGCCCGGCATCACCGTGCGCGCCGACTTCGACGCCCTCAAGCACGTGCTCTTCAACCTGCTGCTCAACGCGCTGGAGGCCTCCCCGCCCGAGGGCGAGGTGCGCTGCAGCGCGGTCGCCGAGCAGAACGCGGTCACCATCGCCATCGAGGACCGCGGAGCCGGCCTGCAGGCCAGCTCCGAGGAGTGCTTCAGGCCCTTCTTCACCTCCAAGAAGAACGGCACCGGTCTGGGCCTGTCGGTGTGCCAGAAGATTGCCCGCGCCCACGGCGGGCTGGTTTCCATCCGCAACCGCGAGGGGGGCGGCTGCAGGGCCACCCTGGTCCTGCCGCAGTCCCGGGCCGGCCGGACGCTGTCGCAGCCCGAGCTGCCCAAGGTGAGCGCATGAAAGAGTCCAAGCCGGCCCCGCCGCTTCCGCCGTTCTCCGCCCTGGTGGTCGACGACGAGGAGCTCTACGCCCAGGCCATCCGCCGCGAGCTGGAGCGCGCCGGCATCGCCTGCGAGTGCGCCTTCAACGCCCGCGAGGCGCTGCACCGCTGCGAGAAGGGCCGCTACCAGGCCATCCTGCTCGACCACCACCTGCCCGACGACGACGGCCTGCGGCTCATCCCGCTGATGCTCGCCCGCCAGCACGGCGCCTCGGTCATCATGATGACCGCCTACCAGACCATCCCCAACGCGGTGGAGGCCATCCGGCTGGGCGCCGACGACTACGTGGTCAAGGAGACCAGCCTGGCGCCGCTGGTGGAGCGGGTGGTCGAGCTGCGCCGGCGCGAGGCGCTGCGCCTGCTCGCCGCGTCGGTGGGCGAGCTTCCGCCGGTGTCGCTGCTGGGCCGCTCGGCGCCGATGCTGGAGGTGCTGGCGCAGCTGCAGAAGATCGCCAAGGCGCCGGAGACCACCGTGCTCATCACCGGCGAGACCGGGGTGGGCAAGGACGTGGCCTGCCGCCACCTGCACTCCACCTCCCGGCCCGAGAAGAGCCCGCTGGTCGCGGTGGACTGCCTGGCGATGCCCGAGAACCTCGCCGAGAGCATCCTCTTCGGGCACGAGAAGGGCTCGTTCACCGGGGCGGACCAGACCCGCGCCGGGGCGTTCGAGGAGAGCAAGGACGGCACGATCTTCCTCGACGAGATCGGCGACATGTCCAGCAACCTGCAGGGCAAGCTGCTGCGGGTGCTGGAGAGCCGGACCTTCAAGCGCGTCGGCTCGTCGAAGGAGCAGACGCTGCGCGCCCGGGTGGTGGCGGCGACCAACCGCGACCTGCGCGAGCTGGTGGAGCAGAACGTCTTCCGCCAGGACCTGTTCCAGCGCCTGTCGGTGTTCCCGCTGCGCATCCCGCCGCTGCGCGAGCGCGGCGAGGACATCCTGCTGCTCGCCGAGCACTTCCGCTCCTACTTCGCCGAGAAGCTGGAGAAGACCATCGAGCCCATCAGCGAGACCGTGGCCGCGCGGCTGATGGAGTACGACTACCCGGGCAACGTGCGCGAGCTGCGCAACATCATCGAGCGCGCGGCCATCACCGCCGAGGGCAGCAAGATCGAGGTGAAGCACCTGCCGCAGCGCGTGCTCGAGGCGGCGCTGCGGGCCGACGCCACCGAGCCGCCGCTGCCGTTCGACTTCGTCCCCGGCATCGACACGCTGGGCACGCTCGAGCAGCGGATGATCAAGCAGGCCATGCGGCGGGCCGGCGGCGTGCGGACCGAGGCGGCGCGGCTTCTGGGCATCTCCCGCTACCAACTGCTGCGGCGGATGGAGAAGTACAGCATCAAGGCCGAGGAGCACGACGAGGAGTAGGGCTCGCCTCGCTCAGCGCGGTGTCCGCGGCTTCGCCTCCAGCGTGGCCCGCGCCAGCAGCGCCTCGATTCCGAGACCGGCCGCCCAGCGGTCGAGGTAGGCCCGGTCGAGGCTGGCGGCGCTCACGCGCAGGATCTCGACCACGTCGCGCCACTGGCTCGTCGACACCTCTCCGCCCTGCCGGTACCAGAGCAGCTTGCGCAGGACGGAATCCTCGGGGCTCTTCACGAAGAGCCGCTCTCCCGGAAAGACCTCGAGGAGTCTTCTGCGCTCGAACTCCCTCTTGTCGTACTCGCCTGCCGCAAGCTGGAAGAGATCGACCTTCAAGAGAGCAGGCAGGTAGTAGATGTTCCACGAACCACGGCGCTGGACCGCTTCTTCGAGCGCGTCGACGTCGACCTCGAAGTCCGGTCCCAGTGCCTTTGCCAGCGCGGCGATCTGGCCGGGGCACGCGTCCACGACCAGGCCCACGTCATTCGTCGCCCGGGGCTCACCTTGTGCGGACGAAGCGAGCGAGCCGCCGAGAAAATAGGGAATGCCGACGGACTCCAGGGCCCGCGCCACGCGCAGAGCGACGCCGATGGCTTCGGCGGGCTCAGATGGCGTCATCGGGGACCTCGCGGAGCACCCGGAGCGCCTCTGCTCGGCCGTAGAGCCGCACGAACAGCCGCGCCCTCAGCTCCCCTTCGCTCGCACTGGGGTGGCGCGCACGCAGTCCCGCCATCGCCATCTGGCGGACGGCGAGGCTGAGCGATGCCGCGGCCGCCATGCGCTGGGCCGGCGTCATTTCGCGCAGCAGCTCGTGGTAGCGGTCGATCTGCTCGGGCGAGGTGTCCTGATCCACGAGCCCATGTTGTAGCCATCGCCCGGCGCGCGTCCACCTGGCAGGCGCAGAGGCCTGCCTCCACTGGCCTCCGCCTGCGCTTGGGGTATCTCCGTCGGCAAGTGGGGTGAGGAAGCAGACAGCCGCGTGGCCCGCACCGCTTTTCCCGCCCAATTGGCCGGGAACCTCGACTAGGCTCGGCGCGTTCTCAATGCCTGAACCGAGGCCGGCCGTGCCCGCCAACCCCCCCGAAGCGACCCTGTGCGTCACCGGTGCCGAGCGCACCACCGCTGCCGTCGCGGCCCGCCTGGCGGCCCACTCCGACCTGATGCACGAGGTCCGCCTCGACCTGCTCGAGAAGGTCGACGCCGACACCTTCGCGCTCTTGCGCTCGCCGCGGGTCCTGGCCACCTGCCGGCGCCGCGAGGAGGGCGGCGGCTTCGAGGGCTCCGAGTCCGAGCGCGCCTACGTCCTCGAGCAGGCGCTCGCCTCCCGCCCGGGCTGGCTCGACTTCGAGGCCTCCACCGACCGCAAGCTGCGCGACGCGCTGTGCGACAAGGCCGCCGGCCACACGCGCATCGTCCTGAGCTACCACGGCGCCGACCTCGCCGCGGCCGAGGCGCTGTCCAGGGAGCCGGCCGACGTCCTCAAGATCGCCGTCCCGGTCGCCGACGCCTCCGAGCTGGCCTCGGTCCGCAAGGTGCTCACCAAGGACGGGCGCCCCACGGTGCGCATCGGCATGGGCGACGCCGGCCTGCTCTCGCGGCTGATGCCCCACCGCTTCGGCTCGCCCTGGAGCTACGTGGCCTCCGACGCCGGCAACACCACCGCCCCGGGCCAGGTCACCGTCAGCCGCGCCCGCGACCTGCGGGCCCACGAGGCGCACAAGCTGACGCCGATGGGCGTCATCGGCGGGACGCAGGTGCTCTACTCGAACGGCCAGCGCGCCTACAACGCGTACTTCGCCGCCGAGGGCCTGCCCTACCACTACCTTCCCATCGTCAGCTCGCGGCCGCAGGTGCTCGACCTGCTCGAGGAGCTGGGCTTCGCCGGCGTGGCGGTGACCATGCCCGCCAAGATCGCCTTCATGCCGCACGTGCAGGAGCTGGACTCGGCCGCGCGGGCCGCCGGCGCGCTCAACACCATCCGCTTCCGCGAGGGCCGGCGCGACGGCCTGAACACCGACCTTCCGGCGCTGGCCTCGCTCCTTCCCCACGCCAAGCCTCACGGCCGCGCGTTGGTCCTGGGCGCGGGCGGGGCGGCGCGGGCGGCCATCTGCGCGCTGCGCTCCCTGGGCTGGGAGGTGGTGGTCGCCAACCGCACCTTCGAGCACGCGCGCGCGCTGGAGTCGATGCACGCGCGCGCGGTGCGCCTGGAGGAGGCCCGCGGCGAGGCCTTCGAGGTGCTGATCAACGCCACCCCGGTCGGCAGCGACGGCGAGTCGGATCCCGTGCCGCCGGGGATCTCGCTGAAGGGCAAGACGGTCCTCGACGTGGTGATGCACGCCACCACCACGCCGCTGATGGCCCGCGCCGCCGCCGAGGGCGCCAAGGCCGCCATCTCGGGCACCGAGATGTGGGTGCGCCAGGGCGTCCTGCAGATGCGCGCCATCGCCGGCCTCGAGCTGTCCGCCAACCGGCTCCGGGAGCACCTCCTGCATGTCTGACGCCGCCGCACCCGCGCTTCGCCTGGCCGCACCCGGTTCCAAGAGCCTCACCCAGCGCGCGCTCGTCCTCTCGGCGCTGGCCGCCGGGGAGAGCGTCCTCGAAGGCCCGCTCGACAGCGACGACACCCGCCACCTGCGCGCGGCGCTGCGCGACTTGGGCGCGAAGATCGACGAGCTGCCCGACGGGCGCTGGCGCGTGATCGCCGGCCAGCTGCGCGCCCCGAAGGGCGCCCTGTGGTGCGGCGACGGCGGCACGGTGGTCCGCTTCCTCGCGCCCATCGCCCTGCTGCTCGACGGCGAGCTGGTCCTCGACGGCAGCGAGCGCCTCGCGGAGCGGCCGCTGACCGCGCTGCTCGAGGCGCTCGTCCAGCTCGGGGTGAGCGTGCGCGCGCTCTCGCCGCCGCGGGCCCTACCGATCGCGCTGCGCGCCGGGAACCTCCCGCCGGCGGGGACGCCCGTCACCGTCGACGCCTCGGCCTCCAGCCAGTTCGTCAGCGGGCTGCTGATGGTCGGCCCGCTGCTGCCCGGCGGGCTCGACCTGCGCATCGAGGGCGGCGTCTCGCGCCCGTACGTGGAGATGACGCTGGCCGCCATGCGCTCTCGCGGCGCGGACTTCGTCGACGAGGTCACCCGCTGCGTCGTCGCGCCGGGCGCCTACCGCGCCGGACCGTTCCCCATCGAGGGCGACTGGTCGGCGGCGGCGTTCCTGCTGGCGGCGGGCTTCATCTCCGGCCGCGAGGTCGTCGTCCCCAACGTCTCGGGGGATTCGCTGCAGGGCGACAAGGCCATCGCCGCGTTCCTGGCGGAGCTGGCCAGGCCCCGCGCCCACGTCTTCGATCTCTCGGCGTGCCCGGACCTCGTCCCGCCACTCGCCGCGGCCGCCTCCTTCGCCTCGCACCCCTCGCGCATCGTCGGCGTGGCGCACGCGCGGCTGAAGGAGAGCGACCGCCTGGCGACGCTGGCCCAGGGCTTCGCCCGGGCCGGCATCCTCGTCGACGAGCGGCCGGACGGGCTGGAGATCGCCCCGGCGACCGCGCTCGAGCCCGCGCGCCTCGAGCCGCGCGGCGACCACCGGATGGCCATGGCCTTCGGACTGCTCTCGCTGCGCGAGCCGGGCATCCAGAGCGCCGACCCGCAGTGCGTCTCCAAGTCGTTCCCGGAGTTCTGGGACGTGCTGGAGAAGTTCCGCTAGCGCAGTTCGCAGTTCGCAGCTCGGAGCCGCAAGCGTCAGCGCGCGGAGGACACCTGCCCTGGCGGTGACCGGGATGGGAATCGCCCGGGATTGCTGGCCGGCCCGTGCTCGTCTCGAGCCCTTCACTGCCCGGGGCTCTTGTCCTCCGCGCGCTCACGCTTGCGGCTCCGCACGACCGGCCACCGGCTGATCACGGGATTGCTGGCCGACCCGTGCTCGTTGCGAGCCCTTCACTGCCCGGGGCTCTTGTCCTCCGCGCGCCGACGCTTGCGGCTCCGCACGACCGGCTACCGCCTGATCCCGGGACGGACGCTCAGCCCCAGATCATGAGGAACTCGAGCGCCTCGTCGAGCAGCTGCGGCGCCAGCGCCGGATCGATCCGCGGCGCGAAGAAGGCGATGGTCGAGCCGTCGGCCTCAAAGCTCTGGAAGCGCTGCTTGTGGGCCACCAGCCAGGAGCGCGACGGGCGGTCGAACTTGGAGCGGATCGCCCCTTCGTCCTCGCCCTGCAGCACGAACGACTTGGAGAACTCCGGGTCCTCGGCGAAGTCGATGTCCTGGCCGCCGAAGAGCTTCCCCAGGGCGTCGAAGAGGTTCTGCGGGCGCATGAAGCTGTGCGGCAACCCCAGGCCGTCCTTCTCCAGGATGCAGAGGGTGAAGTAGTGCGTGGAGGAGTTCTTCCCGCTGCCGGTCGTGTAGCGGTAGTCGCCGAGCAGGACGCGCACCGAGCCGCTGCTGCCCTCCAGCAGGTTGTCGGACGTGCGGGAGCGCCCGAGCGAGAACATCTTGAAGCCGGGATACCTCGAGGCCAGCCCGACCTCGCCGAGGTAGCGCATCTCCAGCTTCGGAGCCACGGCCTGCCACGCCTCGCGGCGCTTCTTGGCCATGGTCATCGTCACGACGACCACCACGGCGATGATGCCGACGATGACGGAGAAGAAGAGGATGGGGACCATGGGACCTCCCGGCCGATGACCGCCCCATCAGACCACACCCCCGCCCTCCTTCCGGGCCCGGCTCCCCCGCGGAGGTCGCCTGAAAGGCTGGCAGGCGGTCGAGGTCGACCTTAACTCTGACGACCATGACCGCCGCGACCACCCGCGAAAACCTCGAGGAGCGCCTGCGCCAGGGCTCGACCACGAGGATGTTCCAGAGCGACTTCTTCGAGTTCTTCTCGCGCGTCCACCCGGTCACCCCGTTCGTCACCTGGCTCCCCGCGGTGGCCTTCGTGCTCTGGCGCAGCGCCTCGCGAGCGGACCTGCCCATCCCGACCCTCGCCGGGATCCTCGCCGCCGGCGCCTTCGCCTGGACCTTCGCGGAGTACACGCTGCACCGCTTCCTCTTCCACTGGGAGAACGGCGCGGCCTGGGGCAAGCGCGTGCACTTCATGCTCCACGGCGTGCACCACGACTTCCCCGAGGACAAGGACCGCCTGGTGATGCCGCCCGGCTTCAGCGTCCCGATGGGAATCGCCTTCTATCTCCTCTTCCGCGCGCTCTGCGGTCCGACCTGGGGCGAGCCGCTCTTCGCCGGCTTCGCCCTGGGCTACCTCTGGTACGACGGCACGCACTTCGCCGTGCACCACTTCAAGCTCACCTCGGGACCGGGCCGGCGGCTGCGGCGGCACCACCTGTTCCACCACCACTCGGATCCGGACGGCGGCTTCGGCGTCTCCTCGCCGCTGTGGGATCTGGTCTTCCGCACCATGCCGCGCAGCTCGGTGCAGGTGCGGCGGGAGGCAGAGGCCAGCGCCGCGCGGTGACCGACACCCCGCGCGGTGACCGACACCCCGCGCGGTGACCGACACCCCGAGCTTGTCGAGGGGCCAGAGCTCGTTCTCTGCGATCTTTGCGCCCCCGCGTCGTGCTCACCGGCCGACACCCCGAGCTTGTCGAGGGGCCAGAGCCCGTTCTCTGAGATCTTTGCGCCCCCGTGTAGTGCTCACGAATCGGGCTCTCTCGGGTTGAATGCTGGCCCCTCGACAAGCTCGGGGTGAAGGGTAGCCTCCCCCCATGAACCTGCGCAGGTTGACCCTCTCCGACGCACGCGCCTGCGAGTCCGTCGCGCTCGAGCACGGCTGGGAGGTCGGCGAGGAGCGCTGGCGGCTGATGCTCGGCCTGGGCGACGGCTGGGGCAGCTTCGCGCCGGACGGACACCTCGTCGGCACGACCTTCCTCTTCAGCTACGAGCGCCGCGTGGCGCTGGTCGCCATGGTGCTCGTGCGCGAGGCGTTCGGACGACAGGGCCTCGGGCGCCGCCTGGTCGAGCAGGCGATGACGGACGCGCCGCCGCAGACCTACCTCTACGCGACGAGCCAGGGGCGCGGCCTCTACGAGCGCCTGGGCTTCGCCTCCATCGACGAGGACCTGGCGAGATTCTCCGGGACCCCGCGTGACGTCTCCGTCGACCAGTCCCTGCTGCTGCGTCCACTCGAGCAGGCGGATCTCCCCTCCGCCATCGCGCTCGACGCCGACGCCTTCGGCGCCTCGCGAGCGGCCGTCGTCTCCGGGCTCCACGGATGCTCGGCGCGCGCGCTGGGCGCCTGGCGCGCCGGCCGGCTCCTCGGCTACGGGCTGGCGACGCACGTGGGCGGGCACGTGGCCATCGGCCCGGTGGCGGCGCTCGAAGAGGCCGCCGGCGTCCAGCTCGTCCACGCGCTCGCGCAGGGGCACGCACTCCCAGTCCGCATCGACGCCCCGGCCGGCCGCGCCTCGCTGGGCGACTGGGCGGTCCGCGCCGGCCTGGCGCGGGAGCCCCCGGTCCCGCTGATGGCGCTGGGCGGCCGGGTTCTGCCCGGGCGGCGCGAAAGGATCGTCGCGGTAGCTTCTCGGGGACTCGGCTAGGCCCTTGGGTGTAGACTGCGCCGTCTCGATTTCCACTCCCCGGAGGAAACCATGGCCATCAATCCCGTCGCTTCCAAGCCCGTCTCCAACAACGCCGGCGGCATCCCGCAGCTGACCAAGGCCGCCAAGGACTTCCTCACCGGCATCGACTGGACGGCGGAGAAGCTGCCCAAGCAGCTGACGAGCATCGACACCGCCGACACCAACCCCGAGCGCATGAAGCAGATCGCCAAGCTGCCCAAGGGCGTGCAGGAAGCGTTCAACTTCTACTTCAAGCACGTCGAGAACGAGGACTGGGGCTCGGTGAGCGCCTACAAGCTCAACCTGAACGGCCAGCAGATGTACGCCATCCGCACCGGCACCGACGGCGACGACGGCTACATCGAGGTCTTCAACTTCGCGGGCAAGCGCATCGCCACCGGCCTCGAGGGCTTGAAGGACGACGGCAAGGGCGGCTTCGTGCCCACCACCACCTGGGACGCCAAGCTCGGCGCCGTGCGCACGAAGGCCACCGAGAACGACTAATCAAGATCCCCCATCGGGTTCAGGGCGGCGGAGCCGGCAACGGCTCCGCCGCTTTTCTATTTGCCGCCGGAGAACTAGAGAACCCGCGCCCAAGCCGCTCGCGCTCTGCCTGCTCTGGCCCTCGAGATCCAGCAGGTGGCCTTCTGACGTCGCGCGTCTGGAGCCCGTGGGACCGCATCGGGTAGGGTCTGTGTTCTTCGGATCAGCCCGGGAGACCCCATGCGGCGCTTCGAGTTCGTGGAAGGCACGTCGAGCAAGTTCTGGGAGATCGAGCAGAACGGCACGCAGCTGACCGTCCGCTTCGGCCGCATCGGCTCCAACGGCCAGACGCAGCTGAAATCTTTCGGCAGCGACGAGGCGGCCGCGAAGGAGCAAGACAAGCTCATCGCCGAGAAGACCAAGAAGGGCTACTCGGAGACCGCCGCCAACCTCGTGGCCACCGCGCAGCTTGCCGCCGCGCAGCCTCCCGCTGCCAAACCGAAGCCCGCCTCTGCGCCCAAGCCCGTGGCCGCTCCGGCGCCGGCACCAGCCCCCGCCCCACCCGCTCGATCCACCCCGTCCACCCCGTCCACTCAGTCCACCACCGCCCCCACCGCAACTGCCCCCACCGCCAGCGCCCCGACGACCCCGGCCAGCGCCGCCGAGGAGGACGTCGTCCACTGGAACGACGCCCTCAGGAAGCGCGTCTTCCCGCGCCGCGGCGGCATCCAGGTTCAGGTCAGCGCGCTGGCGAGCCCCAAGAAGCTCTGGGAGCGGGTGCAGAAGGCCTGGGGCTTTCGCTCGGCGCTCGTCAGCGCCGCCATCGCCAGGACGGAAGCCGGCCACGAGATCTTCTCCGCGCTCGCAACGCGGATCGCAGCCGCCGAGCCGTCGATGGGCCCGGTGGATCACGACGCAGCGCTCCTGGCCCTGCTCTCCTTCTGCCCCACCTACTCCGTGAAGACCGAGCACGAGGCCGGCCTCGAGTCGCTCATCGCCGCTGGCGGGCTGGCCCACGCCACGCGCACCGCGCTCGCCGCGCTGGAGGTCTCCGTCGAGGCCGACGGCAAGACCAACGCCGCCCGCCTCGTGGCCAAGCCCTCCAGCCACTGGGGCTCCAACTTCCACGACCACGGGCGGCTGCTAGGCCTGCCGCGCCTGCGCGCCCTGCTCGCGGTCGCGCCGGAAGCCGACTACACCGCCGCCCGCGATGCCGCCGCGGCGATGCGCGCGACCGACGCGCAGAAAGCGGCCAGCACCTTCCTCTTCCCGACCGAGAAGGCCTGGCTCGCCTCGGACCTGCCCCTGGTCACCGCGCACGCGAACTGGTCCTGCTTGCTGGCCAGCGTCTGCGACCCGGCGCTGTTGACCCACCTCAAGTTCGGCGGCTCGCTGTACTCGAACCGCTGGATGGAGTGCGACGAGGACGTCGGGGCGACGCTGGTCGACGGCTGCGGCCTGGGCGCCGCGGAGTTCCTGGCGGCCCAGGACGGCGGCTACGCCGACGCCGAGCTGCTGCGCCTGCGCTTCTCGACCATCGGCGCGCTGGGCTGCGACGCGGCGATGAAGCACCTCATCGGCGCCCTGGAGAAGAAGGAGGCGCAGGCGGCCCTGGCCGACGCCTCGGCGCTGCAGCCCCGGCGCGCGCTGCGCCTGATGTCCGAGGCCGCGGTCACGCGCGGCAAGGTCGGCGACTTGTGCCGGAGCCTGCTCGCCTCCACCGTCCGCCGCTTCCCCGCGCTCGCCGCGGAGGTCGCCGCCACCGTCGGCCCGGAGTCCGCCAGGGTGCTGCAGGCCCTCCTCGCCGAGACCGCCGAGGTCGCCGAGGAAGCCAAGCCGGACGAACTCCCGCGCGTCCTCGCCGACCCGCCGTGGCTGCGCACCAAGAAGGCCGCCGCGCCGGTGGTGCTGGCCAACCTGCCCGGCCTGGACGTCCAGCCGGCGGTGAAGTGGGCCGAGGGCGAGCGCGAGGAGTGGACGGAGCGCAAGGGCTACGCCCACGGAGACGTCAGCGCCGACGAGTGCCTGCGCATCGTCAACACCCCGACCATGATGGCGTCGGTGGAACAGCTCGCGGACTGCCCGGAGGGGCTGGCCGAGCAGCTCGCACCCCGGGCCACCATCACCCGCTGGAGCGACGAGGCCTGGTGCTTCCGCATCGCCGCCCGGCACGAGCTGAAGGCCCTGGCGTTCTTCAAGGCGCGCCTGGAGAGCGAGCTCGTCATGCTCCTCCCCGCGCTGCTGCCGCTGGGCGTGCCGGAGTTCGCCCCTCAGATCGCCTCGGCGATGGCCCAGAAGAAGACGGCCCGCGCCGACGCCCGCGCCTGGATGCTGCGCCACCCGGAGCACGCCACCGCCGGCCTGCTCCCGGTCGCGCTGGGCAAACTCGGCAAGGCCCGCCAGGAGGCCGAGGCCGCGCTGCGCCTGCTCTCCGCGAGCGGGCACGAAAAGACCGTCCTCGAGATCGCCCGGCGCGCCGGAGCCGAGGGCGCCATCGCCGGCGCGCTCTCCGCCGACCCGCTCGACCTGGTCCCGGCCAAGCTCCCCAAGCTGCCCAGCTACGCCAGCGCCGGCGCCTTGCCCCGGCCGCTGTTGCGCGCGCGCAAGGCCTGCCTGCCGGCCTCGGCCAGCGAGGCGCTGCTGACGATGCTCTCCTTCTCCACCTTGGAGGAGCCCTACGGCGGCATCGCCCAGGTCAAGCAGGCCTGCGATCCCGCATCGCTCGCGCGCTTCGCCTGGGACCTGTTCCAGGCCTGGCTGATGAACGGCGCCAACTCCAAGGAGATCTGGTGCCTGAACGCGGTGGGCCTGCTGGGCGACGACGACTGCGCCCGCCGGCTCGCTCGCTTCGTCCGCGACTGGCCCGGCGAGGCGGCGCACGCGCGCGCGGTGGCCGGCCTGGACGTGCTGGCGGCCATCGGCACCGACGTGGCGCTGATGCACCTGAACGGCATCGCGCTGAAGGTGAAGTTCAAGGGCCTGCAGAACAAGGCGGCCGAGAAGATCGAGAGCATCGCCGAGACGCGCGGGCTGACCCGCGAGGAGCTGGAGGACCGCCTCGCGCCCGACCTGGGCCTCGACGAGGACGGCTCGATGGCGCTCGACTTCGGCCCGCGCACCTTCCGGGTCGGCTTCGACGAGCAGCTGCGCCCGTTCGCCAGGGACGCCGACGGCTCGCGGCTCAAGGACCTGCCCAAGCCCAAGCAGTCCGACGACGCGGAGAAGGCCGGGGCCGCCGCGGCCAAGTGGAGCCAGCTCAAGAAGGACGCCAAGACCGCCGCCTCGCTGCAGATCCTGCGGCTGGAGCTGGCGATGTGCGGCCAGCGCCGCTTCGCGCCCGGCGACTTCCTGGAGCTGTTCGTGCGCCACCCGCTGGTCTTCCACGTCGTGCGCCGCCTGGTGTGGGCGAGCTACGACGAGAAGAACAAGGTGGCGGAGACGTTCCGGGTCGCCGAGGACCGCACGCTCGCCGATGCCGAGGACGCCGCCTTCGCGCTGCCCGAGGGCGCCAAGGTGGGCATCCCCCACCCGCTGGAGCTCGAGGCCTCCGTCGCCGGCCGCTGGTCGCAGGTGCTGGGCGACTACGAGATCGTCCAGCCGTTCCAGCAGCTGGGCCGCCCCACCTACGCGGCGACGCAGGCGGAGAGGCAGGAGAAGAAGCTCGACCGGGTGAAGGGGCTCAAGCTGCCCACCGGCAAGGTGCTGGGCCTGGAGCAGCGCCGCTGGCGCCGGGGCGCACCGCAGGACGGCGGCGTCGCCTGCTGGATGGAGAAGCCGCTGCCCGGCGGGCTGATGGCCACGCTGGACCTCGACCCCGGGCTCTACACCGGCATGCTCAGCGAGTCGCCGGAGCAGACCCTGGGCGACGTCACGGTCGGCAAGAGCGTGGGCTGGTGGAACAAGAACGGGATCGCGCCCGGGACGCTCGACCCCATCGTGTTCAGCGAGCTGGTGGCGGATCTGGAGAGGCTCAGGGGGTAGGCGCCCTTCCGGCCGTCCGCCGGAGGCCGAAGCCGGCCGAAGCCTCCGGCTACACCTGCCTGCAAAGCCCCTTCGGGGCCGGGGCGGACCCCGGCTGAATTCACTGCCTCGAAGCCCTGGACTCGGTTCAGACTCTGGACTCTTGGAACCCCCGAAGGGGTTTTGCAGAAGTAGCCGGAGGCTTCGGCCTCCGGCGAGGAGACGGTCACCGATGGCCTCGCCGAAGAAGCAGCAGCCCAACCCGCCTCAGGGCGCGGCCGCCATGCAGCGGCCGCCGGCGGAGATGCTCTACGCCGAGGAGCTCTCGAAGCTCGCCGCGCAGGACGCCAAGGACCAGTCGCCCCGGCCGCCGGGCTGGACGCTCTCGATGAGCGCGGTGCGCCGCTTCATCCTCGGCGACGACGAGCTCGACATCGGCCCCAAGTTCGTGGGCAACCCGTCTCTCGTCGACCGCGCGATGGTGACCTTGGCGACCAACCGCGGCCTCCTCCTGGTCGGCGAGCCCGGCACCGCCAAGTCGCTCCTCTCCGAGCTGTTGGCGGCGGCCATCAGTGGCACCTCGACGCTGACCGTCCAGGGCGGCGCGTCGCTGACCGAGGACCAGATCAAGTACAGCTGGAACTACGCGCTGCTCGTCGCCGAGGGCCCGACCCCGCGGGCCCTGGTCCAGGCGCCGCTCTACCGCGGCCTCAAGGAGGGCAAAATCGTCCGCTTCGAGGAGATCACCCGCTGCCCGCTCGAGGTGCAGGACGCCATCCTCTCGGTGCTCTCCGACCGCGTGCTCGCCGTCGCCGAGCTCGAGGGCCCCGACGGCATGCTCTTCGCCACCGAGGGCTTCAACGTCGTCGCCACCGCCAACACCCGCGACCGCGGCGTCAACGAGATGAGCGCCGCGCTCAAGCGGCGCTTCAACTTCGAGACCGTCTTCCCCATCGCCGACTTCAAGACCGAGCTGGCCCTGGTCAAGCGCGAGTCCGCGCGGCTGCTCGAGAAGAGCGGCGTCCCGCTCTCGCCGCCGGAGGACCTGCTGGAGGTGCTGGTGACGACCTTCCGCGAGCTGCGCGCCGGCGAGTCGGCGGACGGGCGGGCCATGGAGAAGCTCTCCTCGGTCCTCTCCACCGCCGAGGCCGTCGCGGTGGCCCACGCGGTCGGAGTGCGCGGCTGGTTCCTGCGCCGCGACGCGGGCTCGGCCGCGGACATCGTCGAGCACCTGGCCGGCACCGCCGCCAAGGACAACAAGGACGACTTGAAGCGCCTGCGCGCCTGGCTCGAGCAGCGCGTCTCCAAGCGCCCGGGCGACCTGTGGAAGCAGCTCTACGAGGCGCGGCACCTGCTGCCGGGGTAGACCATGACCCTCGACTCCAACGAGCAGCTGGACCTTCTCTTCGACCTCTGCGGCCGGCTGGACCGCCTGGGGATCGCCTACATGGTCAGCGGCTCCATGGCCCTCGGGTTCTTCGCCAGCCCGCGGATGACCCGGGACGTCGACCTCGTCGTGGACCTCGAGGAGCGGCACGTGGGCCCCCTCTGCGCCGCGCTGCCCGACTTCGAGCACGACCCGGAGGAGATCCGCGAGGCCGTGCGGACGAGGCGGATGTTCAACGTGATCCACTCGGACAAGGTGCTCAAGTTCGACCTCATCGTCCGCAAGGAGGCGCCTTACCGCGTCGAGGAGTTCTCGCGGCGCCAGCAGCTCGCCGTGGGAGCTCGCAAACTCTGGGTCGTCAGCCCCGAGGACCTCCTGCTGTCCAAGCTCGCCTGGGGCAAGCCGAGCCAATCGGAGGTGCAGCTGCGCGACGTGCGGGAGCTGCTCGCCTCCTCCTCGTTGGCCCTGGACTGGGGCTACCTCGAGCGCTGGGCGCGGGACTTGGACGTGAGCGACTTCCTGGAGAAGGCTCGTGCGCGACACGACTGAGGCGGTGGACCGGCGCTACCGCGAGCTTCTGCTGGCGCTGCCGGCGGAGCGCCGCCTGGCGATGGCGAGCGAGATGCTCTCCACGGCGCGCATCCTGATGCGCGAGGGAATCCGCGCCCAGCTGGGCCCGCTCGACGAGGCGGAGCTGCGAGTGCAGATGTTCCTGAGGCTCTACGGCGACGAGTACCCGCCCGAGCGCCGGGAGAGGATCGCGCAGTCCATCCGAGCGGCAGCGAGGAAGCGACCCCGGTGACCGCCCCTTCCCGGCTCCACGTCGTCGGCGTGCGCCACCACAGCCCGGCGTGTGCGCGCCTGGTCGCGCGCACCATTCGCAAGGTGCGCCCGCGGCACGTGCTCATCGAGGGGCCGTGCGACATGAACGCGCGCCTCGACGAGCTGCTGCTGCCGCACCGGCTGCCGGTCGCCATCTTCACCTTCCACCGCAACGAGGAGGGCAAGACCGAGACCTGCTGGTCGCCCTTCTGCGCCTACTCCCCGGAGTGGCTGGCGCTCACGGTGGCCCAGGAGGTCGGCGCCTCGGCCCGCTTCATCGACCTGCCCGGCTGGCACCCGGCCTTCCACGGCGTCTCCAACCGCTACGGCGACCACGACCGCCGGCGCGCCAGGGCCGTCGAGGCGCTCTGCGCGCGCTTCCACGTCGACGGCTACGACGCGCTCTGGGACCACCTCTTCGAGGGCCCGGCGTCCTCCGAGGCCCAGCTCGACGAGCTCGAGGCCCGCCTGCGCGCCTACTTCCAGGTCCAGCGCGGCGACGACGAGGAGGCTGGCGACCGCGACGAGCCGCGCGAGGACTTCATGCGCGCGTCGATCCGCGCGGCGCTGGCCGACCCCGCCGGCGGCGAGGTGGTCGTGGTCTGCGGCGGCTACCACGCGCCGGCGCTCGCGGACCCCGGCCCCTTCGAGGGCGCGACCTGGCCCGCGCCGCCGGAGCTGCCGGGCGCCAGGAGCTACCTGGTGCCCTGGTCGTACCACCGGCTCGACTCGTTCACCGGCTACGAGTCGGGCATGCCTTCGCCCGGCTTCTACGACGCCGTCTACTCGCTGGGACCGGAGGCGGCACCGGAGCACGCGCTGCGCCTCGCCGTGGCCCGGCTGCGCGAGAAGGGCCAACACGTCTCCGCCGCCGACCTCATCGCCGCCCTGACCCTCGCCGAGGGCCTGGCCCGGCTGCGCGGCCACACCAGCCTGCGCCGCACCGACCTGCTCGACGGCCTGGCCGCCGCGCTGGTGAAGGGCTCGCTCGACGCGCCGCTGCCGTGGTCCGAGCGCGGCATCGTCAAGCGCGACACCGACGCGCTGCTGGTCGAGGTGCTGCGCGCCCTCTCCGGCGAGGTCGAGGGCAAGCTGCACGAGAGGACGCCGCTGCCCGCGCTGCTCGCCGACGTGGCGCAGGTGCTCGAGCAGCACGGCCTGACGCCGGCCGCAACCGCCCGGCCGCTGAAGCTCTTCCTGGGCAAGCCGGAGGACCTCGCCAGGAGCCGCGTACTGCACCGCCTGCGCGTCCTGCGCGTCCCCGGCTTCGAGCGCCACAGCGGGCCGGCCTGGACGACCGACCCGGTGCTCGAGGAGGAGTGGATCGTCGCGCGCCACGACCTGGCGGAGAGCGCGCTCATCGAGGCGGCGTCGTTCGGGGCGACCCTCTCCGCGGCGGCGGCGAGGCGGCTCGAGGAGGCCCTGCTCGCCGAGCAGCTCGACCTCGCGCAGGTGGCGCGCCTCCTCGGCGAGGCGGTCTTCATCGGCGTCGACGCGCTGACCAGCACGGCCCTCGAGGCGGTGCGCCACCACGCCTCGCGCGAGCCGGACCTGGGCAAGCTGGGCGCAGCTCTCGAGCGGCTGTTGGGCCTGTGGACCCAGGACGTGCTCTTCGGCGCCAGGGGCTGCCCGGAGCTGGGCGCGGCGGTGAACGAGGCCTTCTCGCGCGGGCTGTGGCTGCTCGAGAACCTCGCCGGCCAGCAGGCGAGCCCCGACGGCGGCGCGGTGCTCGCGGTCCGCGCGCTGCGCGACGTGGTCCGGGCCTCGAAGCTCGCTGCGGCCACCCTCGAGGAGGCGGCGGCGGTCTTCTCGCGCCGCACCTCGGCCGCGGACGCCCCGCCCGACGCGCGCGGCGCCTGCCTGGGCGCACTCTGGTCGCTGGGACGCCTGGGCGACGCGAAGACCTCCCTCAAGGTAGCCGAGCGGGCGCTGCGCGCGGCCGCCCTGCCGCAGATCTTCGGCGACTTCCTGGCCGGCCTGTTCGCGCTGGCCCGCGAGGAGACCGCGCACGGCGACGAGGTCCTGCGCACCGTCGACGAGGTGCTCGCGGGGCTGGCCGAGCCGGACTTCAGGGTCGGCCTGCCCGCGCTGCGGCTGGCCTTCAGCTACTTCCCGCCGCGCGAGAAGGCCTCCATCGCCGACCGGCTGGCGGCGATGCACGGCCAGACCCCGGCCGCGGGCGCCGCGCTGCTCGCCCGGCTCGAGGCGGCCCCCGAGGACCTCGCCCGCGCCGCGCGCATCGACGCCGAGGTGGAGACGGCGCTGCGGCGCTTCGCGCTGCTCCCGAAGCCGGAGGCCGGCCGATGAAGCCCGCTCCGCGTCCGGCCCGGCTCTCATCAGCGGCACTTATCTCTGCACAACGCCCTGCTGATATGGGAAGGTTCCTCCGGCGACAAGGCGCGGGCCCCGCTGCCGGCGGGCACCGCGCAGGGGAGAGCTTCCTTGGAGACGATTCACCTCGACGCGCGGGGCACGCGCTGCCCCGCTCCGACCTTGAGGCTCACGGCCGCCTACATGCGGGCCCAGGCGGGCGACATCATCGAGCTCGTGGCCGACTGCGAGCGCTTCGAGCACGACGTCCGCGAGTGGTGCGCGCAGATGAAAAAGGCGCTGTTGTGGCTGCGGGACGAGGGCCAGTCCGTCAAGCGCTGCCAGATACGCATGTAGCGCCGCCGCGCGCCGCGGCGCACCCGGGGACCGGAGGGCGGCCATGAGCCTGGACGCCCTGAAGCGCTGGCGCCTGGTGCTCGGCGAGGCGGCCGAGGGCGCGATGCCCGGCCTCGACGACCACGCCCGCGGCATGGACGCCGCGCTCGACTGGCTCTACTCGCGCGAGAAGGACCTCGCCGGCCGCGACGTGGGCGGGCGGCTGGGCGGCCACGGGCCCTCGGTGCTCAACGTCCCGGACTGGATCGACCAGGTCCACAAGCTCTTCCCGTCCGAGTGCATCGAGCGGCTCGAGAAGGACGCGGTGGAGCGCTACGAGATCTCCGAGGTGGTCACATGCCCCGAGGTGCTCAGGCGCATCGAGCCCAACGAGACGCTGCTGCGCGCGGTGCTGCGCACCAAGCACCTGATGAACCCCGAGGTCCTGGCCCTGGCCCGCGAGCTGGTCGCCAAGGTCGTCCAGCAGCTGCTGGAGAAGATGCAGGGCCAGGTGCGCGAGGCGTTCTCGGGCCTCGTCGACCGGCGGCGCCGCTCGCGGCTGGCGATGGCGCGCAACTTCGACTTCCGGGCCACGCTGCGCAAGAACCTCGACCGCTACGACCCGAAGACGCGCAAGGTGGTGCTCGAGGAGGCGCTCTTCTTCGCCCGGGTGAAGCGGCACACCGAGAGGTGGCAGATCATCCTCGTCGTCGACCAGAGCGGCAGCATGGTCGGCTCGGTCATCCACTCCGCCATCACCGCCGCGTGCCTGTGGTCCATCCCCGGCGTCCGGGCGCACCTCGTCGCCTTCGACACCGAGGTGGTGGACCTGACCAGCGACGTCAGCGACCCGGTGGAGACGCTGATGAAGGTGCAGCTGGGCGGGGGCACGGACATCGCCAAGGCCCTGGCCTACGCCGCGCAGCTGGTCGAGGCGCCGCGCCGGACGATCGTCGCGCTCGTCACCGACTTCTACGAGGGGGGCAACGCGGCGCGGCTGGTGCAGGAGGTGCGCGAGCTCTGCCAGCAGGGCACCACCGTGCTCGGCCTGGCGGCGCTCGACCCCGAGGCCAAGCCGGCCTACGACCGCAACCTGGCGCAGCGGCTGGCCGACGAGGGCGCGCACATCGGCGCGATGACCCCGGGCGAGCTGGCGCAGTTCGTGGCCGACAAGGTCAAGGGGCGCTGACGGCATGGCCCACGTCCGCACCGACCTGCTCGCGCTGACCGACGCCGCGATCGTCGCCCTGTCGAACCGCGGCTTCTTCAACCGCGCCCAGAAGGAGCTGTCCGAGGGCAAGGTCCCCGCGGTGGCGGTCGGCGACGACGGCGTGCTGGTGGCCACCTTCGCCGACGGCGTCACCTCCAAGCTGATCCCCGGCAGGGCGCTCAAGGACTGCCCCTGCAGCTGCGGGGCGGCCTCCGTCTGCCGCCACCGCGTCGCCGCCATCCTCGCCTACCAGAGGCAGCAGGCCGGCGCCGTCGCCGCCGCCTCGTCCACCTCGGCTTCGTCCACCTCGGCTTCGCCCACCTCGGCTTCGCCCACCTCGGCTTCGCCCGCCGAGGCCGCCGGCGCGCCTTCCGCGGCGCCGAAGCAGAAGAAGCCCTGGTCCCCGGGCGAGATCGACGACGCGGCCCTGGAGAAGCTGCTGGGGCGGGCCGCGCTGGAACGGGCGCGCACGCTGCGGCGCCGCGGCGTGCTGGCCGAGGTGGTGCGCGGGACCTTCGAGGGCGACTCGCTGCCGCGGGCCAAGCTGCAGACCTCGACCGTCACCTTCCTGGTGCCGGGCGACGCGAGCTACGCCAAGTGCGACTGCCGGATGCGCACCGGCTGCGAGCACGTGGCGGTCGCGGTCTGGGCCTTCCGCATCGGCGACGAGAAGGACCGCGCCGCGCTCTCCCAGACGGTGGAGGTGGCCGATCGGACCGTCTCCTCCGACGAGCGGCGCCAGGCCGCGCTCGACGGGACGCGCGAGCTGGCGGCGCAGGTAGTGCTCGAGGGCGTCACCCGCCTGTCCGCGGCGGCCGCCGGACGCTTCGCCCTGACCAAGACGGCGTTGGAGCGCGCCCGGCTCGCCTGGCCGCTGGCGGTGGTGGAGGACGTCGAGGACCTGCTGGACGCCTACCGGCGGCGCAGCGCGCGCTACTCGCCCGAGCGGGCGACGATGCTGCTCGCCGAGGTCTTTGCGCGCGCGCGGGCCGGCGAGGGCCAGGGCGACCTGCCGTCGAGCCTGGTGCTGGGCTCGGACGTCGCCCTCGAGGCGGACCTCGATCAGCTGCGCCTCGCCGCGCTGGGTGCCCGGGTGGAGGAGGACGGCGAGCGGCGCGTCGTGTCCGTCTTCCTGGCCGATCCCTCCTCGCAGACGGTGCTGGTCCTGCAGCGCGGCTTCGAGCCCGTGGACGGCAAGAGCGAGGACGGCCCGAGTCTCGCGCGCAGGTCGGCGGTCTCCGGCTCGCCGCTGTCGATGGTGGCCGCGGCGCAGCTCGTCTCCAACGCCGCCAAGCGCAGGGCCAACCGGCTGCTGAGCTTCGGCGTGGGCGCGCTCAAGAAGACCAGCGTGCTCGCCGGCGGCCTGGTGCTGACGACGCTGCCCGATTCCCTGGTCGTGCGCGACGGGCCGGCCTTCGTCGCCCAGCTCGCCTCCGAGCCGCCGCGCTTCCTGCGCCCCCGCCTGCTGGCCGAGCACGTCCGGGCCTTCGCGATCTCCAAGGTCGAGACGGTCGCCTACGACGAGGGCGAGCAGGCCGTGCGCGCCGCGTGCCTGGACGCGGCCGGCCATCGCTTCTTCGTCGAGCTGGCGTACCGCAGCGTGGCCCCGGCGGCGCTGCAGGCGCTGGCGCAGCACCTGGCGGACGGCAAGGCGACCGCGGTCGTCGGCGACGGGCGCAACGCCGGCGGCGACCTCGTCGTCGAGCCCGTCGCGGTCCTGGCCGAGCGCCTGGTGGTCCTCGACCTCGAGGCGCCCTCGGACCCCGGCGCCGCCGCGCTCGCGGCCCTGCCGCACGCCGCGCCCCGCGCGCCCGGCGACCTGCTCGAGCGGAGCGTGGCCGGCGCCCGATTGCTGATCGCCGAGGCCGCCCACCAGGGCCTGCGCACGCTGACCCCGACCTGGTCCGAGCGGCTCAGGGGAGCGCGCGCGCAGCTGCGGGAGGCCGGCTTCTCGCTCGCCGCGGACACGCTGGGCTCGCTCGACCTCGCCGCCGCGGCCGCGCGCACGACCGGGAACAACGACGACGAAGCCCTCGCGGTGGAGCGCTGGGTGGACGCGGCGCTGCGGCTGGAGCTGATCGCGGACAGGCTGTAGCCCCCTCCGCCGCCGCCCTCCCTACACCCCGGCGATGTCGATCATCCGCCCCTGCCCGGGCTTGAGCGCCTTGATCGGCGTCTTGGCCATCACCTTCACGAACACCGCCAGCAGCTCCGGGTCGAAGCGGTAGCGCTCCTGGTTCCACATCAGCGCCAGCGCCACGTCCGGCCCGAAGGCCTCGTGGTCGGGCGTGGTGGTGGTGAGGATGTCGTAGTAGGAGCAGATGGCGAGGATGCGCGAGAAGTAGAGCGGGTCGCCCGAGGGCACCACCATCTGGATGTTCCCGGCCGCGGTGCGCACCGGGGTCCCGAAGGGCTGGTGCATCTGCACGCAGGAGAGCGCGCGGTAGAACGCGAGCCGCCGCGCGCCGGAGTCGGCCAGCACCGCGGTCGCCGCCTGCTGCGCCGCCTGCGCGCGCCGCCGCTGGGCGTCCGCCGGCAGCGCCTCCGGGCGCAGGCGCAGCCGCTCCTGCGGCGGCAGCTGGACCAGCGAGACCTCGTTGAGCAGCGCGGCGATGCCCAGGTCCTTGAGCTGCCCCTTGCTCATCCCCAGCTCGCCGCCGAAGGCGATGGCGGTGAGCGCGGTGTTGGCCAGGTGGTAGCCGAGCGCCTGCTCGGGAGGGCCGTTGCTGCTCATGCCCAAAAACTGGCTGCCGTAGTCCTGCGAGATGTCGATGAGGTCCTGCACCAGCCGCCCGGCCTTCATGTTCATGCCCGGCAGCGGCTTGCCCAGGGCGGCGGCCTTGAGCACGCCGTCGACGAAGAAGACGGCGCGCGCGTAGAGCGTGAGCGCGTACTTCTTGCGGTCGACCTTGGCGTCCTCGTCGGGGGCGCTGTTGAGCTTCTCCTTGAGCTTCGACCAGCGGATGAGCTTCATGGACGCGAGCTTCTTGCCGTCCAGCCCGTCCTCGGCGAGGTCCTCTTCGCCGGGCAGCTCCTTGGCGAAGACCCAGACGAAGTTCTTCAGCTCGCCCATGGTCGCCGACTTGGTCAGCGCGAAGCCGCCGACCTTGTGGCCCTCCATCTCGCCGACCAGGTAGCGCACGTGCTCGGCGGTGTTGGCGTCCAGGCGCACCAGCTGCTCGTTGACGAAGAAGGCGCCGTTGACCACCGTCAGGTCGAGCTTGCCCTCCTTGGCCACCAGGAAGTTGACCGTCTCCAACAGGAGGTTGAGCGGCTTCTGGAAGATGGCGTTCTCGGGGTCGTACAGCTTGACCGAGCGCACCAGCATGTAGAGCGCGCCCACCAGGTTGCGGCAGAGCGCCTGGAACTTGGCGTCGCCGCCGGGCGGGGCGTTGCGGGGAGGAGTCAGGGGCTCGCTCACTTCTTCTCCACTCCTTCCTCGTCCACCTCGTCCTCGAGGTCGACGATCTCCTCGTCACCGGTGGGCGGGGCGCCGGGCGGCAGCACCGCCGGCATCGAGGGCGGGGTCGGCAGGCGGCGCAGCTCGCGCTCGGCCAGCTCCAGGGCGCGGCGCTCGGCCGCCTTGCGCGCCGCCTCGATCTCCTCGGCGGCCATCTTCTCGCGCACCCGGGCCGCCGACGCCGCGGCCTCGGCCGACTCGGCGGCGTGCTCCTGCTTCGCCTGGCTGAAGTCCTGGAAGAGCGCGTCGGCGGCGGCGCCGGTCTGGGCGGCGGCGTGCGCCTCGGCGCTGGCCTCGCTGGTGGAGGCCACCGCGGCGCGGGTGCGCTCGGCGATGACCTTCTTGACCCCGATCATGGCCTTGCGCGCCGCCGTGGCCAGCTCGGGCTCCTCGTCGCGGGCCTCGGAGGCCATCTGCAGCAGCCGCACCGCCTGCAGGTTCTCCATGCAGGAGAGCGCCTTGACCGCCAGGAACTTGCTCTCGAGGATCTTGCGGGCGTGCAGCAGGCTCTTCTTCTGCTGCAGCAAGCCGGCGAGGTAGCGCAGCACGTCAGGCTGCTCGGTGGCGCCCAGGCAGCTGAAGATGAGCGCCTTCTCCTCGTCGGGCCGCTTGTCCCAGTCGGGCAGCTTGGGCAGGCGCATCAGGTCGGCCGCGGCGCGCATGGGAGCCGCCTGCGCGATGGCGCGGAAGGCCGCGGCGCGCACGTGGGCGTCCTTGTCGGTGGTGGCCTGCAGGAGGATGCCGTGCACCGCGGCCCCGTCCTGCGAGCCGCCGAGGATGGCGGCGATCTCCGCGCGCACCATCGGGTTGGGGTTCTTGAGCGCCGTGGCGATGTACTTGCCGGCGCCGGAGAAGCGCGCCTTGTCGATGATCGCCACCATGTTGCGGACGGTCTGCGGCTTCTGCGAGTTGAGCCGGGCGAGGAAGAACTCGGGCTTGTCGTGCCCGACCGCCGCCAGCGCGTCGACGAACAGCGCGCGGTGCTCGGGCTGCTCCAGGGTCTCCATGGCGTCGGCCATCGCCCCCAGCGCGGACTCGTCCAGCGCGGCCAGGCAGGCGGCGATGGAGGCGGCGTCGGTGTTGGGGTTGGTCTTGAGCGCCTCGGCGAACCGGGCCACGCGCGCCATCGCGCCCAACTCCTTCGCCACGCCCTTGTGCACCTCGCCCGCCGCCGAGGAGGGCCCGCCGGCGGCCGTCGCCATCGCCCCGAGCTCGGAGAGGATCCGCGCGATCGGCTTGTAGTCCTCCTGCAGGAGCATGCCGTCGATCATCTGGACGAGGATCTCGACGACGGGCTTGGGGTCGGTCAGCACGCCGGTGCGCAGGCCGACGAGCAGGGTGCCCACCAACTGCCGGTGCATGCGCACCGCCTCGTCCTGCTGCAGCTCCTGCTGGAGCTTCTGCTTGAAGGCGGCCGAGACCTCGTCCCCGTCGAAGAGGACGCCGCGGATGACGTCGATGCCCTCGAGCTTGAGGTCGAGGTCGCTGGCCATCACGCGGGCGAAGGCCAGGGTGTCCTCGGTCTGGCCCCGCAGGCGGCTGTAGAGGTAGTCGACGATCTTGTCGACCTCGACCTGCGTCTCCTCCTCGGAGAGGTCGCCGACCTTGAAGCCCTCGACGACCACGTACTCCACGCTCTGGAAGCCGGCGTCGTAGAAGTTCGTCACCAGCGAGTCGCCGGACCGCTCGGGCGAGAACAGGATGGCGGTGAGCTTGAGGAGCTCCGCCTCGGCGATCCCCGGGCGGAGGGTCAGGTGGCGCACGCCCTCGCGGAACAGGCGCCCCGGGACGGTCTCGCCCAGCACCGGCACCTCGCCCAACAGCAGCGACTCCGCGGTCACCTTGAGCGAGAGCGGGCCGGCCTCGAGCAGCCTGGCAAGCGCCACGGCCGCGGGCTTGAGGAACTCGGCGAAGCGCGAGTGCTGGTGCTGGTAGAGCGCCATCGACTTGGCGCCCTTCTTGAGCTGGACGAAGAAGTCGTGGACCGCCTGGCTGCGCGCGTCGGCGGCGGTGGCATCGGCCACCAGGCCGGCGACCCCGGAGGGCTGCGGCGCAGGGGGCGCGGGAGCGACGGGTGCGGGCGCGGCTCGAGGCGCGGGCGGCCTAGGAGCAGCGGCCGCCGGCGCCGGCACGGGCGGCCTCGGCGCGGCAGGCATCGGAGGCCGGGCGGCGGGCGGGACGGGCGCTGCCGCTGGCGCGGGCGCGGGCCTAGGCGCTGGCGCGACGGGCGCCGCCGCGGGCGCGGGTCTGGGCGCGGCCTGGGGGCTGCCGGCGTCCTCCAGGGGCACTTCCTCGAGAAACGGATCCACCGGGTCGGTCATAGCGGGCGCTAGGTTACCAAATCGCCGGGGGCTTTTCGGCCGCGGCCACGATGGCGATTCCGGTGGCACGCCGGGGTATCGTGCGGGTGTCCGCCTGCTTCGAAGGAGCCTCGCGATGCGCCGCCTCGATCCCTACCGCCTGCTTCTGGCCGGCCTGGTCTCCGCCCTCGTCGCCACCGGCTGGGCCACGGGCTGCAGCGAACCACCGGCGGGCGAGCCCACCGACTCGGGCGTCGTCGTCGCGGACGCCGCACCACCACCGGAGACCGACGGCTCGGTCGCCACCGACGCATCGCAGCCCGCCGCGGACGCCGGCGCTGGCCTCGACGCCTCCACCGAGCCCGCCGACGCAACCTCCGAGCCTGCCGACGCGGCGATCCCCGGCGTCGATGCCTCCGAGGCCCCCGATGCGGCCGCGCCGGGCCTCGACGCGAGCGTGGCGGTCGACGCCGGCCTGGGCGTGCCGCTGTCCGGCTTCGGGACCATCAGCGGGAGCTGCGGCGTGCTGGACGTGGAGCTGACCGACGGGAACGCCTACTACTTCGAGAACCACCTCGACTTCGGGACCGACCCCTACGACGACCCGGCGGACCTCTCGCAGCTGACTCCGGGCGGGCAGAAGCTCATGACCGACCCGAACGCCGGAGGCAGCTCGAAGGCCTCCGAGGCCTTCTCGTACGAGATGCTGGCGCGCTGCGAGCTGGCGAGCCTGCTCAAGACCGAGATGGAGATCGTCTACACGGTCACCGGCAAGATCACCGACATGGAAGTGGAGATGGACGCCTCGAAGATCGGGGTGAGCGTCACCCGCGCCATGACCTACCCGGAGACCAACCCCTACCCGGTCTCGACGGCGCAGGCGCTGCTCGAGAAGAAGCTGCTGGGGATCATCGACAGCACCAAGAACGTCTCGGCCCAGGACAAGTGGGTCAAGCAGGTCCTCTACATCTTCGCGCAGACCCAGACGCACGCCGACTCGATGCACGCCGCCTGGAACAACGTCGCGCCAGCCACGAAGGCGGACACCATCGTCTTCGTGACCATCACCGACGGCGCCGACGGGTTCATGTACAACAACCCCTGAGCGCGGCGCGCAGCGAGGCTGGATGGTGCAGCGGGACGGCCAGACCGCCGCGGACTGGCGGCGGCGCGCGAGCTGAAGGCGCTTCGCCGCCGGGCTCGAGCCGCAGAGACCGCTGGTCACCCATATAATGATGCGGGCCGGAAACCGGTTTTCCCTGCAAGAGCGGAGGGTTACGGATTTCGGCCGAAGACGGCCTCCGAGAACCCTCCTGAAATCAGGTACTTGCCGGACCCCCTGCCGAGCCCTCCGCAGCCCTCTTCGGCGACGGAAATCGGCCCCCGGGGTGGGCTAGTCCTTCGGCGGCCGCACGATGAACAGCGACCGCGCCGTCTGGCGCAGGACCGCCTCGGCCACCGAGCCCAGCACCAGCCGCGTCACTCCCGAGCGCCCGTGCGAGGCGATGCAGATGACGTCCGCGCCCACCCGCTCGGCGGCCTCGCAGATGGCCCGCGCCGGCTCGTTGGAGTGCACCACCTCGGCGTCGGTGACGATCTCCGCGCGCAGCGCGAACTCCGGCACCAGCGCGTGCAGCTGCTCCTTGATCCCCCCGACGTCGTCCTTGCCGTGCGGCAGGACGTGCAGCAGGTGCACCTGCCCGCCGCGCTCGCACAGCATCTCGTAGGCGTAGGGCACGGCCAGGTTCGAGAACGGCGAGAGGTCGGTCGCCACCAGCACGTGCTGCAGGCGCGGGCGGCCGCTCCCCGCCACCGAGCGCGCTTCCCGGGTCCCCACACACGCCACCGACAGCGTGCAGAAGCGCAGCACCACGCTGGAGATGGACGTCAGGCGCGACAGCCCGCTCACCTTGTGCGTGCCCACCACGACGAGGTCCGCCTTGCGATCGCACGCCAGCTCGATGAGGTGGTCTCCGGCGCGGCCGACCGCGAGCTTGGCCACGAACTCGACCGAGCCCTGACCGCCCAGCTCACCCACTCGCGTCGCCAGGTCGCGCTCGATCAGCCGCACCGCCTTGGGGTCGGCGTCCACCGCCGACGCCGGCGCCAGCCCGTAGAGCCGCTGCGGCTCCTCGGGGTAGTAGACGTGCGCCGCCACCACGTCGCACGGTCCGACCCGCCGCAGCGCGCGGACCCAGGAGAGCGCCGGGTCGCTGCTGGCGGTCCAGTCCACGCCGATGACGACGCGCAGCGCTCGCTCGCCCTTGGCCCAGGCCTCGAACGGCCCCGCGTCGCGCGCCACGATCACCGGGAAGCGTCCCGCCTGGCTGACCCGCTCGGCCGTGCCGCCCAGGAAGAAGAGCGAGGTGTTCGCCTCGCCGTGGCTGGCCACGACCACCAGATCCGCCTTCGTCTCCTCGGCGAACGCCAGCATCGCCTCGCTGGCCTCGCCGGCGAGCAGCCGGGTCTGCACCCGCGGCCCGACCAGGGCGCGCAGCGCCGCCGCCTCCGCCTCGAGCCGCTCCTGCAGCTTCGCCCGCGCCGCCTCGTCCGCCGTGGCCGCCGCGACGTGCGCCAGGTGCAGCTCGCCCTTGCCGGCCCGCTGGGCCAGCGCCGCCGCCACTGCCCTGGCCGGCGCCGAGGCCTCCGAAAGATCGGTCCCACAGACGATCGTCGTCATCGGATCCTCCCACGCAGTCAGTGCCGTCGGGTCTGCCTCGCCCTGGCCTCACCTTTCCTATCACGCCCGAGCTGCCCCTATAGTCGGGGCACTCAGCGCGCACGACGGAGGCCGTCGCCGTGGCCACACACTGTCCAAGGCACCCCGGCGTCCCCACCACCGACCTGTGCATCGGCTGCGGCGAGTTCGTCTGTGCCCAGTGCGCCTACGTGGCCTCCGACCGGCGCGTGTTCTGCCCGAGCTGCAAGGAGCGGCTCTCCGCCGAGGAGCTCGCCGGGCTCACCGCGCCCGCGACCGGGCCGGCTTCCTCCGGGCGGCCCTTGGCCCCGGCGACCCCGCGGGCGCCCGCGCGCGGCCCGGCGGAGACTCTGCAGCCGCTCGAGATCCTGCCCGCCGCGGAGATCTCCTCGCCCATCTTCCAGGCGATCAAGTCGAGCCCCATCGCCGTCATGGTGCTGCTGATGGGGCTGGTGGGCTTCGGCTGCTGGCCGGTCGCCGTCGGCGGCGCGGCCCTGGGCCTCAACGAGCTGCGCCGGCACTTCACCGGGCTGTCGCACGGGCACAGCGGGCTCGTCGTCGCCTCCTTCCTCGCCAACGTCGCGGCCATCCTGGTGCGGATGTCGATGTGGAAGGGGCGCTAGGAGGCGGGACCCGTTGGCCCGGCGCCGGGCAGCGCGCGGCGATGTCGGAGTCGCGCCTCACTCCAGCTTCGGATGCTTCAAGACGAAGCCGCTGCTGTCGAGGACCTGGCCGGTCCCGCCCACCGCCTCCGCGTCCTGCGCGCGCGCGCGGTCGAACAGCCCGCTGATGGTCACCTTCTTGCCCACCAGGCCTTCGGGCCAGGCTTCCATGCCCTGGCAGCTGACCGCCAGGCCGTCCCCCACGACGATCGCCCCAGTCCTCGCGTTGTAGGCGGTGCCCCGGAAGAGCACCAGCCTGCCGAGCGCGTCTTCCACGCCGTCGAAGCCCTCGAGCTTTACCGGATCGAGCGAGTGCTTCCTCGGGTCGGCCATGGTCCTCATGCAGCCGACCGCCGTCAGCGCCAAGACCGCGCCGAGCGCGAGCGTCCTCTTCATGTCTCCTCCTCGCGGCCGCTTGCCGTCCAGCCCCGACGGACGAACCTTGTCGGGTGGAGGACACGTCCCATGGACTCGGGCCGCCGCTTTCTGGATCTGCGTCGCGTCGAGGAGTCCGACTGCCTGCTCACGATTTCCGGCCAGGAGGACGAGGTCCTGCGCGCCGCCTTGGGCCACGAGCTGGCGGATCACGACCTCGCGGACGCGCCCCACCTGAGGATCGCGCTGCGCAGCGCGATGGACGTCGTGCAACCGCTCTTGCCGACGCCTGGCCGCAAGGTGCTCGACTGTCGCGACCTGCGCGGCGAGGAGGTGTGCACGCTCTCCTTCATCGGCCCGCCCAAGGACGTGGTGTGCGCCGCGATGGGCCACCTGGCCCGCTTCCACAACGAGCGCGCGACGACCGAGCGCGTCGACGAGCTGCTCCTGTCCCTCAAGGAGCTGCCGACCGCAGCCACGCCGTGGAGCTGACCTGCCGCAGGGTCAGGGAGCCGCGGCCCGCTGCGCGATGATCCCGTGCCGGCGCAGGAACTCGCCAATGAGCCGCGCACACGCCTCCGGCGCGCGCTGCAGGATCAGGTGCGGCGCGTCCACGTCCTCGATCTCCACCCGGGGGTTCACCCGCCGCATCTGCTCGGCGGCGTCGCGGCCGACCAGCCGATCGCGCCGGGCCCGCAGGTAGAGGATGGGGACCTTGCAGCGGGCGAGCTCCTCCTCGACGTTCACCCGGGCGATCGCCCGCACCCTCGCAGCCATCGTGCGCGCGTCCGGGAAGCGATTGGCCAGCCGGAAGGCCGCCAAGTCGAGCGGGCCGGCGTCCTCGCCCAGGAGGTAGCGGCGGACGACCCGGTCGGGGAGCGGCGGGAGGAAGAGCGGCGAGCGCGCGAAGGGCCACAGTGTGGCGAGCGCCCGGCTCGGGCTGCGGGCGAAGGAGGCCGCCAGCACCACCGCGCGGGCGTTCGGGTCGCGGTCGGCGAGCAGCAGCGCCAGCGGCCCGGAGAACGACTCGCCCAAGACCGCGTAGGGCACGTCGGGCGGGTGCACGGCGGCGGCGAGCTCGCGGTGGCCCTGTGGCCGATCCGGCGACAGGTCCTCGCAGATGGCCGCCACCTCGGGCGGGAGGGCCACCCGCAGCGCCCGGAAGAGGATTCCGGTCCCGTCCATCCCCGGCAGCAGCAGAATCGGTAGCCGCTCCACGGCGCCCCCTAGCGTTCCTCGATTCCCAGCCTCTTCTGCAGCTCGGCCACGCTCAGGTCGTCGAGGTAGCGGCCCGCGTTCTCGTTGGTCGTGAAGGAGCGCGTGTGCATGCGGTCGATGTAGAGCCGCCCGTGCAGATGGTCGATCTCGTGCTGGAGGATGCGCGCGTACCAGCCGGTGGCGTCGATCTTCACGGGCTGCCCCTTGTGGTCGAGCGCCTCCACGTGGACGCCCCGCGCGCGGGGGACCAGCGCCGAGAAGCCGGTCAGCGACAAGCACCCCTCGAAGTGCGTGACCGCCGTCGGGTCGGACGCCTCGATCTTGGGGTTGATGATCACGTGGAAGGGCACGCCCTTGCGCTCCTGGGCCTTCACCATGTCCTCCGGGGCGCCCTCCAGGTGCTCTGGGGCGTCCTCGATGACCGCCAGCCGCAGCGGCAAGCCCACCTGCGGAGCGGCCAGACCGACGCCGGGGGCGTCGCGCATGGTCTCGCGCATGAACTCGATGAGCTGCTGGACCTCGGGAGAAAGGATCTCCTTCTTGGTCAGCGTGCGCCCTTCCCTGCGCAGGACCGGGTGACCCGTCTGGACGATCTTCAGCAACATGGGCTGCCTCCTTGCCCCAGAGGATAGCGTCTGCCCGCGCGGCGCACCTCGGAACCTTGCGCCCGTGGGCCCGGACGGCTACACCGGCCGCCGTGCTTCTCCCACCGGGGCTCCCCGCTTTCCTGCTGCTCGCGTTGGCGGCCGCGCCCGCGCCGCTCCCGAACCCTTCGAAGGAGGCCTCCTTGCCCACCGAGTTCCGGCTCCATGCGCCCGAGGCGAAGTCGGTCTCGCTGGTGGGCGAGATGAACGCGTGGGACCCGCGGGCGACGCCGATGCAGCGCGGGGAGCGCGGGACCTGGACGGTGACCGTGCCGCTCGAGAAGGGCCAGTGGCTCTACAAGTTCCACGTCGACGGCCGGTGGACGCAGGACCCCGAGAACCCGCTCTCGTCGACGGACGGCCAGGGCGGCCGGCACAGCTGGGTCCTGGTCGGCGACGGCGACTTCCGGCGGCACGAGGGCGTCGCGCACGGGAGGATCGAGTCCTTGCGCATGCCCTTCCGGGCCTTGGGCGCCGAGGTGGAGCTGAACCCCCACGTGCCGCCCGGCTCGCAGCCCGGGCCGCTGCCGCTGCTGGTGCTGCTGCACGGCCAGGGCATGGACCGCGCGCAGTGGACCGACAACGGGCGCGTCGCCGACTTCATGGACAACCTGCTGGCGGCGAAGCACCTCCAGCCGTTCCTGGTCGCGATGCCATCGGTGATGCCGTTCGTGGAGAAGCCGGAGCTCTTGCGCTTCGTGGCCGAGGAGCTGCCCGCGTGGCTGGCCGCGAACCGGCGAGCTTCCGCCGAGCGATCCCGTCGGGCGCTGGGCGGATTCTCGATGGGCGGCGGGCTGACGCTGCACGTCGCCGCGGCCTTCCCGGACTCCTACGCGCTGTGGTTCCCGCTGGCGGCGGCGGTCCACGACGAGGTGATGGACGCCTGGGGCGAGTCGATGCGCCGGGCCGGGCCCATCGTCCAGGCCTGCGGCGCCGAGGACAGGCTGCTCCCGACCAACGAGCGCATCGCGGCGACGCTGCGCAAGCTGGAGGCGAACGCGGAGTACCAGGTGCGGCCAGGCGGGCACTCGTTCCGGTTCCTCAATGCGCTGACGCCCGAGCTGCTGGAGCGCGCGTCCCGATCCTTCTGTGCGCGAGCGACGCCGGGCCGCTAATTAGCGGGCGCGGCCCTCGGCGAGCGCTCGAGCCCGGGCGGCGATCGGCACGTATCCGTACCGCTCGGCCTCCTTGGCCACGACCGCGACGACCTTCCGGCCCTCGGCCACCCGCCCCCCGGCGATCTCCACCTCCGCGGCGGCGAGGCGGGCGACGAGCGTGGGCTGCGGCATCGCGGTGGTGCGCGCCAGCTCCACGGCCCGCGCTACCGCGGTGCGCGCTCCGGCGAGGTCGCCGCTGGCGGCCGACGCGAGCGCCAGCGCCGCGTCGACCTGCACCTTCACCGGGAGGAGGTCATGCTGGGCCGAGAGCGCCTGCGCAGCCTGCGCCGCGGCGAGGGCCCCCGCGGCGTCGCCCCGGGCCAGCAGGGCGCTGGACTCGGTGGCGCGAGCGTCCGCGAGGTAGCCCGGCATGGCGAAGCGCTGGAGGTCGGCCGCCGCCGCCTGCGCCTCGCTCGCCGCCTCGGCAGCCCGGCCCTCGGCGAGGAGCAGCTGCGCGAGATACACCCGGCAGCGGGCGACCTCGGGCATGAACCCGCTGCCCTTGAAGACGTCGCGCGCCCTCTCCAGCCGTTCCCGCGCCGCCTTGAGGTCCCCGGCCGCGAGCAGGAGCCTGCCGTGGTTGGCCGCGCGGTTCCCGGTGGCCGCCGTGCCCGTCGTGGCGTCATGAGGCATCGCGGCCCAGGCTTCGCGGGCCGCCGCGACCTCCCCGCGCGCCGCCTTCAGGAGCGCGTCGAGGTGCCCCAGGATGCCCTGGCTGTGGATCAGGTTCGGGTCCAGCTTCTGGCGCGCGTCGGCGATGAGCCGCTCCCCCCTGGCGAGCGCCCCGCGCTCCAGCGCCAGGTGCGCGGCGTTGAGCAGCATGGCGGCCTGCTCGCCCTGCGAGCTCGCCGCCAGCTCCGCAGCCTCCTCGTAGTACGCCTGGGCGCGAGCGCCCTCGCCCATCGACCAGGCGGCCTCGGCGAGCACGCTCAAGGGGCCGGCGGCGTTCGCGGCGTCCCCGAGCGCCAGGTAGGTCTGGCGGGACTGCTCGGCGAGCTCCCGGGCGGCCTGGAACTCCCCGTGCCCGGCCAGGATGAGCGCCTCTGCCCGCTGGAACTCGGCGAGGGCGGACCGGGCGCCGCGCTCTTGCGCCGTCTTCTTCCCCTTCCGGGCCGCGGCCAGCGCCCGTTCGGCGTCGTGCATGTTGGTGGCCGCGGAGTACTCGAAGTCGTCGATGCTCGGGTCGTCGCCGTCCGGCGGCGGCAGCGCCCGGAGCACCTGGAGCACGGGGTAGATCTCGTCCGGGTGGCCGGCGTGGCGGAGCGCGGACGCGAGCTCCAATCCGGTCGCCAGCCCGGGCCGCTCGGCGAAGGCCATGCGCTGGATGGCGATCGCGCCCGGCCAGTCTCCGCGAAAGGCCGCTTCCTGGGACTCGAGCCACCAGCGGTCCCGAGCGGGGATGCCGCCGATCTCCAGCGCCTTGCGGGCCGCCTCCCCGCCGAGCGCGGGATCCCAGGTCCTGCACGCCACGAGCGTCAGGCCCACCCAGGCTGGTCCGTGGGACGGATCCTCCGCGACGGCCTGCTGCAACATCTCGCGCGCCGCCGGGTACTCGCCTCGCCAGAGCCGCTCGCTGCCGTCCAGGAAGGGCGCCAGCGCGGCGGGCTTCGAGGGCAGGGCGGCGCGGGCCGCCCCGGCGAGCTTCCCGTCGGGCAGGGAGGGCAGGCCCAGCAGTTCGCGCACGCCCGCCGCCGCGGCGGCCCCGAGGGAGGGCAGATCCTGCAGGCGGCCCTCGACGCGGCGGGTCAGCAGCGCCCCGGTGCGGGTGTCCTGCAGGGCCACCTCGAGCGCGAGCCGGTCGCCGTCGGCGGAGAGCGTCCCCACGATCAGGTGGTCCGCCCCGGAGTAGCGGGCCACGCGCTGCGCCGTCTCCGGCGAGTGGCGGTCCGACTCCGGCAAGGCGAGATCGAGCGCCATCTGGGCGGTCCGCCCCCGACCGGCGAGCGTCAGGTCGGTGCAGTCCTCCAGCGCCGCGTGCATCGCCAGATCGACGGCGCGCGCGACCTGGCCCTGCTCTCCCGCGAGGCGGCTGCGGAGGCCCAGGTCCACCAGGCGCGGCGGCCTCGCCTCTCCGCGGGGAGCCGCGTCGCCGCCGACCAGCATGCGCCCGACGAGCGCGAGGGTCGCCACGAGCGCCACCACTGCGGCGATGCCGAACCCGGCGAGCCGCCGGCGGTTGCCGGCGCCGGCCGCGGCGGGCGGCGCGACCGCGGTCGGCTCCACGCCGGCCGGGCCCGGAACCAGCGCCGCACCCACGGCGCGCACGTCGGGGAAGCGCGCGCCGGGGTCCCGCTCCAGGCAGCGCAGGATCGCCTTCTCCCAGGCCGGGTCGAGGCCAGGCTCGTGCACCCGAGGAGAGGGCGCGGGCTCGTGCAGGCGCCGCGAGGCGACCTCGAGCGCGCTGCCGCCTTCGAACGGCAGGCGGCCCGTCACCATCTCGAAGAGCACCACCCCCAGCGCGTACACGTCGGCGGCCGGCCCCGCGGTCTGCCCGGCGGCCTGCTCGGGCGCCATGTACGCGGGCGAGCCGAGCAGGGCTCCGGTCGCGGTGGCGGTGCCGTCGGCCGCCTCGGGGGAACGCGCCAGGCCGAAGTCGGTCACCACCGCCCGCGGCGGCCCCGAGGGCGCCGGGACGAGCATGACGTTGGGGCTCTTGAAGTCGCGGTGCACGATCCCCGCGGCGTGGGCCGCGGCGAGCGCCTCGACGAGCTGCTGGGCGATGGGCCCGGCCTGGGCGAGCGGCATCCTCCCGTTCCGGGCCACCGACTCGGTGAGCGACTCGCCCGCGAGCAGCTCCATGGTCAGGAACAGCACCTCGCCGCCGCGCCCGGAGTCCTGGTGGGTGCCCAGGTCGAAGACGCGGCAGACGTTGGGGTGGGTGATCCGCCGCGACAGCAGCAGCTCGCGCTTGAAGCGCTCCAGCGCCATCGGGTCGCCGGTCCCGCCGCGCAGGGTCTTGAGCGCCATGCGCTCGCCCAGGGTGGTGTCGAGGACCTCGTAGACCTCGCCCATCCCGCCGCGGGCGATGAAGCGCAGGACCCGGTAGCGCCCGGCGACGACCGCGCCGTCGGGGAAGGCGAGGCCGGCCGAAGGGCGCGAGCCGGGCGACTCGGTCGGGGCCAGCTCGGAGTCGCTGGGCTCGCCCGTCCCGGGCGGTCTCTGGGTCGCGTAGGCCATGAGCTCGGCTCCGAAGCTACACCATCTTCCCCCCGGCCCCGGGGCGCGGTACGCATGGAGTGCCTCGACTGCCCCAGGAGCCTTCGCCGATGCGCCACCTCGCCCGGACCACCGCTCTCGCCGCACTCCTCCTCGTCGCGGCCTGCGGCGGCAACCCGCCCGGCGCTGCAGACTCGGGGACCGCGGGCTCCGCGGACGGCTCGCAGGCCGGCAGCCCCGACGGCTCCGTCGTCGCGGGCGACACCGGCCTCCCGAATCCGGCCGACGCAGGAGAGCCGCCGGCCGGCGACACCGGTCCCTCGACCGCGGAAGACGCCGGGACCTCCGCCTCCGCGGACGCCGGTGCCGACCCCAACCAGCTCGAGCACTGCTACTCGCGCGCGAGCTTCGGCTCGAACACCTTCACCACCGACCCGAACTACGTCGTCGACCAGGACGGCTACGAGTACACGGTCAACGAGAAGGCCGACGCGCCCTACGCCCAGATGCTGTCGGTGGCGCTCTGGCCGCTGTCGGCCTCCACGCCGCTCAAGGGCACCTTCGACCTCGCCCAGGAGCCCTTCGACTACTCGAAGTGCGAGCGCTGCGTGCTGGTCATCGCCGGCAAGACGGCCACCGACCAGAAGCACTACCTCGCCCAGCAGGGCACGCTCGCCGTCTCCGAGGTCACCGCCGGCACGATCGCCGGGACGCTCGCCAACGTGCGGCTGGCGCAGGTGAACATCGACGAGACCACGCTGGCCACCAGCCTGGTCCCGGGCGGCTGCACCCTGGAGATCCCCGTGCTGTCCTTCTCCCACGGCGGAGGCCCCGTCGACCCGCGCATCGAGAAGTGCTTCCTGCCCGAGACCTTCGGCTCCGACGCGTTCGCCGACTTCGTCTACGACTACGAGGTCAACGACAGCGGCTGGTTCTACCGGGCCATGGACCTGCCGGACGCCGCGGGCATCCCCAACCTCACGCTCTTCGTCGAGGTCTACCGGGAGGGCACCGGCAGCTTCCCGCTCGCCGGCGCCGAGACGAACTGCCCCTCCTGCTACCACTTCGTCATCGTCGAGGCCCAGGCGCCTTCCGGGGTCGTCAAGACCTACGTCAGCAGCGGCGGCACGCTGGTGCTCACCGAGATGAGCGCGACGGCGATGGTGGGGCGCCTGGAGAACGTGACGCTGGTGGAGACCGTCCTCAACGGCAGCACCTACACGCCGGTCTCCGGCGGCTGCTCGACGTCCATCCCCAGCCTCGCCTTCGACAGCAAGAACGCGACGCCGTAGGGCGGGCTTTCGCATCGCGACGCAGGGCCCGGGCGCTCCGCCGCTCGGGCCCTCTCTCTTTCCGGCGCCGGCGATTGCGCCCCCGCCGCGCCGCGATCCAGCATGCGCGCATGGCCAAGACCGACGACCTGGCGTCCCTGCGGACGCGCATCGCCGACCTCGAGTCCGAGAGCGCCCGCTGCCGCGCCCTGCTCGACGCGGTGCCCGACCTCGTCGTCCGGCTGCAGAGCGACGGCACCCACCTCGACTTCGTCCCCGCCAAGGGCATGGCGCTGGCGGCCTCCGCCTCCGACCGCGCGGGGCGCAACGTCGAGGACGTCCTCTCGCCCGAGGTCGCCGACCGCTACGTCGCCGCGTGCGCCGAGGCGCTGCGCACCGGCGCCCCGCAGACCTTCGAGTACGCGCTGGCCATCGGCGAGCGGACCGGCCACTACGAGGCCCGCGTCGCACCCAGCGGAGAGGGCGAGGCGATCCTGGTCGTGCGCGACGTCACCGAGCGCCACCTCGCCGAGCTGGCGCTGCGCGAGGAGAAGGAGCGCTCCGAGCAGCTGCTCCTCAACGTCCTGCCGCGCGCCATCGCCGACCGGCTCGAGGCGCACCCCGGGGCCATCGCCGAGCGCTACGACGAGGCGACCATCCTCTTCGCGGACCTCGTCGGCTTCAGCGAGCTGGCCGGGCAGGTCTCGCCGACCGAGCGGGTCTCGATGCTCAACGAGGTCTTCAGCGCCTTCGACCACCTGGCCGACGCGCAGGGGCTGGAGAAGATCAAGACCATCGGCGACTGCTACCTGGCCGTCGCCGGGCTGCCCTCGCCGCGCGCCGACCACGCCCAGGCCGCGGTGGAGCTGGCGCTGGCCATGCGCGACGCGGTCGCCGCGATGCACGGCGGGAAGGTGCGCCTGCGCATCGGCCTCAACAGCGGGCCGGTGGAGGCCGGGGTCATCGGCGTGCGCGAGTTCATCCACGACCTGTGGGGCGACGCGGTGGACGTCGCCTCGCGGATGGAGTCGCACGGCGTGCCCGGCACCATCCACCTCACCGCGGAGACCGCGCGGCGCCTGGGCGACCGCTACGTCTTCGAGTCGCGCGGGCGCCTGGCCATCAAGGGCAAGGGCGAGATGGAGACCTTCTTCCTCACCGGGCGGCGTTCGCTGTAGAGAAGGGCACCATGAACGACCTCGAAGCCATCCGCGCGCGCCGCTCGGTGCGCACCTACCTGCCGGATCCGCTCACCGCCGAGGAGCGTGCCGGCCTGGAGCGCGCGCTCGCCTCGTGCGCCAAGGGCCCGTTCGGCACCGAGGTCCGCTTCGCGCTGGTCGCGCTCGGCGAGGCCGAGCGCGGCGAGAGCCAGGCCCTGTGGACCTACGGCGTCATCCGCCACGCGACGACCTTCGTGGCCGGGGCCATCGACCCCAGGCAGCCGGGAGCGACCCTCGACTTCGGCCACTGCCTGGAGCGCGTGATCCTGGAGGCGACCAAGCTCGGACTGGGGACCTGTTGGCTCGGCGGCACCTTCCGCGCCGGCGTCTTCGCGTCGCGGATGTGCCTGCCCGCGGCCTACGAGATTCCCTGCGTGACACCGGTGGGCCGCGGCGCGGAGAAGCGCACGCTCGTCGAGAAGGCGTTCCGCACCTTCGCCGGCAGCGACCGGCGCAAGCCCTGGAGCGAGCTGTTCTTCGAGGGCGTCGGGCGCCGCAGCCTGACCCCCGAGTCCGCCGGCCGCTTCGCGGAGCCGCTGGAGTGCCTGCGGCTCGCCCCGTCGGCGTCGAACAAGCAGCCCTGGCGGGTGTTCAAGGCCGCGAGCGGCGAGGCGTGGCACTTCGGGCTGGCGCGAAACACCTTCTACGACCGCTCGGTGAGCGCGGTGAGCCTGCAGGAGATCGACCTGGGCATCGGCATGAGCCACTTCGAGCTGGCGTGCCGGACGCTGGGGATCGCTGGGAGCCTGAAGCGCGAGCCGCGGGTGGAGCTGCCCGGCGGGATCGAGCACGTGGCTACCTGGAGCTGACTCCGGCACCCCGAGCTTGTCGAGGGGCCAGCGTTTGGTCTTGGCGAGCCCTGTCGTTTGATCCGTGCTTCGCCGAAGCGTCGTGGATCCGCGTCCCCAACAGACTGAGCTCTGGCCCCTCGACGAGCTCGGGGTGTCGTCAGCGCGCGACCACGATGATGCCGTTGCTGACCTGGCGCACGGCTTCCTGGCGCCGCACCACGTCCGCCGCCCCGTCCCGCTGCGCCTGCGTCGCGGCCTTCCCGGTGAGCGCCACGACGCCGCCGGAGTAGGTCACCACGAGGTCCTGAATCTCCATCCCCGCGGCGCCGATGGCTTCCTTCAGCTCGGCGGCGGCACGCTGATCCGCCCGCGCTCGCCTGATCATGTCGGCGACGTCGGGAGGGATGCCTGGCGGCAGCGAGTCTTTCCCGTCGGCCATATCCCGCCCCCTGGGGTGTCGGACTAGTTCGCGGGTCAACTGACGATACCCCGGTAGCAGGCTCGTCGTCAGCCCCGAATCCCTGGCGTACCATCCCGGCTCATGAGCCCCCTTCTCCCCGCCCTGCTGCTCGCGCTCGCGCTCCGCGCCGCACCGGCGCCTGTCGCGCCTGTCGCGCCTGCCGCGTCTCCCGCCGCGACCGACGACGGCGCCTCGCGGTTCGCGAAGCTCGCGCTCGACTGCGCCTCGCTCGAATACCCGAACAAGCTCTCCCACACGCTGGCCTCGGACGCCGACGTCCACCCGCCCCGCGAGCTGACCCCGGCGTTCTTCGGCTGCTACGACTGGCACTCCTCGGTCCACGGCCACTGGCTGCTGGCCCGGCTCGCGCGCCTGCACCCCAAGGCGGAGTGGGCAGCCAAGGCTCGCGGGGTCCTGGCCTCCCACCTCACGCCGGAGAAGATCGCCGCCGAGGCGCGGTATCTCCAAGCGGAGGGCCGGGCGGGCTTCGAGCGCCCCTACGGCCTGGCCTGGCTCCTGGCCCTCGCGGGCGAGCTGCGCGAGTCGGCCCGCGACGGCTCCGCCGAGGCCAAGGCGTGGTCCGCCGCTCTCGCGCCGCTGGAGCGGGTCGTCGTCGACCGCCTCTCGAGCTGGCTGCCGAAGCTCACCCGCCCGGTGCGCTCCGGGGAGCACAGCCAGACCGCCTTCGCGCTCGGCCTGGCGCTCGATTGGTCCCAATCCGCCGCGCCCGACGCCGACGTCGCCGCCAAGGCCAAGGCGCTCGGCGAGCTCGTCCGCGCCCGGGCGCGCTCCTTCTACGAGAAGGACCGCGCCTGCCCGCTCGCGTACGAGCCCTCCGGCGAGGACTTCCTGTCGCCGTGCCTGGCCGAGGCGGACGTCATGCGCCGCGTGCTGCCGGCCAAGGAGCTCTCGGCCTGGCTCGACGCCTTCTTCCCCGCGGACGCCCTCGCCGGCCTCGAGCCCGCGGTGGTGAGCGACCGCGCCGATCCCAAGCTCGTGCACCTCGACGGCCTGAACCTGTCGCGGGCGTTCATGCTCGAGGGCGTCGCCGCCGCGCTCCCCGCGGGCCACCGGCTGCGCAAGCCGATCGCATCCGCGGCCGCGGCGCACCGGGCCGCGGGCCTGGCGGCCGTCACCGGCGAGCACTACATGGGCGGGCACTGGCTGGGCAGCTTCGCGACCTACCTCGTCACCGGGCGCGGCCTGGCCAGGTAGGCGTCGCGCGCGAGGCTCGTCTCCACCGCCTCCGGGAACAGCTCGTCGGGCACCGTGGACAGCGCGTCGTCGCGCGGACCCTCGATCCACCGCCAGCGGCCGGCGGTCTTCCCCAGCAGCCCGTAGCGGGGCTCCTTCGCCACGAGCCGCAACAGCCAGTAGGCGACCTTGGCGCCCTGGGTCTTGCGCCAGAGCACCGCCTCGACCGCGCACTCGCACTCGCCGGCGTGCTCCAGCAGCGCGGCGGAGGCCTCCAGCCGGAAGATCTCCTCGTCGAGCGCCTCCAGGAAGCGCGTGACCCGCTGCGCGCCCGAGACCGGGTCGCGCTTGGCCGAGCCCCGCTCCAGGCGGACGACCAGCTTGACCGCGGCGCAGAGGGCGACCCGCGTGGCGGCCGGGTTGTTGACCGCGCGCCGCGCCGCCGCGGCCGCGAGGCGGGCGATGGAGAGGTGCTCGGCGCGATAGCGGACGTGGCCCTGCGAGTACGGGAAGAGGCGGGCGCGCTCGGGATCCGCGGCGAAGCCCTCGGCCTCCTCGAGCGCCTCGGAGAACTCCTGGCGCGAGGCCGCCGGGACCGCCGCCTCCACCCAGCGCGCGCACCAGATGCCCAGCTGCGCCATCTCCTCCGGCGCCAGCTGCGGCGGGGCGCCCGAGAAGCGGGGGCGGTGCTCGAGCACGCGGGGTTCGGTGGCCGCGACCGCCGCCGCGAGGATGGGGTGCAGCTCGCTCATCGCGCGGCAGGTTAGCACCCGGCCGCCGCCCTGTCGGAGCCCGGGGCCATCTGTGCTTCAATCCCCTCCACCATGCGCCCCTGCCAGATCCTCGCCGCCCTCGCCGTCCTCTTCGCCAGCGCCTGCGCCACGACCAGCGCCACGCCGCGCACCCGCTACCGCCTGGGCGACTACGTCGTCTACCGCTACCAGGGACCGGGGCTCGCCGAGCCGGTGACGCTGCGCGAGGAGGTCACCGCGCAGGAGGGCAACCGCCTGCGCATCGACGTCACCGCCGCGCGCGCCGCCGAGGAGCGCCGCTGGGTGCAGGTGCTCACCGACACGCCGGAGAACCAGAAGGCCAACAAGATCGATGCGCTCTACGAATCGGTGAACGGCGGCTACGTGAAGCTGGCCAACGCCGACAACCGGGACGTCTACCGGCTCTACGAGTGGACCCTGTTCGTCCCCGACAAGCCCGCCTCCGGGATCATGAAGTCCGAGTGCCAGCGGCCCATCCTCAACCACGAGATGACCTGCCGCTGCACCAACGGCCAGAGCGAGTGGAAGGGCGCGGTGCTGCTCTTCGAGGCCACCGAGTGCCCGGCCTTCCTGTGGACGAACGGGACCTCGCGCTTCACCGACGCGGCCACCGGCGAGGACGTGCTGAAGGTGGAGGTCTTGGAGCAGGGGCGGAAGGCCGCGGCGGCGCAGCAGACGTTCGAACCGTAGTCGCTCGCCGAGCCAGACGGCCCCGGCGGACCCGGCGCGGGAGACGGCACGGGAGACCGGACGCCCGGACCCTCGCCGGGTGTATCCTCCGTCCCTTTCCTGCGTCCGAGGGTCTCCATGCGCTTGCGTACGCGTCCCGGCCTCGCCCTGCTCCTCGCCTCGTGCTGCGCCCTGGGCGCTTGCGCCGGGCCGGCCGCGGCGCCCGCGGCCAAGGTGGTGCGGCTGGCCACCGACGACTGGTCGTCCGTGACGCTCGCCGGCGCTCACCGGATGGCAGCGCTGTGGCTCGAGCCCGGCGGCCGCCGGCTGTGGGCGGCGGGCCAGGGCGCCGTGGTCCGCTGGGAGCGCGACACTCCGCCGGAGATCACCGAAGTCCGGGGCGCGCTCACCGCGCTGTGGGGCTCCTCGCCCGCCGACGTCTGGGCGGTCGGCTCCGACGGCGCCCGCGCCCACTTCGACGGCACCGCCTGGACGGTGGCGAACGAGGGCGGCGGCGAAGCGACGAGCCCGCTGTTCGCGGTCTGGGGCACCGGGCCCGCCGACGTCTGGGCCGCCGGGGAGACCATCCTGCGCTGGGACGGCAAGGCCTGGACCGCGCTGCCGAGCCCGAGCGCGCTGTGGATTCGCGGGGTCTGGGGCAGCAGCCCCTCCGACGTCTGGCTCGCGGCCGGGGCGGCGCCCTTCGCCGAGGTCAGCGGAGGCGAGGTCCTCCACTGGGACGGCAAGACCCTCGCCTCGGCGCTGAAGACCCCCGAGCCGGTGCAGGCCGTCTGGGGCTCCTCGGCCCAGGACGTCTGGGTGGTCGGCTCGGCGCAGGCCAGGGAGGACGCCCCGGCGCGCAGCGTGCTGCGCCACTTCGACGGCGCCGCCTGGAGCGAGGCGGTGAGCCTGGGTGGAATCGAGCTGCTCACCGTCTGGGGTTCGGGGCCGCGCGAGGTCTGGAGCGCCGGGCTCGGCGGCCAGGTGATGCGCTTCGACGGCACGACCTGGGCGCCCCTCGCGGTCGGCTCGCGGCTGGATCTGGCCGCGGGAGCCCGCGGGGCCGCCACGACCTACCTGCTCTCCCCCTCCGGCGAGCTGCTCGCGCGCGACGAGTCCGCCCGACCGTAGCTCTCGGGTTGCGCCGAGGCAGGCCCGGTCGAAGGCGGCCGGCGAGCGCCGCCCTCCCAGATCTGCCTCCCCTCGCGGGATGCCCGAGGCCCCATTTGGGAGCCGTCGGGCGGTCGCAGGTCGAGCGCGCGCTCGCCTCCCGCCCCGGAGGGCAGGTGCGTTCCGCCTCGCAAAGGACAGCGTCGGCCGTTAGCCATTGGCGGTCGGCCGGCCAGCCTGATGAGAGTCGCCGGCGGGCCAAACGTTCCGCTCGTCCCCCAAGGGGGACCCCTTAGGCCATCTGTTGGGAAACAAGCAGTCGTGCTAATGCTTCGCCACCCTCGACCCTGCGCAAGAAAGGCCGGTTCCATGAAGCGGTTGCTGCTGCTCTGCGTGTTGGTTCTCGCCTCGTTGGGCGCGAGCCCGGTCGCCTCCGCGGCCGAGGAAGCCGCGGGGCCCACCAACGAAGACTGCCTGAATTGCCACGGCGAGAAGGACCTGAAGGGCAAGACCCCGCGCGGCCGGACGCTCAACCTGTTCGTCGAGCCCGACGCCCTCAAGTTCTCGGTGCACAAGGAGCTCTCCTGCACCGACTGCCACGGCGGCGCGCTGAGCTTCGACACCGCCCCGCACAACGACGGCAACCCGCTCTCCTTCAAGTGCGGGACCTGCCACGCCGAGCCCGCCAGGCAGTACCGGGAGTCGGTGCACGGCGTGCACGCGGCGCAGGGCGACCTGGCGGCGGCCACCTGCGGCAAGTGCCACGGCGGCCACGACATCCTGCCCTCGGCCAACCGCCAGAGCCGGACCAACCACTTCAACCTGCCGGGCACCTGCGGCAAGTGCCACCAGAACCCCGAGCTGCTCAAGACGCGCGACATCAAGCAGAAGGAGGCGGTCGCGCACTTCTCCGACTCCATCCACGGCAAGGCGCTGATGATCGCCGGCCTGGGGGTCGCGCCCAGCTGCAACGACTGCCACGGCGTGCACGACATCCAGCGCGCCTCCGACCCGCGCTCGCACATCTTCAAGGACAACGTCCCCAAGACCTGCGGCAAGTGCCACGTGCTGGTGGAGGAGATCTACTCCAAGTCCATCCACGGCCAGCTGCTCAAGCAGTTCGACCAGCGCGGGCCCATCTGCACCACCTGCCACACCTCGCACGAGATCGTCGACCCCGGCACGCCCGAGTTCCGCATGAAGGCGGACGAGAAGTGCGGCGGCTGCCACAAGGACCGGCTGGCGCGCTACCGCGAGACCTTCCACGGCAAGGCGATCGCCCTGGGCCGGCCCGGGGTGGCCACCTGCTTCGACTGCCACGGCCACCACGACATCCAGAAGAGCAGCGACCCGACCTCGCACGTCAGCGACGCCAACCGCCTGGGGACCTGCAAGAAGTGCCACGCCTCGGCCAACGCCGAGTTCGCCAACTACATCGTCCACGCCGACCACACCGACAAGAAGGACCACCCGCAGCTGTACTACCTGTACCTGTTCATGACCGTGCTGCTGCTGGGCACGTTCGCCTTCTTCGCGCTGCACAGCCTGCTGTGGCTGTTCCGGTCGATGGCGCTCTTCACCGGCGACTCCAAGGAGTGGAAGGAGGAGAAGCTCAAGGCGCGCACCGACCCCGAGCAGTACGTGCGCTTCAAGCCGGTCGACCGCTTCCTGCACGGCCTGGTGATCTTCAGCTTCATCCTGCTGGTGCTCACCGGCATGCCGCTGAAGTTCTATTACGCCGACTGGGCGAAGTGGCTGCTGGGCCTGATGGGCGGGCAGCAGGTGGCGGCGCTGGCGCACCGGCTCGGCGCGCTCATCACCATCTTCTACTTCACGGTGCACGTGCTGACCGTGGCGGTGGGCTTCTGGCGCGGGCGCGGCCGCTGGCGCGACCCGGAGACCAAGAAGTTCTCGGTGCGGCGGCTGCTCGGCGTGGTGTTCGGCCCCGACTCGCCGATGCCCAACTTCCGCGACCTGAAGGACTTCGTCGCGCACCAGAAGTGGTTCTTCGGCAAGGGCCCCAAGCCCGAGTTCGACCGCTGGACCTACTGGGAGAAGTTCGACTACCTGGCGGTGTTCTGGGGCGTGGCGGTCATCGGCCTGTCGGGCCTGGTGATGTGGTTCCCGGCGAGGTTCACGGCGTTCCTGCCGGGCTGGATCATCAACGCCGCGCTGATCATCCACAGCGACGAGGCGCTGCTCGCCGCGGGCTTCATCTTCACCTTCCACTTCTTCAACGTGCACTTCCGCCCGGAGAAGTTCCCGCTCGACCCGGTCATCTTCAGCGGCCGCATCAGCAAGACGGAGCTGCTGCAGGAGCGCAAGGGCCTCTACGACCGCTGGGAGAAGGAAGGCCGCCTCGGCGAGATGAAGGTGAAGGACGAGTGGGAGAGCTGGAAGTGGATCGCCCTGCCCGCCGGGTTCCTGGCCTTCTGCATCGGCGTCGGCCTGGTCATCATGATCTACTACGCGATGGTGCAGCGGCTCGGCGGAGGCTGAGGCGGCCGCCCGCCGGGAGCTGAAGCTTCCGGCTACCCCGGCAAAGCCCCTCCGGGGCTCACGGCGAGCTGAGAACGAACCCGGTCCAGGAGTCTTGGACCGGGTTCGGGCTTGGGTCCGTTCGGGCCCCCGGGCTCGTCCGACGCCTCCGGCAACTACCTGGGCCACCTCATCCCCTTCTCGGTGGCGCCGATGGGCGTGCTGACGCTGGGAATCCGGGCGGCATCCCGCTCCTGACCGGCTCGGAGTGCGCGGAGCGGCTGTGGTCGGTGCACGCTGCGCTCTACGGGACCGAATTGATCGAAGGCACCACCTACTCGCGCGTCGAGTTGCTGCAGAAGAACGCGTTACCAGAAGCCCGCGGCGGACGCGCCGGAGCACGAGCGCGCCTCGGTGCGGCCTTCGCGCAACCTCTTCAAGGACCCGGAGTCGGGCGGCACCTTCGGCTCGACCAGCAACTCCGAGAGCGAGGACGTGCGCGCGCTCGTCGACGCGTACCACAACGTGCCGCCGGCCGAGCTGCAGAAGTCCGACTACCACGAAGGCGCCAGCGAGGAGCTGGCCTGCCGCGGCGTCTACGGGGAGTGCGCCCTGTTCTTCCCGGCCCTGTCGTTGAGCGTCGACGGCGGAGCCTAGCTGCACTTGGAACACATCGGCGACATCGTGCTGCGCCTCGACTACGTGTCCGCGGCGAAGAGGTGGTAGGGCGCCCAAACCTCCCCCCAACCCCCTCCAGCGGAGCTGGAGGGGGAGCCGTGGGTTGCCTTCGGCGGTCCGGTAGGAGCTCATCGGCCGCCGCGACCGAGTCCGACACCAAGTCGCGAGCCGGCGCGGCACGTGGTGGAGCAGCTAGCTCCGACCGGATTGTGCTGGGCAACCAACGACTCCCCCTCCTGCTCCGCAGGAGGGGGCCGGGGGGAGGTCGGGCTAGCTCGTCCCGACCGGAATCGCGAAGACCTCGCTGATGGTCCGCGCGAACTCCTGCGAGATGTCGTCGAAGTGCACGCCGATGCTGCTGCGCAGGCCCTGGTGCTTCGAGCCCGGCTTGGCCCAGCACACCGTTCCCTTGAACGGGAAGGTCTTGCCGCGCACCTGAATCTGCCCGTCCACCGTGGACCCGGGCACGAAGACCGGGTCCAGCTCGGCCGCGAAGCCGAACTCGGAGACGTCGGTGGTCACCGCACGCAGGCGGCCGCCGAGCGAGACGTTGAGCCAGCGAGACATCCTTCGGTCGATGCGGAGCGTTTTCATGCCTACAGGGTCCTACACTTTCCGACATGGGCAAGTTTTCGACCGCCTCGTAGGCTGTGGGCCCTCATGGCCGACGCGTTTCCCGTCCCCGCTCCGGAAGCGGCCACGCGCTCTGCGGACAGACCGAATTGGGTCGCCGATGCGCTGCTGGCCGCCGTCACCTGCGCGGTCGCGACCTTCATCTTCGTCAGCATCGCGCGCGAGGTGACCACGACCTCCGGAGTGAGCTTCGCCGAGGTCGTGACGACGGTCTTCGACGGCGAGAAGTACGTCGAGATCTCCAAGACCGGCTACCGCTTCGACGGCCACTACGATCACCTGGCCGAGCAGAACCTCACCTGGCCTCCGGGCTATCCGCTGGCGCTGCGCCTGGTCTCGCTGGGCGGTCTGATCCACCCCGGGCTCGCCGGATTCTTCCTCAACGTCCTGCTGCTGCTGCTCAACACCTTCCTGCTCTCGCGCGAGGTCCGCGCCCGCACCGGCAGCTTCGGGCTGTGCCTGCTCGTTGCCGGCACCTACGCGCTGCACCCCTACGGCGAGTTCCAGCTCGCGCCCTTCAGCGAGCCGCTCTTCGTCACCCAGACGCTCGCCTTCCTCGCGCTGATCCGCGCTCGCCGCTGGTGGCTGGCCGCGCTCGTCGCCGGGCTCGCTTCCGGCACCCGCAGCGCCGGGCTCGCCTTCGCCCCCACCCTCGCGCTCGTCTACGTCCTCTGCGCCGAAGGCCCTCGCCTGCGCCGCTGGGTCCACGCCCTCGGGCTGGGGCTGGTCTCGATCACCGGGCAGCTGGCGTACCTGGGCTACTCCTGGCTGCGCTTCGGCGACTTCCTCGCGCCCCACCGCATCCAGCAGGTCTCGCACGGCAAGGTCGCGCTCTGGGAAGTCCCCTGGGCCATGCTCACCAAGATGGCCTCGCCGCTCATCCACCTCGGCAGCTGGACCAAGGACGTGCGGCTTCCCGGGACCGTCCTCATCGACCTGCTGATGTTCGCCGCCGCCATCGTCCTGCTTCGCGCCTGGCGACACCGCGGCGAGGGCGTCGCCGAGGAGGACCTGTGGGGCCTGGCCGCCGCGATGAGCGTCCTGTGGATGCTCCCGCTGATCCTCCTGATGAACGTCGGCTTCGTCTCGCCCTCGAACGGCCGCTACTCCATCACCTTGTGGATCGCGCTCGTCCCGCTCGCCGCGCTCTTGCAGCGCGCCATCCCCGCGCGCGCACGGCGGTTGGCGATCCCGGCGCTCGCCCTCGCCTGCCTGACCGTCTCGCTGGTGTGGTTCACGGGCATGACCTCGAATACCTTGCATGGGCTGGCGCCGTTCTGATCGCCGCACCGAAGGAGCTCACCCGTGCCCCGCGCAGTTTCGAAGCCAGCGAAGAAGGCCCAGCCCAGGCAGGCCATCGTCATCGGCGGCGGACCGGCGGGGCTGGCCGCGGCCCTCGAGCTGCTCGAGCGCGACGCCGGCTACGTGCCGACGGTCCTGGAGGGCTCGGACTGCCTGGGCGGCCTCTCGCGCACCGTGGAGCACCACGGCAACCGGATGGACATCGGCGGGCACCGCTTCTTCTCCAAGAGCGTCGTGGTCAACCAGTGGTGGCTGCGGCACATGCCGGTGCAGGGCGCCCCCGCGCGCGACGACCTCTTGCTCAACCGCGAGAAGCCCCTCGCCGCCGGCGGGCCCGACCCCGAGCGCGAGGACCGGGTGATGCTCTGGCGCGAGCGCGTCTCGCGCATCCTCTTCCTGCGCAAGTTCTTCGACTATCCCGTCTCCGCCTCGGCGCGGACCTTCCTGAACATGGGCGTGCGCCGCTCCGCGCTCGCCGGGCTGGGCTTCGTCCATGCCCAGCTGCTGCCGCGGCGGCCCGAGGTCACGCTCGAGGACTTTCTGGTCAACCGGTTCGGCCGCTACCTGTACCGGCAGTTCTTCGAGGACTACACGCAGAAGGTCTGGAGCCGGCACCCCTCGCGCATCGACGCCTCCTGGGGCGCGCAGCGCATCAAGGGGCTCTCGCTGTCGAAGGCCGCGGTCACCGCGGTGCGCAAGCTCCTGGGCCGCAGCCAGGACGCCCAGCAGGTGGAGACCTCGCTCATCGAGCAGTTCCTCTACCCCAAGCTCGGCCCGGGACAGCTCTGGGAGCTCGTCGGCGCGGAGATCGAGCGGCGCGGCGGGCGCATCCTGAAGAACCACGAGGTCGTCGGGCTGAAGGTCGGCAAGAAGGGCGCGACGCAGGTCATCGCCAAGGTCGACGGCCAGGAGAAGGCGTTCCGCTGCGACGCCGTGCTCTCCTCGATGCCGGTCAAGGACCTGGTGACCGGCATCCGCGGCCGCGAGATCCCCACCGAGGTCCTGAAGACCGCGCTCAACCTGCCCTACCGCGACTTCATGACCGTGGGCCTCTTGGTCAAGCGCCTCAAGCTCGTCAACGAGACCGCGATTCCCACCCTCAACGGCCTCGTGCCCGACACCTGGATCTACGTCCAGGAGCGCGACGTGAAGATCGGCCGGCTGCAGGTCTTCAACAACTGGTCGCCGTACATGGTGCGCGATCCCGAGACGGTGTTCCTGGGCCTCGAGTACTTCTGCGACGAGTGCGACGAGCTGTGGCGGATGGAAGACCAGGCCTTCGTCGACTTCGCCGTGGACGAGCTCGTCCACCTGGGCCTCGTCGACAAGGCGGACGTGCTCGACAGCGTCCGAGTCCGCGTGAAGAAGGCCTACCCCGCCTACTTCGGGACCTACCAGCAGTTCGGCCAGGTCCGCGAGTTCCTCGACTCCATCCCCAACCTCTACTGCATCGGCCGCAACGGCCAGCACCGCTACAACAACCAGGACCACTCGATGCTCACCGCGTTCGAGGCCGTGGCCGCCCTCGCCGGAGACGGCGACCGGACGAAGGTCTGGGGCGTCAACGTCGAGGGCGAGTACCACGAGACGAAGAGGGGGTAGCCCGGGGGACAAGGCCCTCACCCCTGCCTCTCCCAGCCGTGCCGGCTCCACGGCGCTGCCTCGACCGGCCTCCGCTGGTTCTCCTGGCTCGTCTCTCGATCCGCGCGGGAGAGGAGATCGTTGGTTGCTCGTCGCGATCTCCTCGGAACGCGGCGAACGATCCTTCTGCAGGTCGCGCGCTCCAAAATCCGTCGCGACGAGCACGCGGGATCGCCCGTTCTCTCGCCGGCCGGGAGCCGAGCCGACGTGCGGCAGCGGCGAGGAGCGAGGCAGGGCCCCGAGGCCGTGACGCCTGGGTGCGGGACGGGGCGGGGCGAGGGGGCTTTTTCTCGCACCAGCACACGCCCATTCTTTCCGCCACCCTCCGGTCTGATGGTTTTATGCTGTGTTTTCGGGCGCTTGCGCCGCCACCGGCCTCGGCGCCGATCTTTATTGCACTGCAACACGTTGACAACTTCTCGGGGATGCCTATCCTGTGGACACATCGTTGTTGCGGCGCACAAACAAACCAACCAGCGCCCAGGAGAAACCAAATGAAGACCGAGAAGACCAACAGCCTCCCCTTCGCCATCCCCTCCTTCGACATCGAGTCGCTCTTCGCCGCTCAGCAGAAGAACGTCGAGACCATCGTCGAGATCAACCGCATCACCGTCGACGGCCTGCTCACGGTTGCCAAGCGCCAGGAGGAGATCCTCAAGTCGGCGATGGAGGACATCAAGGCCGCCGCCCAGTCGAAGACCCCGGACTTCGCGGGCTTCGCCTCCAGCATGCTGACCAAGTCGGTCGAGCACGCCAAGGAGATCGCCCAGCTGGTCGCCAAGACCAACCAGGACGCCTTCGCCGTCGTCAGCAAGCGCGCCAACGACACCGTCGCCGAGGTCGAGAAGGCCGTGAAGGCGAAGGCGTAGTCTGCTCGCAGGTTCGGGCGGTCTGTCGCCCTGCGAAGGCCCGGGACTCTCGAGTCCCGGGCCTTCGTTTTGCTGCAGTTGCTCAGGCGGCCGGGTCGGGGGTTCCCGTCAAAAGGTGCAGCGCCACCGCGATGCCGGCGAGCGCGAAGAACGCCGCGCTCCCCAGCGACAGCCGCAGCGGGGTCGCCCACAACAGCGGCGCGAAGAAGGCCGCGTTCGCGGCGTTGCCCATCGACTGCACGAAGCTCTGGCAGGACGCCGCCAGCCCGCGCTGCTGGGGGAACAGGTCGAGCGCCATCAGGGTCAGGCTGGGCGTCGCCAGCGAGAAGCCCAGCGCGTAGAAGAACATCGAGGCGACGCTCCAGGGCACGCCCGGCTCGAGCGCCAGCGTGACGACCAGGTTGATGGCCACCGCCAGCCCCATCGTCGCGAAGCCCAGCACCACCGTGCGCCCGGTGGAGATCTCCCCCGCCAGGCGACCGGAGCCCCAGGCGCCGATGAGCATCCCCGCGGTGATGGGCCCGAACAGCCAGAGGAACTCGGTCTCGTGCAGGTGCAGGTGCGTCATCAGGAAGACCGGCGCCGACAGCACGTAGACGAAGAACCCCGAGAACCCCAGGGCCAGCCCGAACACCGCCGCCATGAACCGCACGTGCGTCAGCGCCCGGAAGTAGGTGCGCAGCAGGTAGCCCGGCGCGAAGGGCTGCCGCTGCTCGCGGGGCAGCGACTCCGGCAGCGTCAGGTAGGCCCAGACGAAGACCGCCACCGCGAAGGCCGCCATGAAGAAGAAGACCGACCTCCAGCCGAAGAAGTGCTGCAGCCAGCCGCCGATGACCGGAGCCACCGACGGCGCCACCGCGAAGACCAGCGTCACCAGCGAGAGCATCTTCTGCGCCTGCGGCCCCTGGTGCAGGTCGCGCACGATGGCCCGGCCCACCACCATCCCCGTCCCGGCGGTCATCCCCTGCAGCGCCCGGAAGAAGAGCAGCGCCTCGAAGCTGGGCGCGAGCGCGCACCCCACCGAGGCCAGCGCGAAGAGCGCCATCGACACCAGGATCACCCGGCGCCGGCCCACCGCGTCGGAGATGGCCCCGTGCCACAGGGTCATGATGGCGAACATCGCCATGTAGGCGGTCAGCGTCTGCTGCACCACCGGCAGCGGGCGGCCGAAGACCTGCGAGAGCTCCGGCATGGACGGCAGGTAGGCGTCGATGCAGAAGGGCCCGACCGACGAGATCGCCGCCAGCAGGTATGCGAGCTGCCCATCCGACCGCTTCATCGCCGTCCGTCGTCCTTCCACCTGCGCCCCGCCCGCCCCCAGCTCGGATCTCGTCTGCCGCTTCCTTCGCTAACCGCGGCAGCGGTGTATCTCACGCCTCGCTCGGGGACGCGACCGGCGAATCGACCCCGCTTCGCGAGGGAGTAGGCTCTGCGCGTGTCCACCAAGCGCCCCAAGGGGCTCGCCCCCATCGACCCCCTGTCCATCGAGCTGCCGCACGGCACCGAGGTGACCTGCCGCGTCCCGCGCATGCTCGGCGAGCGGCGGGTGCCCAAGGGCGTCGTCGGCCGGGTGGTGAAGGTCCACGAGAGCGGGGACGTGGACATCGCGGTCACCGGCTACGGCGTGCTCACCTACGAGCGCGACCAGGTTCGCCCGCGCAAGCCCGGCCAGGTCCGCTTCGCCCAGCGCCGCCAGGCCGACTGGGACGCGCTGCGGCCCTGCGCCATCCTCGAGGCCACCGTCGGCTCCCGCGCCTGGGGCCTGGCCGACGAGGGCTCGGACACCGACACCCGCGGGATCCTCGCCCTGCCCTTCTCCTGGCGCGCGGGCATCGTCGAGCCGCCGGACTGCATCGTCACCGCCGACGGGTCGACCACGTTCTGGGACTTCCCCAAGGCGCTCTCCCAGGCGGTGCGCGCCGACCCGAACACGCTCGAGCTGCTCTTCGTGGACGGCGTGCGCGCGCTCGATCCGATGGGCGAGTGGATCCTCCGGGAGCGCGAGGCCTTCGTGTCGGTGGAGATCTTCGGCAGCTTCGGCCGCTACGCCATGAGCCAGCTGGCCAAGCTGTCGCACTCGGCGCGCCTGGCCGAGCACCGGGGCCTGCTCCTCGACTGGTTGCGCGCCCCCGACCCACCGGACCTGGACCAGGTGGCCGAGCGGCTGGCCGATCTCTCGCCTCGCCCGGCGCCCTCGCGCTCGGACAAGCTCTTGGCCGCCAAGGAGTACATCAAGCAGCTCTACCGCTCCCTCTTCGATCAGGGCCTGCTGCAGGCCTGCGACTTCGCCTCGCTCGTCCTCTACGCCCGCGGCGGCGGGCTGCAGCCCGAGCCGTCCCGCGAGCTCCGCCCCAAGAACGCCTACAACCTGCTGCGCCTCATCGCGGTGGCCACGGGCTGGCTGCGCACCGGCCGGCCCCGGCTGCGGATGGAGGGCGCGATGCGCGAGAGGCTGCTCGCCATCAAGGGCGGCCAGGTGTCGCTGGACGAGGTGCTCGCCGAGGCGGCGGCGCTCGTTCCGGAGCTCGAGGCCGCGCGAGATGCCACGAGCCTGCCCCGCGGCCCGGACCTCGCGCGCGCCGACGCGCTGTCGCGCCGCCTCCACGAGGAGATCGCCCGGCGCTGGATCGCGCGGGGCCCTGGACCGTGGGGCCGAGAGGCCCCGGCCCCGCCCGAGCCGGGAGTGGCGGCCCTGGAGTGAGCCTTCGCCGGCCCAGGTACGGAGCCGCAAGCGTGAGCGCGCGGAGGACACTTGCCCTGGGCAGTGAAGGTCATCGAAGCGAGCTGCGGAAGGCCCTCTGGGCGACTCCGGCCGCGGTCACTGCACAGGGCTGTGGTCCTCTGGCGCGCTGACGCTTGCGGCTCCGCACGCCGGTGCGTCTGCCCTGGGCAGTGAAGCAGCGGAAGGCCCTCTGGGCGACTCCGGCCGCGGTCACTGCACAGGGCTGTTGTCCTCCGGCGCGCTGACGCTTGCGGCTCCGCACGCCGGTGCGTCTGCCCCGGGGCGCCTACTTCTCCAGCGCGTCGCGCTGCTTGATGCACTCCTTGATCAGCTCCGGGACGGTCATGCTGGAGCCGCCGACCTCGAACTTGCGGTCCTTCAGCTCGGGGTTGCGGTTCTGGAGGATCATGCCGGCGGGGATGCACTCCTTGAACTGGGCCAGCGCCTCGGACTTCTTCTTCTCCCCGAGCAGGGCCTTGGCCTTCTCGTAGGCCTTCTTCGGGCCGTCCTCGAAGCCGATAAGGCCCTCGACCTGCTTGGAGGCCTGCTCGGTCTCCTTGCCCTTCTGGGCGCAGACGGCGACCACGTCCTTGGGGGTGCTGGGGCTGCCGTTGAGGTTCACGGCGACGATGTTGAGCGCCTTGTTCTCCTCGAGCATGCTCGCTCCGGTCCTCTCGCAGGTCTGCAGGAGCGCGATGGCCTTGTCGAACTGCGCCTTCTTCGCGCGCATGTCCTTGAGGGACCCCGCGGCGTCGGCGGCCGACAGGCCCGCCACCAGCGCGTCGACCGTGCGCTTGCGCAGCTCGCGCGACTGCTTGGCGAACTCCAGGTCCTTCTTCAGGGAGCCCATCTCATCCTTGGTCTTCTCGGCGGCCTTTCCGTAGACCGGGTCGTTGTACTCGAGCTCGGCGCGCTCCTCGAGCGTCTGCTTGATGGCGTCCACGGTCTTCACCGCGGCCTCGAGGTCCGCCTCGGTCGACGTCGCGCTCCGCGTCGTCTGGATCTTGGCCTTCGCCGAGGCCATCAGGTCCCGCAGCAGCGTCGCCCCGTCGCTGCCGGCGATGGCGACCTTGCGGCCGGCGATCCTCTCGTTCATCTCCACGACCCGCTTGCGCACCTCGCCGTCGTAGAACGCGTAGCCCTTGTCCCTCTTGGTCAGCTCGGTGCCGGCGTCGAGGGCCCCGACGATCTTCTTGAGCGCGTTCTCGGTCTGGGTCACCCCGTCCTTGTCCGCCCGCGCCAGCCCGGCCATGAGCGGCACCGCGTCCTTGCGCGCCTCCTCGACCTTGCCCTTCTGGGCCTCGACGTCCAGCTCCAGGCGCCGCTTGATCACCGCGGCCTTGCCGGTCTTGAGCATCGACTTCGACTCCTGGACCAGGACCGCCACCGAGGCGGGCGGCTTGCCCAGCGGCTCGAGCGTCTTCTCCAGGTCGGCGAGGGCCTTGTTGGCCGCCTCGAAGTCGGCGTCGGCCGGGGCCCGGCCGTCGAGCTTGATCAGCGACTTGGTGACGGCGGCGCGCGGCTTGTCGAGGTTGGTCTCGATGCGCCGCTTCTCGACGCTGGCCTTGGCGTCCCTCAGGGCCTGCCGCGCGTCGGCGACCGTGGCCGCCGCGTCCTTGTTGTTCTTGGCGGTCTCGAGGGTCTTCTCGAGGATGGTGATGGCGGTGGTGGCCTCGGCGAAGTGGTCGTCGGTGGGGTTCTTGCCCTCGACGAACCGCAGGGCCTTGGTCACGTCCTTCTGGGCGTTCGTGAGCCCGACCTCGGCCTTGCGCTTGGCGAGCGTGGTGCGGCCGACCTTGACCAGCACCTTGGCGTCGTTGACCTTGGCGGCGACGGAGGCGTCCGGCTTCTCGATGGGCTGGACGATCTTCTCCACCTCCGCCAGGGCCTTCTCCGCGGCCTCGAAGTCGGCGTCGGTCGGGGCGGGGTTCTTGGCCTCCACCTTCCACATCGCCTTGGTCGCGGCCTGCACCGGCGCGCCCAGGCTCACCTCGACCCGGCGCTTGGCCAGCGTCTGGCGCCCGACCTTGACCAGCACCTTGGCGTCGTTGACCTGCGCCGCCACCGAGGGATCCGGCTTCTGGATGGGCTCGACGATCTTCTCCACCTCCGCCAGGGCCTTCTCCGCCGCCTCGAAGTCGGCGTCGGTCGGGACCGGGGCCTTGGCCTCCACCTTCCACAGCGCCTTGGTCGCGGCCTGCACCGGCGCGCCCAGGCTCACCTCGACGCGGCGCTTGTTCATCGACAGCCGGGCCACCCGCGCCAGCTCCCGCGCGTCGGCCAGGGCCAGCGCGGCGTCCTTGTTGTCCTTGGTCGCGTCGATGGTCTTGTCCAGCACCGTCAGGGCGGTGTTGAGCTCGGCGAAGTGGTCGTCGGTCGGGCTCTTGCCCTCGACCGGGCGCAGCGCCGCGGTGACCGCCTTGCGGGCGGCCTCGAGGTCGACCTCGGCGCGGCGCTTGGCCACCGACGCGCGGCCGGTCTTCACCAGCGACCTGGCCTCGCTGACCTTCTCGGCCACCGAGGGATCGGGCTTCTGGATCGGCTCGACCACCTTCTCCACGGCGGCCAGGGCTTTCTCGGCGGCGTCGAAGTCGGCGTCGGTGGGGGTCGGGCTCTTCGCCTCCACCTTCCACAGCGCCTTGGTCGCCACCTGCACCGGAGCGCCGAGGCTGACCTCGACGCGGCGCTTGGAGACCGTCATCTGGGAGGTGCGCCACAGCTCGCGGGCGGCGTCGACCAGCGCGGCCACCGACGGGTCCGGCTTGCCGGCGGCGTTGAGGGTCTTGTCCAGGTTGGCCAGCGCGGCGTTGGCCGCCTCGAACTGCTCCTCGGTCGGGGCCTTGGCCTCCACCTTGCGGACGGCCGCGGTGACCGCCGACTTGGCGTTGTCCAGGCCGCGCTTGAGCAGCTCGGTCTCGACGTCGACCAGGGTCTTCTTCACGCCCTCGAGGTAGTTGCCGAAGGCCTGGCTGCGCGCGGACTGGGGCGAGTACTTCTCCACCAGCTTGCGCACCACGATGGCCACGGTGCGGGCCTCGGCCAGCTGGTCCTCCGACGCGCCCTTGGAGCGCACGGCCTTGGCCGCGGCGAGGAGGTCCTTGTTCGCCGGCTCGATCTCCGCCTTGAGCCGCTCGACGCCCACCTCGGCGAAGAGGTCGTCCATCTTCTTGCGGGAGCTCGCCATCTCGGCGCGCGCCTTGTCGGCGTCGGCCTTGTAGGCCTTGACCTTGGGCTCGATGAACTTGCCCTCATCGAGGCGCCGGGTCAGCTCGCCCCAGGCCTTCTCGGCCGACTCGAACTGCGCGTCGGTCGAGCCCTTGTTGAGCGCGCCCACCGCGGAGGCGAGCGCCTTGCGGCTCTGCTCCAGCAGGCCCCGCTGCTTGTCCGCCGACAGCGCCACCAGCCGGTCGTCGACCGCCCTCTCGTGGCGGCCCAGGGCGGCGTCGGTGTCGGAGACGAAGGCCGCGAACTTCTCGTCCTGCTTGGTGAACTCGCGGGCGGCGTCGACCACCTTCTTCAGGTCGGCGATGGCGGCGCGGGCCTCGTCGAACTCCTTGCCCGGCTCCTTGACCGAGTCGAGGCGCTTGACCTTCTCGGCCAGCGCCGAGGCCTGGGCCTCGATGGTCCGGCGCTTCTCGAAGATGTGCACCTTGGCGCGCCGCGCGTCGATGTAGTCGCGCTGGGTGCGCAGCTCCTTGCGTGCGGCGAGGACGGCCTTGGCGTAGTCGAGGTCCTCGCCCTCGAACTTGGCCCCGGCGTCGATGGCGTCCTTGAGCGCGGCGACGGAGGCCGGCGCGGCGTCCAGGTCCGCGGTGCTCGGCGGATCCTTGTCGATGAGCTGGATGGCCTTGGTGAGGTTGGCGCGCGCGGTCTCCAGCGCCTTCTTGGCGTCGGCGACGGAGCCCGGCGCGGCAGCCTGGGCAGTGAGGACGGTGAAAAGAACCACCAACGCGACGGTCAGAGAAGTGGTCGGTCTCATGGGTGCCGATGCTAGCACCGGGAGCCGCTTCCCCCCGAGCTTGTCGAGCGGCCGGGGTTCAACCGTTCAGGTGTCGGGAGTCGGCGGCGCCCGCCGGAAGCCGACGCTCTGCTGTCACCCCACATCTCAAGCTGGCGGAAGTGGGTAGAGCCGGCCCGGGCCTGCCCTGAGCCTGTCGAAGGGTGGCCGGGGCGGCAGTTGTCGGGCGCCGAGGATGGGCGACACGACGCGCCCGAACGCGCCCCCGGCACGGAGGCCGGGCTCTACCCCTCTCGCGGCATAGGTGGTGGAGACCCTTCGAAGAAAAGTGGCTACGGCATCGCCGCGAAGACCCGCTTCTCCGGGTGCCGGGAGACGGCGCTCCAGACGCGAACGAGCTGGGTCTTCATCGGCGAGGAGGCTGGCTGCCCGGTCCTGGACTTCGGCGGCAGCTGCGGGCGGGCCGCTCGCTTGCCCGGCAGGTGGACGGGCGACCGAGGTCTGCGCCTGGGAGCGCCGCGCCGCCCGGTGCGCCATTCCCGCGGCGGGCGCGAGGACTGGCGCCGCCGATACAAGGAGCGTCGCGAGCCCGAGCCAGGGCTTCCGGGGATGGGCGGAGTGCATCCGAGGCATCGTCGGCACGCTGGGCTCCGGAGTTGCGGAGCCCCGTGGCTTCGGCGGGTCAGGCAGCTCGCGCTAGGATGCCGCTCATCGGAGAGGTGACTCGTGGACGACCAGCTCCTGACAGCCCACCAGGCGGAGATCACCCGGCGCGTCCTGGCCGAGGAAGGCGCCAAGCGGACGCACGTGGTGGTCTCGCTCTCCGGCGCGCACGCCTATGGCTTCCCCTCGCCCGACAGCGACCTCGATCTGAAGGCCGTCCATGCCGAGAAGCCTGCTCGCCTGCTCGGCTTGCGGCCGCCGGACCCGCATTCTTCGCGGATGGAGATCCTGGAAGGCGTCGAGGTGGACTACTCGTCCAACGAGCTCGGTCCGGTGCTCTCGGCGCTGCTGGCCGGCAACGGGAACTACTTCGAGCGCTTCCTGGGCGACCAGACGGTGATCGCCGGACCCGGGTTCGAGGAGCTGCGCGTGCTGGCCCAGGGCGCGCTGTCCAAGAAGGTGCACCGCCACTACTCCGGCTTCGCGCGCGGGCAGCTGCGCGAGTGGGAGAAGAGCGGGTTCAAGAGCGCCAAGAAGCTGCTCTACGTGCTGCGCACCACGCTCACCGGCACCCACCTCTTGCTCACCGGGGAGATGCAGACCGACGTGACGAAGCTGATGGACGTCTACGGGTTCGCGCTGGCGCGGGAGCTGGTCGAGTCCAAGAAGCGCGGGGAGAAGTCCGAGCTGGCGCCCGAGGTTTCGGAGCGGTGGAAGCTGTGGCTGGACGCGGCGTTCCAGGGGCTCGACCAGGCGATGTTGCGGTCGCCCCTGCCGGAGGAGAGCCCGAACGCCGACGCGCTGGATGATTGGCTGGTGCGGTTCCGGCTGCGCGATCGCTGAATCTCTGGCGGTTCGGTGGAAGTACCCGCCCTCCGCGGCGGGGGCGGCAGTGGTCGGGCGTTCTTGAGTTCGGCAATCAATCCGCGACACGACCGACGCGGCCGACCGCCCTACCCCGACACGGAGGCCGGGCACTCCATCCAAACGACCGACACGACCCCGGCGCCCTTCGGCGAGCTCAGGGCAGGCCCGGCCGGACGCTACTGACTTCGGCCCGTTGGTGAAGCTGGGAGAGAAGCAGAAGCAGGTGGAGGCATCGCCGCGCGGCACAGCCGGACCTCGTCCTCGAACGCCAAGACGCCCTCGTCGAGCGCCCAGTCGACCACCGCCAAGAACGCCGGCTGGTCGCCCTGCCGCCAGGTGAGCCACGGCTCGTCATCCGGTGCCTCCACGCGCCAGTCCGGTAGAGGCTTGGCCACTAGCTCGGCATCCACCTCGGCTTCCAACTGGTCGAGCTCTTCACCGAGCAGCGGGCGCTCGTGCAGCCGGTCCTCGAGCTGCTCGCGCTCCTTCATCCGGGCGTCCAGCGCCACCGCGATCTGCTCGACCGTCTGCTCGTACCAGCGAAGCTCCTCGTCCACGTCTCGCCTCCACTCGCCATCCATGGGTCGGCACCTTAGCGGTCGGGTCCGACATCGCCGCTGCGAGAGCCGGGAGTTCCGAGAGTTCGGAAGAACGACAGGGCCGGCGTTATCCTTCCGCGCGTGACGACGACCAACGCGAGCCAGGCAGCGGCGACGCCTCCACCGAAGGTGCCCCGGCGCTTCGAGCGCAATGCGCGGCTGTTCGGGCCGGAGGCGGTGGAGCGGCTCGCCCAGGCGCACGTGACGGTGTTCGGGCTGGGCGGAGTCGGTTCCTGGGCCGCCGAAGGCCTGGCGCGCGCCGGGATCGGCCGGCTGACGCTGGTGGACTTCGACCGGGTCTGTGTCACCAACGTCAACCGCCAGCTGCCGGCGACGCAGGGCAGCGTGGGCCAGTACAAGGCCGACGTGGTGGCCGAGCGGATGCGGAGCATCAACCCCGAGGCGCGCATCGAGGCGTCGCGGGAGTTCTACCGGGCCGAGACCGCCGAGCAGCTCCTGCCCTCCAGCGGCGGGGTGGACTTCGTCGTGGACGCCGTGGACAACGTCAAGGCCAAGCTGCACCTGCTCTCGCGCTGCCTGGATCTGAAGATCCCGGTCATCTCTTCGATGGGGGCGGGCGGGCGGGTGGACCCGACGCGGGTGCGCGTGTCCGATCTGTACGAGTCGCACACCGACCAGTTCGCCAAGGACGTGCGCAAGTTCCTGAGGATCAAGCACGGGATTCCGGCGACCCAGCAGATGACCGGGATCCTCGCGGTGTGGTCGACCGAGCGTCCGCGCGATCCCATCGAGGCCGAGGGCGAGGGCTGCGGCTTCAACTGCGTCTGCCCCGGCGGAGACAACGACTTCCACACCTGCGACAAGCGCCGGCAGATCAACGGGACCGCGGTGTTCGTGACCAGCGTCTTCGGGATGATCGCCGCCGGGGAAGTGGTGCGCCGGATTGCCGCCGGCGGTTGAATCCCTGCGGTCACCCAGCACTGCAGGCGCGGAGCCGCAAGCGTCAGCGCGCGGAGGACAGCTGCCCTGAGCAGTGACGGCCCCGACTCGAGCAAGGACGAATGGCAGTCCGTGCTCAATCCGCTCCAGTCACCGCCAGGGCTCTTTGTCCCCCGCGCGCTGACGCTTGCGGCTCAGTTCCTCGTCGCGGCCACCGACGGCGCAGGGGCGCGAAGGATGGCGTCCCCGCTGTACAGCAGCAGCCCCAACCAGATGAGCGCGAACGCCACCGCGTGCGCCTTGGTGAACGCCTCGCCGTAGAGCATCACCCCCGCCGCGAGCTGGCAGGTGGGCGAGACGTACTGGATGAGCCCCACGGTCGACAGCCGCAGCCTCTGCGCCCCGTAACCGAACAGGAGCAGCGGCAGCGCGGTCATCACCCCGGCGAAGGCGAGCAGCGCGAAGAAGCCGGGGCCGTGATTGAGGAACGCCGCCTCGCCTCTCGACCCCAGCCAGGCCAGGTACGCCACCGCCGCCGGCGCCAGGAGCGCGGTCTCGGCGAGCAGGCCCACCAGCGGGTCGATGTCCGCCTTCTTCCGGAGCAGCCCGTAGATGCCGAACTGCAGCGGCAGGACGAGCGAGAGCCACGGCAGCTTGCCGAAGCTCCACACGAAGCTCGCGACGCCCGCGCAGGCGAGCCCGATGGCCACGCCCTGCGACTTGGTGAACCGCTCGCCCAGGAAGAGCGCCCCGAGCGCCACGTTGACCAGCGGGTTGATGAAGTAGCCCAGGCTCGAGTCGACGATGTGCCCGGCGTTGACCGCCCAGATGAAGAGCAGCCAGTTGCCGGAGATGAGCACCGAGGTGACCAGCAGCAGCGCCCAGCGCCGCGGCCCGCCCAGCGCCAGGCGGATCTCGCCGCGTCTGCGCGTCAGCGCCACCGCCACCAGCAACAGGACGACCGACCACACCACGCGGTGCGAGAGGATCTCCAGCGCGCCGGCGCGGCCCACCGACTTGAAGTAGATGGGCGCGAAGCCCCACATCACGAAGGCGCCCAGCGTCGCCGCGACGCCCCGGCCGCGGGCGTCTCGCGCTGGACTGGGGCTCGCGCTGGCTTCGACCGTCATGGGCTGGCTGGACTCACGGGCTCGGATGGGTCGACAGTCTCCACGGTCCGCGCCGGCACCATCACCTATCGACCCTGGACGATCAATCAACTAACGGCTGGCCCTGCGAGGTTGCTCATGGAGTTGGCTCGTTTCTTCGAGATGGGCGGCTGGATGATGTACCCGCTGGTGCTCCTGCTCGCGCTCTGCCTGCCCGCCTCGGTCGGCCTGCCGATCGCCGGGTACGCCATCGGCAAGCCCAAGCTCGCCTTCCTGTTCGCGATGATCCTCGCGGTCCTGGGCGTCGCCGCGGCCGGCTTGGGCGCGCTCGGCCAGGCGATGGGCATGCGGATGGTCGAGCAGGCGGTCGTCCACGTGAACCCGGTCGACCGGGACACCATCCTGATGGTCGGCAGCGGCGAGGCGCGGGTCTGCCTCGCCTTCGGGCTCGTGGTCGCCATGCTCCCGCTCGCCGCGGCGTGCGTCGCCTTGGGCCGCGCCTTCGGCCAGAAGCTCTCCTCCGCGGCCACCGCCGGCGGCTTGGTGGCGGGCCTGGGCGTCGCCATCGGCATGGGCGCACTCTCGGCACGGCAGTTCGCCCTGATCCAGGTCGAGACCGCGATGGGGATGGCGAGCCCCGACATGAGGCCCGCGCTCGTCGCGGCCGGGGCAAACGAGGCGGTGGTCTACCTGACCGCGGCTCTCGTCGCCGGCCTGCCGCTCGTCCTCGTGGGCGCCGTGCTGCTCGGCCTCGGGGCGCGCGCGGCGAAGGCGCAGGCTGCGGGCTGACCGCGACGATACTGGTAGCATCCACGTCTCACCGACGGGGAGGGCTTCAATGCACAACTACGATCCCTATGCCATCGCGCTGATCGCCGTGGCCATCGCCGCGATACCGCCGTCGCTGGTGCTGCCGTTCATCAGCGTCTTCGCGGTTCGCGCCAAGCTCTCGCTCATCTTCGCGACGTACCTGGGCGTCTGCGGCTTCCTGGCGCTGGGCATCGCGCAGTTGGGCCGGGCGATCGTCGGCCCCACCGTCCACCGCTCGGATTACTACGGCACGCTGGTCTTCGCCCTGGCCATCGCCATCCCCGCCTTCGGAGCGGCGTGCCTCATGCTGGGGCGCGCCTTCACCGAGAAGCGGGTGTGGAAGGTCATCGGCAGCGCCTTCCTTCTCGGGCTGGGTGCGAACGTGGCGCTGGGCTGCCTGGCCATCCACCAGTTCATCCTCGCCGACCACTACCGGAACAGCTCCGAGTCCGGATGGATCTTCGGCGCCCTGTTCGGCGGCATCCCGATCGCGATTGTCGGGCTCGTGCTGCTGGCCCTCAGCTCGGCCAAGGCGGCCAAGGCCGAGGGAGCCGCGGCGGAAAGCACGAAGCCTGCGGCTCCGGCGGCGGCGCCGGCGGCTGGTTGAGGGAAGAAGAAAGCCCTCACCCCGGCCCTCTCCCAGACTTGCCAGCGCCACCGCTCTGCCTCGGGCGGCCTTCTGGGCTGCGCGATGGCTGGTCTCCTGAGCGGCGAGGGAGAGGGGGTCCGTTGGTTGCCTCACCTGGACTCCTCGGAACGCGGGGCCTGTCACCCTCCGAATCACGAAGGATCGCTTTCCCCGAACTCCGGCAGCGGTCGCCAACGGCAACCCACGATTTCCCTCTCCCTCGCCGATCGGGAGACGTGCCGGGAAGCGCCACCGGAGGCAATCGAGGCAGAGCCTCCGCGCCGCCACCCCTGGGAGAGGGTCAGGGTGAGGGCTTTGTTCTTGTTCGCGGCCACCCTGGCAGAGGCTCAGGGTGAGGGCCTTGTTCTTGTTCGCGGCTCACCCTGGCAGAGGCTCAGGGTGAGGGCCTTGTTCTTGTTCGCGGCCACCCCTGGCAAAGGCTCAGGGTGAGGGCGCGGCGCCCTTCTCGACATCCTTCCAGCGCCGCAGCTCCTCGAGCTCCTTCTGCTTCGCCGCCACCCGCGCCTTCAGCTCCTCCGCCGGCTGGCGCAGGCCCGGAGCGCGTTCGGCGGCCTGGCCGGCCTCGCGCGCAGCCTGCTCCCAGCGCCCGAGCCGCTCGAGCAGCAGCGCGTGCTGCCACTGCCAGCCCGCGTCTTCGGGGCGCATCGCCACGGCTTGCCTCATCAGCGCCAAGGCCTTGGTCCCCTGGCCGTCGCGCTCGGCCGCGTTCGACTCCAGCGAGAGCGCCGCCAGCCGCACGTTCGAATCCATCCCTGCCGGCAGGCGCTTGAGCGCTTCCCGGGTGCCCTTGGTGTCCCCGCGCGACAGCCGCAGCCGCGCCACCGACAGCAGCACGCCGGAGTCCATCGGGAAGCGCTTGAGGCCCTCGTTCTCGAGCACCGCCAGCGCGCCGGGCGCGTCGCCCTTGGTCATCATCCCCTCGACCCGCAGCTGCAGCCCCTCGGTCTTCGTCGGGGCCATCTCGCCCAGGCGCTTGCCGATCCGGATGACCTCGTCCGGCTGCCCCCTGGCCGAGGCGATGCGCGCCTGGCGCATCAGCGCCTCGGGCTTCTCTCCCCAGCGGGCGACGGACGCCTTCAGGACCTCGTCGGCCGTCTCGTAGCGCTTCTCGCCCATGAGCTGGTCCGCGAGCGCCCAGCCCGGCTCCGGCTTGTCGGAGGGGACCGACTCGAGCATCTCCTCCGGCCGCTGGAAGACGCGGGTGATCTCCGCGAGCGCGGTCGAGTCGCCCAGCTCGTAGGCCAGCTTGTACTCGATGCGCGCCTGCGACATCCGGCCGGTCGCCCGCAGCGCCAGCGCCGCCAGCCGGTGCGACAGCGGCAGGCTCGGGTTCAGGTACATCGCGCGGTTGGCGAAGCCCACCAGCTTGTCGGCGTGGAGCGGACGCTCGGCCGCATAGGCCTGGGCGGCGAGCAGATGGGCGTAGTAGTCGCCGGGGTGGCGCTCGGCCATGTCCGCTGCCGCCGAGGCGACCTCGTCGGCCCTGACCTTGCCCAGCTTCGCGGAGAGATCCTGCGCGTCGGCCTCCAGCGATTGGCCGGCCTTCAGCCACGCCCACCCGGTCACCGCGACGATGAACGGCACGAGCAGCGCGGCCACCTTGCGCTTGAACGACGGCGCGCCTTCCTGGCGGAAGACGGCGATGGCCATGGCGATGGTCGCCGGCACGGCCAGGCCGCCCAGCTCCAGGCCGAAGTCGACCAGCTCGTGCAGCGCCACCGCGCCCAGGCCGAACACCATCGCCAGCCGCTCGGGGTCGGTCGCGCCGCGGCGCAGCGCCCCGACGAGCGCCCAGACACAGGAGCCCAGGAGCAGCAGCGCCATCGGCAGGCCCAGATCGGCGGACCACTGCGCCACCAGGTTCTCGGCGTGGGTGAACGTCGCCCGGCCGGCGTAGAGCGGGTCCTGGAAGCGCTGGTAGGCCACCTCGAAGGCGCCGCGGCCCACGCCCACCAGCCAGTGGTCGCGCACCAGCGGCCAGAAGGTGGGCCACATCTGCAGCTTGCTGTCCTTGAGCTTGTCGAGCGTGTCCGCGCTGGTGAGCTCGGCGGCCAGGGCGTCCCAGGCGAGGTAGGCGGCCACCGCCATGACGACCATCACCGAGGCGGGCACGGCGAAGGCGCGGGCCTCGAGCGAGACCCCCTCGCGCTCGCTCTTGCGGACCATCCACACGGCGATGGCGAGCATGGCCTGGGCGGCGACGAAGGCCACGATGCCGCCGCGCGAGAGCGAGAGCAGCACCCCCACGCCGGTGGCGAGGTAGCCGAAGCCCCAGAGCGTGGCGACCTTGCGGTCGCGCTCGACCAGCACCCGCGCGAGCAGGGCGGTGGCGCACAGGGCCAGGAAGCTCGACAGGTGGTTGGGGTTGCCGAAGGTGGTGAGGAACGGCGGCGCGGCGTGCTTGAAGGAGAAGACGCCGAAGAGGCTGGTGGCGCCCCACAGGGCGTGGCCGAAGCCGATGACCGAGACGACGATGCCCACCGTCCCCAGCATCGTGACCAGGCGGGCCTTGGCGCGGCGCGAGCGCGTGACCTGCGCGGCGGCCAGGAAGACGCAGAGGTAGGTGATGGCCTTGACCAGCTCGTTGGCGGTCGCCGGCGGATCCAGCGAGAGAGGCCGCCAGGCCGGGTAGCGGCCCAGCGGCGCCAGGACGAAGTCGAAGACCTCTCGGGTGGCGGGCGCGAGCAGCCCGACCAGCAGCGGCGGCAGCGGCAGGAGCTGGAAGGCGACGAAGGCGGCCACCGCCGCGAAGGCGATGCCCGGCAACGGGACGAGGAAGGGCTCCCCGCTGCGCAGCGTGGCGACGGCGGCGAGGGCGACGGCCAGCAGCGCCAGACCCGCCGCGACGGCGACGGCCCAGGGGTGGACGGTGGCGATGGCCAGCGGGCAGAAGAACAGCACCGCGCCCAGGGCGATCTCGGCACGCAGCCAATCGCCTTGCGCTCTCCTGCGCGAACGGTGGCTGCGGGATCCCGGCTCGCTCATCGGCGGCAATGGTAGGTGAGTCGACAGTCGATAGTCGATAGTCGACGGGTGACAGCGGTTCTGTGGAGGCCAGCCCGCCGGGCGTTCATCCCCGACACCCCGAGCTTGTCGAGGGGCCAGAATTCACGTGTTCACGTGGCCTTCACGTGTGTGGGCTTTTCGAGCCGACAACAGCCCAGTGCACACGGACCGAGCTCTGGCCCCTCGACAAGCTCGGGGTGTCGCGAGGCGGCGGCTACTTCCAGTCCGCGGGGCGCGCCATGCCACAGTTCAGCTTCCCCTCGGGAGTATCGAGGGCGTGGCAGTCGCACTTGCCCATGAGCGCGGCGCAGTTCGCCTCGTCCGTCGGGGTGACCGTGACGCGGTTGCCCTGCTCGCTCGCGCGCTGATTGCAGTTCTCGCGCAGCGTCGAGGTCGACTCGCACTCGCAGATCCTCTGGGCGAGCTCCAGGCACTTGTTCTTGCACCCGCTCGCGAAGAGCAGGCACAGGGCGGCGGAGGCGAGGACGACCGGAAGGCGCTTCATGAGGGCGCGGATTGTGTCCTCCCACCGCCCGCGCCGCAAGCGGTTCTTTCGGGCGGCGAGCTTGGGCGAGGAACGGCCGCCCGACCGCCCGACCCGCCACGGAGGGCGGACGCTACTGGCGCTTCACCACCACGGTCTCGTCCCCCGCCGGATCGGGCGCCAGGACGTGCGCCTTCACCAGGCCCGGCCCGTACCCCTCGATGCCGGCATCCCCGATGACCTCGCGCGCCCTCGGATGCAGGGCTGCCAGGCCATTGAGCGCCGCGGTGAGCCCCAGGACCTCGGCCTCCTGCACCGGCGTGGCCTTGCCGCCCTCGAGCTTGAAGGCCGTGGGGACCGCAGGCAGCCCGAGCAGCCGCTCGAACAGCTCGACCGCGAACCTGGGCTCGTCGTCGAAGACCAGCGCCAGCGAGTCGACCTTCTGCGCCTGGCGGCCCTTCCCGCCCTTCACCAGCTTGGCCACCTTCGCGACGCCGCCCTTGCCCTTGTAGAGCGCCAGGCCGAACTCCAGGCCGCCGTTGCCGAGGATCGCCGCCTCGTAGCTGCCCTTGAAGCCGCCCGAGAACGTCACCTTGATCGGCTGGTCGTCGTGCCAGAGCGTCCACGGCGAGCTGGTCTGGAACCGCAGCGCCGCCACCGCCAGCGAGTACAGCCCGAGCGGTCCGCCCAGCTTCTCGCCGTGCGGGCCGGCCGCCAGCGCGGTCAGCATCGCCACCGTGCCCGCCTTGGCGAACTCCGGCGGGCCCAGCGGCTGGAAGCCCAGCTTCTTGCCCACCTTGGCCAGCGCGGGGTCGCAGTAGAGGTCCGCCCCCGGCGCCTGCGCGGCGAGGCGGCGCAGGCCGTCCTCGTCGCTCTCCGCCATCACCGGCGCGTGCAGGCTCTCCTCCTCGAAGCCGCAGTAGAAGGTCGCGTCGCCGCCACCGGCGGGGATGGGGCCAATTTTCACGGCGTAGAGCATGACGACCTCTCAGGCAGGGGTGGCTCAACTACGGCCTATCTATCGCACGGAGCCGCAAGCGTCAGCGCGCGGAGGACACCTGTCCTGCGCGGTGACCAGGTTCGGTTTGGGCACGGGCAGGCTTCCTTTGATCGACGCGGCTCATTCACTGCCTGGACAGCCCATTGTCCCTGCTCGACTTGTGGCTCATCACTGCCCAGGGCGCTTGCCCTCCGCGCGCTGACGCTTGCGGCTCCGTTCGCTTCCAGCACTCGCTCGGCGCCCTTAGAGATAGAGCACCGCGCCGACGATGGCGCAGTAGATGAGGATGGTCGCGATGAGCGGCACGTCGGTCAGCAGCAGCCGCTCCGGGCTGCCGCCCTCGCCCTTGCGGTAGATGAGGTAGAGGTACCGGAAGATCGCGTAGATGACGCAGGGGATGGTGAACTTGAGGTTGTCGGTGCCGAACTTCTGCACCGTCTCCGGGCTCATCGTGTACAGCGCGTAGGAGACCACCGTGGAGGCGGTCACCACCGCGATGAGCTGGTCGACCAGCGGCAGCGACAGCTCCGCCAGGTTGGCACGGTGGCTGGCGGCGTCCTTGTCGAGCAGCACCAGCTCCGCCCGCCGCTTGGCGAAGCCCAGGAAGAGCGCCAGCAGGAAGGTGCAGATGTACAGCCAGCTGGAGATGGGCACGTCGATGGCCAGCGCGCCGGAGGCGACCCGCACCACGAAGCCGATGGCGATGGCGATGATGTCCAGGATCACCATGCGCTTGATGGCCAGGGTGTAGACCACCTGCAGGCCCAGGTAGCCGAGCGCGCCGTAGAACGCCGCGCGCGAGGTCATCAGGCCCAGCAGCGTGAGCCCCGCCCCGCCGACGAGCAGGCCCAGCGCCACCGCCGCGCCCGTCCCCAAGGAGCCGCTGGCGATGGGCCGCAGCCTCTTGATCGGGTGCAGCTTGTCCTTCTCCCGGTCGGCCAGGTCGTTGAAGACGTAGACCGCGCTCGAGAGCAGGCAGAAGCCCACCGTCGCCGCCAGGGCCTTGAGCACCAGGCCCGGCACCAGCGCCTTGTGCGCGAAGACCAGCGGCGCCAGCACCGCGGCGTTCTTGGTCCACTGCTTGGGCCGCAGCGCGCGCACGGCCGCCACCACCAGCCCCTCGCGGCGCGCAGGCGCCTCGGCCGGCGGCGGGGGGCTCGTCGTGGGCTGGAGGGCGGCCGGCTCGGTCAATTCAGGTCCTTCCCACAAGCGGCGCAGCCGAGTGCTCCCTCGACTGCGCCGTCGCTTGGCGCTGCCTGCGAACCGGCTAGGCCTGCGGCCGCCCGATGCCGTAGTAGGTGAAGCCGCGCTCGCGCATCGCCTTGGGGTCGAACACGTTGCGGCCGTCGAAGATGACCGGCTGCTTCATGATCTTCTTCATGCGCTCGAAGTCCGGGTGGCGGAACTCGTTCCACTCGGTCACCACGCACAGCGCGTCGGCGCCCTCGATGGCGTCGTACATGTTCTCGCAGAGCTTCACCCGCTCGCCGAAGATCTTGGAGGCGATCTCCATGGCCACCGGGTCGCTCGCCTGCACCTTGGCGCCCTTGCCGGCCAGGCCCTCGATGACCTCGATGGCCGGAGCCTCGCGCATGTCGTCGGTCTTGGGCTTGAACGCCAGGCCCCACACCGCGACGGTCTTGCCGCCCAGGTCGCCGAAGTGCTTCACGACCTTGGCCACCAGCGTCTTCTTCTGCCGCTCGTTGACGCGCTCCACCGCGCGCAGCATCTCGTACTCCAGGCCGTTCTCGCGGGCGGTGGAGATGAGCGCCTTGACGTCCTTGGGGAAGCAGCTGCCGCCGTAGCCGACGCCCGGGAAGAGGAACGGGTAGCCGATGCGCTTGTCGGCGCCCATGCCCTTGCGCACCAGGTCCACGTCGGCGCCCACCCGCTCGCAGAGCTGGGCGATGTCGTTCATGAAGCTGATGCGCACCGCCAGCATGGAGTTGGAGGCGTACTTGGTCAGCTCGGCGGAGCGGGTGTCCATGAAGAGGATGGGGTTCTCGGTGCGCACGAACGGCGCGTAGAGCTCGCCCATGATCTTCTTGCCCTTCTCGGTCGAGCAGCCGATGACCACGCGGTCGGGCTTCATGAAGTCGTCGATGGCCGCGCCCTCCTTGAGGAACTCGGGGTTCGAGACGACGTCGAACTCGATGTCGGTGTGCTTCTTGATCTCCTCGCGGACCTTGTCGGCGGTGCCCACCGGCACGGTGGACTTGTCGACGATGACCGTGAAGTGGGTCATGGCCTTGGCGATGTCGCGGGCGGCGGAGAGCACGTGCTGCAGGTCGGCCTCGCCGTTCTCGTTGGGCGGGGTGCCCACGGCGATGAAGACCACCTCGGTCTCGCCCACGGCCCTCTTGAGGTCGGTGGTGAAGGAGAGGCGCTTCTCCTTGACGTTGCGCTTGACCAGCTCGTCGAGGCCCGGCTCGTAGATGGGGAGGCGGCCGGCCAGCAGCGCGTCGATCTTGGACTTGTCGGAGTCCACGCAGATGACGTCGTTGCCGCTGTCGGCGAAGCAGGTGCCTGCGACCAGGCCGACGTAGCCGCTGCCGATGACGGAGATCTTCATGGAGGTGCTCCCTGTTCCCCGGGGTGGCTTCCCGGGGGTTAAAGAGCGGGCATTGTACGGAGGGAAGCGCCGTCTTGGAACCTCCGAAGCAGTAGGGGCAGGCCTCTGCGCCTGCTTCCTTGTTCAATCCGGAAGTAGTGGCAGGCCTCTGCGCCTGCTTCCTTGTTCAATCCGGACAACTCCAAGACCGAGCTCGGAAGCCGGCACGGAGGCCGGCCACTACTCCAAGTTTCAAGGAGAGAAGAGGTACGGAAAGGAAGGAGAACCCTAGACCAGCAGCTTCCTCACCTCTTCCGCCGCCCGGTTGACCCGCGTGCGGTCGAGCTTGCGCGAGGGCATCACCACGCCCGCCTCGAGCACCGCCCGCACCGCCACCGGGAGCTCCGGCGAGAGCGCGAGCGCGTCCGCCTCGGCATCCGGGAAGAAGTAGGAGACCAGCTGCATCGCGCACCACAGCGCCCGGCTCAACCCGAGCGCATTCGCGCGAGCCTTCAGCGCCGCCGCGTCGGGCTTCCTCTCCCAGGTGCTCGTCTGCGACGGAGAGCCCTTCACCAGCTCGCGCAGATCCACGAAGTCGACCAGCGGCGCGGCGAAGGCTCCGCGGGCCATCAGCGAGACGTGCGAGAGCAGCGCGTCCTCGATCGCCGGCCGACGGACCTTGGGACCGAAGGCCTTGGCGGCGATCCCGCGCTCGAAGAGCTCGTCTTCGGCGCCGGTGCGCTCCTTGCCGAAGAGCGAGTCGTGCAGGAGGAAGCGCGTGCGCTGGTCGGTGAGCACCACCGCCCCGTCCTCCTCGCCCTCCAGGCGCAGGCTCATCGGCTCGCCGGCCTGCGCGAGCGCCTGGAAGTCCTTGCGGCGCACGAGCAGCCGCACCTCGGGCAGGGCCCGGAAGGCCACGTGCGGATAGAGCGCGTCGGCGTAGGCGGCGGCCTCGAGCAGGACCACCGGGACGTCCTCGGCCTCGGAGAGGAGCCTCTTCAGGTTGATGAGCTTGAAGACGTTGTCCGAGAGGGTGCCGTGGTAGTAGCCGAGCAGCGCGTCGTGGACGTCCTCGGGCGCGCCGGCGCCGCCGAGGCGGTACTCGAGGTTGTAGGCCACCAGCGGCGCGACCCCGTGGAAGACCGCCAGGTCGGCGAGATCCGCCCAGTCGACTTCCAGGCGCGGAGGCGCGGCGGAGGAGATTCCGCGGCGTCCGGGCAGATCCAGCGAGGTCAGCAGGCGCAGGGCTTCGAGCGGTTCCATGACGCGGACCATACGGGCGGGGGAGAGCCGCCGCAAACTTGGATTGGGGCACGGGGGCGCAGTGTCCAACGCCCCTCCCCCGCCTCCCCTTCGCAGACGGATCGGACGGACTGAAGCAAGCGAGCCCACCGCTCAGGTGAGGGGCTCGTGGGGTGCCGCAGGCGACCTCTTCGGTGACACCGTGGAAGAGAGCCGAGTGCACCTTCCCCGTGTCGCGCAAGAGGTCGTCTCGAGCAGAGACGGGCCCCTCACCTGAGCCTCGAGCGCACTTTTTTCAATCCCCGCATCCGCCGCGAAGGGGAGGCGGGGGAGGGGCGGTGAGTGCGCCCGGCTCGCAGAGGATTGCACTCTGGCCCCTCGACAAGCTCGGGGTGTCGGAGCGCCTGGCCCCTCGACGAGTTCGGGGTGTCGGAGCGCCTGGCCCCTCGACGAGCGCGGTGTGTCGGAACTCCTCAAGCCCGGGGCGTCGTCAGTTCCCCATCCCGAGCACCACGTACCCCAGCGCCGCCCCGAGCCCCACCGCCAGCAGCGCGATCTTCCACGCCGCGTTCTTGCCCTTGATTTGGTTGTGGTGCCGGTGGTGCCGGTGCTTGCCGCGTTCCTTCGTCCCGGACTCCCTCGCCGGTTCAGGCAGCGGCGGCGACGCCGCCGGAGCTGGCGCCGCCGCCGAAGCTGGTGCGGCCTCCGGAACTGGTGCGGTCTCCGGAGCCTTCGCCGCCGGCAGCTCGCCGTTGGACCCGTGCTTGGACGGATACATCGCCCGGAACCGATACCCGCGCCAGCCGCACGCCGAGCACCGGCGCGGGGGGAAGGCGAAGAGCCTGGCCAGCCGGTCCACCGCTCCCTTGGTATGGGAGGAGTGGACATCGGTGCTTCCGCAGCGCGGGCAGACGGCGATCACGGGCGGAAAGCTACTACACCCCGGCGTGCTGCTTGTACCAGGCGATGGTCTCGGCGATGCCCTGCCGGAAGTCCTTCTTCGCCTTGAAGCCGAACTCGCGCTCGGCGCGCGACACGTCGAGGCGGCGGCGCGGCTGGCCGTTGGGCTTGCTGGCGTCCCAGACGATCTTCCCGCAGTAGCCGCAGGCCTCGGCGATGGTGGCCGCCAGGTCCCTGATGGTGATCTCCATCCCCGACCCGATGTTCACCGGCTCGCTCTGGTCGTAGCGCTCGGTGGCCAGCAGGATGCCCTCGGCCGCGTCGTCGGCGAACAGGAACTCGCGGGTGGGCGTGCCGTCGCCCCAGAGCACCACCTCGGGCCGGCCCTCCTTCTTGGCCTCCAGGAACTTGCGGATCTGCGCCGGGATGACGTGCGAGCTCTCCAGGTCGAAGTTGTCGCGCGGGCCGTAGAGGTTCACCGGCAAGAGGAAGATGGAGTTGAAGCCGTACTGCGCCCGGTAGGCCTGCGACTGCACCAGCATCATCTTCTTGGCCAGCCCGTACGGCGCGTTGGTCTCCTCCGGGTAGCCGTTCCAGAGGTCGTCCTCCTTGAACGGCACCGGCGCGAACTTGGGGTAGGCGCAGATGGTCCCCAGGCCCACGAACTTCTCGATCTTGCGCTGGCGGCCCTCGTCCAGCAGCTGCACGCCCATCATCAGGTTGTCGTAGAAGTACTTGCCCGGGTTGGCGCGGTTGGCGCCGATGCCGCCGACCACCGCCGCGAGGTGGATCACCACGTCCGGCTTCGCCTCGTCGTACAGCCGCTGGATCTGCTTGCGGTCGACCAGGTCGTAATCCGGGTACTCGGGCACGAAGACGTGCTTGGCGCCGCGCTCCTTGAGCTTGGCGAGGAGGTAGGAGCCCAGGAAGCCGGCTCCGCCAGTGACCACGATGCGGCGGTTGTCGAAGTAGCCCATCACGTTCTCCCAATTGGCAGGCACGGAGGCCTGCCGCTACTGGCGCTTCAGCTCGAGGGCCATGGCCAACGCACGGTCGAGCTCCTGCAATTTGGAGGCGGGCAGGGTCGACACGAAGCGCGTCAGCTTGCGTTTGAACATCAACATCAGGAAGTCGCAGCGGATCGCGCACTCCCGCTTCAGCCCCTGGGACTCGCCCACGACGACCTCCGTCGGGATGCCCAGGACCTCGCTGTAGATCGGCGCGCAGATCACCGTCTCGATCTCCTCGTGGCTCGCCACGAAGTTGCGCGAGACGACGAGGTAGTACCCGGGCTTTCCCCCACGCTCGGGCTCGGACTGCTCCGATCGGTAGATCTCTCCGCGCCTCAAGGCTCCGCCTGCTCGGCGACCAGGGCCGCCGCTTCGCGGTTGAGCTTGTCGATGCGCTTCGACCAGACCTTCCACTCGGCCTCTTCCCGAGCGGCCTTCTCCCGCTGGGCGAGGAACTCGCGCAACGCCTCGCGGACGACCTTCGACCGGTTCCCCGGCGCACTTCCACGCCCCTTCCCCCCCGGCCGGGCGAGCTTGTCGATGGCCTCGAGCGTCTCGTCGTCTATGGTGATGGCAATGGTCTTCATATTGCGATCGTATTGCGCGATGGATCACTGCGCCAGGATGGGCGCTCGCTCGACCTGCGCTTCCCTCAGGTGGAAGCCGGCCGCGCGCCGTGCGTGCCGTACTTCTCGCGCTCGGTGCGCTCCAGGTCCGACTCCACCATCTCCTTCACCAGCTGCTTGAAGCCCACCTTCGGCTTCCAGCCCAGCTTGGTCTTCGCCTTGGTGGCGTCGCCCTGCAGGTAGTCCACCTCGGCCGGGCGGAAGTAGCGCGGATCGACCTCCACGTACTCCTGGTAGTCCAGGCCCACGACCTTGAAGGCCTCCTCGCACAGCTCGCGCACCGAGTGCACCTCGCCGGTGGCGATGACGTAGTCGTCGGGCTCGGGGACCTGCAGCATCATCCACATCGCCTCGACGTAGTCCCTGGCGTGGCCCCAGTCGCGCTTGGCGTCCAGGTTGCCCAGGTAGAGCTTCTTCTCCAGCCCGTGCTTGATGCGCGCCACCGCGCGGGTCACCTTGCGCGTCACGAAGGTCTCGCCGCGCCGCGGGCTCTCGTGGTTGAAGAGGATGCCGTTGCACGCGAACATCCCGTAGCTCTCCCGGTAGTTCACGGTGATGTAGTAGCCGTAGGCCTTGGCGCACGCGTACGGGCTGCGCGGGTAGAACGGCGTCGTCTCCTTCTGCGGGATCTCCCGGACCTTGCCGAACAGCTCCGAGCTCGAGGCCTGGTAGAAGCGCGGCGTCTGGCCCGACTCCCGGATGGTCTCCAGCAGGCGCACCGTGCCCACACCCACCGAGTCGGCGGTGTACTCCGGGACCTCGAAGCTGACCTTCACGTGGCTCTGGGCGCCGAGGTTGTAGATCTCCTCGGGCTGCACCACGCGCAGGATGCGGTCGAGCGAGCTGGCGTCGCACAGGTCGCCGTAGTGCAGCTTGAGGCGGACGCCCTTCTCGTGCGGGTCCTTGTAGATGTGGTCGATGCGGTCGGTGTTGAAGGACGAGGAGCGGCGGATGATGCCGTGGACCTCGTAGCCCTTCTCCAGCAGAAGCTCGGTCAGGTAGCTGCCGTCCTGGCCCGTGATGCCCGTAATCAGTGCCTTCTTCATTCCTGGCGCCTCCGAGGGGGCGAAGACTACTTCAACTCTGGGGCCGGGAGGGGCACGGACATTCACGCGCCTTCGCGCCCTGCCAGGCGACCTGACCTGCAACACCTGACGAGCCGCAAGCGTCAGCGCGTCGGGGATCGGCAGCCCTGGCGGCGACCGGGAGCGGAACAGGCACCCGAGCCAGCGCCAAGCCTTCCCGTGACTTCGAGCAAGAACTCCATGGCCGTGCCGCGCCTTCCGGGCTCCCCTGCCCTTCAATCCGCCGAGCTTCTCGTAGCCAAGCCCCTGAGCACGAAGGCCGGCCGCGACTGGCCTGCAGCCCGGGCAAGGAGAGCGGGCGGGAGGAAGGTGGAAGAAGGAGGGCGGGGGACTCGCGAGACTCGCCTTCCGACCGTGCTCGGGCTACTTTCCGCCTCGCCTTTTTCCTGCAGCGGGGCAGGTCCGGGGGACCGCTCGCCCCGCGAGGGGAACCAGACATGAAGCGCGCCTTGGGGCTGGTGGCACTGCTCGCTCTTGCGTCCTGCAAGGAGGAGATCCCGGGAGTCACCTGCAAGTCCGACCTCGATTGCCCGGGCGGCTGGTGCGACCAGGAGCTCTGCTTCGACTGCGAGTGCGGGGCGTTCCAGGATTGCGACCCTGGAAAGAAGTGCGTCCCCGCCTTCACGGCACTGGCGATCACCGTCCCTGGTTCAGGGGCTTCGGTCAACGCGCCGTTCAAGGTCTCCGCGGAGCTGACTCGCAAGTCCGGCGGCAAGGCGGCGGGCCCGGCTTCGATCGCGCTCGCGGCCAAGCCCGCCACCGGCGCCCTCGAGACCTTCACCCTCGCCCGCGAGGGCGACACGCTGACCTACTCCGCCACCATCACCACCCGAGGCGGCGGCGCGTACTCGCTCACCGCGAGTGCCAGCGAGATCGGGCTCACCTCGGCCGCCGTTCCGGTCACCGTCGTCGCCGCGCAGTGCAGCCCGGCCTGCTCGGGGCTCGAGGACTGCATCGGCGGCTCGTGCTCCAAGGCCTTCGAGAAGATCGAGATCACCACGCCCGAGAACGGCGCCTCCTTCACCGACAAGGCCGCCGGCGTCACCGTGGAGGCGCGCATCGTCCGCGCTCCCGGCTCCCTCCGAGACTTCCCGGCGTCCGTCGCGCTGAGCGGCTCGTCCGAGAGCGGCGAGATGGCGACGGCGGCGCTCGCGGGGAGCGGCGACGGTACCTATTCCGGCACGTTCGCGCCGCCCGAGGGCGGGAAGTGGAACCTCACGGCTTCCTCGACCGACGTCCAGTCGGCGTCCGAGAAGGTCGCCATCCTCGTGGACTACTGCCCACAGGTCTGCGGCACGTGGCTCGACTGCGAGGCCGGGCTCTGCGTCCTGGCGTTCGTGGGCTTGGCCATCACCAGCCCCGCGGAAGGGGCGACCGTCGGAGCGAGCGTCGAGGTTCGCGCGGAGATCCTCAACAGGCGCAACGGGACGAAGCCCGGGCCCGCCTCGGTGGACGTCGAGATCGTGCACGGCGGGAACGCCAGCCACCTCGAGCTCGCCAAGGACGCCGCCAAGCCGACGGAGTACGTCGGGACTTGGAACGTGCCAGAGGCCGGCGCGTTCGCGCTCACGCCCTCGAGCGGCGCAGTGACCCAGCCCAGTCAGACCGTCCACGTCACCGCCGACCTGACTGCGCCGAGCCTCACCGTCACCGTGTTGCCGGGCCCCAACCGCGAGGCGCGGGAGCTCGACGAGAAGAGCGCGACGAAGGACACCGAGCGCAAGCGGAACGAGAAGGTCAGGGTGCAGATC